>NZ_CKQD01000001.1 GCF_001171885.1 Streptococcus pneumoniae
AATAAAGTTGTACAAGAAAAGTGCAAATAAGAAATCTCCAGATTAGGAACTATCCGTGAGTTCTCTAGTCTGGATATTTTTCAATATACTTCGTTATCGGGCGGTTACCACAAACTGCTAGTCTTTTGTCACTTAAAAAGGAACCAAAATGGTTCCTAAAACTATCATTAGTAACTTGCACCGGCTGTAGCATCTGGGCCACCACCGTGACCTCCAGCATCACCTGAATCTGAAGCTCCAGATGTAGCATCTGCTCCGCCATGTCCTCCAGCAGGAGTTGCTGCATTTCCACCAACTAGACGTTGACCAGTTGTTTCCAAGTACCAATCGAGCCATGGTTGGAAATTGAAGATGATTTCATTGATTCCAGCATATGAACCGTCTGGATAGTACATTGCTTGGTAATTGTGGGTATTGATAACGCCTTCTGGTGTTCCTGGCACAATTGTACGGACATATTCTTGGTCCCCATTACGCAATACGCCGACAACCCATTCAACGTTTTTCATTCTAGAATCTGGCAATGAACCGTGTACAGTTCCTAAACGGTTTCCTGATTGAGCACGTACACGTTTACCAAACATTGTATTTGGATCTTGGTGTGCGTTATTAAAGTACAAGAATTGATTATTATCATCTGCAAATGTCAATTCAAATGGCATTGCTTTCAAGAACATGTCAATTTGGTTAACTGTCAAGATACCGTGGTCTAATTTAACGTAAGTATCTCCAGAAACAGCTCCAACAAGTTCAGCTGCTTTTTCTACCCATTCAGGATCATCTGGATCAACACCTTGAATGGTAGTTGCAATTGAATTTGTACAATATAAATCTTCTGGTGCAATTGGTTTTGGTTTTTTCAATTTTGAAACGACTCCCACATATTTTACAAAGTTGTCTAAACATGTTTCAAGGAAATTAACAGTTCCTTCATTTGTGATATTCCCATTAACATCAAAAGCTTCTTTGGCTTTACCAAGAAGGAATTCGTTACCTGGAAGCGTATAGGCATTAACACCTGGAGCGTCAAGAATCTTACGAAGGTGAACTTGGGCACGAGAAGTACCTTGGTCATAGTAAGATGCTCCCACAATCATGACTGGTTTGTTTTCAAATGGATGAACTTCGTATGAAAGCCATTCAAGAACAGATTTTAGAGAAGCTGAGATTGTGTGGTTGTGCTCAGGAGTAGCGATAATGACACCATCAGCACGCGTAATTCTGTTATACAAGAGACGCAATTGGAAACTTTCATCCCATTTTTCGTCTTGGTTAAACATTGGAACTTCATCAATTTCGAGGACTTCTAATTCAAATTTGAGTTTGAAGTGACGACGGATGAATTCCAAGAGTTTACGGTTATATGATTGATCGTAGTTTGATCCTACAAGTCCAACAAATTTCATTCTTTTTGGTCTCCTATCTTACAAATTTTCCCAGTCAAAGTCTTCAGCATCTTTGCGAAGTAGGGCTTGTGCGTTGCGCAATTTTTCTGTAATTTTTACAAAGATACGGTAGTCGTCAAAAGTAGCATCCAGTTTTTTAATAACATCAAGATCTACTAGGTCTCCACTTGGGTTGAAGGCTTGAAGAGAATGTGAAAGCAAGAATTCATCAGGAAGGACACTTGCTTTAATTTCTGGAGCATTCAATATTTGGCGAAGTTGTAATTGGGCACGTGATGAACCAAGCGTACCGTAAGAAGCACCAGTAATCATGATTGGTTTGTTCAAAAGTGGGTAAATACCATAAGACAACCAAGCAAGAGCGCTCATCAAAACAGCTGGGATAGAGTGGTCGTACTCAGGAGTACCGATAATAACGCCATCTGCCTCTTCAATTTTAGCAGCAATTTCCAATATTTCAGCAGGTACTTGCTTGTCAGCTGGCTTGTTAAAGACAGGGATATCCTTGATTTCAACAAGTTCAATTTCAGCTTTTTCAGCAAAGTGTTTTTGCATGTATTGAAGCAATTGACGGTTTGTAGAACGTTTTGAATTTGTTCCAACAATAGCAATAAGTTTTAACATGAGATTTCCTTTCTCTTTTTACATAATACGATTTTAAAACTCCATTGAAACAGTTGTCTCTATAGAGTAGGAATTCCTGAAGAACAACTTAGGTGACCTTCCTTATCGATGAGGATGACTTCGATGCCCTCCAAACTTTCGACTTGCCAGAGGATAGAAGCAGGTCTTTCTCCAAAGAGTCGAGTTGTCCAGATTTCGCCATCAACTGATTTATCAGAGATAATTGTTAGACTCGCTAGTTCTGTGTCAACAGGATATCCTGTCTGGCTGTCAAAAATATGATGGTAATCTTTTCCATCGATTGTCAGGTGACGTTCATAAATGCCTGAAGTCACGACAGATTTATTGACAACAGGGATGGTCATTAAGTGATTTCCCCTCGGATTGGCTGGGTCTTGAATCCCGATTTGCCAAGGCTGATTTCCTCTTGCCTGATTTTTTCCAATGGTCAGGATATTCCCCCCCCAGATTGATCAAGGCAGAAGTCACCCCCTCTTTTCTAAGAAATTGGGCAACCTTATCCGCACTATATCCTTTGGCTAAACAACCTAGATCGATCTTCATTCCTTTCTGTTTTAAAAACACAGTAGAAGTAGAAGAATCTAACTCGATATCATGAGGATTGATTAGAGGTAGCACCGATTCAATTTCTTGAAGCTGGGCGACCTTGGCATCTGAAAAACCGATGCGCCAAGTTTGAATCAAGGGACCAATACTGATGTTGAGATGGCTAGAGGGCGCTAGGCTATGCTCTAACCCAAGTGAAATCAGTTCAAACAGGTCTGGATGAACCTTGACGGGGGCTATTCCTGCTTGATAATTGATTTCCATCAACTCAGATTTTTGACTATTGGCGTTGAAGCGGTATTCTAGCTCTCTGAGTAAATCAAAGGATTTCTGGAGCAAGCTATCGGCTCGCTCATCCACTAATGAAATAGTGATAGTAGTCCCCATTAGCCGTTCGGAATGTGAACTTAGAGGCAAGCTACCAACTCCTTTCTCTTATAGAAAATAAGTTGTAATATCAAGTAATTATCTAAATTGAAGCCCTTACATTTTATTTTCATGTTATTAGAATACCATAAAGTTAGACTTTTCACAAATAAAATTTGGAAAAAGTCAAGAAATATGCTCACAAAAATTCATTAGTCTTGAAATCAGGATAAATGGGGAATTATTTTTGATAAAAAATGCTGAAATAATAGTAAACCACTTGTAAACGCTAACAGTAAATGTTATACTAGGAGAGTAAATTTAAAATTGAAGGCAGGAAATTTTTTATGAGTAAAATCGTTATAGTTGGTGCTAACCACGCTGGTACAGCATGTATCAATACCATGTTGGATAATTTTGGAAATGAGAACGAAATTGTTGTATTTGACCAAAACTCTAACATCTCTTTCCTAGGATGTGGAATGGCTCTTTGGATTGGTGAACAAATTGACGGTGCTGAAGGCTTGTTCTATTCTGATAAAGAAAAATTGGAAGCTAAAGGTGCTAAGGTTTATATGAATTCACCAGTTCTTTCAATTGACTATGATAACAAAGTAGTTACAGCAGAAGTTGAAGGAAAAGAGCACAAAGAATCATACGAAAAATTGATTTTCGCTACAGGTTCTACACCAATCTTGCCACCAATCGAAGGCGTTGAAATTGTTAAAGGAAACCGCGAATTTAAAGCAACTCTTGAAAACGTACAATTTGTGAAATTGTACCAAAATGCTGAAGAAGTTATCAATAAACTTGCTGACAAGAGCCGACACCTTGACCGTATCGCCGTTGTTGGTGGTGGTTACATCGGTGTTGAACTTGCTGAAGCCTTTGAGCGTCTTGGAAAAGAAGTTGTCCTTGTTGATATCGTTGATACTGTCTTGAACGGTTACTATGACAAAGACTTCACACAAATGATGGCTAAGAACTTGGAAGACCACAATATCCGCTTGGCACTTGGTCAAACTGTTAAAGCAATCGAAGGTGATGGTAAAGTTGAACGCTTGATTACTGACAAAGAAAGCTTTGATGTGGATATGGTTGTTCTTGCAGTTGGTTTCCGTCCAAACACAGCACTTGCTGATGGTAAAATTGAACTCTTCCGCAACGGTGCCTTCCTTGTAGACAAGAAACAAGAAACATCTATCCCAGGCGTTTACGCTGTTGGTGACTGTGCGACTGTTTATGACAATGCTCGTAAAGACACTAGCTACATTGCCCTTGCTTCAAATGCTGTTCGTACTGGTATCGTTGGTGCCTACAACGCTTGTGGACATGAATTGGAAGGAATCGGTGTGCAAGGTTCAAATGGTATCTCTATCTATGGCCTTCACATGGTTTCAACTGGTTTGACTCTTGAAAAAGCAAAAGCTGCTGGCTACAATGCAACTGAAACAGGCTTTAACGATCTTCAAAAACCAGAATTCATGAAACATGACAACCATGAAGTAGCGATTAAGATTGTCTTTGACAAAGATAGCCGTGAAATTCTTGGTGCACAAATGGTTTCACACGATTCTGCAATCAGCATGGGAATCCACATGTTCTCACTTGCTATCCAAGAGCATGTAACAATTGATAAATTGGCATTGACAGACCTCTTCTTCTTGCCACACTTCAACAAACCATATAACTACATCACAATGGCTGCCCTTACAGCTGAAAAATAAAAATAAATGAATTATCTGGCCTTAAGTTAAGGTCAGATAATTTTTTAGATAATCTGTACCCATACAATTATGTTTTTTTTATCTTGTACTTCATTCTAATCTAACTTAAAATGAAATGGTAGCTACCAATACAAATGATGAGGATAAAGAAATGACTGAAAATCGTTATGAATTAAATAAAAACTTGGCGCAGATGCTCAAGGGCGGTGTTATCATGGACGTTCAGAACCCTGAACAGGCCCGTATTGCAGAGGCTGCTGGTGCGGCAGCTGTGATGGCCTTGGAACGAATTCCGGCTGATATTCGTGCGGCTGGTGGGGTTTCCCGCATGAGTGATCCAAAGATGATTAAGGAAATCCAAGAAGCGGTTAGTATTCCAGTAATGGCCAAGGTCAGAATCGGGCATTTTGTTGAGGCTCAGATTTTAGAGGCTATTGAGATTGACTATATCGATGAGAGTGAAGTTTTATCTCCAGCAGACGACCGTTTCCATGTGGACAAAAAAGAATTCCAAGTTCCTTTTGTTTGTGGTGCTAAGGATTTGGGGGAAGCCTTGCGTCGTATCGCTGAAGGAGCTTCTATGATTCGTACCAAAGGAGAACCGGGTACAGGAGATATTGTCCAAGCTGTTCGCCATATGCGTATGATGAATCAGGAAATTCGCCGTATTCAAAACCTGCGTGAGGACGAGCTTTATGTTGCTGCCAAGGAATTGCAAGTCCCTGTAGAATTGGTTCAATACGTCCATGAACATGGGAAATTGCCAGTTGTAAATTTCGCTGCTGGAGGTGTTGCAACGCCAGCAGATGCTGCGCTGATGATGCAATTAGGAGCAGAGGGTGTCTTTGTCGGTTCAGGTATTTTCAAGTCAGGAGATCCTGTTAAACGAGCGAGTGCCATTGTCAAAGCGGTAACTAATTTCCGAAATCCTCAGATCTTGGCTCAAATCTCTGAAGATTTAGGAGAAGCCATGGTTGGTATCAATGAAAATGAGATCCAAATCCTCATGGCTGAGCGAGGAAAATAGATGAAAATCGGAATATTGGCCTTGCAAGGTGCCTTTGCAGAACATGTAAAAGTGCTAGAGCAATTAGGTGTTGAGAGTGTTGAAATCAGAAATTTAGAGGATTTTCAGCAAAATCAGAGTGACTTGTCAGGTTTGATATTACCTGGAGGTGAGTCTACAACTATGGGCAAGCTCTTACGAGACCAGGACATGCTGATTCCCATTCGAGAAGCCATTCTATCTGGTTTACCAGCCTTTGGAACCTGTGCTGGCTTGATTTTGCTGGCTAAAGAAATTACTTCTCAGGAAGAGAGTCATCTAGGAGCTATGGATATGGTGGTCGAGCGCAATGCCTATGGGCGCCAACTAGGAAGTTTCTACACGGAAGCAGAATGTAAGGGAATCGGTCAGATTCCAATGACCTTTATTCGTGGTCCAATTATCAGCAGTGTTGGAGAAGATGTAGAAATTCTAGCAACAGTGGACAATCAAATCGTTGCAGCCCAAGAAAAAAATATGTTGGTAACTTCTTTTCATCCAGAATTGACTGATGATGTGCGCTTGCACCAGTACTTTATAAATATATGTGAAGAAAAAAGATAGTAACAAAGCGCAAAAAATCACTTCCTGTGCTATAGTGTAATTGAAATTTTTTTTAGTTTGGACGTTAGAACTGTTTCCTCAGTCCTAGCGCCTTTTCTGTTTGATAAGTCTGCTTGGTAGAGAGTAGTTTGTAAATGATTCTGAGAATCTTATGTGCGCAAGCAATGACGGCTTTCATATTGCTTCCTCTTTAGGAAATTCGATTGTAAAACTCTAAGCAGGCTCTGCCTGCTTAGAGTTTTACATGTAATAAACAATGGCAATGTACTGGAGGGCAGATGCTGCTAGGATAAAGAGATGCCAAATCATGTGGAAATAAGGTTTTTTCTTGGCGTAAAATCCAGCTCCAACTGTATAAGAGAGTCCGCCCGTTACCATAAGACTCCAAAAGATTGGCGTCGTTTGACTGATAATGGCAGGAATGATAGCCAGAACCAACCAGCCCATAATCAGGTAAAGAGCAAGGCTGAATTTCTCATTGACCTTTTTAGCAAAGATTTTATAGAGAATACCAAAGATGGTCGTTCCCCATTGAATGGCAATAATTAGATAGCCAAACCAGTTATTCATCAAGGTCAAGACAACGGGCGTGTATGAGCCTGCGATAGCCACATAAATCATCGAATGGTCAATGATTCGCAAGACATATTTGTGGGTCGAACCATAGGCCATAGAGTGATAAATGGTGGATGATAGAAACATGAGAAAGAGACTAATAACGAAAATGGAAACTCCAATAGAGGATAAAAATCCGTGTGTCTCATAACTATAGGTGGATGAAATAGGGAGTAAGATGAGCATGATGACTGCACCTACGGCATGGGTCACACTATTAGCAATCTCCTCTCCAAAACTGAGTTGTTTGCTGAGTTTAAGACTAGTGTTCATTTGATTACCTCCTCTTGAGTATGATGGATTAAGGCCAGAGTTTGATGATAGAGTTTAACGGTTTGACAGCTGGTTTGTATGATAGGATTAGCTGGGTCAATTCCTTGGTTCATGTAGTCCACAAAAGCATCGTAGAGTTGCTCTGAACTTGCTTGACTTTGTAGAGTATTAAGTGTCTGGGCTATTTCTTGGATAGAAAATACAGACTTGAGGCTTGTGATAGCAATCAGACGGGCAATCTGTTGGCGTTGGTATTTTTTCTTGTCAGGCTTTGTCAGATAACCATGTTTGACATAGTTATTGACCATGGATGCTGTCAGGCCCTTGTCTTTATCAGGAGAGATAGGGGCGCAGACCTGATTGACATAGAGTAAAACCTGGTCCAGATAGAGGTCAATGTTTGGAATTTCTGCCCATTTTGGGTAGGAAAAGGTAGTTTTCATTTCCAACTCCTTTTTATCTAGTTTTAATAACTAGATTATAAAATAATAAAAACAGGAAGTCAAGTTTTAACTGCTTGTAGAAAGACTTAAATTATGCTATCATGGGAGAAACTAGTCAGAAATGAGGAGAAAAGATGGAAATTCGTTTAGCTTTTCCAAATGAAGTAGATGCCATCATGCGGGTGATGGAGGATGCTAAAAAATGTTTAGCGGATGCTGGTAGTGACCAGTGGCAAAATGGCTATCCAAATGCTGATATTATTATTGAAGATATTATCTCAGGTCAAGCCTACGTAGCCTTGGAAGATGGAGAGCTATTAGCCTATGCTGCTGTGACCAAGAGTCCAGAGGAAGCCTATGAAGCCATTTATGAAGGAAGTTGGCAAGGGAGAGAGTCAGAATACCTGGTCTTTCACCGTATCGCTGTGGCAACAGATGTGCAGGGACGGGGCGTTGCTCAAACCTTCTTAGAGGGCTTGATTGAAGGTTTTGACTATCTTGATTTTCGTTCAGATACGCATGTTGCAAACAAGGCCATGCAGCATATTTTTGAAAAACTCGGTTTTAAACAGGTTGGTAAGGTTCCAGTTGATGGCGAACGCTTGGCCTATCAAAAATTGAAGAAATAATGCAAAAGAAGTATGCAAAAATGCTCTACTTTTCGCCAATAGGAACCTTGTCTTTGGTTGCCGACGAGCAATATCTGTATGGAATTTGGGTTCAGGAGCAGAAGCATTTTGAGAGGGGACTAGGAGATGAAACGATAGAAGCAGTTGTTAGTCATCCCATTTTAGACCCAGTTATTACTTGCTTAGATGCTTACTTTAAAGGCAAGCCTCAGGATTTATCCAACTTGCCCTTGGCGCCAATCGGAACGGATTTTGAAAAGCGAGTTTGGTCCTATCTACAGGGAATTCCTTATGGTCAGACAGTGACCTATGGACAAATAGCCCAAGACCTGCAAGTGGCTTCTGCTCAAGCAATTGGTGGAGCGGTAGGACGCAATCCGTGGTCTATCCTAGTACCTTGTCATCGGGTGCTAGGAGCAGGCAAGCGCCTGACAGGTTATGCTGCAGGAGTGGAAAAGAAAGCTTGGCTCTTGGAGCATGAAGACGCAGATTTTAAAGATAGAAACAATAGAAAGTGAAAGACATGTTAGAATTTATCGAATACCCAAAATGTTCAACTTGTAAAAAAGCAAAACAAGAATTAAATCAATTAGGTGTGGACTACAAAGCTGTTCATATCGTTGAAGAAACACCAAGTCAAGAAGTGATTTTGAACTGGCTAGAAACCTCAGGTTTCGAGTTGAAGCAATTTTTTAACACCAGTGGGATCAAATACCGTGAATTAGGATTGAAAGATAAGGTAGGAAGTCTGTCAAATCAAGAAGCGGCTGAGTTGCTAGCAAGTGACGGTATGTTGTTAAAACGGCCAATTTTAGTAGAAAATGGAACTGTTAAGCAAATCGGTTATCGAAAAGCTTATGAAGAATTGGGATTGAAATAGTTTTTATCTATCTCTTTGATAGATAAAATATATAACCTCCCTGTTTCAAAGTATGATAAACTAGTAGGTAGACAAAGTCTGTATCTGACCGTAGCAAATAATTTCATTGACGGCAGAAGTATGGTAGAATGAATCATTATCAGGAGAGGATGTTTTTATGAATGTTACAACGATTTTAGCATCAGATTGGTACCAAAACTTGATGCAATTGATTCCGGATGGCAAGCTTTTTAGCCTGCGTTCGGTCTTTGATGGGATTCCAAGAATTGTCCAACAACTTCCAACAACGATTATGTTGACCATTGGTGGTGCCTTTTTTGGCTTGGTTTTGGCACTTCTTTTTGCCATTGTGAAGATCAATCGTGTCAAGATTTTATATCCCTTACAGGCCTTCTTTGTTAGTTTCTTAAAAGGGACACCGATTTTAGTGCAGCTCATGTTGACCTACTACGGAATTCCTTTGGCTTTGAAAGCCCTCAATCAGCAATGGGGAACTGGTCTCAATATCAATGCGATTCCAGCCGCTGCTTTTGCAATTGTTGCCTTTGCCTTTAATGAGGCAGCTTATGCTAGTGAAACCATTCGTGCAGCCATTCTCTCAGTCAATCCTGGTGAGATTGAGGCGGCACGCAGTCTGGGGATGACCCGAGCACAAGTTTATCGTCGCGTAATTATTCCCAATGCGGCCGTTGTGGCGACTCCAACCTTAATTAACTCCCTCATCGGCTTGACCAAGGGAACTTCCCTAGCCTTTAGTGCGGGTGTTGTGGAAGTCTTTGCCCAAGCTCAGATTTTGGGTGGAGCTGATTATCGCTATTTTGAACGCTTTATCTCCGTTGCCCTTGTTTATTGGGTAGTCAATATCGGAATTGAAAGCCTCGGTCGTTTCATCGAGAGAAAAATGGCTATTTCTGCACCAGATACAGTACAAACAGATGTGAAAGGAGACCTTCGTTAATGATTAAGATTTCGAATTTAAGCAAATCCTTTTCAGGACAGACTGTCTTGGATCATCTGGACTTGGATATTCAAAAAGGAGAAGTCGTAGCCTTGATTGGTTCTTCAGGAGCTGGAAAATCAACATTCCTTCGCAGTCTCAATTATCTTGAAACACCTGACAGTGGCTCTATTCAGATTGATGATTTCTCAGTTGATTTTTCTAAGATCACTCAAGAAGAAATCCTTGCCTTACGCCGTAAGCTGTCCATGGTTTTCCAACAGTTTAATTTGTTTGAACGCCGCACAGCACTTGATAATGTAAAAGAAGGCTTGGTTGTCGTTAAGAAATTATCTGACCAAGAAGCGACTAAGATTGCCAAGGAAGAGTTGGCTAAGGTTGGGCTTTCGGACCGTGAAAACCATTATCCTCGCCATTTATCAGGTGGACAGAAGCAACGGGTTGCCCTAGCGCGTGCCCTTGCTATGAGACCAGATGTCTTGCTCTTGGACGAACCAACTTCAGCCCTTGACCCAGAATTGGTTGGTGAAGTAGAGAAGTCTATTGCAGATGCTGCTAAGTCAGGACAGACTATGATTTTAGTCAGTCACGATATGTCCTTTGTAGCCCAAGTGGCTGATAAGATTCTCTTCCTAGATAAGGGGAAAATCATTGAGTCTGGAACACCGGATGAGATTATCCACCATCCTAAAGAAGAGCGGACAAAAGAATTCTTCGCTAGTTACAAACGGACTTATATTTGATATAATAGATAAAGGAAAACTCAGTTAGCTGGACTAGCTGAGTTTACTCTTTAAAAAAGATAGAAATGAGAGAAATCATGCTACTGCAACTATTTTCTTTATATTTCGAGAGTTTGATCTTGACCACCATCCTCGTCCTGATTTTTTTAGGGATTTGGATTGGACTGAGAGCCATGTCGGGAGTTGATAAGACAGCCAAGGCTCGCCAAGCCCATCTCTATGATATGATTATGATTGGAGTTTTGGTTGTTCCAGTATTATCCTTTGCGGTTATGAGTTTAATTCTTGTTTTCAAGGCATAATCCTTGCTTGATTGACAAGAAAGAGTTAGAATAAAGATAGTTACAACAAGAAAGAAGGAATCTATATGTACGATACTATTATTATCGGTGCTGGACCTGCAGGTATGACTGCAGCCTTGTATGCTGCTCGAAGCAATCTCAAAGTAGCCTTGATTGAAGGTGGTCTGCCAGGTGGTCAGATGAATAATACCTCTGATATCGAAAATTACCCTGGATATGCTAATATTAGTGGGCCTGAATTGGCAGAAAAGATGTTTGAACCACTTGAAAATCTTGGTGTTGAGCACATCTATGGTTATGTTGAAAATATAGAAGACCATGGTGATTTTAAGAAAGTGATGACCGATGACCAAACATATGAAACACGTACCGTTATCGTAGCAACTGGCTCTAAACACCGTCCTTTGGGAGTACCTGGAGAAGAAGAACTGAACAGTCGTGGTGTTTCTTACTGTGCCGTGTGTGATGGTGCTTTCTTCCGTGACCAAGATTTGTTGGTAGTCGGTGGTGGAGATTCAGCTGTTGAAGAAGCCCTCTTCTTGACTCGTTTTGCAAAGACTGTTACCATTGTTCACCGTCGTGACCAACTTCGTGCTCAAAAAGTTTTACAAGACCGTGCCTTTGCGAATGAGAAAATCAGCTTTATCTGGGATTCTGTAGTAAAGGAAATTAAGGGTGAAAACCGAGTAGAATCTGTCGTATTTGAAAATGTGAAAACAGGTCAAGTGACAGAACAAGCCTTCGGTGGTGTCTTTATCTATGTTGGCTTGGACCCTGTTAGCGATTTTGTTAAAGAATTGAATATTCAAGATCAGGCAGGATGGATTGTGACAGATAACCACATGAAAACTGCAGTTGATGGTATCTTTGCGGTTGGAGATGTTCGCTTGAAAGACCTTCGCCAAGTAACAACAGCAGTTGGAGATGGAGCTATCGCTGGTCAGGAAACCTATAAATTTATCACAGAACATAGTTAATCATAAAAAAGTTTCCAATCAGATGACTGGAAACTTTTTTATAGTCTATTTCGGAAAACTTCGTACATGAGAATGGCTGCAGCAACACTGGCATTGAGACTTTGAACATGTCCATTCATGGGAATGGTAATCATCTCATCGACCTGTTTTTTGATGTTGCTAGAGATGCCTTTGCCTTCATTTCCAATGATGAGGGCGATTTTCCCTTTTGTATTCCACTTATGGCAAGGAGTACCGTTCATATCCGTTCCAAAGGTCCAGAAGCCTTCATCCTTGAGTTTGTCCAGAGTTTGGCTCAGATTGGTCACTCGAGCAATTGGAACGTGTTCAATAGCACCTGTGGCTGTTTTGGCAACGACAGGAGTTACTCCGACAGCACGGTGCTTGGGAATGATGACTCCTGAAACATTGGTCGCATCGGCTGTTCTCAGGATGGATCCTAGGTTGTGAGGGTCAGTTAAGCCATCCAGAATCAATAGAAGTGGATTTTCTTCTTGGCGTGTTTTTGCAAGGATGTTATCCAGCTCGCTATAGGCAAATTCGGACACTCGTAGAACAAAACCTTGGTGCACAGCACCTTCAGTCATCTCAGAGAGGGATTTTTTTGATGTCCAAGAAATGGACACCTTCTTTTCTGTAGCCAGTTCTTTGACTTTCTCAACATTCTTACCTCGGAGATCTTCTTGGAGGTAAAGTTTGTTTCCTGTGTTTGCAAGGAGGGCTTCGGTAACGGCGTGTACGCCATAGACAATATCGTTTGTTTTCATGCCTCTATTATAACACAAAACCCCGTCTTGCAACGGGATTTTCTTTATTCTAGAATTAGTAAACCATCTTTAACTGCAAATGGGTCTTTTTCATTGATACGATCGTAAAACATGATACCGTTAATATGGTCAATTTCATGCTGAACAACGATGGAGTTGTAACCTTTGAGCTTGATACGGTGTTTTTCGCCATCCTTGTCAAAGTAGTCAACAGTGACGCGAGCATGGCGCACCACATAGCCAGGCACGTTGCGGTCAACAGAGAGGCAACCTTCTCCTTCACCAAGAGCAGCATCTTGAACCGAGTGAGAGACGATTTTTGGATTGTACATAATGGCTTGTAAGTCGTAGGCTTCCTGTGGAGTTTCGCCTTCTTCGACAATATTAGGCACCAAAACAGCGATAATGCGTTTTGAGATATCCAATTGAGGAGCAGCAAGTCCAACCCCACCGCGTAACCCCATCTTTTCAGCCATGACAGGATCTTGGGAATGTTTAAGGAATTGCATCATCTTTTCGCCTAGGATAATTTCCTGGTCAGATAGGGGGAAAGTGACTTCCTCAGCAACTGCGCGTAGAGTTGGATTCCCCTCGCGGATAATATCGTTCATATCAATTAAGTGAGCAGCTTTTGTAATACGTTCTATAGCAGACATTTTCTCTCCTTTCATTACCTCTACATGATAACACAAAATGACAAGGATTGAAAGCATTACGGCATTTAGGATTTATAGAAAATAGATAGGAAGTTCAATTCATACTCAATGAAAATCAAAGAGCAAACTAAGAAGCTAGCCGTAGGTTGCTCAAAGCACTGCTTTGAGGTTGTAGATAGAACTGACGAAGTCGGTAACATATATACGGTAAGGCGACGCTGACGTGGTTTGAAGAGATTTTCGAAGAGTATCAATTGTGAAAGAATTACTTATCTATGATATAATAAAAAGAAAAGGCTTGCGTAAGAAAGTAGGGAGAATGAAGATGAAAAGAAGACAAGATAGAAATCAGGGTGGTTTAGCTTTTCGTTTTATGAAGGGCTTGGTAAACTTTTTTAGGAGTTATCGCAAGTGGAGCAATAAAGGATTTGTGGCGGTACTCTTGCTAGCAGTTGCTTTATCAATGGGCTTGGTCTTATTGTTTGAAAGTTTCCAAGGCATGCCTCTGACCAGTCAAAAACGAGATACTATTTCTCAAGAAGGGACTAAGCAAAAGTCTCAGGAGCAGGAAGAGGAAAAATCTGCTAGAATTATGGCCAACGGAGATTTGCTCTACCACGATGGACTTTTCTTTTCAGCTAAAAAAGAAGACGGTACCTATGACTTTCATGAGAATTTTGAGTATGTGACTCCTTGGCTTAAGCAAGCAGACTTAGCTATTGGTGATTTTGAAGGAACCATCAATAAGGATCATTATTTAGCAGGTTATCCTCTCTTTAATGCTCCTGCTGAAGTTATGGATGCCATTAAGGATGCAGGTTATCATGTGCTAGATTTAGCTCATAATCATATTTTGGATTCGCAAATTGAGGGAGTTATTTCAACGGCCGATATTATTGAGAAAGCTGGAATCACTCCAATCGGAGTTTATACGCACGAGCCACGTGATCAGGCTCCGCTGGTCATTAAGGAAGTGAATGGTATCAAGGTTGCTCTTTTGGCCTATTCCTATGGATTCAATGGAATTGAACAGTATATTTCTCAGGAAGACTATAATCGTTATCTTTCAGATTTAAACGAAGATAAGATGAAGGCTGAAATTGAACGTGCAGAGAAGGAAGCAGATATCACCATTATCATGCCTCAGATGGGTGTTGAGTATCGATTGGAACCAACTGAAGAACAAAAAGCTCTTTATCACAAGATGATTGATTGGGGGGCGGATATCATCTTTGGAGGGCATCCTCACGTTGTGGAACCATCTGAAACGGTTGAAAAAGATGGAGAAAAGAAACTCATTATCTATTCAATGGGGAACTTCATTTCCAATCAACGGATTGAATCTATGGGAGATGAAGAAAATGCTAAGTGGACTGAACGTGGCGTTCTCATGGACGTGACCATTAAGAAGAAGGATGGAAAAACAACTATCGGAACAGCTAAAGCTCATCCTACTTGGGTCAATCGAACACCAAAGGGAACCTTTTCACCAGAAGGCTATCCTTTATATCATTATCAAACCTATATCTTGGAAGATTTTATAGAGGGTGGCAGTCATCGTGACCAATTAGATGAAGCGACTAAGGAACGAATTGATACAGCCTACAAAGAAATGAACGAACATGTGGGATTGAAGTGGGATTAGCTTGAATCCAGAGGAAAGTAAATGACGATTAAGGTAATTGCGACAGATATGGATGGAACCTTGCTGGATGCTCGAGGCCAGCTGGATATCCCACGCTTGGAAAAGATTTTAGATCAGTTGGATCAAAGGGGGATTCGTTTTGTCATCGCGACGGGCAATGAAATTCACCGCATGAGGCAACTACTGGAGCATTTGGTGGATCGAGTGGTTTTGGTTGTTGCCAACGGTGCTCGTATTTTTGAAAATAATGAATTGATTCAGGCTCAGACTTGGGATGATGCCATTGTCGATAAGGCTTTGGCTCATTTCAAGGGTCGAGCGTGTCAGGACCAGTTTGTTGTAACGGGGATGAAGGGTGGTTTCGTCAAGGAAGGTACGATTTTTACAGATTTGGAAAGTTTTATGACTCCAGAAATGATTGAAAAATTCTACCAACGGATGCAATTTGTGGACGAATTAACCTCTGACCTCTTTGGTGGTGTGCTCAAGATGAGTATGGTTGTTGGAGAGGAACGTTTGAGTTCGGTCTTGGAAGAAATCAATGACCTCTTTGATGGCCGTGTTCGGGCTGTATCCAGTGGCTATGGTTGCATTGATATCCTCCAAGCTGGAATTCATAAAGCATGGGGCTTGGAAGAATTACTCAAGCGCTGGGACTTGAATCCCCAACAAATTATGGCTTTTGGTGACAGTGAAAATGATGTTGAAATGCTGGAAATGGCTGGAATTGCCTATGCGATGGAAAATGCTGATGATAAAGCCAAAGCTGTGGCGACTGCTCTAGCGCCAGCCAACAGCCAAGGAGGAGTTTATCAAGTCTTGGAAAACTGGTTAGAAAAAGGAGAATGAAGTGGCAGTACAGTTATTAGAAAATTGGTTACTGAAGGAACAAGAAAAAATTCAAACCAAGTATCGTCACTTAAATCAAGTTTCTGTTCTAGAACCAGACATTCTTTTTATTGGGGATTCCATTGTTGAGTATTATCCTCTGCAGGAGTTGTTTGGGACTTCAAAGACAATTGTCAATCGAGGCATTCGAGGTTATCAGACAGGGCTGTTATTAGAAAATCTAGATGCGCATCTGTACGGTGGAGCAGTAGATAAAATTGTCCTTTTGATTGGGACAAATGATATCGGAAAAGATGTGCCTGTGAATGAGGCTCTCAATAATCTCGAAGCTATCATACAGTCTATTGCTTGCGATTATCCATTGACTGAGATTAAATTGCTTTCCATTTTGCCAGTCAATGAGGGAGAGGAGTACAAGCAGACAGTCTATATCCGCACGAATGAAAAAATTCAGAAATGGAATCAAGCCTATCAAGAGCTTGCTTCTGCCTATATGCAGGTAGAATTTGTGCCAGTTTTTGATAGTTTGACAGACCAGGCAGGCCAACTCAAAAAAGATTATACAACTGATGGGTTGCACCTTAGTGTTGCTGGTTATCAGGTTTTGACAAAATCTTTGAAAGATTATCTTTACTAAATAGCTAAATAATGTTAAATCTGAGCATAATATCTTGTAAAAAATTCTAAAATCCTTTAAAATAAAAAGTGATGGAGGAATTTATGAATGTGAATCAAATTGTACGGATTATTCCTACTTTAAAAGTTAATAATAGAAAATTAAATGAAACATTTTATATTGAAACCCTTGGAATGAAGGCCTTGTTAGAGGAGTCAGCCTTTCTATCACTAGGTGATCAAACAGGTCTTGAAAAGCTGGTTTTAGAAGAAGCTCCAAGTATGCGTACTCGTAAAGTAGAGGGACGAAAAAAACTGGCTAGATTGATTGTCAAGGTGGAAAATCCCTTGGAAATCGAAGGGCTCTTATCTAAAACAGATTCGATTCATCAATTATATAAGGGGCAAAATGGCTACGCTTTTGAAATTTACTCGCCAGAAGATGATTTGGTTTTGATCCATGCAGAAGATGATAGAGCAAGTCTAGTTGAAGTAGTAGAAAAACCTGAATTTCAAACAGATCTGGAGTCAATTTCTTTAAGTAAATTTGAGATTTCCATGGAATTACACCTCCCAACGGATGTAGATAGTTTCTTGGAACTATCTGAAATTGGGCCATTACTTGATTTTATACCAGCTCAGGGGCAAGATTTGACTGTGGACAATACGGTTACTTGGGACTTATCTATGCTCAAGTTCTTGGTCAATGAACTAGATATAGCAAGTCTTCGCCAGAAGTTTGAGTCTACCGAATATTTTATTCCTAAGTCTGAAAAATTCTTCCTTGGTAAAGATAGAAATAATGTTGAATTGTGGTTTGAAGAAGTATGAAGTGGACCAAGATTATTAAAAAAATAGAAGAACAAATCGAGGCAGGGATCTATCCCGGAGCCTCTTTTGCGTATTTTAAGGACCATCAATGGACGGAGTTCTATTTAGGACAGAGTGACCCAGAGCATGGCTTGCAGACTGAGGCAGGACTAGTTTATGACCTAGCTAGTGTCAGCAAGGTTGTTGGGGTTGGCACCGTTTTTACCTTCTTGTGGGAAAACGGCCAATTAGATATTGACAGACCAGTAACCGATTTTTTACCTGAGAGTGATTATACAGACATCACTATTCGCCAGCTCTTGACCCACGCTACAAATCTTGATCCTTTTATTCCTAATCGTGATCTTTTAACAGCCCCTGAATTAAAGAAAGCGATGTTTCATCTCAACAGACGAAGTCAGCCAGCCTTTCTTTATTCGGATGTCCATTTTTTGCTGTTAGGTTTTATCTTGGAAAGAATCTTTAATCAAGACTTGGATGTGATTTTACAAGAACAAGTTTGGAATCCTTGGAGAATGACGGAAACCCAATTTGGACCTGTTGAGCTTGCTGTTCCGACAGTTAGAGGTGTAGAGGCTGGTGTGGTACATGATCCCAAGGCTCGTCTCCTGGGCAGACATGCAGGTAGTGCTGGTTTATTTTCGACTGTAAAGGATTTACAAATCTTTTTAGAACACTATTTAACAGATGATTTTGCAAGAGATTTGAGTCAAAATTTTTCTCCTTTGGATGACAAGGAACGTTCTTTGGCATGGAATTTGGAAGGAGATTGGCTAGACCATACGGGCTATACGGGTACCTTTATTATGTGGAATCGCCAGAAGCAAGAAGCGGCTATTTTCCTATCGAATCGTACCTATGAAAAGGATGAGAGGGCTCAATGGATTTTAGACCGCAATCAAGTGATGGACTTGATTCGCAAAGAAGAGTAAGGAGAGACATGTCAAATAGTTTAAAAGGGACTTTACTAACAGTTGTGGCTGGTATTGCTTGGGGTTTGTCGGGAACGAGTGGTCAATACCTGATGGTGCACGGAATTTCGGCTCTGGTCTTGACTAACTTACGACTTTTAATCGCTGGTGGAATTCTCATGCTCTTGGCTTATGTTACTGCAAAGGATAAAATGCTGGCCTTTTTAACGGATAAGAAGAGTTTGCTGTCTCTTCTTATTTTTGCTCTAATTGGTCTCTTCCTCAATCAATTTGCCTATCTAACTGCTATTCAGGAGACCAATGCAGGTACCGCGACAGTGCTTCAGTATGTTTGCCCTGTCGGAATTTTAATTTATAGCTGTATCAAGGATAAGGTGGCGCCGACACTGGGAGAGATTATTTCCATCATATTCGCCATTGGAGGAACCTTCCTGATCGCCACTCATGGGCAGTTGGACCAGTTATCTATAACACCTGCAGGTCTGTTCTGGGGTCTCTTTTCTGCTCTGACTTACGCACTTTATATCATTTTGCCCATAGCCTTGATTAAGAAGTGGGGGAGCAGTTTGGTCATTGGTGTGGGAATGGTTATAGCTGGTTTGGTCGCCCTTCCTTTTACAGGGGTGCTACAGGCCAGTATACCGACTAGTCTTGATTTTCTCCTTGCTTTTGCAGGTATTATCCTTATCGGGACTGTCTTTGCCTATACAGCCTTTCTAAAAGGAGCCAGTCTGATTGGGCCGGTCAAGTCAAGCTTGTTGGCTTCAATTGAGCCAATATCGGCGGTTTTCTTTGCCTTCCTAATCATGAATGAACAATTTTATCCCATTGATTTTCTTGGTATGGCAATGATTTTAATTGCAGTAACTTTGATTTCGTTGAAAGATTTGCTCTTAGAAAAATAAAAAAGCCTCTTTGTCTGTGACAGAGAGTTTTTGCATAGTGATCTAATTGTTTTCAAGATAAAATTCAAAGCGTTCGCCTACATATTGACTTTTTACGTATTCAAAAGCAGTACCATCTTCTAGGTAGGAAACCTGAGTCAAACCAAGAATAGCATGGCCTTTTTCAACTTCCAAATAGTGGGCAATCTTTTCTTTAGCAAGACGAGCATAGATGGTCTGCTGTGATTTACCAATACGGTAGCCGTGTTTTTGCAGAGTTTGAAAGAAATGACTGGTGATTTCTTCTTTTTTAAAGTCCTTAATGAATTTTTCAGGAATAGAAGCAACTTCATAAACCAGAGGAACATTGTCGGCATAGCGAACCCGTTCCATTCGGATAATATTCTCCGTTGGAGAAATTCCTAGCTTGGCAACTTCCTGCTCATTGGGAATGGTTTTTCTGTAGGAAATGAGTTGACTAGAGGGTACTTTACCTTGGGACTTAACAATTTCAGTAAAACTGGTTGTCCCTCGCATCTTCTCTTGTACTCGAGTACTGGAAACAAAGGTGCCGCTTCCTACACGACGCTCTAAAACACCTTCTTCAACTAATAGAGATACAGCTTGGCGGAGGGTCATCCGACTAACCGCAAACTGCTCTGCTAAATCTCGTTCACTAGGGAGTCTTTCTCCAATAGCCCAACGGTGCTCGTCAATATCCTTTTTAATCTGATCATGGATTTTCATATAAGCAGGTAGCATATTTTTCACTTCATTTCTATCTTTTCTCTATTGTACCCCAGTAAACTAGAAAAAGTCAAACTTCGCCTTGTTTATACTCTTCGAAAAGCTCTTTAAACCACGTCAGCTCTATCTGCAACCTCAAAACAGTGTTTTGAGCAACCTGCGGCTAGCTTCCTAATTTGCTCTTTGATTTTCATTGAGTATTAGTTGGTAATTCGCCCTTATTTGTGATAGAATATTGAAAAAAGATATTTCTTTTGAGAAAGGAAAAAGATGAGCAACATTTCAACTGATTTGCAAGATGTAGAAAAAATCATCGTATTGGACTATGGTAGCCAATACAACCAGCTGATTTCACGCCGTATCCGTGAGATTGGTGTTTTTTCAGAACTAAAAAGCCATAAAATTTCAGCTACTGAAGTTCGTGAAATCAATCCTGTAGGAATCATCCTTTCAGGTGGTCCAAACTCTGTATACGAAGATGGTTCATTTGATATTGACCCAGAAATCTTCGAACTCGGAATTCCTATTTTGGGAATTTGTTACGGTATGCAGTTATTGACCCATAAACTTGGAGGAAAAGTTGTTCCTGCAGGTGATGCTGGAAATCGTGAATACGGTCAATCAACTCTTACTCACACACCATCAGCTCTTTTTGAATCAACACCTGATGAACAGACTGTTTTGATGAGCCATGGTGATGCAGTTACTGAGATTCCTGCTGACTTTGTTCGTACTGGAACATCAGCTGACTGCCCTTATGCAGCCATTGAAAACCCAGATAAACACATTTACGGTATCCAATTCCACCCTGAAGTTCGCCATTCTATATACGGAAATGATATCCTTCGTAACTTTGCCCTTAACATTTGTAAGGCTAAAGGCGATTGGTCAATGGATAACTTCATTGATATGCAGATCCAAAAAATTCGTGAAACCGTCGGTGATAAACGTGTCCTTCTTGGTCTATCAGGTGGTGTTGACTCTTCAGTTGTTGGAGTTCTTCTCCAAAAAGCGATTGGCGATCAATTGATCTGTATCTTCGTGGATCACGGTCTTCTTCGTAAAGGAGAAGCGGACCAAGTTATGGACATGCTTGGTGGTAAGTTTGGTTTGAATATCGTCAAAGCAGACGCTGCTAAACGTTTCCTTGACAAACTTGCTGGCGTTTCTGACCCTGAACAAAAACGTAAAATCATTGGTAACGAGTTTGTGTATGTATTCGATGACGAAGCAAGCAAGCTCAAAGATGTGAAATTCCTTGCTCAAGGTACCTTATACACAGACGTTATCGAGTCTGGTACGGATACAGCTCAAACTATCAAGTCACACCACAACGTGGGTGGTCTTCCAGAAGACATGCAGTTTGAATTGATTGAACCACTCAACACTCTCTATAAAGACGAAGTTCGTGCTCTTGGTACAGAGCTTGGTATGCCAGACCATATCGTATGGCGCCAACCATTCCCAGGACCAGGACTTGCTATCCGTGTCATGGGTGAAATCACTGAAGAGAAACTTGAAACCGTTCGTGAATCAGATGCTATCCTTCGTGAAGAAATTGCCAAAGCTGGTCTTGACCGCGATATCTGGCAATACTTCACAGTTAATACAGGTGTTCGTTCAGTCGGTGTTATGGGTGACGGTCGTACGTACGACTACACAATTGCAATCCGTGCTATTACCTCTATCGATGGTATGACTGCTGATTTTGCCAAAATTCCATGGGAAGTGCTTCAAAAAATCTCAGTACGTATCGTAAACGAAGTGGATCATGTTAACCGTATCGTCTATGATATTACAAGTAAACCACCTGCAACAGTAGAGTGGGAATAGTCATCTAAGGACTAATTTATGGTAGTTTAATTAGCCAGTATCTTTGGGTACTGGTTTTTACTTTTCTAGACTTTTTGACTACCTGTTAAAACTGGGTTAATTTTCGACAGTTTAACAGTTATTATGCAAAGTTTAAAAGATTAGAATTGTCAAAACAATCTGTCTAGGCTTGATTTTATGGCTTATTTACTATAAAATGAGAAGGAAAAACGTCAAACTTTTATATTGCAAATAGGAGAAAACATGACAAAAACATTAAAACGTCCTGAGGTTTTATCACCTGCAGGGACTTTAGAGAAGCTAAAAGTAGCTGTTCAGTATGGGGCAGATGCTGTCTTTATCGGTGGTCAGGCCTATGGTCTTCGTAGCCGTGCAGGCAACTTTACTTTCGAACAGATGGAAGAAGGCGTGCAGTTTGCGGCTAAGTATGGAGCTAAGGTCTATGTAGCTGCCAATATGGTTATGCACGAAGGAAATGAAGCTGGTGCTGGTGAGTGGTTCCGTAAACTACGTGATATCGGCATTGCAGCAGTTATCGTATCTGACCCAGCCTTGATTATGATTGCAGCGACAGAAGCACCAGGTCTTGAAATCCATCTCTCTACCCAAGCCAGTGCCACTAACTATGAAACTCTTGAGTTCTGGAAAGAACTGGGCTTGACTCGTGTCGTTTTGGCGCGTGAGGTTTCAATGGAAGAATTGGCTGAAATCCGCAAACGTACAGATGTTGAGATTGAAGCCTTTGTCCATGGAGCCATGTGTATTTCATACTCTGGACGTTGTACTCTTTCAAACCACATGAGTATGCGTGATGCCAACCGTGGTGGATGTTCTCAGTCATGCCGTTGGAAATACGACCTTTACGATATGCCATTTGGGAAAGAACGTAAGAGCTTGAAGGGTGAAATTCCTGAAGAATTTTCAATGTCAGCCGTTGACATGTCTATGATTGACCATATCCCAGATATGATTGAAAATGGTGTGGACAGTCTAAAAATCGAAGGACGTATGAAGTCTATTCACTACGTATCAACAGTAACCAACTGCTACAAGGCGGCTGTGGATGCATATCTTGAAAGTCCTGAAAAGTTTGAATCTATCAAGCAAGACTTGGTGGATGAGATGTGGAAGGTTGCCCAACGTGAATTAGCAACTGGTTTCTACTACGGTACACCATCTGAAAATGAGCAGTTGTTTGGTGCTCGCCGTAAAATCCCTGAATACAAGTTTGTTGCTGAAGTGGTTTCTTATGATGATGCGACTCAAACGGCAACCATTCGTCAACGGAACGTTATTAACGAAGGCGACCAAGTTGAGTTTTATGGCCCAGGTTTCCGTCATTTTGAAACGTATATCGAAGATTTACATGATGCCAAAGGCAATAAAATCGACCGCGCTCCAAATCCAATGGAACTCTTGACAATCAAGGTGCCTCAACCTGTGCAAGCAGGAGATATGGTTCGAGCTCTTAAAGAGGGGCTTATCAATCTTTATAAGGAAGATGGAACCAGCGTCACAGTTCGTGCTTAATGTAGTTGTTTAGTTTTAAAAAATTATGCAAAGCTCTATATACAACACTTAAACGAGATTAAAGAATGGCGAAATCCCTTGATGCGCAAGGGATTAGCTGTCCTTTTTTATTTTTAAGTGATAAAGTATGTAGTCGAGAGTGGTGAATAGCTTGTTACTCTTTTCTCAATCCAGCTAAAATGTGATATAATAGTACTAATTTATTGGAATATGTGAAAGTTCTTGAAAATTTTCATGAGTTTCTAGCTAAGGAAGTAGGAAAAGTATGTATCCAGATGATAGTTTGACATTGCACACGGACTTGTACCAGATCAACATGATGCAGGTTTACTTTGACCAAGGGATTCACAATAAAAAGGCGGTCTTTGAGGTTTATTTCCGCCAACAGCCTTTTAAGAACGGCTATGCGGTTTTTGCTGGTTTGGAAAGAATTGTGAATTATCTTGAAGACTTGCGTTTTTCAGATAGTGATATTGCCTATTTGGAGTTACTAGGCTATCATGGAGCATTCTTGGATTACCTTCGCAATTTCAAGTTGGAGTTGACCGTTCGTTCTGCCCAAGAAGGGGACTTGGTTTTTGCTAATGAACCGATTGTGCAGGTGGAAGGTCCTCTAGCTCAATGTCAGTTGGTCGAAACGGCCCTTTTGAATATTGTCAACTACCAGACCTTGGTGGCGACCAAGGCAGCTCGTATTCGTTCGGTCATCGAAGATGAACCCTTGATGGAGTTTGGGACACGTCGGGCACAAGAAATGGATGCTGCTATCTGGGGAACACGCGCAGCGGTGATTGGTGGCGCCAATGGAACTAGCAACGTGCGTGCTGGTAAACTCTTTGGCATTCCTGTCTTGGGGACTCATGCCCATGCCTTGGTACAGGTTTATGGCAACGACTATGAGGCTTTCAAGGCTTATGCTGCGACCCACAAAAATTGCGTCTTTCTTGTAGATACCTATGATACCCTTCGTATCGGTGTGCCAGCTGCTATTCAGGTTGCGCGTGAACTTGGTGACAAGATTAATTTCCTTGGTGTCCGCATTGACTCTGGAGACATTGCCTATATTTCTAAAAAAGTTCGTCAACAACTGGACGAGGCAGGATTTACTGATGCTAAGATTTATGCATCAAATGACCTTGATGAAAATACCATCCTTAACCTCAAAATGCAACACGCTAAGATTGATGTTTGGGGAGTAGGTACTAAGCTGATTACAGCATATGACCAGCCAGCTCTTGGGGCAGTTTACAAGATTGTTGCAATCGAAGATGAAAATGGCCAGATGCGCAATACCATCAAGCTGTCAAATAATGCGGAAAAAGTGTCTACGCCAGGTAAGAAGCAGGTGTGGCGCATTACCAGTCGTGAAAAAGGCAAGTCAGAAGGCGATTATATCACTTATGATGGTGTTGATGTGAGTGACATGACAGAAATCAAGATGTTCCATCCGACTTATACCTACATCAAGAAGACCGTTCGTAATTTTGATGCCGTGTCTCTCTTGGTGGATATCTTTAAAGACGGAAAATTGATTTACAACCTGCCTAGCTTGACTGAGATTCAGGATTATGCTCGTAAGGAATTCGACAAGCTTTGGGATGAGTACAAGCGCGTGCTTAATCCACAGCATTATCCAGTGGATTTGGCGCGTGATGTATGGCAAGACAAGATGGACTTGATAGACAAAATGCGCAAGGAAGCTCTTGGTGAAGGAGAAGAAGAATGAGTTTGCAAGAAACGATTATCCAAGAGCTGGGTGTCAAACCAGTGATTGATGCCCAGGAAGAAATCCGTCGTTCCATTGATTTCTTAAAGAGATACCTGAAAAAACATCCCTTTCTTAAAACTTTTGTGCTAGGGATTTCTGGGGGACAAGACTCGACCTTGGCAGGTCGATTAGCTCAATTAGCTATGGAAGAACTGCGAGCTGAAACGGGAGATGACAGCTACAAATTTATCGCTATCCGCCTGCCATACGGAGTGCAAGCTGATGAAGCAGATGCTCAAAAAGCTCTTGCTTTCATCCAACCAGATATCAGCTTGGTTGTGAATATCAAGGAATCAGCCGACGCCATGACGGCAGCAGTCGAAGCGACAGGTAGTTCTGTTTCAGACTTCAACAAGGGCAATATCAAGGCTCGTTGCCGTATGATTGCTCAGTATGCCCTTGCTGGTTCCCATAGCGGAGCGGTCATTGGAACAGACCACGCAGCGGAAAATATCACAGGTTTCTTTACCAAGTTTGGTGACGGTGGTGCAGATATTCTCCCTCTTTACCGCCTCAATAAGCGTCAAGGAAAACAACTCTTGAAGGAACTTGGTGCAGACCCAGCCCTTTATGAAAAAATCCCAACAGCAGATCTAGAAGAAGACAAACCAGGTCTAGCTGATGAAGTCGCACTCGGAGTCACTTATGAAGAGATTGACGACTACCTAGAAGGCAAAACAATCAGCCCAGAAGCCCAAGTAACAATCGAAAACTGGTGGCATAAAGGCCAACACAAACGCCACCTACCAATCACCATATTTGATGACTTTTGGGAGTAAAAAGGTCCGGGGGACCTTTTTAGCCCGAGTTTAGAAATAAGAAAATGAGGAACCTCCAGTGGAGGTTTTCAGCCTCTCACATTGAAATAAGAAAGTGAGAGAAGGTCCAGTGGACCTTTTTAGCTTGACCCTTGAAACTTGAGAGCAAGAATAGCATCCAGTGGAGGTTTTCAGCCCGAGTCTATAAATAAGAAAACGAGGCAGAATCGGTAACTCGAAGAGTTCGATTCTGTTGTCTCACCCCCGCAACGATGACTAGGTTTGAAAAAGCTTGCTAGAGCGCATTTCAAACCAGACAGCGACTGCGTCAAGGAACTAGATGAAAAACTTGTTTTCTAGCTGTTACTGAGGTTAGTTTTTTTAACCTGGGCCTAGAAATAAGAAAACGAAGAAAGTCCAGTGGACCTTTTTAGCGTATTACCTTGAAATTCAAAAGTAAAGCAAATCTAAATGGAGATTGAATAGAAATCATATATCAGAAAGTGAGGTAGCATCATGAAATCTATCGGTACGCAAACATTACAGACAGACCGTTTGATTTTAAGAAGATTTGTGGAAAGTGATGCAGAAGCTATGTTTCAAAATTGGGCTTCATCCGCTGAGAATCTGACCTATGTCACCTGGGATCCTCATTCTGATGTCGAGGTGACTCGAAACTCGATTCGTAATTGGGTTGCCTCCTATACCAATCCTAACTATTACAAATGGGCCATTTGTCTCAAAGAGAACCCAGAACAAGTGATAGGAGATATCAGCATCGTTGCAATAGATGAGAACGATTCTTCTTGTGAAATTGGCTATGTTTTAGGAAAAAACTATTGGGGTCGTGGTCTTATGACAGAGGCCTTAAAAGCTGTCTTGGACTTTTGTTTTACTCAAGTAGGCTTTCAAAAAGTCAAAGCTCGATATGCCAGTCTCAACTCAGCTTCAGGTCGTGTCATGGAAAAGGCTGGAATGTCCTATCTACAAACCATTGTTAATGGTGTAGAGAGAAAAGGCTATCTTGCGGATCTTATTTATTATCAGATAAGTAGGGAAGAATGTTGAATTCTATTTTCTGCTTCCATCGAAGTCAACTATTTATTGTAAATATAATAATGGGCATCCCAAGTTTATTTGCAAATTTAAAATAGCATGTTGATTAGTACAAGACAGATGTTCTAGTTCCTTCTTTAATTTTGTTTAGTATTAGTTAAAAAATCGCTTTAAGCTTGTAACTAAGAGGGAGCTAATCGACTAGATTCTCCAGCCGAACAGGTGGTAATACGCTTTTTATAGTGTAATCCTAGCTGTTGTTAAATTTAAAATAGAATCCTCTATCGAGTTAGGGAATTAAATTCCACCAATTTTATTTATGTTTTTCTATCAAAATATCTAACATTAAAATAGTCTCATTCTGATGAGCAAACTATTCGATTGCTACTGCATAGTTGTATAAAGAATGATGAAAGATGAGTGAAAATTACCAAGTTGGAATGTTTGTATCTAAATATATTAGCATGTATTTAGATAAGATGTCTGTAATCTTCTATATATGAGATTGATTACGATATAGTTAAAGTGTTAGTTCAATAATCAATATATCATTCTGAGTTTATTTAATATATAAAACATATTGTTTAACATTTGCCAGAAAAGATGCTATACTAGAAGTAGTAACTTTTAGAAGGAGGATGTAATGGAAAAATTTAATACCAATAAGCGCTATGCATTACGTAAACTCGGAAAGATTTTTGGTTCTGTGATAGTCGGGCTAACTTTATTTTTAGGAGGAATCCTGAATACAAGTTTTGTTCATGCTGCTGATGGGATTCAATATGTCAGAGATGATACTAGAGATAAAGAAGAGGGAATAGAGTATGATGAAGCTGATAATGGGGATATTATTGTAAAAGTAGCGACTAAACCTAAGGTAGTAACCAAGAAAATTTCAAGTACGCGAATTCGTTTTGAAAAAGATGAAACAAAAGACCGTAGTGAAAATCCTATTACAATTGACGGAGAGGACGGAACTGTAACCACGACAACGACCTACGATGTTGATTCAGAGACTGGTAAGGTCACAGAAAAGGTTACTGTAGACAGAAAAGAACCGACAGACACAGTTATCAAAGTTCCAGCCAAAAGTAAGGTTGAGCGTGAAGTTCTTCCTACAAGTGTTATCCGCTATGAAAAAGATGAAACAAAAGACCGTAGTGAAAATCCTATTACAACTGACGGAGAGGATGGCTATGTAACCACGACAAGGACCTACGATGTTGATTCAGAGACTGGTAAGGTCACAGAAAAGGTTACTATAGACAGAAACGAACCGACAGACACAGTTATCAAAGTTCCAGCCAAAAGCAAGGTTGAGCGTGAAGTTCTTCCTACAAGTGTTATCCGTTTTGAAAAAGATGAAACTAAAGACCGTAGTGAAAATCCTGTTACAATTGACGGAGAGGACGGAACTGTAACCACGACAAGGACCTACGATGTTGATTCAGAGACTGGTAAGGTCACAGAAAAGGTTACTATAGACAGAAAAGAACCGACAGACACAGTTATCAAAGTTCCAGCCAAGAGCAAGGTTGAAGAAGTTCTTGTTCCATTTGCTACTAAATATGAAGCAGACAACGACCTTTCTGCAGGACAGGAGCAAGAGATTACTCTAGGAAAGAATGGGAAAACAGTTACAACGATAACTTATGATGTAGATGGAAAGAGTGGACAAGTAACTGAGAGTACTTTAAGTCAAAAAGAAGACTCTCAAACAAGAGTTGTTAAAAAAGGAACCAAGCCCCAAGTTCTTGTCCAAGTAATTCCAATTGAAACAGAATATCTCGATGACCCAACCCTTGATAAAGGTCAAGAAGTAGAAGAAGCAGGAGAAATTGGTGAAATTACGCTTACTACAATGTATACTGTAGATGAACGTGATGGAACAATTGAAGAAACTACTTCTCGTCAAATTACTAAAGAGATGGTAAAAAGACGTATAAGGAGAGGGACGAGAGAACCTGAAAAAGTTGTTGTTCCTAAGAAATCATCTATTCCTTCGTATCCTGTATCTGTTACATCTAACCAAGGAACAAACGCAGCAGTAGAACCATCTAAACCAGTTGCTCCAACAACAGGCTGGAAACAAGAAAATGGTATGTGGTATTTTTATAATACTGATGGTTCCATGGCAACAGGTTGGGTACAAGTGAATGGTTCATGGTACTATCTCAACTCTAACGGTTCCATGGCAACAGGTTGGGTACAAGTGAATGGTTCATGGTACTATCTCAACTCTAACGGTTCCATGGCAACAGGTTGGGTACAAGTTGATGGTTCATGGTACTATCTCAACTCTAACGGTTCCATGGCAACAGGTTGGGTACAAGTTGATGGTTCATGGTACTATCTAAACGATAATGGTTCCATGGAGACAGGTTGGCTACAAAATAATGGTTCATGGTACTACCTCAACAGCAACGGTTCTATGAAAGCTAATCAATGGTTCCAAGTTGGTAGTAAATGGTATTATGTAAATGCATCGGGTGAGCTAGCGGTCAATACAAGTATAGATGGCTATAGAGTCAATGATAATGGTGAATGGGTGCGTTAATAGATTCCTCCCTGCGACACAATTGATAATAGTATGTCTGAATATATAATTATGTATAAAAAGCTATAGATAAGCTCATCTTATAGCGACTATAAAAAAGTGAACAAGCCTAGTCTTCTGTACATTAGAATTCAGGTTTGTTCACTTTTTGTTTAATACTCAATGAAAATCAAAGAGCAAACTAGGAAACTAGCAGCAGGTTGCTCCAAGCCCTGCTTTGAGGCTGTAGATAGAACTGACGAAGTCAGCTCAAAACACTGTTTTGAGGTTGTGGATGAAGCTGACGCGGTTTGAAGAGATTTTTGAAGAGTATAAGTCTTTGATTTTGAGACTAAGGAGAGTCAGGGTCAAAGTAGTGAATGATTCTGAAACAACTCATAACAGTCTCTTGAGAGGACAGGTAAGAGTAACAAATATGGTGCTACTCATGTGTCTTGCATTTTGATTTATAAACAGCGAAGAAAATATAGATGAATCAATTTGGAGAGTCAACGCAATCTATTGTAGATATAATATCTTAGCGATTTATTGGTATTAGAAGATTTAGAGAAATTCTTGCTCAATAAATAAACATGGCATCGCCAAAACTGAAGAAGCGGTAGTGTTCTTGGATGGCATGATGGTAGGCATCTAAGACTAATTCACGACCTGCAAAGGCAGAAACCAACATGACCAGAGTTGATTTTGGCAGGTGGAAGTTGGTTGAGAAGGCATCCACGACCTTCCATTCATAGCCAGGCTTGATAAAGATATTGGTCCAGCCAGAATCTGCTTGGATTTGCCCATCAAACTTGGAACCAATAGTTTCCAAGGTGCGGATAGAAGTGGTTCCGACAGCGATGACGCGACCACCATTTTCTTTGACAGAGCGGAGGGTTGCAGCTGCTTCCTCAGAAAGTTGGTAGAATTCTGAGTGCATTTCGTGTTCATCCAAATTGTCCACAGAGACAGGTCTAAAGGTTCCGAGTCCGACATGGAGAGTCAGATAGACTAGATGAACACCCTTAGCTTGGATTTCTGCCAGCAGTTCTTTGGTGAAGTGAAGACCAGCAGTCGGCGCTGCAGCAGAGCCACTTTCCTTGGCGTAAACGGTTTGATAGCGTTCACGGTCATCCAGTTTTTCATGGATATAAGGCGGCAACGGCATTTCACCCAGACTTTCCAAAACTTCTAGGAAAATTCCTTGGTATTCAAAGCGGACAATGCGGCCTCCGTGGGTCAATTCTTCCGTAACGACAGCGCTGAGACGGCCATCACCAAAGCTGACACGAGTACCAACCTTGAGGCGTTTGGCAGGTTTAGCCAGAACTTCCCACTCATCGCCACTAATGTTTTTGAGTAGGAGCAGTTCCACATGGCCTCCTGTTTCTTCCTTTTGACCATAGAGGCGGGCAGGTAGAACGCGGGTGTCGTTCATAACAAGGGCATCATCAGGTTCCAGCATATCAATAATGGAGTGGAAGTGTTTATCCTGCATTTCTCCCGTTTCACGATTGACGATGAGGAGTTTAGAGGCATCCCGTTTTTCAAGGGGCGTTTGGGCAATCAATTCCTCGGGTAAGTGGAAGTCAAAATCAGCTGTATTCATATATCTGTTCATTCTTTCTAAGTTCTAATCCTATCCATTATAACATGTTTCAAGTTTGGACGCTCTTTTTTAGAAATTAAATCGTTTTCACTTGACAAAAATTGGTCTATACCATATAATAAATATAGACAGAAACGGAGGATGAAAAGATGAAAGTTATTAAAGTTGAAAACCAAATCGAAGGTGGAAAAGTTGCTTTTGAGATTTTGAAGGAAAAATTGGCCAACGGAGCTCAAACCCTAGGACTTGCGACTGGAAGCAGTCCGCTTGAATTTTACAAGGAAATTGTTGAGAGTGACCTTGATTTTTCAAATCTAACAAGTGTCAACCTTGATGAGTATGTAGGCCTTGATGGCGACAATCCTCAGTCTTACCGTCACTTCATGCAAGAAAACTTGTTCAACCAAAAACCATTTAAAGAAAGTTTCTTGCCTCGTGGGGTTAAGGACAATGCTGAAGCTGAAGTTGAACGCTACAACCAAATTTTGGCTGACCATCCAGTTGATCTCCAAATCTTGGGAATCGGTCGCAATGGGCATATCGGATTTAATGAACCTGGTACTCCATTTGACAGTCAAACGCATCTAGTCGAACTGGACCAGTCTACTATTGAAGCCAATGCACGTTTCTTTGACAAGATTGAAGACGTCCCAACCCAAGCCATTTCAATGGGGATTAAAAACATTTTGGATGCCAAGTCAATCCTTCTCTTTGCTTACGGTGAGTCAAAAGCAGAAGCCATCGCTGGAACAGTGTCTGGACCAGTGACTGAGAGCCTACCAGCAAGTAGCTTACAAAATCACCCTGATGTGACTATTATTGCGGATGCTGAAGCGCTCAGCTTACTTGAAAAATAAAAAGCAATGTTCTATTGAACGCTTTCAACTCTTGTATAAATGGCAGAAAAAATCAAAATTAAACCGCATTTTTGCTTGACAATTATTCCTTTTACGTGTAGAATAAAATAGATATTGAACTTGAAGGGAGTGAAAAAAATGTCTAAAACAGTAGTACGTAAGAATGAATCTCTTGACGACGCACTTCGTCGTTTCAAACGTGCGGTTACTAAAGCTGGTACTCTTCAAGAAACACGCAAACGTGAATTCTATGAAAAACCTTCTGTAAAACGTAAACGTAAATCAGAAGCAGCTCGTAAACGTAAAAAATTCTAATTAGAAATGAAAGGCTGGAGAAATCTAGTCCTTTTTCTTTTAAATAAATACTCCAAATAAATAAATACTCCAAAGCCTGCAAAAATCTGAAATATCCTCCTACAATTTGATATAATAGAGAGAAGAACTCATTTGAAGGAGGAAATGATGTCGGTTTTAGTAAAAGAAGTGATTGAAAAGCTCAGACTAGACATTGTCTATGGCGAACCAGAATTGCTTGAAAAGGAAATCAATACAGCGGATATTACGCGACCTGGTCTTGAAATGACAGGTTATTTTGACTACTACACGCCAGAGCGGATTCAACTTTTGGGGATGAAGGAGTGGTCTTATCTGATCAGCATGCCTTCAAACAGCCGTTATGAAGTTTTGAAAAAAATGTTTCTACCTGAGACACCAGCGGTCATTGTTGCCCGTGGTTTGGTGGTTCCAGAGGAGATGTTAAAGGCAGCCAGAGAATGTAAGATTGCCATTTTAACCAGCCGTACGGCTACCAGTCGTTTGTCTGGAGAGTTATCTAGCTATCTGGATTCTCGTTTGGCAGAACGTACCAGTGTACACGGTGTCTTGATGGATATCTATGGGATGGGCGTCTTGATTCAGGGCGATAGTGGAATCGGTAAGAGTGAGACAGGTCTTGAGCTTGTCAAACGTGGTCACCGTTTGGTAGCCGATGACCGTGTCGATATCTTTGCCAAGGATGAGATTACTCTCTGGGGTGAACCAGCTGAAATTTTGAAACACTTGATTGAAATTCGTGGAGTTGGGATTATCGATGTCATGAGTCTCTACGGTGCCAGTGCTGTCAAGGACTCTTCACAAGTCCAGCTGGCTGTTTATTTGGAAAATTACGATACACATAAAACATTTGATCGTCTGGGAAACAATGCAGAGGAATTAGAAATTTCTGGCGTATCTATTCCTCGTATTCGTATTCCAGTTAAAACAGGTCGTAATATTTCTGTTGTGATTGAGGCTGCTGCCATGAATTATCGTGCCAAGGAAATGGGCTTTGATGCGACGCGTTTGTTCGAAGAACGGCTGACAAGTCTCATCGCTCGAAATGAGGTGCCTAATGCTTGATCCGATTGCTATTCAACTAGGCCCTCTAGCCATTCGTTGGTATGCCTTGTGTATTGTGACAGGCTTGATTCTTGCGGTTTATTTGACCATGAAAGAAGCGCCTAGAAAGAAGATCATACCAGACGATATTTTAGATTTTATCTTAGTAGCCTTTCCCTTGGCTATTTTAGGAGCTCGTCTCTACTATGTCATTTTCCGTTTTGATTACTATAGTCAGAATTTAGGAGAAATTTTTGCCATTTGGAATGGTGGTTTGGCTATTTACGGTGGTTTGATAACTGGGGCTCTTGTGCTTTATATCTTTGCTGACCGTAAGCTCATCAATACTTGGGATTTTCTAGATATTGCGGCGCCTAGTGTCATGATTGCCCAAAGTTTGGGTCGCTGGGGCAATTTCTTTAACCAAGAAGCTTATGGTGCAGCAGTGGATAATCTGGATTATTTACCGAGCTTTATCCGTGACCAGATGTATATTGAGGGGAGCTATCGTCAGCCAACCTTCCTTTATGAGTCCCTATGGAATCTACTTGGATTTGCCTTGATTTTGATATTCAGACGAAAATGGAAGAGTCTCAGACGAGGTCATATCACGGCCTTTTACTTGATTTGGTATGGCTTCGGTCGCATGGTCATCGAAGGTATGCGGACAGATAGCCTCATGTTCTTTGGACTTCGAGTGTCTCAATGGCTATCAGTTGTCCTTATCGGATTGGGTATTTTTATCATTCTATATCAAAATCGAAAGAAGGCCCCTTACTATATTACAGAGGAGGAAAACTAAATGTTAGAAGTTGCATATATTCTTGTAGCCCTTGCTTTGATTGTCTTTTTGGTCTATCTAATCATTACTGTGCAAAAGCTTGGACGTGTGATTGATGAAACAGAAAAGACGATTAAAACCTTAACTTCAGATGTAGATGTGACCTTGCATCATACCAATGAATTGCTGGCTAAGGTCAATGTCTTGGCAGATGATATAAATGTCAAGGTGGCAACAATTGATCCACTCTTTAATGCTGTTGCAGATTTATCTCTATCTGTTTCAGACCTCAATGACCATGCGCGTGTCTTGAGCAAGAAAGCTTCATCAGCTGGTTCAAAAACACTCAAGACTGGTGCAAGTTTGTCAGCTCTTCGTCTTGCAAGTAAATTTTTAAAAAAATAAAAAAGGAGAATCCTTATGGGTAAACTATCCTCAATCCTTTTAGGAACCGTTTCAGGTGCAGCTCTTGCCTTGTTTTTAACAAGCGACAAGGGCAAACAAGTTTGCAGTCAGGCTCAAGATTTTCTGGATGATTTGAGAGAAGATCCAGAGTATGCCAAGGAGCAGGTCTGTGAAAAACTGACAGAAGTCAAGGAGCAGGCTACAGATTTTGTTCTGAAAACCAAAGAACAGGTTGAGTCAGGTGAAATCACTGTGGACAGTGTACTTGCTCAAGCCAAATCATGTGCTCGTCAAGCGACAGAAGCATCAAAAAATCAATTCAATAATCTCAAGGAGCAATGGCAAGAAAAAGCCGAAACTCTTGACCAAGCAGAAGAGATTGTGATTGATATAACAGAAGAATAAAATAAATAGTAACTATTCTAGGTCCTATAAACTCTCTAGTGGATTATACCTCTATAGAGCTTATAGGTTTTTTTATGTGGATAAAACCTTAAATAAAAAGAAATTTAATGATTTTTGAAAATAGATAAGTATCATCTACTTTTTTGTGAATAGAGTTGTTTTTAAAAAATATCAATATATTCATAATGTTATACTTAAATATACAATATTTCTCGAATTTTAAAGAATATAAGGCAAAATATTTGATTAAGTATGTAGAAAATAGTATAATCGAGCTGTGATAGCTGTGATAGCTGTGATAGCTGTGATAGCTGTGATAGCTGTGATAGCTGTGATAGCTGTGATGTTTAAATATATCATCATGGTGAATTTTTGTAGATATACTCTATTAGGAGTTTAGCTATAAGAATTGCTTTTTATTTTATATTTTTTTATTTAAGGAGAAGCCATGGGAAAGAAATTGGATTCAAGCCATGGGAAAGAAATTGGATTCAATAAATAGAGTAGAGCGTCATCAAAGTGATAAGGTCTTGCGCTATTCTATTCGTAAATATAGCTTCGGTGCGGCTTCAGTAGCTGTAGCAGCACTGATGTTTTTAGGTACGCATGCCGTTAGTGCGGATGTGATAGATGATAAAAACCAACCTGTCATAGGCGCACCGAATCCAAATGAGGAGGAATCGCCTCTGATAGAGCCTGTTCCAATATCAAAAAATGAGGAAACCAAGGAAACTGAAAAAGTTGAGGTAGCCAAGGAAACTGAGGAAAGAGAGAAACTATCTGAAAATCAAGAAGCCGCAGAAACTAACTCTCTAAATAACGGCACATCTACTAGCGCCATAACTGCAACTAAAGATGCTAGTGGTGATGAAGTGACGGAAAAACAAACATTAGATAAGTCTCAGTTACAAGCTAGTATTACAAAAGTTCAAGAACTCTTGGATAAAGTCAACAAAGAAAAAGCTCCAGCTTCGACCCTTGCTGCAATCCAAGCAGATTTAGAAAATGCTAAAAATGCATTAAATAATAATGAGTTAACACAAGCTGAAATTGAGGCAATAGCTAAAAAACTTAATGAGAAAATTTTTGTATTATCTTCAATGCCTAAACTTGGCGCTCCTGAAAAAGTAGTAAAAGAAGGGAAAAATACGATTGCTAATACTGGAACTCGTGATTCTCGTAATGGCGAAACCATGGAAGAAGGATCTGATCTTCGCTCAGCACCTATTGATAAAAATACCAAACGTGGTGAGTTAGGAATTGTTGTAGCCAACTCTGGATTTATTACAGGATATGCAACGCCATCTTCAACAATTGAGATTAAAAGAAATGGCACAACTGTACTGACTTCTACACTAGACGATACTGGAGCTTTTAAATTAAATGCTCCAGGTATTGAAGTTGGAGATAATGTTGAGTTAGTTGTTAATGGACAGACTGTTACTACTACTACAGTAAAACAAACAGATACAGTAGCTTTTAATGATAGTTTAGCAGGAATTGCACAAGTTGATGGATATACTGCAGCAGAAGCAGATGTTGAAGTAACTGTTGGCGGAAAAACATATACGACTAGATCACAATCAAATGGATACTTCACAGTCAATGTTGATACGAAATTGATGGTAAAAGATGCAGTTGTTACAACTGTTATCAAAAAGAATGGGAAAGAAGTAGGTTCTGGAACAAGTACAGTACGTGATACGAAAGTAACAGACTTTGGTGTTGGTTGGATTAAAAATCCAATGATTAACTATTCAGAGCGTGATGTGTACTCGCCAGATACGAAGCAATATGCCTTTGTAAGTGTAGGAACTGCTGATAAAGCCTACGATAATATTCGTGTGTATCGTGAAGAGCGTATCGAAAAAGATGGAAATAAATATTACTACTGGATCTTAGATTCAGGTCCAGCAGCAAATGCTCAGGCAGGATTGTCTAAGAAAGTTTCACTTACGATTCCTCGTAGTGTAGGAGATCCGTATGACTTTACGTATACAAAATATGCTGATGGGGTTCAGTACTCTCATAATGAATATGCCAATGCAACAGCTTGGGAACATGAAAACTCTAATTATCGTGCTTATGTAAAAAATGGAGAACGTCGTTCAGGAGCTTCTTACACAGAAAATTTAGGTTCTTGGATGGATTATGCTAATCCAGATAATGACTGGTGGAGAAATATTTATCGTGATTCTAGAAGAGATGGTACCGATCGTAATCCAGATGCGGCTTCTCGTGTAAAAGATATGTACGGTATTACAACGGGTGGTCTGATTTACAACCTTGGTAGAGGTGTTATTGAAGACAAACTGAACGTAAAAAAAGGTCAACGTACGATTATCACTTTTAAAACAAAAATTCTTGAAGGGGACGAGCTAGATCAAAGTATTATGTCGGATTGGAATAATAAAGATAAAAACAATCCGATGCTTGCTGATATTAAAAAACGTTTAGCAAACGATCCATACTTAGCATATGGTGGATATACAGACCTTGGTTATGTTCGATACAGAAATGGTCAAAATGCCATTATCGGTACCTTACCACTGAAACCTGAAGAAGCAGAAAGATATAATATTAAACCAAGAGTTAAGGAACAAAGTACTAAAGTAGGCGTTATTCCAGATGCTTACAATAGTATTGCGAATCCAAATGAATTACCTGCGGGTACAACCTATCGTTGGTTTAAAGATCCTGATGTATCAAAAGCTACTGAGTCAGGAAAACCTGTTTATGGTAAGGTAGAAGTAGTAATACCACCACGTGGAACGTTTATTGTAGATGCACCAGTTCATGTTGTAGATGACAAGGCTGCAAAACCAATTGCGACAGCTAAGGATAATGGGGATGTAACTGCAAAACCACAAGATTTTACAAAAGTAGATAAAATCAAAGTAAGCTTTACAGGTGAAGATAACAAGCAAAAAACAGCTGAAGGAAATAAAGGAACAAATGGTAAATGGACTGTAAATAATCCTGATGTGCGAATTGATGCAAATAACGGTGAAATTACAATCCCAGCCAATAAAGTAAAAGATTTAACAGAAGTAACTGCTATTACTAAAAATGGAAATGGTGCGGATTCAGATCCTGCAAAAGCAATTGCAAAAGATGTTCAAAAACCACAAGCTACACTAAATGGTGTTACTTTAACAGAAACATCTAATTCACCAATCTTTACAGTCTATCGTGGTGCTGAATTTAACCCTGAATTGAAAGTGTGGGATAACTCAGGTACCATCTCAAAAGTAACAGTTGGAAATCTTCCGTATGGAGTAAGTGCTTCTAACTTTACAGCTCAAACTGGTAAAGATGGAAGTTCAGAAGATAAGAAGTATAAAACTCGCTTGTCTTCAGGTAGAGTAATCGATACTCAAACATTAGGAGAACATATCGGAACTCTTCATGTAGAGGGAAGTAGTGCAGCTGATAGCCGTGACTTGAAATTCAAGTACCGTGTTGTGGATATTACAACTAAAAATCTTGAAAATGGTATCGCAAAAGTTCCAGTAGGCTCAACTCTAAATATCGCAAATAGCCCTACAAATGTTGATGCTCATAATTACCTTAAAGTAGTAGATAGCAACGACCAAAGAGATCGTGGAAACAGTTATTTACCTCAAGGTATGGTATGGACATGGAAATCTGGAGATAAGTTAGAACCAGGAATAACACTTGATAATTCAGGTAAATATACACGATATGCTGTAGCAAAATTCCCAACTGCTTACACAGATACAAATAGTACAACTAGACCAATATTTGCCCCAGCTGAAATCAAGCGTCAAGTAGTTCTTGCAGTGACTCCAACAGCACCTAACGTAGTGGCAAATAAAGATGGTAGCGTGGAAATTACACCACCAAAACGTCCAAATAGCAACAACCCACAAGATATTGATACGATTACATTGACTTACACTCCAACAGGAAAAACAACTCCTGAAACGGTAACCGTTACTAAAACAGGAGGTAACTGGACAGTAAATGGTAAACCAACGGATAAAGTATCTGTAACACCTCAAGGTGTTGTGAAAATCGCTGACCTTGAAGTAGCAGATGGTAAAGAAGTATCTGCAAAAGTGTCTAAGACAATTGATAACAATGTGGTTCTTGAGAGTCCAGCAGCTAAACAAAATGCAAAAGATGCTCAAAAACCAACATTAACGATTACACCGTCAAGTCAAACAGTCGTTGAAGGTGAAAAAGTAGAATTTACAGTAACAGCAAAAGATAATACTTCTGTTACATTGAATGCTACAGATTTCTTAAATAAATACCTTGGTCGTGTGAATGCAGGTAAAGCAAATTATACACCAGTAAAAACAACTGAAACAGAAAAAGTTGTTCGTATTTCAATTACAACTTCAGCAGAAGATATCGGTAAACAAAATACGATTACATTTAACGCTGCAGATAATGATGGAAACAATGCAGATCCAGTAAACTTCAACTTTACGGTAACAGCACGTGATACAGTTGGACCAACAATTACAGCAAATGGAGCAACGGTAACGAAAAATGAGCCAATTGCACCTATTTCAGTAACAGCTGTGGATAATCCAGGTGGAGTAGGATTACGTGAAAAAAATCCAATCGAAGTAACAGGATTACCAACAGGATTAACGTATGCGAATAATCGAATTACAGGAACGCCAACAGCAGGAAAAGGGGATTACCCTGTAACGATTACAGCGTATGACAAGAATGGAAACCATACTACATCTAATATTACGATTAAAGTTCAAGAACAAGCGGATAAATACAATCCAACAGGAGTAGGGTTAACTGTAAATCAAAATCATGTAATTACAGATAATGAAGTAACAGCAAAAGTGACGAATTTTGGGCCAGGAACACTAACTGTTCAAAGTAAACCAACTTCAACAGCAACAGCAGGCTCAGCAGGAAATGCAGTTGTTAAAGTGACTTACCCAGACGGTTCACATGATACAGTAACTGTTCCAGTAACTGTAAGAGACGTGACAGGACCAACGATTACAGCAGAAGAAACAACTGTAACGAAAAATGAAGAAATCACACCAATTCTAATTACAGCTGAAGATAACACAGGCGGAGTTGGAATGCGTGATACAAACCCTATTACTGTAAGTAATTTACCTTCAGGATTAAGTTTCAAAGATGGAAAAATTACAGGTACAACTTCAGCGAGAAAAGGATTCTATACATTAACAATTACAGCGTATGACAAGAACAATACGTCTTCAACGAAAAAAGTTAGAATTAATGTCCAAGAACAAGCTGACAAGTACACTCCAACTGCAACGGAATTAACAGTCAACCAAAATGAAGACATTACAATTGAAAAATTAACTCCTAAAGTAAACAATCCTGGGGGAGGAACACTTTCACTTGTAAGCAAACCATCAACAACCACAGCGGGTTCAGCAGGAAATGCAGTTGTTAAAGTAACTTACTCAGATGGTTCACATGACTTAGTAAATGTTCCAATTACTGTAAAAGACGTAACTGGTCCAACGATTACAGCCAATAATGCTACAGTTACAAATCGTGAAGACATTACGCCAATTTCTGTAACGGCTAAAGATAATACGGGCGGAGTTGGAATGCGTAAAACAAATCCAATCGTAGTAACAGACTTACCAGAAGGATTAACATATGCGGATGGGAAAATTACTGGTAAACCAACTGGAACAGCAGGAGAAAGTACAGTAACCATTACGGCATATGATAAAAACGATAATCCGTCAACCACTACGATTAAAATTACCATACAAAGCCAAGCGGATGCTCATAATCCAAGAGGAGAAAGGTTAACCGTTGATCAAAATCACGTGATCGAAGATTCAGAAGTAATCGCTAAGGTGAAAGATTACGCACCAGCAACGCAATTGACAGTTAAGAGCAAACCAACAACAGCAGTTGTAGGAAACCCAGAAGACGCAGTAGTAACAGTAACGTATCCAGATGGATCATTTGAAGATGTAAATGTACCGGTAACAGTACGTGATACGTCAGTAGCTGATACTACAGGACCAACAATTACAGCAGAAGGTGCAATTGTAACGAAAAATGAAGAAATCACACCAATTCCAATTAGAGCTGAAGATAACCCAGGTGGGGTTGGAATGCGTGATAATGATCCAATCGTAGTAGAAGGATTACCAAATGGATTAACTTTCACAGATGGAAAAATCACAGGAAAACCAACAGCAGATAAAGGTGAATACCCTGTAACAATTACCGCATTTGATAAAAACGGTAATAGAAGTGAAGCCCCAATTAAAATTACGATTATTGTTCAAGAACAAAAAGATAAGTACAATCCAACAGCTGAAGGCTTAACAGTAAACCAAGGTCACGAAATTACAGATGACGAAGTGAAAGCTAAAGTAAAAGATTTCGCACCAGGTTCACTAACAGTTACAAGTAAACCATCAACAGCAACAACTGGTACTGTAGGAAATGCAGCAGTAACCGTAATGTATCCAGATGGATCAAGCGAAACAGTAGATGTACCAGTAACTGTAAAAGATGTAACAGGCCCAACAATTGAAGCTGATGGAGCAACAGTAACGAGAAATGAACCAATTACACCAATTACAGTAACTGTAACTGATAACGAAGGTGGATCAGGCTTAAGAGAAGAAAATCCAGTAGAAGTAACAGGATTACCAGATGGCTTAACTTATGCAAATGGAGAAATTACAGGAACACCAGCTAAAACAGCTGAAAAAGGTGGTTATACTGTAACGATCAAAGCAACCGATAAAGATGGTAACTCTACAGAAAAACAAATTACTATCACAGTTCAAACTCAAGCGGACAAATATACTCCAACAGGAGACGGTCTGAAAGTTGATCAAGGTCATACGATTACAGATGATGAAGTAACAGGTAAAGTGAAAGATAACGGTCCAGGAGAGCTGACTGTTCAAAGCACACCAGAAACATCAACATTTGGTGATGCAGGGAATGCGATTGTAAAAGTAACGTATCCAGATGGTTCAACTGATGAAGTGAAAGTACCAGTAACTGTATCAGACGTAACAGGCCCAACAGTTACAGCTGATGGAGCAACAGTAACGAAAAATGAACCAATTACACCAATCAAAGTCACTGTAAAAGACAATGAAGGTGGACGAGGATTACGTGAAGAAAATCCAGTAGAAGTAACAGGATTACCAGATGGTTTAACATATACGAATGGAGAAATTACAGGAACACCAACAGGAAATAAAGGTGACTACACTGTAACGATTAAAGCGTACGATAAAGATGGTAATGAAACAACTGAAACAATCACAATTAAAGTCCAAGAACAAGCGGATAAATACAATCCAACAGGAGAAGGTTTAACGGTTGATCAAAATCATGTGATTGAAGATGCAGAAGTCATTGCTAAAGTAAAAGGTAATGGTCCAGGAACCGTTACAGTTATAAGTAAACCATCAACGGCTACAAAAGGTAAAGTTGGAGATGCGGTTGCTAAAGTAACATATCCAGATGGATCAAGCGAAACAGTAGATGTACCAGTCACTGTAAAAGACGTAACAGGCCCAACAATTACAGCTGAAGGTGCAACCGTAACGAAGAACGAACCAATCACTCCAATTCCAGTAACTGTGACGGAAAACGAAGGTGGATCAGGCTTAAGAGAAGAAAATCCAGTAGAAGTAACAGATTTACCAGAAGGATTAACTTATGCAAATGGACAAATTACAGGAACACCAACAGGAAATAAAGGTGACTATACTGTAACCATCAAAGCGCATGATAAGGACGGCAATGTAACGACACAAACAATTACGATTACAGTCCAAGAACAGGCGGATAAATACAAACCTAAGTATGACGATGGAAATGGCAAACCAGGAGCTAAGGTTGAAGTACCAGTAAAAGAAGAAGCTGGTAAGACAATTCCAGAAGGAACTAAGTTTGAAAGTTTAACACCAGGAATCACAGTAGATGATAAAGGAAAAGTTACTGTCACAATTCCAGAAGACAAGGAACCAGGAGACGAAATCCCAGGTACGATTAAAGTAACGTATCCAGATGGATCAAAAGAAGAGGTACCAGTTAAAGTAACAGTAACAACTCCAGATAGAGATATCTACACTCCTAAATATGATGATGGAGAAGGAAAACCAGGTGGCACTGTCGAATTACCATTGAAAGAGAAATCTGGAAAAGAAATTCCAGAAGGAACTAAGTTCGAAAGTGATACCCCAGGAATCACAGTTGGCAAAGATGGTACAGTAACCGTAACAATTCCAGAAGGAGCGAAACCAGGCGATAAGATTACAGGAGAAATCACAGTAACTTACCCAGATGGCTCAAAAGATATCGTTCCAGTGGAAGTAACGGTTAGAGAAAAAGACAAAGACATCTACACCCCAGAGTACGACAAAGGAAATGGCAAACCAGGTGGCACTGTTGAATTACCATTGAAAGAAAAAGCTGGCAAAGAAATTCCAGAAGGAACTAAATTCCAAAGTGATAACCCAGGAATCACAGTTGGCAAAGATGGTACAGTAACCGTAACAATTCCAGAAGGAGCGAAACCAGGCGATAAGATTACAGGAGAAATCACAGTAACTTACCCAGATGGCTCAAAAGATATCGTTCCAGTGGAAGTAACGGTTAGAGAGAAAGACAAAGACATCTACACCCCAGAGTACGACAAAGGAAACGGTAAACCAGGTGGCACTGTTGAATTACCATTGAAAGAGAAATCTGGAAAAGAAATTCCAGAAGGAACTAAGTTCGAAAGTGATACCCCAGGAATCACAGTTGGCAAAGATGGTACAGTAACCGTAACAATTCCAGAAGGAGCGAAACCAGGCGATAAGATTACAGGAGAAATCACAGTAACTTACCCAGACGGTTCAAAAGATATCGTTCCAGTGGAAGTAACGGTTAGAGAGAAAGACAAAGACATCTACACACCAGAGTACGACAAAGGAAATGGTAAACCAGGTGGTACTGTCGAATTACCATTGAAAGAGAAATCTGGAAAAGAAATTCCAGAAGGAACTAAGTTCGAAAGTGATACCCCAGGAATCACAGTTGGCAAAGATGGTAAAGTAACGGTAACCATTCCAGAAGATAAGAATCCAGGAGATGAAATCTCAGGTACAATCAAAGTAACGTATCCAGATGGATCAAAAGAAGAGGTACCTGTAAGAGTTACGGTAACTAATAAGGACAAAGATAAATACACACCAGAGTACGACAAAGGAAATGGCAAACCAGGTGGCACTGTTGAATTACCATTGAAAGAAAAAGCTGGCAAAGAAATTCCAGAAGGAACTAAATTCCAAAGTGATAACCCAGGAATTACAGTTGGCAAAGATGGTACAGTAACCGTAACAATCCCAGAAGGAGCGAAACCAGGTGATAAGATTACAGGAACCATCACAGTCACTTACCCAGATGGCTCAAAAGATGAAGTTCCAGTGGAAGTAACGGTTAGAGAGAAAGACAAGGACATCTACACACCAGAGTACGACAAAGGAAATGGCAAACCAGGTGGCACTGTTGAATTACCATTGAAAGAAAAAGCTGGCAAAGAAATTCCAGAAGGAACTAAATTCCAAAGTGATAACCCAGGAATTACAGTTGGCAAAGATGGTACAGTAACCGTAACAATCCCAGAAGGAGCAAAACCAGGCGATAAGATTACAGGAACTATCACAGTAACATATCCAGACGGATCAAAAGATGAAGTTCCAGTGGAAGTAACGGTTAGAGAGAAAGACAAAGACATCTACACCCCAGAGTACGACAAAGGAAATGGTAAACCAGGTGGCACTGTTGAATTACCATTGAAAGAGAAAGCTGGAAAACCAATTCCAGAAGGAACTAAGTTCGAAAGTGATACCCCAGGAATCACAGTTGGCAAAGATGGTACAGTAACCGTAACCATTCCAGAAGGAGCGAAACCAGGGGATAAGATTACAGGAACCATCACAGTAACTTACCCAGACGGATCAAAAGATATCGTTCCAGTGGAAGTAACGGTTAGAGAAAAAGACAAAGACATCTACACACCAGAGTACGACAAAGGAAATGGCAAACCAGATGGCACTGTCGAATTACCATTGAAAGAGAAAGCTGGAAAACCAATTCCAGAAGGAACTAAATTCCAAAGTGATAACCCAGGAATCACAGTAGACAAAGATGGTACAGTAACTATTACAATCCCAGAAGGAGCGAAACCAGGCGATAAGATTACAGGAGAGATCACAGTAACTTACCCAGACGGATCAAAAGATATCGTTCCAGTGGAAGTAACGGTTAGAGAAAAAGACAAAGACATCTACACACCAGAGTACGACAAAGGAAATGGCAAACCAGGTGGCACTGTTGAGTTACCATTGAAAGAGAAAGCTGGCAAAGAAATTCCAGAAGGAACTCAATTCGAAAGTGATACCCCAGGAATCACAGTTGGCAAAGATGGTACAGTAACTATTACAATCCCAGAAGGAGCAAAACCAGGCGATAAGATTACAGGAACCATCACAGTAACTTACCCAGATGGCTCAAAAGATGAAGTTCCAGTGGAAGTAACGGTTAGAGAAAAAGACAAAGACATCTACACACCAGAGTACGACAAAGGAAATGGTAAGCCAGGTGGCACTGTTGAATTACCATTGAAAGAAAAAGCTGGTAAAGAAATTCCAGAAGGAACTAAATTCCAAAGTGACAACCCAGGAATCACAGTTGGCAAAGATGGTACAGTAACCGTAACCATTCCAGAAGGAGCGAAACCAGGGGATAAGATTACAGGAACCATCACAGTAACTTACCCAGACGGATCAAAAGATATCGTTCCAGTGGAAGTAACGGTTAGAGAGAAAGACAAAGACATCTACACACCAGAGTACGACAAAGGAAACGGCAAACCAGGGACTAAGGTAGAGGTTCCAGTCACACCAGATACTGATGGAAATTCTGGTCAAGATACACCTGCGCCTACACCTGCATCAACAACTCCAATTCCAGATGCAGTTACTCCGAATGCAAATCATGAAGATACTACAGATGCTAGTGATAGTGATAATGGAGCTAAGTCAAATGATTCTCAAAATGTATTGCCAAATACAGGAACAGAATCAAATGCGACTCTTGCATCTCTGGGACTCCTTGGTCTGCTAGGCGGTCTGGGACTTGCTCTTAGAAAGAAAAAAGAAGACTAAAAATTTAGTCAAATAAACATTCATTCTTTTGTATTGTAAAGACAAACTAGATTGATTATGGGAATCGTGTTCGTCATAAAATAAAAAGAATGTTTAGATAAAGAAAGCGAACAATGCTAGGATTTTGTTAAAGGGAATTCTAAGTATTGTTCGCTTTTGTGGTATAATAATTACTATGCAGAAAAAACCAACGTCAGCCTATGTGCACATCCCATTTTGTACCCAGATTTGTTATTATTGTGACTTTTCAAAAGTTTTTATCAAGAATCAACCAGTCGACAGCTATTTAGAGCATCTGTTAGAAGAGTTTAGTTCTTATGATATTCAAAAGTTGCGTACCCTCTACATCGGTGGTGGGACACCAACAGCCCTGTCAGCTCCGCAACTGGAGGTATTACTGAAGGGCTTGACTGAAAACTTGGACTTGTCTGTCTTGGAGGAGTTGACCATTGAAGCCAATCCAGGTGACTTGGATGCGGATAAGATAGCTGTGTTGAAGAACTCGGCTGTCAATCGTGTTTCGCTAGGCGTGCAGACCTTTGATGACAAGATGTTGAAAAAGATTGGGCGCAGTCATTTGGAGAAGGATATTTATGAAAATATCGACCGTCTGAAACTGGCTGGTTTTGATAACATCTCCATTGATTTGATTTATGCGCTGCCAGGTCAGACTATGGAGCAGGTCAAGGAAAATGTGGCTAAGGCCATTGGACTGGATATTCCCCATATGAGTCTGTATAGCTTGATTTTGGAAAATCATACGGTCTTTATGAATCGTATGAGACGAGGGAAATTACCTCTGCCTAAGGAGGAACTGGAGGCTGAGATGTTTGAGTATATCATCACTGAGCTTGAGCGAGCAGGCTTTGAGCATTATGAGATTTCCAATTTCTCAAAGCCTGGTTTTGAAAGTCGTCACAATCTCATGTACTGGGACAATGCTGAGTACTATGGCATCGGTGCTGGGGCATCTGGTTATGTCAATGGTGTTCGATATAAAAACCATGGTCCCATTCGTCATTATCTCAGTGCGGTTGAGGAAGGTAATGCTCGCATCACAGAAGAGCACCTGAGTCAAAAGGAGCAAATGGAAGAAGAAATGTTCTTGGGACTCCGCAAGAAATCAGGAGTCTCCATGGCGCGATTTGAGGAAAAATTTGGTCGGTCTTTTGATGGACTTTATGGAGAAATCGTCAGAGATTTGGTTCAACAAGGTCTCATGCAAATAGACGGTGACCGAGTTCGCATGACAAAAAGAGGTCTCTTTTTGGGAGACACCGTAGCAGAACGATTTATTTTGGAGTAGGATTATGGGCTTAACTTATCAAATGAAAATGAAAATTCCTTTTGATATGGCTGATATGAACGGTCATATCAAGCTTCCAGATGTTATATTGCTATCCCTACAAGTTTCAGGGATGCAGTCGATTGAACTGGGAGTTAGTGATAAGACTATTTTGGAAGACTATAATCTGGTCTGGATTATCACAGACTATGATATTGAGGTGGTTCGCTTGCCTCGTTTTGCGGAAGAAATCACCATCGAAACGGAAGCCCTGAGCTACAATCGACTCTTTTGCTACCGTCGCTTTACCATTTATGATGAAGCGGGTCAGGAGCTCATCCACATGATGGCGACCTTTGTTCTCATGGATCGAGACAGTCGAAAAGTCCATGCTGTTGAACCTGAAATTGTGGCTCCTTACCAGTCTGATTTTGATAAAAAGCTTATTCGTGGACCAAAGTATGAGTCCTTGGAAGAGCCAATCAGCAAGGATTACCATGTCCGTTTTTACGATTTAGATATGAATGGCCATGTTAATAACAGTAAGTATCTGGACTGGATTTTTGAGGTCATGGGAGCGGATTTTTTAACCCAATATATTCCCAAGAAAATCAACCTCAAGTATGTCAAGGAAGTTCGACCAGGTGGGGTGATTACATCGGCTGTTGAACGGACTGGACTGGAAAGCAAGCATGAGATCACAAGCGACGGGGTTATCAATGCCCAAGCAATCATTACTTGGCAAGAAATAAAAAAGGATTAGGGAGAAATAGATGAAATATAAAGGCTATTTAATTGATTTAGACGGAACTATTTATAAGGGGAAAGACCGAATCCCGGCTGGAGAGGCTTTTGTCCATGAATTGCAAAAGCGAGACATCCCCTATCTTTTTGTGACCAACAATACAACCCGCACTCCAGAGAGTGTTCAGGAGATGTTGGCTCAGAATTTTAATATCGATACTCCTCTATCGACTGTCTACACAGCGACTTTGGCAACCATCGACTATATGAATGACGTGGGACTGGAAAAGACCGTCTATGTCATCGGAGAATCAGGGCTCAAGGAAGCCATCAAGGCGGCTGGTTATGTAGAAGACAAGGAAAATCCTGCCTATGTGGTAGTAGGTCTGGACTGGCAAGTTGACTATGAAAAATTTGCGACAGCAACTCTTGCGATTCAAAAGGGGGCCCACTTTATCGGAACCAATCCTGATCTCAACATCCCGACAGAACGCGGTCTTTTGCCAGGTGCTGGTTCACTGATTACGCTGCTTGAAGTAGCAACACGTGTGAAGCCTGTTTATATCGGAAAACCAAATGCCATCATTATGGACAAGGCGGTTGAGCACTTAGGCTTAGAACGTGAAGAGTTGATTATGGTTGGAGATAACTATTTAACTGATATTCGAGCTGGGATTGACAATGGCATTCCAACGCTCTTGGTGACGACAGGTTTTACTAAGGCAGAAGAAGTAGCAGACCTGCCAATTGCACCGACTCATGTGGTTTCTAGCCTTGCGGAGTGGGATTTTGATGAAAACTAAACTGACCTTTTGGAGCTCTATGCTCTTTCTCTTCTCTCTTTCAATCCTTCTGACCATTTATTTGGCTTGGATTGTTTATCCGCTGGAAATTCAGTGGCTGAACTTAACGAATCGAGTTTATCTAAAACCAGAAACCATTCAATACAATTTTCATATCTTGATGAATTATCTGACCAATCCTTTTAGTCAGGTCTTGCAGATGCCTGATTTTCGTTCGTCAGCAGCTGGTCTGCACCACTTTGCGGTGGTCAAGAATCTCTTTCACTTGGTTCAGCTAGTAGCTCTAGTGACACTGCCAAGTTTCTATTTCTTTGTCAAAGGAATTGTGAAAAAGGACTTTTTATCTCTATTCAGTAAGGGGCTTTTGACTATAGTGGTCTTGCCTCTGCTGATTGGGCTTGGGGGAGTTTTGATTGGTTTTGACCAATTCTTTACCCTTTTCCATCAAATTCTCTTTGTGGGAGATGATACCTGGCTTTTTGATCCAGCCAAGGATCCTGTTATTCTGATTTTGCCAGAGACCTTCTTCCTTCATGCCTTCCTCCTCTTTTTTGCCCTCTATGAAAGCTTCTTTGGCTATCTTTATCTAAAAAATCGTAGGAAGTAAAACGAAAGACGTTTTTAATTTGTATATATAAAATTTCATATCGTTTGAAACCATCGTTAAGAGTGAATTAAGCAAATCCAATTGTGTCAATCGTTCGCAAACAGTCTATTTTTCTTGAAAAAATAGGCTTTTTTTCTAAAAATCTCTAGTCAAGCGCTTTATTTTTTTGTATAATAGAAGTAGCAAAGTATAGATAAGAAGAGAAAAGCATGATTACACTATTTCTATCACCGAGCTGTACATCATGTCGTAAGGCTAAGGCCTGGTTAGAGAAACATAAGGTTCCCTTTGTGGAACACAATATTATGACCAGTCCTTTAACAAGAAAGGAATTGCAACACATTCTTTCCTTGACCGAAAATGGTACTGATGACATCATTTCAACTCGTTCAAAAATTTTTCAAAAATTGAATATTGATGTAGAGAGTATTTCGGTATCGGAATTACTTCATTTGATTGAGCAGTATCCTAGTCTTTTGCGTCGTCCAATTATTATCGATGCCAAACGCATGCAGATCGGTTTTAATGAAGATGAGATTCGTGCTTTTCTCCCTCGTAGTTACCGTAAGCAAGAACTAAAAGAAGCAAGAATGAGAGCTGGTATTAGTTAATGAACAAACAGTATAGTTACCCACTAGATTTGTCGTGGAGCACTGAAGAACTTGCTTCAGTGCTTTCTTTTTTTAATGATGTTGAAGCTGCCTATGAAAGCAAGGTAGAGGCTCAAAAGTTACTGAACTCCTATAAGGGATTCAAAGCGGTCGTGCCGAGCAAGAGCGAAGAGAAACGTTTGGGACGAGAATTTGAAACGGTTAGTGGCTATTCACTTTACCGAGCAGTTCAGGCTGCCAAAGAAAAAGGGGAAGGAAAGATTTCTCTTGGAAAGTAAATTTGAATTTGCTAAAGAGCTTGTTAAGAAGGCTGGGCAGTACATCCTTGACCACATGCAGGAAGACTTGCGTGTTGAGACGAAGACCTCTCCAACAGATTTGGTTACCAGACTGGACAAGGAAGTTCAGGAACTCTTGGTTGGTGAGATTTTGTCTCGTTATCCTGAGGATAAGATTTGTGCTGAGGAGGGCTGTTTGCGAGCCTCGGTTCAAGAGGGCAAGGTTTGGGTCATTGATCCCATTGATGGGACCAATAATTTTGTCGCCCAGCAGGAAGATTTTGCTGTTATGATGGCTTATTTTGAAAATGGTCAGGGGCAGTTTGGACTGATTTATGATGTGGTCAAAGGGGATTGTTATCACGGTGGTGGTAAGTTTCCGGTTTGCCGAAATGATAAGCCCCTAGCTCCCTTTAAACCAAAACCACTTGGAGATTTTCTCATCGCAGGAAATAGTGGTATGCTGGAAACCAATGAATGGGGACTAGCTGATTTGGCTCGTGCGGTTCTTGGTGTTCGTGTCTATGGAAGTGCGGCCATTAGTTTTGCCAAAATTTTGTCAGGGCGTTTGTTGACCTATGTCACTTATCTGCAACCATGGGATTATGCTGCGGCTAGTATTTTAGGGGAAAGTCTGGGCTATGAGGTTGTGACCCTTTTTGGTGAAGCTCCTGATTTTCAAACCAGACAGCCAGTCATGATGATCCCTCTTGAGATGCAGGAGGAAATTCAGTCCTATATTTACGAAAGGAAAAGAACTTAAATGCAATTTCCAGAAGGATTTGTTGAAAAATATGAAGAGATACTAGGAGATGAGGCAAGAGATTTTCTTGCCTCTTTTGAGGAGGAAGCGGTTTCGGCCTTTCGGGTCAATCCCTTAAAAGAAGCGCCAGTTTCCTTTTCTAATCCCATTCCTCAAACTCCTTGGGGTCACTATGGTAAGGTTTCAGGAAAATCTCCTGAGCATGCTACTGGTTTGGTTTATTCGCAAGAACCCGCTGCCCAGATGGTGGCTCAGGTAGCCCAGCCCAGTCCTGGTATGAAGGTCTTGGATTTGGCTGCTGCACCGGGTGGAAAATCAACTCAGCTGGCAGCCTATCTAGCAGGGGAGGGGCTACTTGTTTCCAATGAAATTTCAAGCAAGCGGGCTAAGATTTTAGTAGAAAATATGGAGAGATTTGGGGCGACAAATGTTGTGGTGACCAATGAATCTGCCGACCGCTTGGCAAAGGTCTTTAGAGGCTATTTTGACCTGATTGTCCTTGATGCTCCTTGCTCAGGGGAAGGGATGTTTCGTAAGCAGCCAGATGCTATGGACTATTGGAGCCTTGATTATCCGAGCCAATGTGCTAGCTTGCAAAGAGAAATTCTGGAGGATGCCGTTACCATGCTAGCAGAAGGTGGTCGTCTGGTTTATTCGACCTGTACCTGGGCACCAGAGGAAAACGAAGAGATTGTCAAATGGTTGCTAGAAGAGTATGATTTTGATTTGTTGCCAGTAGAGCATATCAATGGAATGGTAGCTGGTATTGACCTGCCAGAAACGGCTCGGATGTACCCTCATCAGTTTAAGGGAGAGGGTCAGTTTGTCGCCCATTTACAATTTAAAGGAGAAAATATAGCACCAAAATGTAAGGCAAGTAAGAGCAATCTCAGCCGAGAACAAGTTGCCTTGTGGCAGGAATTTGCGCAAAAACACTTGAAGGTCAATCTAAGAGGGATCTTGCAGACTTTTGGGGACCAACTCTATCTCTTGCCAGAACTCTTGCCAGATTTAGGGAAACTCAAGATTGCTAGGAATGGCCTGCATTTGGGTACCTTTAAGAAAAAACGCTTTGAGCCTAGTTTTGCTCTTGGTCTAGCCTTGAAACCGAGTCAGGTCCAGCAGTCAGTTGAAATTGACCAAGAAGAGTTTGTAAAGTATGCCGCTGGAGAGACTGTCCAGTTGGCGGAAAGTCTGCCAAATGGTTGGTACCAAGTTTTGGTTCAAGGCAATGGCTTGGGCTTTGCTAAGGTGACTGGAAATGTTTTGAAAAATTATTTTCCAAAAGGCCTCAGATTCAAGTGAAAATGCTAGTCAAAGTAGCTTGTCTATGTTATAGTGGAAGTATGGATTTTTTTCAAATTGTCTTTCATTTTAAGTCAAAATTGGTGGAGAAGATAACTGAGCAAATTACTAGTAAAACTAAGCTAGCAACTTCAGTTGGCTCCCAATTTTCAAAAGAAAAACATAAATAAATAGTTGAAAAAATTCACAGCATTCACCATTATTTTCAAGGAGAAAAACAGTGAAAAAAAGGAAAAAACTCGCTCTATCCCTTGCGGCTCTTTTGCTAGCAGGTTCTTTGGCGGGATGTGCTAGCTGGATTGATCGTGGGGAATCCATGACAGCTGTTGGCTCAACGGCTCTTCAGCCCTTGGTCGAAGCAGCAGCAGATGAATTTGGCTCTATGCACGTTGGAAAAACAGTCAACGTCCAAGGTGGAGGATCTGGTACAGGTTTGTCCCAGGTTCAGTCTGGAGCCGTTGATGTAGGAAATTCAGACGTATTTGCCGAGGAAAAAGACGGTATCAACGCATCCGCTCTAGTGGACCATAAGGTAGCCGTAGCGGGCTTGGCAGTCATTGTAAACAAGGAAGTTGACGTTGAAAATCTGACAACTGAACAACTCCGTAGCATCTTCACCGGTCAAGTGACCAACTGGAAAGAAGTCGGTGGGAAAGACCTAGCCATTTCCATTATAAACCGTGCGGCAAGTTCTGGTTCGCGTGCAACCTTTGATAGTGTTATCATGGATGGTCAATCTGCCGTGCAGAGTCAAGAACAAGACTCAAATGGGATGGTCAAAAACATTGTTTCCCAGACACCAGGAGCCATTTCTTACCTAGCTTTTGCCTATGTGGATGACTCGGTCAAACGCATGAAGTTGAATGGCTATGAGCCGATTGCAGAAAATGTTACAAGCAATAACTGGCCTTTGTGGTCTTATGAACACATGTACACCCTAGGTCAACCAAATGAATTGGTAGCAGAATTTCTCAACTTTGTCCTCTCAGATGAAGCGCAAAGTGGAATCGTTAAGGGAATGGGCTATATTTCTGTTAAGGAAATGAAGGTTGAAAAAGATGCTGTCGGAACGGTGACAGCACTAGAAGGGAGTCACTAATGAATCAAGAAGAATTAGCTAAAAAATTACTTTCTCCCTCAAAGAACTCTCGTTTAGAGAAACTTGGAAAAGGCTTGACCTTTGCCTGTTTGTCTTTGATTGTCATCATTGTAGCCATGATTTTGATTTTCGTAGCCCAAAAAGGTTTGTCGACCTTCTTTGTCAATGGGGTCAACATCTTTGATTTCCTATTTGGACAAACTTGGAATCCTTCAGGTAAACAATTTGGTGCCCTTCCTATGATTTTTGGTTCCTTTATTGTCACAATCCTATCAGCCCTTATCGCAACTCCTTTTGCCATTGGTGCAGCAGTCTTTATGACGGAAGTCTCACCAAAAGGTGCTAGAATCTTGCAACCAGCTATTGAATTGCTTGTCGGGATTCCTTCAGTCGTGTATGGATTTATCGGTTTGCAGGTCGTAGTTCCCTTTGTCCGTAGTGTCTTTGGTGGAACTGGTTTTGGGATCTTGTCAGGGATTTTCGTTCTCTTTGTCATGATTTTACCAACGGTAACCTTTATGACAACGGACAGTTTGCGTGCAGTGCCTCGTCACTACCGCGAAGCTAGTTTGGCTATGGGGGCCACTCGTTGGCAAACCATCTGGCGCGTGACCTTGAAGGCGGCGCGTTCAGGTATTTTTACAGCAGTGGTCTTTGGGATGGCACGTGCCTTTGGTGAGGCCTTGGCTATTCAGATGGTGGTCGGAAACTCAGCCGTAGTCCCAACTTCATTAACAACACCTGCTGCGACCTTGACCTCTGTTTTGACCATGGGTATTGGAAATACTGTTATGGGAACAGTTGATAATAACGTTCTCTGGTCACTGGCCTTGGTCTTGCTCTTGATGAGTTTGGCCTTCAACAGTGTGATTAAATTGATTACGAAAGAAAGAGGAAAGAAAAACTATGCACGCTAAGAAATTAGATAAAATTGCAACAGCTGTCCTCTACTCAATTGCAGGAATTATCGTTGCCATCTTGGCATCCTTGATTCTTTATATCTTGGTTCGTGGTTTGCCCCACATCTCTTGGTCTTTCTTGACTGGCAAATCATCTTCTTACCAAGCAGGTGGAGGGATTGGAATTCAGCTCTATAATTCCTTCTTCCTTCTGGTCATTACCTTGATTATCTCTGTGCCTTTATCTATGGGGGCTGGGATTTTCCTAGCTGAATATGCAAAAAAAGGTCCTGTGACCAATTTTGTCAGAACTTGTATTGAAATCTTGTCTTCACTGCCATCAGTGGTTGTAGGTCTCTTTGGTTATTTGATCTTTGTAGTTCAGTTTGAGTACGGATTTTCAATCATTTCAGGTGCCTTGGCCTTGACCGTCTTTAACCTGCCTCAGATGACCCGTAATGTTGAGGATAGCTTAAAACATGTTCACCATACGCAACGTGAGGCTGGCCTAGCCCTTGGAATTTCTCGCTGGGAGACTGTGGTCCATGTGGTCATTCCAGAAGCCCTACCAGGTATTGTGACGGGGGTTGTCTTGGCCTCTGGTCGTATCTTTGGTGAGGCGGCTGCTCTTATCTATACAGCAGGACAATCCGCTCCAGCCCTTGACTGGTCTAACTGGAATATTCTCAGTGTAACCAGCCCAATCTCTATCTTCCGTCAAGCAGAAACCTTGGCTGTCCACATCTGGAAAGTCAACAGTGAAGGAACCATTCCAGATGGCACCATCGTATCAGCAGGTTCTGCTGCTGTGCTCCTCATCTTTATCCTCATCTTTAACTTTGGAGCCCGTAAACTCGGAAGCTACCTACATAAGAAATTAACCGCTGCCTAAAGGAGAAGCCATGTCAAAATATAATTGGGATGAAAAGCATATCATCACCTTTCCTGAAGAGAAAGTGGCCCTCTCTACTAAGGATTTACATGTTTACTACGGTAAAAAAGAATCCATCAAGGGCATCGATATGCAATTTGAAAAAAATAAAATTACTGCCTTAATTGGCCCATCTGGATCAGGGAAATCAACCTACCTCCGCAGTCTCAACCGTATGAATGATACCATTGATATTGCCAAGGTAACAGGTCAAATCCTCTATCAAGGGATTGATGTCAACCGTCCAGAAATCAACGTCTATGAGATGCGTAAGCATATCGGAATGGTTTTCCAACGACCAAATCCCTTTGCCAAGTCTATCTACCGCAATATCACTTTTGCTCATGAACGTGCAGGGGTTAAGGACAAGCAAGTCTTGGATGAGATTGTGGAAACTTCTCTTCGTCAGGCTGCCCTTTGGGACCAAGTAAAAGACGATTTGCACAAGTCAGCCTTGACCCTATCAGGTGGTCAGCAACAACGTCTCTGTATCGCTCGTGCTATCTCTGTTAAACCAGATATTCTCTTGATGGATGAGCCAGCGTCAGCCTTGGATCCGATTGCGACAGCCCAGTTGGAAGAAACCATGTTGGAATTGAAGAAGGATTTTACCATTATCATCGTGACCCACAGTATGCAGCAGGCTGCGCGTGCTAGTGACTACACAGGATTTTTCTACTTGGGTGACTTGATTGAGTATGATAAGACCTCTAATATTTTCCAAAATGCCAAACTACAGTCAACCAATGACTACGTAACAGGACACTTTGGATAGAAAGGAAACAGTATGACAGAAGCGATTTTACAGGTGTCAGACCTGTCCGTTTACTACAATCAAAAGAAGGCCTTGAATAGTGTTTCCCTATCTTTCCAACCTAAGGAAATTACAGCCTTGATCGGTCCATCTGGATCAGGGAAATCAACCCTCCTCAAGGCTATCAACCGCATGGGGGATCTCAATCCAGAGGTGACTACAACTGGTTCGGTGGTTTACAACGGCCACAACATCTACAGTCCGCGTACAGATACAGTTGAATTGCGTAAGGAAATCGGTATGGTTTTCCAACAACCAAACCCCTTCCCTATGTCTATCTACGAAAATGTTGTTTACGGGCTTCGTATCAATGGAGTGAAGGACAAGCAGGTTCTGGATGAAGCAGTAGAAAAAGCCTTGCAACGAGCTTCTATCTGGGATGAGGTCAAGGACCGCCTGCATGATTCAGCTATCGGGCTTTCAGGTGGACAACAACAACGTGTCTGCGTTGCCCGTGTCTTGGCAACCAGTCCTAAAATCATTCTCTTGGATGAGCCGACTTCAGCCTTGGACCCTATCTCGGCTGGTAAGATTGAGGAAACCTTGTATGGTCTAAAAGATAAATATACCATGCTCTTGGTTACGCGTTCTATGCAACAAGCTTCTCGTATTTCTGACAAGACAGGATTTTTCCTAGATGGAGATTTGATTGAGTTTAACGATACTAAGAAGATGTTCCTCAACCCACAACATAAGGAAACAGAAGATTATATTTCAGGAAAATTTGGATAAGGAGATAAATGATGTTACGTTCTCAATTTGAGGAAGATTTAGAGAAATTGCACAACCAGTTCTACGCCATGGGACAAGAAGTGCTCTCACAAATCAATCGTACAGTGCGTGCCTTTGTTACGCATGACCGTGATTTGGCCAAGGAAGTCATCGAAGACGATGCAGAAGTAAACGAATACGAAGTGAAATTGGAGAAGAAATCATTTGAAATGATTGCCCTACAACAACCGGTTTCTCAAGACTTGCGTACTGTTTTGACAGTCTTGAAGGCTGTATCTGACTTGGAACGTATGGGTGACCATGCCGTTTCCATTGCCAAGGCGGCAATTCGTATGAAAGGGGAGCAACGCATTCCAGCTGTTGAAGAAGAAATCAAGAGAATGGGTCGCGATGTCAAGAATTTCGTTGAAGCAGCCCTTGAACTCTATCTGAATGGTTCAGTGGATCAGGCCTATGAAGTAGCAGCTATGGACGAAAAAATCAACCATTACTTTGATAGCATTCGTGATTTGGCTACAGAAGAAATCAAGAAAAATCCAGATGCCATCGTTACAGGTCGTGATTATTTCCAAGTGATTGCCTTCTTGGAACGTATTGGAGACTATGCCAAAAATATCTGTGAATGGGTTGTTTACTTTGAAACAGGTAAGATTGTCGAACTATAAAATAGGTTCATTGTGTATAAAAAGGAGCTGTAAATCAACTGATAGCTCCTTTTCTTGAATGAAAAAAATATTTTTAAGATAAAAATTCAAAAAACACTTGACAAGTAACTTAGATAGCGTTATAATTATACAAAATTAACAGAGAGGTTGTTTATTTATGAAATCAAAAAAATGGATATTTGTTTTATGTAGTTTTCTTGCAAGTTTCTTCTTAGTAGCTTGCCAGTCGGGTTCTAATGGTTCTCAGTCAGCTGTTGAGGCCATTAAGCAAAAGGGGAAATTAGTTGTGGCGACTAGTCCTGACTATGCACCTTTTGAATTCCAATCCTTAGTTGACGGGAAAAATCAGGTAGTCGGTGCGGATATTGACATGGCACAAGCTATCGCTGACGAACTTGGGGTGAAGTTAGAAATTTCAAGCATGAGTTTTGACAATGTTTTGACTAGTCTTCAAACTGGGAAGGCTGACCTAGCAGTTGCGGGAATTAGTGCTACTGACGAAAGAAAAGAAGTCTTTGATTTTTCAATTCCTTACTATGAAAATAAGATTAGTTTCTTGGTTCGTAAGGCTGATGTAGAAAAATACAAGGATCTAACTAGCCTAGAAAGTGCCAATATTGCAGCTCAAAAAGGGACTGTTCCAGAATCAATGGTCAAGGAACAATTGCCAAAAGCTCAATTAACTTCCCTAACCAATATGGGTGAAGCTGTTAATGAATTACAGGCTGGAAAAGTAGATGCTGTTCACATGGATGAGCCTGTTGCCCTTAGCTATGCTGCTAAAAATGCTGACCTAGCTGTCGCAACTGTTAGCTTGAAGATGAAGGATGGCGAAGCTAATGCAGTTGCCCTTAGAAAAAACAGTGCTGATTTGAAAGAAGTGGTGGACAAGGTCATCCAAAAACTCAAGGATGAAGGAACCTACCAAAAATATCTTGAGAAAGCAGCAACCTTAACAGAAGTTGAAGAATAATACTCAATGAAAATCAAAGAGCAAACTAGGAATCTAGCCGCAGGTTGCTCAAAGCACTGCTTTGAGGTTGTGGATAGAACTGACGAAGTCAGCTCAAAACACTGTTTTGAGGTTGTGGATAGAACTGACGAAGTCAGCTCAAAACACTGTTTTGAGGTTGTGGATAGAACTGACGAAGTCAGTAATCATATCTACGGTAAGGCGACGCCGACGTGGTTTGAAGAGATTTTCGAAGAGTATAAGAAAAAAGCAGAGTTGGAAGTCATTCCAATTCTGCTTTTAAATAGTTTAAAACCTTTTCCAGATTGTCTAAGGACACCTTGGCAAATTGATAAGGGCAGGTGCTTAAATAGGCCTTTTCAAAGAAGTCCAAGCCCAGTTGACTATGTTTGAGACTGGCAATTTTAGGGTATCGTCGTAGGTCTAGCAATACACCATCGTGAAGAGGAAAGTGAGGAAGGGGACAAGGTGTTTTAGCTAGTCTTTCCTCGATTTGTTTTTGGTAAGTTTCCTGATTGGATAAGCGAGCTAGCCGATTTTTTTCAAACAATTGACTGTCAATATAGAGTGACAGGGCCTTTTGCATGATGAGGTTACTGTCGTAGTCTAGGATATTTTTATAGGCCACAAAGGCTTCTTTGATAGCATTTGGAAGAATGAGTGCCGTAATCCTCAGGGCTGGAAAGAGGCTGGTTGAGAAGGACTTGATGTAAATGACGCGCTCCTCTGTATCTAGATAGTGGAAGGTCTGGCCCTTTTTAGAGTCCAAATCCCCCAAATAGTCGTCCTCTACGATATAGACACCATACTTGGCAACTAAGTCAAGAATAGCCCGTTTGTCCTGCTCAGAATAGGAATGCCCCAGAGGATAGTGGAAGCGAGGAATGGTATAGAAAAACTTAATTTTTCCTGTTTTGAAGTGGCCTTCCAGTTCCTCCAAGTCAATTCCATCAATGCCTCGTTCAATCGTTTGATAGTCCAAGCCCTGAGCAATCAAGAGACGATTCATCCGATGGTAGGTCGGCTGTTCCACCAAGATTTCCTTAGCTTGGCTAGGAAAGGAAATTTGAGAAAGGATAAACAAGGCTTGTTGGGTCCCAGAAGTCAATACCAACTGGTCTGCCTTGCAGTAGAGAGCTTGGTCAAAGAGGAGTTTGTGAATGGATTGTCTTAGGTCTTCTAAACCTTCTTGGTTGTCATAGTAGTTGAAGAGGTAGTTTTCCCGGCCAATCAAGGTTTCATTGACACAGAGTCGGAAATCGTCATAGGCGCTGGCGTGTTCATCGGTAACCTCGATTTCTAGGTCTTGATGTTGCCCTTGTTCTAGGACATAGTAGCCACTCTGGGGTTTGGCATAGAGGTATTGTTCGTGCCGTAATTCCAGTAGGGCGCGTTGAATAGTATCCTTGCTACAGTGAAAGTCAAGGCTCAGTTGACGGATAGAAGGTAGGCGACTACCCGTCGGAAATCGTCCAGACTCGATACTATTTTTCAGATAAGCTACGACCTCTTGGTACTTGCTTTGTTTCTTCATTCCAGACCTCCCTTGATTTTGTTACATTGTACCCTTTTTTTTCCTTCTTGGCAATGTCTAGAGTGTTTCTCTCGTTCACATCTAGGGGCAAATGTGGTATACTCCCATCTTTAACACTTTTTTAAATCAAAGAGCAATCAAATGCAGATGTGACAGTTTTTCGGAACTTTTTTTCTCTTTAAAACAAAATGTGTATTTTTATATGGGGTTGGTTTGTTTTAAAAAGTTTTCATGCTAATTTTCCCTTATTACTTGCACTTGTTTTTAGGAAAAACCTTGAAATCGCTTTCTTGTTGTGGTATAACAGAATTGAAAAATAAAAGTATACCAATAACTTGTTAGAAAGGAGTTTAAATCAGAAAGTCAAGTTATTTTATCAGTAATATACATTTGTGACTTGAAAGGAGTGTTTTTTATGAAATTAAAAAACCGGAACTACATCTTTTGTTGTATTATCACTATTTTCCACTATGTCTCCTTCTATAGCTTCTGTTAGAGTATTTGCTGATGATGTAATTACCACGGAAGTTTCTGAAATTAGTACCAAAGAACAAAAACAAATCGATGATGTAGCCAATGTTCTTGAACAAATGTTTAGAAATTAAGTTAATGAAAAAATTTTACTGAATATGTTTATAAAAACTTTTCTCAAAAAGATATTGCTCTTGCGGAAAATGAATTAGAAACTAATATTAATAATCCCTATGACAGAGTCCCTTGGTATGAGATGGGAGGATGTATAGCGAGAAAAATATGAGATGAATTTTTTGCTATGATTAATGTTTTGCTAATTGTTAAGTATGCGCAGAAAAAGGCTTGGTCAGAATTAGCTAAAGTGGTACTAAGATTTGTTAAAGCTAATGGACTTAAAACAAATATTTATATTATTTCTGCTCAATTGGCTATTTGGGCAGTTCAGTGAGGTATGGAATAATGCGTGATAAAAAATTTTTAATAAAAGATGGGATTATTAGCTTTTTGATTGGATTTGTATATGCATATTTAGTGTTACAAAAATTTATCCTTTGGAAAATCCTTTTGTTTGCGTTTATTTTTGCAATTATTAATACAATATTTATGTTTACTAGGAACAAAAAATAAATAATGATTTAGTTAAATAAAAAGCGACCCCTAGGGAAGTGTGTTCCTTAGGGGTTGTTGTGCTAGTGCAAGTTTTGTTTCTTCATTCCAAACCTCCCTTGATTTTGTTACATTGTACCTTTTTTTTTCCTTCTTGGCAATGTCTAGAGTGTTTCTCTCGTTCACATCTAGGGGCAAATGTGGTATACTTAGGAGTAACATTTATAGAATAACAGACAAGAAAGTGAATGGATAAGAACGTGCAGGAACCAGTGAAATTATTTCAATACAATACCCTAGGAGCCTTGATGGCCGGCCTTTATGGTGGTACCATGACAGTAGGAGAATTGCTAGAGCATGGTGACCTTGGTTTGGGAACCTTGGATTCCATTGATGGGGAATTGATTGTCTTGGATGGCAAGGCTTATCAGGCCAAAGGGTCTGGAGACCAACCAGAAATTGTGGAAGTGTCACCAGATGCCCTTATTCCTTACGCTGCAGTAGTACCGCATCAGGCAGAGGTCATTTTCCGCCAGCGCTTTGAGATGACAGACAAGGAATTGGAAGAGCGAATCGAGTCTTATTATGATGGGGAAAATCTTTTCCGCTCTATCAAGATTCGGGGGGAATTTTCGCATATGCATGTGCGCATGATTCCCAAGTCAACACCAGATACCAAGTTTGCTGATGTCGCAACCCATCAACCGGAATATAGTCGTGACAATGTGGCGGGAACCATCGTTGGTTTCTGGACGCCAGAGATTTTCCATGGGGTCAGTGTGGCAGGTTACCATCTGCACTTCATCTCAGATGATTTGACTTTCGGTGGACATGTCATGGACTTTGTCATCAAGGAAGGCATTATCGAGGTGGGAGCAGTTGACCAATTGGATCAACGTTTTCCAGTCCAAGATCGTCAATACTTGTTTGCTAAGTTCAATGTTGACGAGATGAAAAAAGATATTGAAAAGGCGGAATAGGAGAAGAAAATGACCATTCATATTATCATTACCATGGTGCTGTTACTGGCTTTCTTGATAGGAAGCATTTGGTATGCCAGAAAGAAATACCATATCAATCTAGCTGTCTTGGGTTTGGGGGCTGTTGTCTTCTTTGTCTCTTCACAGATTTTGGAAAAACTGGTGCATATCTTAGTTTTGCATCCTCAAAAAGACGGTAGTATTGCCCTCTTGCAAGAACAACCGCTTGTCTATATCATCTATGGCCTAGCCATGGCAGCATTTTTTGAGGAAACTGCTCGTCTTGTTTTCTTCAAATGGTTGGAGAAAAAGAGAAGTTTGGAAAAGGCAGACGCCTTGGCCTATGGGTTAGGGCATGGTGGTTTGGAATTAATTTTCCTAGGCCTTGCTAGTTTACTCAATCTCTACATCGTGCTTTCGGCGGTTCAAACGCAGGATCCACAGGTCATGCAATTACTGTCTGAAAATATGTTGAAAACCATTCAGTCGCTATCAGTCTGGCAGATTTATTTGCTTGGTTTTGAGAGAATCTTGGCGCTTGGTTTCCAATTACTCTTGACTGTTTGGGTTTACCAAGCTGTTCGCCAGAAGAAATGGATTTATCTCCTAGCGGCCTATGGCCTACATGCCTTCTTTGACCTGGCACCATCTCTTGCCCAAGTTGGTTGGTTGACCAATCCAGTCTTGGTTGAAGTTGTCCTAGCACTTGAACTTGTTCTGCTTGCCTATGGAACAAAGGCTATCTTTTGCAAAAAATCATAAGAAAAAGGGGGAAACCTCTTTTTCTCTTCAAAAATAGCATAAAAATCTAGTTATCCGCATAAAAACTGGACTTATCACACTTTATCAAGGTCAAAACCACTCAATTTACTACTAATTTACTACTTATGAATGAGCTTTGATACGACGATTTATCCTTGAAAAGTGAAGATATAAAGATACTTCCAATAAAATTTGAATATTTAATAGGTAGACACTTCAAAAAATGAGGTGTCTATTTTTTTACCCGATTTTGAAAGGAAGTGAACTTATGAAAACAAAAAATCAAGAATCAAAAGGTCGTTCCCCACTCTTTAAGACCATCAAACATTCATTCAGCCAATAAAAAAGAAAGGATAGGTAAAAATATGGAACTTAAATTTGTGATTCCCAACATGGAAAAAACATTCGGCAATTTAGAATTTGCTGGCGAGGATAAAGTCGTTCAGCGAAGAATCAACGGACGGCTAACTGTCTTATCAAGAAGCTATAATCTCTATTCTGATGTTCAAAGAGCAGATGATATTGTGGTGGTGCTTCCTGCTGAAGCTGGCGAAAAACATTTCGGCTTTGAGGAACGTGTGAAGTTAGTCAATCCACGTATTACCGCCGAGGGCTATAAAATCGGCACTCGTGGTTTTACAAATTACCTTTTACATGCTGACGACATGGTAAAAGAATAAAGAAAGAGAGGAAAAATGATGAGATTAGCAAATGGTATCGTATTAGATAAAGACACGACTTTTGGAGAATTAAAATTCTCTGCTCTACGTCGTGAAGTGAGAATCCAAAATGAAGACGGTACGGTTTCAGAGGAAATCAAAGAACGTACCTATGACTTAAAATCCAAAGGGCAAGGACGCATGATTCAAGTAAGTATTCCTGCCAGCGTGCCTTTGAAAGAGTTTGAATATAACGCACGGGTGGAACTTATCAATCCCATTGCGGATACTGTCGCTACTGCTACCTTTCAAGGAGCAGATGTTGACTGGTACATCAAGGCAGACGATATTGTGCTGACAAAGGATTCTAATTCCTTTAGAAATCAACAGCCACCTAAGAAAGAACCTGCTACGGACAAATAGCCACGTATCTTCCATTAGAGAGAAAGGAGAAAATCAAACATGAAACAGCGTGTCTTTCGTGGTAAAAGGATTCGTCCGAGTGACAAAGATTTAGTCTTTCATTTTACAGTAGCGTCCTTACTGCCTATTTTACTGCTTGTTGTCGGACTGTTTCATGTGAAGACAATCCAGCAGGTCAACTGGCAGGACTTTAACCTATCACAAGCAGATAAGATTGACATTCCGTATTTAAGTATCAGTTTCAGTGTCGCAATTCTTGTCTGCTTGCTGGTGGCGTTTCTATTCAAACGGTATCGCTATGATACGATTAAACAACTCTACCACCGTCAAAAGCTGGCGAAGATGGTTCTTGAAAATAAGTGGTATGAATCAGAACAGGTCAAAACAGATGGCTTCTTCAAGGATTCCCCCAGTCGTACCAAAGAAAAGATAACCTACTTCCCTAAAATCTATTATCGCCTTAAAAATGGCTTAATACAGATACAAGTGGAAATCACTCTGGGGAAATATCAAGACCAGCTCCTACACTTGGAAAAGAAATTAGAAAGTGGCTTGTACTGTGAGCTGACGGATAAAGAGTTAAAGGATTCCTACGTGGAATATACCTTGCTCTATGATATGATAGCCCGTCGTATTTCTATTGATGAAGTACAAGCTCATGATGGGAAACTTTGCTTAATGAAAAATATGTGGTGGGAATATGACAATCTGCCTCACATGCTCATAGCTGGTGGTACAGGTGGCGGTAAGACCTACTTTATCCTGACACTGATTGAAGCCTTGCTTCATACAGATTCTAAGCTGTATATCTTAGACCCGAAAAATGCAGACTTAGCCGATTTAGGCTCTGTGATGGCAAATGTCCACTACAGAAAAGAAGACTTGCTTTCCTGCATTGATACATTCTATGAAGAAATGATAAAACGCAGTGAGGAAATGAAGCAGATGGAAAATTATAAGACTGGCGAAAATTATGCTTACTTAGGACTTCCAGCACACTTCTTAATCTTTGATGAATATGTCGCTTTCATGGAAATGCTGGGAACAAAAGAAAACACCGCAGTTATAAATAAGTTGAAACAGATTGTCATGTTAGGTCGTCAAGCTGGCTTCTTTCTAATACTGGCTTGTCAGCGTCCAGACGCAAAATATCTAGGCGACGGAATCCGTGACCAGTTTAATTTCAGAGTGGCTTTAGGTCGTATGTCTGAAATGGGCTATGGCATGATGTTTGGCAGTGACGTACAAAAGGATTTCTTCTTAAAGCGAATCAAAGGTCGTGGCTATGTTGATGTAGGAACAAGTGTCATATCAGAGTTTTATACTCCCCTTGTACCAAAAGGACATGACTTTTTAGAGGAAATTAAAAAGTTATCCAACAGCAGACAGGACACAAAAAAGCCATCATCAGAACAACAAGAAATGGAGAAATAAAAGTAATGGATATTAAAAGATTGGAGATATATCATACACCGACTGAAAAATCTGTCATTTGTCTTTGCTTGAATACAGACCAATTCACGGTAGATTGTGAACAATACATCATTGACCGATACAGGCATTTTACCGTCAATCCAAAAGTACGATTCTATTCCAGAATAGATAAGCTGATTGATGAAATTATCCGTGAAGTGAAGAAACCACCGTTCACATTCAGAATGAGGTTAGAGAAGCGACATAGTATTACCAGCAAAAATATTCTATATGAATTTCAGCTTTTTGATAGAAATTCATTCAAAACGGACGGTCTATCAGAAGTGATTGAACAGGAATATTTAAGACCAGAAGTTGATTTGGTAGTGATTTACACTGGCATACAGGGAGAATCAAAGGCAGATACAGACGACAAAGGCAGGTTTTACGGTCTTAAACCGTAAGTTCTGGCTTTGTCGGGCAGGGCTTGCCCTGCCCATTAACCCCCCGTATCTAACAGGGGGGTACAAATCGACAGGAAACAGTCAAAAAAACATTAGAAAATCCTTTGGTTACAAGGGATTTACAAAATTTCAGCGTATGTAAAATGGGCTTTAAAAGTTGACATACGCCTTTTTGATTGGAGGGATTTTTACTGAATGAACAAACTTGGTTACAGCAGTTAAAAGAAAAACGCTTGGCTTATGGACTATCTCAAAATCGTTTAGCGGTTGCGACTGGTATTACAAGGCAGTATCTAAGCGATATTGAAACAGGAAAAGTCAAGCCATCAGAGGATTTACAGCAATCTCTTTTTGAAGCTCTGGAACGCTTCAATCCCGACGCTCCCCTTGAAATGCTCTTTGATTATGTAAGGATTCGCTTTCCCACAACGGACGTACAGCATGTGGTCGAAAACATCTTACAACTGAAACTGTCCTATTTTCTTCATGAGGACTATGGTTTCTATTCTTATTCAGAGCATTATGCTTTAGGCGATATATTCGTTCTCTGCTCCCACGAACTGGACAAAGGAGTTCTGGTGGAATTGAAAGGTCGTGGGTGTCGGCAATTTGAAAGCTATCTTCTGGCTCAACAAAGAAGCTGGTATGAGTTCTTTATGGACGCTTTGGTGGCTGGCGGTGTGATGAAACGCCTTGACCTTGCCATTAACGATAAGACAGGGATTTTGAATATCCCTGTACTCACTGAAAAATGCAGACAGGAAGAATGTATATCCGTCTTCCGCAGTTTCAAAAGCTATCGCAGTGGCGAACTGGTACGCAAAGATGAAAAGGAATGTATGGGAAATACCCTCTATATCGATTCATTACAGAGTGAAGTTTATTTCTGTATCTATGAAAAGGACTATGAACAGTACAAGAAAAATGATATTCCCATTGAAGACGCAGAAGTAAAAAACCGTTTTGAGATTCGGCTGAAAAATGAGCGTGCCTATTATGCAGTCCGTGATTTACTCGTCTATGACAATCCAGAAAAGACTGCTTTTAAAATTATCAATCGGTATATCCGTTTTGTAGATAAAGACGATTCCAAACCTCGTTCTGATTGGAAGCTGAATGAAGAATGGGCTTGGTTTATTGGGAACAACCGTGAACGATTAAAACTAACCACAAAACCAGAGCCTTACTCTTTCCAGCGGACGCTGAACTGGCTTTCCCATCAAGTCGCACCCACTTTAAAGGTTGCGATTAAACTTGATGAAATCAACCAGACGCAGGTTGTGAAAGACATTCTCGACCATGCGAAACTGACAGACCGGCATGAGCAGATTTTGAAGCAACAGTCGGCAAAAGATAAGGACGTGATAACGACAAAGAAATAACCTAAACACAAATTCATTGAATATAGAGAGGAGAACATTTTTATGAATTTTGGACAAAACCTTTATAACTGGTTTCTATCAAACGCTCAATCACTGGTACTTTTAGCAATCGTTGTGATTGGCTTGTATCTTGGCTTCAAGCGTGAGTTCAGTAAACTCATTGGCTTTCTCATTATTGCGATTATTGCGGTAGGCTTAGTCTTCAACGCTGCTGGAGTAAAAGACATTTTACTAGAGCTATTCAATCGCATTATTGGTGCTTAAATTAAACCGTTATTTTGTGGAATATAAGTGGTTTTCTTATGTTCCGCAAAAGAATGGTACACCAAACGAAGTGCGGTAGGGATTTTTGAATCTCTATAAAGAAAGGACGTGTGAATACATGGACGATATGCAAGTCTACATTGCCAATTTAGGCAAATACAATGAGGGCGAATTAGTTGGTGCATGGTTTACCTTTCCCATTGATTTTGAGGAAGTCAAAGAGAAAATCGGCTTGAATGATGAATATGAGGAATACGCCATTCATGATTACGAGTTACCCTTTACGGTTGACGAATACACTTCTATTAGCGAACTCAATCGCCTATGGGAAATGGTATCGGAGTTGCCAGAAGAACTACAATCGGAGCTATCTGCTCTGCTCACTCATTTTTCAAGTATTGAAGAATTAAGCGAACATCAAGAAGATATTATCATTCATTCCGATTGTGATGATATGTCTGACGTGGCACGCTACTACATTGAAGAAACGGGTGCTTTAGGCGAAGTGCCAGCCAGTCTTCAAAACTATATTGATTATGAATCCTATGGTCGGGATTTAGACCTTTCGGGAACGTTTATCTCAACCAATCACGGGATTTTTGAAATCGTCTATTAAATCTGTCGGTACATTCTTACTGGCAGATTTTCTTGTTTACGGGGTAGTCAAAAGACTATCCCCATTTTTATGAAAGGATTGATTACATGAAGAAAATACGAAGCTATACCAGTATCTGGTCTGTTGAGAAAGTGTTGTACTCCATCAATGACTTTAGACTTCCGTTTCCCATAACCTTTACGCAAATGACATGGTTTGTCGTGTCACTCTTTGCAGTTATGATACTTGGCAACTTGCCCCCTCTTTCTATGATAGAGGGAGCATTTCTCAAATACTTTGGGATTCCTGTGGCTTTCACATGGTTTATGTCTACAAAAACCTTTGATGGTAAAAAGCCTTATGGATTTTTGAAGTCTGTCATTGCTTATGCACTGCGACGAAAACTGACCTATGCAGGAAAAAAAGTAACGCTTGGCAGAAACCAGCCACAAGAAGCCATTACAGCAGTTAGGAGTGAATTTTATGGCATATCCAATTAAATATATTGAAAACAATCTGGTCTGGAATAAAGACGGGGAATGTTATGCTTACTATGAGCTTGTTCCTTACAATTACTCATTTCTAAGTCCAGAACAGAAAATACAAGTGCATGATTCTTTCAGACAGCTTATCGCACAAAATCGTGATGGCAAAATTCATGCTTTACAAATCAGTACAGAATCCAGCATACGTTCTGCACAAGAGCGTTCCAAAAATGAAGTCACTGGCAAGCTCAAAGCGGTTGCCTATGACAAAATCGACCAACAGACAGACGCTTTAATATCCATGATTGGCGAAAATCAAGTGAACTACCGTTTCTTTATCGGCTTTAAGTTGCTTCTCAACGATCAGGAGTTTTCTATGAAAAGTCTTACCGTTGAAGCAAAAAATGCTTTGTCTGATTTTGTCTATGATGTGAACCATAAGCTGATGGGCGATTTTGTTAGTATGAGTAATGATGAAATCCTGCGTTTTCAGAAGATGGAAAAGCTCTTAGAAAATAAAATCTCTCGTCGTTTCAAAATCCGCAGGTTAGATAAGGACGACTTCGGCTATCTGATTGAACACCTTTACGGACAGACAGGCACTGCCTATGAAGAGTATGAGTACCATCTATCAAAGAAAAAGCTGGATAATGAAACGCTGATTAAATACTATGACTTGATTAAGCCTACTCGCCGTTTGGTGGAAGAAAAACAGCGATATTTGAAAATCCAGCAGGAAGATGAAACCGTCTATGTAGCTTACTTTACCATTAACAGCATTGTCGGAGAACTGGACTTCCCGTCCTCTGAAATCTTCTACTACCAGCAACAGCAATTTACATTCCCGATTGATACGTCAATGAATGTGGAAATTGTAGCGAATCGTAAAGCCCTATCTACTGTCCGCAATAAAAAGAAAGAACTGAAAGACTTGGATAACCACGCTTGGCAAAGTGATAATGAAACCAGCTCCAATGTGGCGGAAGCTCTGGAAAGTGTGAATGAGCTGGAAACCAATTTAGACCAAAGCAAGGAATCTATGTACAAGCTGTCTTATGTGGTAAGGGTATCAGCAAATGATCTTGACGAACTCAAACGTCGTTGTAATGAAGTGAAAGATTTTTATGACGATTTAAGCGTAAAACTGGTACGACCATTTGGGGATATGCTCGGCTTACATGAAGAATTTTTACCTGCCAGCAAGCGTTATATGAATGATTATATTCAATACGTGACCTCTGATTTCCTCGCTGGTTTAGGTTTTGGTGCTACTCAAATGCTGGGGGAAAATGAGGGGATTTATGTTGGCTACAGCTTAGATACTGGACGCAATGTCTATCTGAAACCTGCTCTTGCCAGTCAAGGGGTTAAGGGTTCAGTAACCAATGCGTTAGCGTCGGCTTTTGTTGGTTCGCTGGGTGGTGGTAAATCCTTTGCGAATAACCTTATCGTCTATTATGCGGTGCTTTATGGGGCACAAGCAGTGATTGTAGACCCAAAAGCAGAACGTGGCAGATGGAAAGAAACCTTGCCAGAGATTTCCCATGAAATCAATATCGTCACTCTGACTTCTGATGAGAAAAACAAAGGCTTACTTGACCCTTATGTGATTATGAAAAATCCCAAAGATTCTGAATCACTGGCTATTGATATTCTGACATTCCTTACGGGGATTTCCTCTCGTGATGGGGAACGCTTCCCAATCCTTAGAAAAGCCATTCGTGCAGTAACCAATAGTGAAGTACGAGGGTTGATGAAAGTGATTGAGGAATTACGGGTTGAGAATACGCCACTAAGTACCAGTATAGCCGACCATATCGAAAGTTTTACAGACTATGACTTTGCACATTTATTATTCAGTAATGGTTATGTGGAGCAGTCTATCAGCTTAGAAAAACAACTGAACATTATACAGGTTGCGGACTTGGTACTTCCCGACAAGGAAACTTCCTTTGAGGAATATACCACTATGGAGCTTTTATCCGTTGCTATGCTGATTGTCATTAGTACCTTTGCTTTAGACTTTATCCATACAGACCGAAGCATTTTCAAGATTGTAGACTTAGACGAAGCATGGAGCTTCTTACAGGTGGCACAAGGGAAAACACTATCTATGAAGCTGGTTCGTGCTGGTCGTGCTATGAACGCTGGGGTATATTTCGTGACCCAAAATACAGATGACCTCTTAGATGAAAAACTGAAAAATAACCTCGGCTTAAAATTTGCCTTTCGTTCCACTGACCTTAACGAGATTAAAAAAACCCTTGCCTTTTTTGGTGTAGACCCAGAGGACGAAAACAATCAGAAGCGATTGCGTGATTTGGAAAACGGGCAATGCCTTATCAGTGATTTATATGGTCGTGTCGGTGTGATACAGTTCCACCCTGTATTTGAAGAACTGCTCCATGCCTTTGATACCAGACCACCTGTGCGAAAAGAGGTGTAAATGTGAAACCATCAATATTAAACAGAATAAAATCAAACTGGACGCTGAAACGTCTAGGTAAAGTGGCAATGACAGTGGCTTTCACACTTGTGATTGCCATTTTTCTTTTAGCCATGCTGGGAACGGTGGTTCAAGCTGCGGGCTTGGTAGATGATACGGTCAATGTGGCAAATGAATACAGCCGATACCCACTTGAAAACTATCAACTGGATTTTTATGTGGATAATAGCTGGGGCTGGCTACCGTGGAACTGGTCGGACGGAATTGGAAAACAAGTCATGTATGGACTATATGCCATTACCAATTTTATTTGGACAATCAGTCTTTATGTTTCCAATGCGACGGGTTACTTAGTACAGGAAGCCTATTCCTTAGACTTCATTTCCGCTACAGCAGATTCCATTGGCAAGAATATGCAGACCCTTGCAGGGGTTACGCCTAGTGGACTATCAACAGAGGGTTTCTATGTTGGATTCCTTTTACTCTTGATTTTGGTTCTTGGGGTTTATGTTGCCTATACAGGACTGATAAAGAGAGAAACCACAAAGGCAATTCATGCCCTCATGAATTTTGTGCTGGTTTTTATCCTATCGGCTTCCTTTATTGCCTATGCTCCCGATTATATTAAGAAAATCAATGACTTTTCATCAGACATCAGCAACGCTAGTTTGTCACTGGGTACAAAAATTGTCATGCCCCATTCAGATAGTCAAGGCAAGGACAGTGTGGACTTGATACGTGACAGCCTATTTTCCATACAGGTTCAGCAACCGTGGCTACTGCTTCAATATAACAGTTCAGACATTGAAAGTATTGGTATTGACCGTGTGGAAAGCCTGCTCTCAACCAGTCCAGATTCCAACAATGGGGAAGACAGAGAAAAAATTGTTGCGGAAGAAATTGAAGATAGAAGCAATACCAATATGACGATTACAAAGACGATTAACCGTTTAGGTACAGTCTTCTTCCTATTTGTCTTCAATATTGGGATTTCCATATTTGTATTCCTATTAACAGGAATCATGATTTTCTCGCAGGTACTTTTTATCATCTATGCTATGTTTCTGCCTGTGAGCTTTATTTTAAGCATGATTCCATCATTTGATGGTATGTCAAAACGAGCCATAACAAAGCTCTTTAATACCATTTTGACACGAGCTGGAATCACATTGATTATTACGACAGCATTTAGTATTTCAACCATGCTCTATACCTTATCGGCTGGTTATCCGTTCTTTTTGATTGCTTTTCTACAGATTGTGACCTTTGCAGGAATCTACTTTAAGCTGGGCGATTTAATGAGTATGTTTTCTCTACAGAGTAACGATTCTCAAAGTGTGGGAAGTCGTATGATGAGAAAACCTCGTATGCTTATGCACGCTCACATGCACCGTCTACAGCGGAAACTTGGACGCTCCGTGACTGCTTTAGGGGCTGGGTCTGCCATTGCCAGTGCTACGGGTAAAAAAGGACAGTCGGGTTCGGGAAGTTCTGCGAGTACACAAGCAGATCACTCTCGACCAAACGGGCAGGAAAAATCAACACTAGGAAAGCGTATCGGTCAAACCATCGGTACAGTAGCTGATACCAAAGACAGAATGGTAGATACTGCTGGTAATTTGAAAGAACAGGTTAAGGATTTGCCGACCAATGCAAGATATGCAGTATATCAAGGAAAATCTAAAGTGACGGATAATGTCCATGATTTAACCAGAAGTATTTCTCAAACCAAAGCGGATAAAGCCAGTGGACGCAAGAAACAGCAGGAACAAAGACGGAAAACCATTGCGGAGCGTCGCTCTGAAATGGAACAGGTCAAACAGAAAAAACAGCCAGCTTCTTCCGTTCATGAAAGACCAGCCACTAAGCAAGAACAATCTCATGATGGACAGACTTCAAGGCAAACAACTGTACAGGCTTCCTATAGGGAATCTCAACAAGCCAAACAAGAGCGTCCAACAGTTAAGTCCGATTCTTCAAGTTTAAAAACGGAACGTCAAAGTAATACAGTTCAAGAAAGAACGGTTCAAAAGCCAGTAACTTCAACTGCACCAACAGATAGAGCTTCACAACGTTCAATCACAAAAGAACGTCAGTCTACTGTTCAAAGAGTACCACTACAAAATACAAAAAGTAGACCACCAATCAAAACCGCCACCATTAAGAAAGGCAGTAAGAAACCATGAAGCTGAAAACTTTAGTGATTGGTGGTTCGGGATTATTCTTGATGGTCTTCTCACTGCTTCTGTTTGTCGCCATTTTATTTTCAGATGAACAAGATGGCGGTTTTTCCAACATTCACTATGGCGGTGTGGATGTTTCCGCAGAAGTGCTGGCTCATAAGCCTATGGTAGAAAAAGTTGCCAAAGAATATGGAATTGAAGAATACGTCAATATACTTCTTGCGATTATACAGGTGGAATCGGGTGGTACAGCAGAAGATGTTATGCAGTCCTCGGAATCCCTCGGTCTTCCACCTAATTCATTGAGTACAGAAGAATCCATTAAGCAAGGTGTGAAGTATTTCAGTGAGTTATTAGCCAGTAGCGAAAGGCTTGGTGTAGATTTAGAATCGGTTATCCAGTCCTACAATTATGGTGGTGGTTTCTTAGGATATGTGGCTAATCGTGGAAATAAATATACCTTTGAACTGGCTCAAAGTTTCTCAAAAGAGTATTCGGGTGACGAAAAAGTGTCTTACCCCAATCCCATAGCCATACCTATCAATGGGGGCTGGCGATACAATTACGGGAATATGTTTTATGTGCAACTGGTAACGCAGTATCTTGTCACAACAGAGTTTAATGATGATACAGTACAAGCCATCATGGACGAAGCTCTGAAATTTGAAGGCTGGAAGTATGTCTATGGCGGAGCTTCCCCGACTACCTCTTTTGATTGTAGCGGACTGACACAATGGACGTATGGAAAAGCTGGAATCAACTTACCACGAACAGCACAACAGCAATATGATGTAACCCGGCATATCCCATTATTGGAAGCAAAAGCCGGCGATTTGGTTTTCTTTCATTCTACCTATAACGCTGGCTCTTATATTACTCATATCGGGATTTATTTAGGCGATAACCGTATGTTTCATGCAGGCGACCCTATCGGTTATGCCGACTTAACAAGCTCTTACTGGCAACAGCATTTAGTGGGAGCAGGACGAATCAAACAATAAGAAAGGACGATTCAATGATGAAATTCGGAAAAAATCAGAATACAGAAAAACAGACACCAAAGGAAAAGAAACCTCGTGTCTATAAGGTCAATCCTCGTAAAAAGGTTGTGATTGTCCTATGGGTACTTTTAGGACTTAGTTTCAGCTTTGCGATATTCAAGCACTTTACAGCCATTGATACCCATACCATTCATGAAACCACCATCATAGAAAAGGAATATGTCGATACTCATCATGTGGAAAATTTTGTAGAGAACTTTGCGAAAGTCTACTATTCATGGGAACTAAACGACAAGTCCATTGATAATCGCATAGAAAACCTGAAAGCATATCTGACAGAGGAACTTCAAGCTCTGAATGTCGATACAGTTCGTAAAGATATTCCTGTATCGTCTTCTGTAAAAGGATTTCAGATATGGACGGTAGAAGCAGATGGCGACAATCAATTTGATGTAACCTACAGTGTAGACCAACTCATTACAGAGGGGGAAAATACAAAGACCGTCCACTCTGCTTATATAGTGAGTGTCTATGTAGACAGTACTGGAAATATGGTCCTCATTAAGAATCCGACCATTACTAGCATACCAAAGAAATCAGACTATAAACCAAAAGCTATTGAAAGTGAGGGTACGGTTGATTCCATTACAACCAATGAAATCAATGAGTTTTTAACGACGTTCTTCAAGCTCTATCCTACAGCGACAGCCAGTGAACTTTCCTACTATGTGAATGACGGGATATTAAAACCAATCGGAAAAGAGTACATCTTTCAAGAACTGGTAAATCCTATTTACAATCGTAAGGATAATCAAGTCACGGTATCGCTGACAGTGGAGTATATCGACCAGCAGACCAAAGCAACGCAGGTATCTCAATTTGATTTGGTACTTGAAAAGAACGGGAGTAATTGGAAGATTATAGAATAACAAATATTGGTACATTATTACAGCTATTTTGTAATCACGTACTCTCTTTGATAAAAAATTGGAGATTCCTTTACAAATATGCTCTTACGTGCTATAATTTAAGTATCTATTTAAAAGGAGTTAATAAATATGCGGCAAGGTATTCTTAAATAAACTGTCAATTTGATAGTGGGAACAAATAATTGGATGTCCTTTTTTAGGAGGGCTTAGTTTTTTGTACCCAGTTTAAGAATACCTTTATCATGTGATTCTAAAGTATCCGGAGAATATCTGTATGCTTTGTATGCCTATGGTTATGCATAAAAATCCCAGTGATAAAAGTATTTATCACTGGGATTTTTATGCCCTTTTGGGTTTTTGAATGGAGGAAAATCACATGAAAATTATTAATATTGGAGTTTTAGCTCATGTTGATGCAGGAAAAACTACCTTAACAGAAAGCTTATTATATAACAGTGGAGCGATTACAGAATTAGGAAGCGTGGACAAAGGTACAACGAGGACGGATAATACGCTTTTAGAACGTCAGAGAGGAATTACAATTCAGACAGGAATAACCTCTTTTCAGTGGGAAAATACGAAGGTGAACATCATAGACACGCCAGGACATATGGATTTCTTAGCAGAAGTATATCGTTCATTATCAGTTTTAGATGGGGCAATTCTACTGATTTCTGCAAAAGATGGCGTACAAGCACAAACTCGTATATTATTTCATGCACTTAGGAAAATGGGGATTCCCACAATCTTTTTTATCAATAAGATTGACCAAAATGGAATTGATTTATCAACGGTTTATCAGGATATTAAAGAGAAACTTTCTGCCGAAATTGTAATCAAACAGAAGGTAGAACTGTATCCTAATATGTGTGTGACGAACTTTACCGAATCTGAACAATGGGATACGGTAATAGAGGGAAACGATGACCTTTTAGAGAAATATATGTCCGGTAAATCATTAGAAGCATTGGAACTCGAACAAGAGGAAAGCATAAGATTTCAGAATTGTTCTCTGTTCCCTCTTTATCATGGAAGTGCAAAAAGTAATATAGGGATTGATAACCTTATAGAAGTTATTACTAATAAATTTTATTCATCAACACATCGAGGTCCGTCTGAACTTTGCGGAAATGTTTTCAAAATTGAGTATTCGGAAAAAAGACAGCGTCTTGCATATATACGTCTTTATAGTGGCGTACTGCATTTGCGAGATTCGGTTAGAATATCGGAAAAGGAAAAAATAAAAATTACAGAAATGTATACTTCAATAAATGGTGAATTATGTAAAATTGATAAGGCTTATTCCGGGGAAATTGTTATTTTGCAGAATGAGTTTTTGAAGTTAAATAGTGTTCTTGGAGATACAAAGCTATTGCCACAGAGAGAGAGAATTGAAAATCCCCTCCCTCTGCTGCAAACGACTGTTGAACCGAGCAAACCTCAACAAAGGGAAATGTTACTTGATGCACTTTTAGAAATCTCCGACAGTGACCCGCTTCTGCGATATTATGTGGATTCTGCGACACATGAAATCATACTTTCTTTCTTAGGGAAAGTACAAATGGAAGTGACTTGTGCTCTGCTGCAAGAAAAGTATCATGTGGAGATAGAAATAAAAGAGCCTACAGTCATTTATATGGAAAGACCGTTAAAAAAAGCAGAGTATACCATTCACATCGAAGTTCCACCGAATCCTTTCTGGGCTTCCATTGGTCTATCTGTAGCACAGCTTCCATTAGGGAGCGGAGTACAGTATGAGAGCTCGGTTTCTCTTGGATACTTAAATCAATCGTTTCAAAATGCAGTTATGGAGGGGATACGCTATGGCTGTGAACAAGGATTGTATGGTTGGAATGTGACGGACTGTAAAATCTGTTTTAAGTATGGCTTATACTATAGCCCTGTTAGTACCCCAGCAGATTTTCGGATGCTTGCTCCTATTGTATTGGAACAAGTCTTAAAAAAAGCTGGAACAGAATTGTTAGAGCCATATCTTAGTTTTAAAATTTATGCGCCACAGGAATATCTTTCACGAGCATACAACGATGCTCCTAAATATTGTGCGAACATCGTAGACACTCAATTGAAAAATAATGAGGTCATTCTTAGTGGAGAAATCCCTGCTCGGTGTATTCAAGAATATCGTAGTGATTTAACTTTCTTTACAAATGGACGTAGTGTTTGTTTAACAGAGTTAAAAGGGTACCATGTTACTACCGGTGAACCTGTTTGCCAGCCCCGTCGTCCAAATAGTCGGATAGATAAAGTACGATATATGTTCAATAAAATAACTTAGTGTATTTTATGTTGTTATATAAATATGGTTTCTTGTTAAATAAGATGAAATATTCTTTAATAAAGATTTGAATTAAAGTGTAAAGGAGGAGATAGTTATTATAAACTACAAGTGGATATTGTGTCCTGTATGTGGAAATAAAACACGATTAAAGATAAGGGAAGATACTGAATTAAAAAAATTCCCCCTCTATTGTCCGAAATGCAGACAAGAAAATTTAATTGAAATAAAGCAGTTCAAAGTAACTGTGATTACAGAGCCAGACGCAAAGACGCAGAGCCGATAAAATGAGATTAATACAATCTCATTTTATCGGCTCTTTCCGTTATGTATGGATTCTTTTAATTAGTCTTCGATGTTTCTTGCTTCGTTGATACCGCTGGCTAAAGATTCCATTAAGGATAGTTCTTTGTCTGTAAAGCTATCCATGTATTTCTCTATCTGTAATCGTCGGGTGCTTTTTACCAAGTTATTAGCAGGTAAGAAAAATTCATCAACGGAAACATGAAGTAACGATACAAGGTCATAAAGAACTTGTATGCTGGGGTGTTGCCCCTTATTTTCAATATTAGTTAAGTAACGTGGGTCAATTTCAATCAATGCTCCCACTTGTTCACGAGTTAAACCTCGTTTCAATCGAGCTTCTTTAATGGCTAAACCAAAGGCTCTAAAATCATATTTATCTTCTTTTTTACGCATAGTAGACCACCTCTATACATTTTACTGTTCCTATTGAATTAGAAACAGGTATAGAAAAACATGTTATATAGTTTATAGGTTCATATTTAATAAAAAGCACTACTAAACGCCAATAAAAAAAACCGTTATATGGTAGTGCTATTTATGCTGTTAAAATATTGTATCTTACTTCCAAATGGCGGTTTGTTGGAGGTCAAAGTCGCCATGAAGTATATCACATACAATCAAGTTCCCCACATTGAGTATTTATCAAAAAAAGTCGTCTATCTGCAATAGATAAGTACGTCCACCAATGTGGTTTTATAAATCATATAGATAGAAAAATAAAAGCATGTAAACAGAGAAATCAATCTGTTTGTGTGCTTTTTTGGTTATTCAGAACTTTTTTACAAAGTTTATTCATCAGTAATGCAACAAATCCCCCTTTCACATTGGGACTAAGAGTGAAAGGAGATAAAAGAGCAAGGCTCACTTCCTTTCCTAGACAGAAAGGGGGTGAGAAACATGAAACCATCTTTTTTTCAGACCACAATAGAAAATCAGTTTGACTATATCTGTAAACGTGCTATGGAAGACGAGCGAAAGAATTATCTGCTTTATCTTTCAAGGATCGCAAAGCGTGAAGTGTCCTTTTCTGATGTTGGCGATTATCTTGTTAGCCAGTTTGCGACAACAGATAACTATTCAACTGACTTTCAGATTTTTACACTCAATGGAATATCAGTTGGTGTTGAAAATGATTTATTGAGTGAAGCATTACGTGAGTTGCCAGACAAGAAACGTGAAATTCTACTGCTGTTTTACTTTATGGACATGAGCGATTCAGAAATTGCAGACCTGTTGAAATTGAACCGTTCTACTGTCTATCGGCATAGAACCAGTGGACTAGCCTTAATCAAAAAGTTTATGGAGGAATTTGAAGAATGAAAACACAATATCCTATGATTCCCTTTCCTCTCATTGTAAAGGCAACAGATGGCGATACAGAAGCGATTAACCAGATTCTACATCATTACAGAGGGTACATAACGAAACGTTCCCTACGACTTATGAAAGATGAATATGGCAATCAAAGTATGGTCGTTGATGAAGTCTTACGTGGAAGAATGGAAACCAGACTGATTACAAAGATTCTGTCATTTGAAATTAAGTAATAACCTCTCTCTTTTCGTGGAAGCGTGCCATACTATTCCACGCTTCCCGAACAGGGAGGTTTGTTATTCCATCAAAGCATATTGAGCTTTCAATGTGTTTTGATAGGCTAACGAGCCATTGTTCTTTGAAAACTGAATAAAAGTAATTGAATACGTTTCGATAAGAAAAGAGCCAACGGAGCTAACCGCCATGACCTATCTTCTAAAGATAGCGAGCGTTTCAGTTAGTGTTCCGAAAAACAATCTTTAGCAGGATTGCCAGCGACGACTTTCTTATCGTGATAATGATACTCCCATACAGTCAATAGTCCGAGCGTTAAAAGCGTCGCTGGCAATGAGTATGGCTACATGAGAACCATGCAGGGGTGGAACTCCCGTGAGCTTTGCTAGAGCTGTTCGATTGCTTGTAAAACAACTTTTATGAAATCCAATAAGTGATTTGGAAAGGAGGATTTTATGAAGCAGACTGACATTCCGATTTGGGAGCGTTATACCCTAACTATTGAAGAAGCGTCAAAATATTTTCGTATTGGCGAAAACAAGCTGCGTCGTTTGGCAGAAGAAAATAAAAATGCAAACTGGCTGATTATGAATGGCAATCGTATTCAGGTTAAACGAAAACAATTTGAAAAAATTATAGATACATTGAACGCAATCTAGCGTAGCCAAAGGGTCTTGTATATGATAAAATAGTATTAAGTCGTATCAGGGCTCTTTCCATAATGGAAAGGAGCAAATGCCATGTCAGAAAAAAGACGTGACAATAAAGGTCGAATTTTAAAGACTGGAGAGAGCCAACGAAAAGACGGAAGATACTTATACAAATATACAGATTCATTTGGAGAACCGCAATTTGTTTACTCGTGGAAACTTGTGGCTACAGACAGAGTACCAGCAGGAAAGCGTGATTGTATCTCACTTAGGGAGAAAATCGCAGAGTTACAGAAAGACATTCATGATGGTATTGATGTTGTAGGAAAGAAAATGACACTCTGCCAGCTTTACGCAAAACAGAACGCTCAAAGACCAAAGGTTAGAAAAAATACTGAAACTGGACGCAAATATCTTATGGATATTTTGAAGAAAGACAAGTTAGGTGCAAGAAGTATTGATAGTATTAAACCATCAGACGCTAAAGAATGGGCGATTAGAATGAGTGAAAATGGTTATGCCTATCAAACCATCAATAACTATAAACGTTCTTTAAAGGCTTCATTCTACATTGCGATACAAGATGATTGTGTTCGGAAGAATCCATTTGACTTTCAACTGAATGCAGTTCTTGATGATGATACTGTCCCTAAGACCGTACTAACAGGAGAACAGGAAGAAAAACTGTTAGCCTTTGCGAAAGCTGATAAAACCTACAGCAAAAATTATGATGAAATTCTGATACTCTTAAAAACAGGTCTTCGTATTTCAGAGTTTGGTGGTTTGACACTTCCAGATTTAGATTTTGAGAATCGTCTTGTCAATATAGACCATCAGCTATTGAGAGATACTGAAATTGGGTACTACATTGAAACACCAAAGACCAAAAGTGGTGAACGTCAAGTTCCTATGGTTGAAGAAGCCTATCAAGCATTTAAGCGAGTGTTAGCGAATCGAAAGAATGATAAGCGTGTTGAGATTGATGGATATAGTGATTTCCTCTTTCTTAATAGAAAGAACTATCCAAAAGTGGCGAGTGACTATAATGGTATGATGAAAGGTCTTGTTAAGAAATACAACAAGTATAATGATGATAAGTTACCACACATCACTCCACATAGTTTGCGACATACATTCTGTACCAACTATGCAAATGCAGGAATGAACCCAAAAGCATTACAGTACATTATGGGACATGCTAATATAGCCATGACGCTGAACTATTACGCACATGCAACATTCGATTCTGCAATGGCAGAAATGAAACGCTTGAATAAAGAGAAGCAACAGGAGCGTCTTGTTGCTTAGTAGTACAAATGAATTTACTACTTATTTACCACTTCTGACAGCTAAGACATGAGGAAATATGCAAAGAAACGTGAAGTATCTTCCTACAGTAAAAATACTCGAAAGCACATAGAATAAGGCTTTACGAGCATTTAAGAAAATATAAAAAGATAATTAGAAATTTATACTTTGTTTTTGTTTAAAATAAGCTCAAGATTTTTTTAGGGTCGTCAAATGGTCTTAAAAATGGTATAATGGAATGAATTTTGTAAAAGGAAGAGTGTCATGTCAGTAAAAGAAAAAATGCTTGAAATCTTAGAAGGAATTGATATCCGTTTTAAGGAACCCTTGCATAGCTATAGTTATACAAAAGTAGGTGGAGAGGCCGATTATTTGGTCTTTCCACGAAATCGTTTTGAGTTGGCTCGCCTTGTTAAATTTGCCAATCAAGAAAATATTCCTTGGATGGTTCTTGGAAATGCTAGCAACATCATTGTTCGTGATGGTGGGATTCGTGGATTTGTCATCTTGTGTGACAAGCTCAATAACGTTTCCGTTGATGGCTATACCATTGAAGCAGAAGCTGGTGCTAACTTGATTGAGACAACTCGCATTGCCCTTCGTCATAGCTTGACGGGTTTTGAGTTTGCTTGTGGCATTCCTGGAAGCGTTGGTGGTGCTGTCTTTATGAATGCGGGTGCCTATGGTGGCGAGATTGCTCACATCTTGCAGTCTTGTAAGGTCTTGACCAAGGATGGAGAAATAGAGACCCTGTCTGCTAAAGATTTGGCTTTTGGTTACCGCCACTCAGCCATTCAAGAGTCTGGTGCAATTGTCTTGTCAGCTAAATTTGCCCTTGCTCCAGGAACCCATCAGGTTATCAAGCAAGAAATGGACCGCTTGACGCACCTACGTGAACTCAAGCAACCTTTGGAATATCCATCTTGTGGTTCGGTCTTTAAGCGTCCAGTAGGGCATTTTGCAGGTCAATTAATTTCAGAAGCTGGCTTGAAAGGCTATCGTATCGGTGGCGTAGAAGTGTCTGAAAAGCACGCAGGATTTATGATCAATGTCGCAGATGGAACGGCCAAAGACTACGAGGACTTGATTGAGTCTGTTATCGAAAAAGTCAAGGAACACTCAGGTATCACGCTTGAAAGAGAAGTCCGTATTTTAGGTGAAAGCAAGTAAGAAGCTGTATTTGAAAAGCTGCTGCTATGTCATGGGAAGGGGGTGAAAGCCTATCGTTAGTGCAGAAGAATGTAGGCAGTTCAATCTCCTACACGAGGTAGTGGCGGCCTGACAGAGCCCTGATCTGTTAATCTATGAAAAAGAAGGAATAAATGACAATTGAAAAAACCAATTATTGAATTCAAAAACGTATCTAAAGTTTTTGAAGACAGCAACACCAAGGTTCTCAAAGACATCAACTTTGAGTTGGAAGAAGGGAAATTCTACACCCTTCTAGGCGCATCTGGTTCAGGAAAATCAACCATCCTAAACATCATTGCAGGTTTACTGGATGCGACGACAGGAGATATTTTACTGGACGGTGTCCGCATCAATGATATCCCAACCAACAAGCGAGACGTTCATACGGTCTTCCAATCCTATGCCTTGTTTCCACATATGAATGTGTTTGAAAATGTTGCTTTTCCACTTCGCTTGCGTAAAATTGACAAGAAAGAAATTGAGCAGCGTGTAGCAGAAGTTCTCAAGATGGTTCAGTTGGAAGGGTATGAAAAACGTTCCATTCGTAAACTTTCTGGAGGACAACGTCAGCGTGTGGCTATTGCCCGTGCCATCATCAACCAACCCCGTGTGGTTTTGTTGGACGAGCCTTTGTCAGCGTTGGACTTGAAATTAAGAACAGACATGCAGTACGAACTGCGTGAACTACAACAACGATTGGGCATTACCTTTGTCTTTGTCACTCACGATCAGGAAGAAGCCCTTGCCATGAGTGACTGGATTTTCGTTATGAATGATGGAGAGATTGTCCAGTCAGGAACTCCTGTGGACATCTACGACGAGCCGATTAACCATTTTGTTGCGACCTTTATCGGTGAGTCAAATATCTTGCCAGGAACCATGATTGAGGACTACTTGGTTGAGTTTAACGGCAAACGCTTTGAAGCGGTTGATGGGGGGATGAAGCCAAATGAACCTGTTGAGGTTGTTATTCGTCCAGAGGACTTGCGGATTACCCTTCCTGAAGAAGGCAAGCTCCAAGTTAAGGTGGATACCCAGCTCTTCCGTGGGGTGCACTATGAAATTATCGCCTATGACGAACTTGGAAATGAATGGATGATCCACTCAACTCGTAAGGCCATCGTGGGTGAGGAAATCGGTCTGGACTTTGAACCAGAAGATATTCACATCATGCGTCTCAACGAAACTGAAGAAGAGTTCGATGCTCGTATCGAGGAGTACGTGGAAATCGAAGAGCAAGAAGCAGGTCTGATTAACGCGATCGAGGAGGAAAGAGATGAAGAAAACAAGCTCTAAACTCTTTGTAGTGCCCTACATGCTTTGGATTGCCCTCTTTGTGTTGGCACCCTTGGTCTTGATTTTCGGTCAATCCTTTTTCAACATTGAAGGCCAGTTCAGTTTAGAAAACTACAAATCCTACTTTGCGTCACAAAACTTGACCTATCTCAAAATGAGCTTCAACTCTGTACTCTATGCAGGAATTGTGACCTTTGTGACCTTGCTTATCAGCTATCCAACAGCCCTCTTTTTGACCCGTCTCAAGCACCGTCAACTCTGGCTTATGCTGATTATCCTGCCTACTTGGATCAATTTGCTCCTTAAAGCCTATGCTTTTATCGGGATTTTTGGTCAGAATGGCTCTATTAACCAATTTTTGGAATTTATCGGAATCGGTTCACAGCAGTTGCTCTTTACCGATTTCTCCTTTATCTTTGTCGCAAGCTACATCGAGCTTCCCTTTATGATTCTGCCGATTTTCAATGTCTTGGATGATATGGATAATAATCTCATCAATGCCAGCTATGACCTAGGTGCGACCAAGTGGGAGACTTTCCGTCATGTCATCTTTCCTCTGTCTATGAACGGCGTGCGAAGTGGAGTTCAGTCGGTCTTTATTCCAAGCTTGAGTCTCTTCATGCTGACCCGTTTGATTGGTGGGAACCGCGTTATCACCTTGGGGACTGCCATTGAGCAGAACTTCCTGACCAATGACAACTATGGTATGGGTTCAACCATCGGTGTGATTCTCATCCTGACCATGTTCATCACCATGTGGGTGACCAAGGAAAGGAGAGAACGATGAAAAAATTTGCCAACCTTTACCTAGGACTGGTCTTTCTTGTCCTCTACCTGCCGATTTTTTACCTGATTGGCTATGCCTTTAATGCAGGCAATGACATGAATAGCTTTACAGGCTTTAGCCTGAGCCATTTTAAAACCATGTTTGGCGATGGTCGTCTCATGTTGATTGTGACTCAGACCTTTTTCTTGGCCTTTCTGTCAGCCTTGATTGCGACCATTATCGGGACTTTTGGAGCTATTTATATCTACCAGTCTCGTAAGAAATACCAAGAAGCCTTTCTTTCACTCAATAATATCCTCATGGTTGCTCCTGATGTTATGATTGGTGCCAGCTTCTTGATTCTTTTTACTCAACTCAAGTTTTCACTTGGCTTTTTGACCGTTCTATCTAGTCACGTGGCCTTCTCCATCCCTATCGTGGTCTTGATGGTCTTGCCTCGTCTTAAGGAAATGAACGGTGACATGATTCATGCGGCCTATGACCTTGGTGCCAGTCAATTTCAGATGTTCAAGGAAATTATGCTTCCTTACCTGACTCCGTCTATCATTGCAGGTTATTTCATGGCCTTCACCTATTCGCTGGATGACTTTGCCGTGACCTTCTTTGTAACGGGAAATGGCTTTTCAACCCTGTCAGTCGAGATTTACTCTCGTGCTCGTAAGGGGATTTCGCTAGAAATCAATGCCCTGTCTGCCCTTGTCTTTCTTTTTAGTATTATCCTGGTGGTTGGATATTACTTTATCTCACGTGAGAAGGAGGAGCAAGCATGAAAAAACTCTATTCATTTTTAGCAGGAATTGTAGCCATTATCCTGGTCTTGTGGGGAATTGCGACGCATCTAGACAGTAAAATCAATAGCCGAGATAGTCAAAAACTGGTTATCTACAACTGGGGAGACTATATCGATCCAGAACTCTTGGAGCAATTCACTGAAGAGACAGGAATCCAAGTCCAGTATGAGACCTTTGACTCCAATGAAGCCATGTATACCAAGATCAAGCAGGGTGGAACGACCTACGATATTGCCATTCCAAGTGAATACATGATTAACAAGATGAAGGACGAAGACCTCTTGGTACCGCTTGATTATTCAAAACTTGAAGGGCTTGAAAATATCGGACCAGAGTTCCTCAACCAGTCCTTTGACCCAGGTAATAAATTCTCTATCCCTTACTTCTGGGGAACCCTGGGAATTGTCTACAATGAAACTATGGTAGAGGAAGCGCCTGAGCATTGGGATGACCTCTGGAAGCCAGAGTATAAGAACTCTATTATGCTCTTTGATGGGGCGCGTGAGGTGCTGGGACTCGGACTAAATTCCCTCGGCTACAGCCTCAACTCCAAGGATACACAGCAGTTAGAAGAGACAGTAGACAAACTCTACAAACTGACTCCAAATATCAAGGCTATTGTGGCAGACGAAATGAAGGGATACATGATTCAGAATAACGCTGCAATCGGTGTGACCTTCTCTGGTGAAGCCAGTCAAATGCTAGAAAAAAATGAAAATCTACGCTATGTGGTTCCGACTGAGGCCAGCAACCTTTGGTTTGACAATATGGTCATTCCCAAAACCGTCAAAAACCAAGATGCAGCCTATGCCTTTATCAACTTTATGTTGAAACCCGAAAATGCTCTCAAAAATGCAGAGTATGTCGGCTATTCAATACCAAACCTACCAGCTAAGGAATTACTCCCAGAGGAGAAAAAAGAAGATAAAGCTTTCTATCCAGATGCTGAAACCATGAAACACCTAGAAGTTTATGAGAAATTTGACCATAAATGGACAGGTAAATATAGCGACCTCTTCCTACAGTTTAAAATGTATCGGAAGTAGGAGTTAAACGTAAGAAAACGAATCAGTCAAGCTGGTTCGTTTTTTAGGAATAGAAGTCAGTTTTTACGAGCCCTATCTTTTTCTATTCTAGTTGCTTATTTGCTTGCCTAGTAGTATACTAATCTTAACCTTATAGAAAGCGGTAACAAATAATGAAAGTGTCTACTTTTTTCAAAAAAAGTTTTTGGCCAACCTTTTTGACTGTTCAGCAAACATATATACTATTTTATCTAAAGGATGGTTTGGATCGACAATACCTAACAACTGAGTCTATATATTTGGTGATAGGAAACTTTATATTTGCAAATATTTGCGTAGCTATATTTAGCAATTCGAAAACTTGGGATAAAAGTTGGGATAAAAAGAAAAATGGCAGTAAGAAAAAATATATTCTGAAAAAGTAATCAGGGATGTAGGGAATGGGGTTGATTCAACGGAGATGATTTCTCAGTTGACGCAAGCTTAAAAAAACGATATAATAATAAAGTTGAGAATTGATTTTCAGATGTCTTAGTCCAGAGAAATGGCGGTGCTGCGAGCCATCTAAGCTAGGAAGTCATGCTACTCAATCCTACAATTGCATAAGAACAAGAGAATGACAAGTTCATTGAATGAAGGTGGTACCGCGGTTTTTCGCCCTTCGTGATATGAGCTTGTCTTTTGGTTTTTGGAGGTGTTGATGAAAACATTTCTTGTCAAACAAAAGTTTCGTCTTGGAGGCGAACGTTTCGCTATCAAGGATGACAGGGGAGAAATCGCCTATCAGGTGGAGGGATCATTTTTTAAGATTCCTAAAACCTTTACCATCTATGATGCTAATGGTGAACAAGTCAGTCAGATCAGTAAAGAAATCTTGGCCTTGCTACCTCGTTTTGAGATTCAGCTTAGGGATGGCTCGAGTTTTGTCATTCGTAAGAAGTTGACCTTCTGGCGAGATAAGTATGAGTTTGATAATCTGGGGCTTCGTATCGAGGGCAATATCTGGGATTTGAATTTCAAATTGCTAGATGATCGCGATCAGCTGATTGCGGAAATTAAGAAGGAACTCTTCCATCTGACCTCTACCTATACCGTAACGGTTCTGGAGGACGCTTATGCAGACCTAGTCATTTCCCTCTGTGTCGCGATTGACTATGTGGAGATGCTGGAAAGCCAATCACATTAAACAAGTAAATAAGGAGACAATATGAAACAACTATCTAGTGCACAAGTACGCCAAATGTGGCTTGATTTCTGGGCGACCAAAGGTCACTCAGTAGAACCATCAGTGAGCTTGGTTCCTGTAAATGACCCAACACTTTTGTGGATCAACTCTGGGGTAGCAACCCTTAAGAAATACTTTGACGGGACCATCATTCCTGAAAATCCACGTATTACCAATGCTCAAAAGGCTATCCGTACCAACGACATTGAAAACGTAGGAAAGACTGCGCGTCACCACACCATGTTTGAAATGTTGGGGAACTTCTCTATCGGGGATTACTTCCGTGATGAAGCTATCACTTGGGCTTATGAGCTTTTGACAAGCCCTGAGTGGTTTGACTTCCCAGCTGAAAAACTTTACATGACCTACTATCCAGAAGATAAAGATTCTTACAATCGCTGGATTGAAGTGGGAGTGGATCCAAGTCACTTGATTCCAATCGAAGATAACTTCTGGGAAATCGGTGCGGGGCCTTCTGGACCTGATACAGAGATTTTCTTTGACCGTGGAGAAGCTTTTGACCCAGAAAATATCGGTCTTCGCCTCCTTGCAGAAGATATCGAAAACGACCGTTACATCGAAATCTGGAACATCGTTTTGTCACAATTTAACGCAGACCCTGCTGTTCCTCGTAGCGAGTACAAGGAATTACCGCACAAGAACATTGATACGGGTGCTGGTTTGGAGCGTTTGGTTGCGGTTATTCAAGGGGCTAAGACAAACTTTGAAACAGACCTCTTCATGCCAATCATTCGTGAAGTGGAGAAATTGTCTGGTAAGGTCTATGACCAAGATGGCGACAACATGAGCTTTAAAGTTATCGCTGACCACATCCGTTCACTTTCATTTGCGATTGGGGATGGTGCTCTTCCAGGAAACGAAGGTCGTGGTTATGTCCTTCGTCGTCTCCTCCGTCGTGCTTCTATGCATGGTCAAAAATTGGGAATCAACGAGCCTTTCCTTTACAAATTGGTTCCAACTGTTGGAAAAATCATGGAAAGCTACTACCCAGAAGTGCTTGAAAAACGTGACTTTATTGAGAAAATCGTTAAGAGTGAAGAAGAGTCATTTGCCCGTACCCTTCACTCAGGTCAACACTTTGCCCAAGGCATCGTAGCTGACTTGAAAGAAAAAGGTCAATCTGTCATTGCTGGTTCAGATGTCTTCAAACTCTATGATACTTATGGGTTCCCAGTTGAATTGACTGAAGAAATCGCTGAAGAAGCTGGTATGACTGTAGACCGTGAAGGTTTTGAAGCAGCCATGAAAGAACAGCAAGAACGCGCGCGTGCCTCAGCTGTTAAAGGTGGTTCAATGGGTATGCAAAATGAAACCCTTCAAAACATCACTGTAGAAAGTGTCTTCAACTACAATGCTAGCCAATTGTCTTCTAAATTGGTAGCTATCGTGGCTGACAATGCAGAAGTAGAAGCTGTGTCAGAAGGAACTGCCTCTCTTATCTTTGCGGAAACGCCATTCTACGCTGAAATGGGTGGACAGGTAGCTGACCACGGACAAATCTTGGATGAGTCAGGTAAGGTTGTGGCTACTGTGACAAATGTTCAAAAAGCTCCAAACGGACAAGCTCTTCACACTGTTGAAGTCCTTGCACCGCTTGCCTTGAACCAAGAATATACTTTGGCAATCGATACAAATCGTCGTCACCGTGTCATGAAAAACCACACTGCGACTCATTTGCTTCACGCTGCCCTTCATAATATTCTTGGAAATCACGCAACACAAGCAGGATCTCTTAACGAAGTTGAATTCCTTCGCTTTGACTTTACGCATTTCCAAGCAGTAACTGCTGAAGAATTGCGTGCGATTGAACAGCAAGTCAACGAAAAAATCTGGGAAGCTCTTGAAGTGAAGACAGTTGAAACGGATATTGACACTGCTAAGGAAATGGGAGCGATGGCCCTCTTTGGTGAGAAATACGGAAAAGAAGTCCGTGTTGTTACTATCGGTGACTACTCTATCGAGCTTTGTGGTGGTACTCACGTTGGCAACACTTCTGAAATTGGTCTTTTCAAGATTGTCAAAGAAGAAGGTATCGGATCAGGAACTCGCCGTATCTTGGCAGTGACTGGTAAGGAAGCCTTTGAAGGCTACCGTGAACAAGAAGATGCTCTTAAAGCAGTCGCAGCAACCTTGAAAGCACCTCAACTTAAAGAAGTACCTCACAAGGTAGAAGGACTTCAAGAACAACTTCGTCAATTGCAAAAAGAAAATGCCGAGTTGAAAGAAAAAGCCGCAGCTGCAGCCGCAGGCGACATCTTCAAGGATGTTAAAGAAGTCAACGGTCACCGTTACATTGCTAGCCAAGTGTCTGTATCTGATGCTGGTGCCCTTCGTACTTTTGCAGACAACTGGAAACAAAAAGACTACTCTGATCTTCTTGTCCTCGTTGCTGCTATCGGTGACAAAGTCAATGTCCTTGTAGCAAGCAAGACAAAAGACCTTCATGCAGGAAACCTTGTCAAAGAATTAGCACCAATCGTCGATGGACGTGGTGGTGGTAAACCAGACATGGCCATGGCAGGAGGAAGCAACCAAGCTAAGATCCAAGAATTGTTGGATGCAGTATCAGGTAAATTGTAATCAAGTAATACTCTTCGAAAATCTCTTCAAACAATGTCAGCTTCGCCTTGGATTTTATATGTGACTGACTTCGTCAGTCTTATCTACAGCCTCAAAGCAGTGCTTTGAGCAACCTACGGCTAGCTTCCTAGTTTGCTCTTTGATTTTCATTGAGTTTAAAGATCTATCCATTGGGGTAGGTCTTTTTCATACCAAAAAAGCCAAATCCGATTGGATCTGGCTTTATAATCATTGGCAATTAGATTGTATTGGCTACCCAGACACTTACCGAAGCAGCTGAGACAGGGAATTGTCCATAACCTTCCTCATCAATTGTAACTTGATCTTGGTGGTTTCCAAGTAAATCTATGAAGGTTTGGTTAGCCCATTCTTGGCCGACAAACATTGATTTGCTGTTTTCTCGGTCATTTGAAATCAAGACTGCGATTGGGGATTGATTTTCAGCACCTGAACGTACCCAACCGATACAGTTTGCGTCATCAAAGTAGTCTGTTTGCTCTCCATAGGCCAAATCTTTTCGGATGGCTAGGAGGCGGTCAAGGACTTCTTTGAAATCTTGTTGGGCATATTGCCCTGAAATCCCATAGTAGTCACCGTAAAAGACACATGGAAGGCCATTTTGGCGTAACAGAATGAGGGTATAGGCTGCTGGTTTGAACCATTCTTCAACGGTAGACTCAAGAGCCTGACCTCGTTGGGTATCGTGGTTGTCGACAAAGGTTACAGCCTTGTCAGGTTTGAGTTCAACCAAGCTATCTGTGAAAATGTTACGAAGGTCATAGTTGGAACCTGCTCGGCTAGCATCAAAGAGATTCTGGTGGAGACGAACATCGACAAGGTCAAAGCGTTCTTCCGTTTTTTCGAGATAGTCCAGATTGGCTTCCTTGTCTGGGTTCCAAAATTCACCAAAAACGTAGAAATCCTCACCGTATTTTTCCTTCATATCGCGGATAAAATTGCTCATGAAGAAAGAGTCAATGTGCTTAACGGCATCCAAGCGGAAACCAGCTACACCAGTCGTTTCCATGAACCAGTCAGCCCAGTCATAGATATTTTGGATGACTTCAGGATGTTTAAAGTCTAGGTCGGCATACATGAGGTAGTCATAGTTACCGTTTTCATTATCGACCAATTCCTCATTTGCCCAACCCTTGTTGTCCCCTTGGATGAGATAAATGCCAGATTTACGGCGTTTAGCATCGTAGTCTGTACCGGTGAAGTGGTACCAGTGCCAGTGGAAGTCATTATAGGTATCTTGGCGACCATCGAAGGTAAAGCTAGTCCAGCCATTGATGGTGAAGGGTTCCCCAAGTTCAACCGTACGGTCTACAGGATCCACTTCAATAACCTGAAAGGCTTCCATGTGATCGGCTGCAGCCTTGTGATTGAGTACCACATCGGCCATAGGCTGGATTCCCTGTGCTTTTAGGGCTTGAATGGCTTGAAGATAGTCTTCTTTGAAACCATACTTGGTACGGACTGTCCCTTTTTGGTTAAACTCGCCTAGGTCGAATAAGTCATAGACCCCATAGCCTACATCTTTTTCATTGGTTGCCTTAAAAGCTGGTGGCATCCAGACGTGACTGATACCGAGATGAGCTAGGTGTGGAGCATCTTCAGCCAGACGCGTCCAGTGCTGACCATCGTGGGGCAGATACCATTCAAAGTATTGCATGAGTGTTTGATTTTGCATGATGTTTCCTCTTACTTGTCAATCTTGTTCTTTATTCTATCATAAAGTATTGGTTAGCGCCAACGTTTGCATAAGATAGAAGGAAACTATTTTAACTACTTAAAATAAAGTATTGATTTTTTTGTATCAAAGTGCTAGTATAATAGTATGTAATATAGATAAAGATAGGAGTCATCCCATGATTGAATTTCAAAATGTTAATAAGTTGTATGGTGATAAAGAGGCTTTGAGCAATCTCAATTTGCAGATTGAAAATGGGGAGATTATGGGCTTGATTGGCCATAATGGGGCTGGAAAATCGACCACTATAAAATCCCTAGTCAGTATCATTTCACCCAGCAGTGGTCGTATTTTGGTAGATGGTCAGGAGTTATCGGAAAATCGCTTAGCGATCAAACGAAAGATTGGCTACGTAGCAGACTCGCCTGACTTATTTTTACGCTTAACGGCCAATGAATTTTGGGAATTGATTGCTTCATCCTATGATCTGACTAGCTCTGACTTGGAGGCTAGTCTAGCTAGGCTATTGAACGTTTTTGATTTTGCTGAAAACCGCTATCAGGTTATTGAAACTCTTTCTCACGGAATGCGTCAGAAAGTCTTTGTCATCGGAGCACTCTTGTCCGATCCCGATATTTGGGTTTTGGACGAACCCTTGACTGGTTTGGATCCCCAGGCTGCCTTTGATTTGAAGCAGATGATGAAGGAACATGCACAAAAAGGCAAGACGGTCTTGTTTTCAACTCATGTCCTAGAGGTAGCTGAGCAAGTCTGTGATCGGATTGCTATTTTGAAAAAGGGGCATTTGATTTATTGTGGTAAGGTAGAGGACTTGAGAAAAGACCACCCAGACCAGTCTTTGGAAAGTATCTACCTTAGCCTTGCTGGTAGAAAAGAGGAGGTTTCAGATGCGTCTCAAGGTCATTAAAAAATTAGTTGATATCAATATCCTCTATTCATCTCAAGAAGCGAATCTGGCTAACCTACGAAAGAAGCAGGCTAAGAATCCTGGGAAAAAAGTAAATGTTTCCGCTAGAGTCCTAAGTTCTTACATTTTTTCTAGTCTCTTGATGCTCTTAATGTTTATAAATATAGCCTTTCGTTTTCCTTTTGAGGAAAGGCCAAGTTTTTTTAGTAGCATGGTTGCTATTTTACTGGTGCTGGCCTTTTCAACTTCTTTCACTGCATTTTACAATGTCTTTTATGAGAGTAAGGATTTGGTATCGTATAGACCCTATGCCTTTAAAGAATCAGAGATTATAATTGCTAAAGGACTGTCTGTTCTCTTGCCAGCTCTGCCTGGAATTGTACCAATCCTAGCTTATTTTCTAGTCCTCTACATTAGGCTAGCACCTTCTCTTTGGCTTGGCTTGCCTTTGATGTTACTGTCCTTGGCCCTATTATTTGTCTCTGTTACTTTAGTGATGGTAGTGGCAGTACATTTCTTGGCTCAGACTACGATCTTCAGAAAGTATCAGTCTATTTTTTCTAATGTGATGATTGGGATAGGAGTTCTCATACCTTTAATATTTGTCTTCTTTCTACAGTCGACTTCTGGACGTATTGTTGACAAAGTTAGAGACATTCCATTTCTCCTTTATCCTCTTCATATCTTTTATAAAATAGCAGTGGAGCCTTTTTCGACTGAAGCCATAGTGGGTCTACTAGCTTGGATAGGACTAACTCTCTTCTTGCTTTATCTGACCAAAAAGAAGGTTTTTCCTCGTTTTTATGATGTGATTCTGCTTAACAGTGAGGAGAAGGTCAAAAAAGAACGTCGCAATAAGGAGAGAATTTCAACTACTAATAAAAAGGGCTTTTTCCGCATGGTTTTACGCTACCACTTCACCCTCTTGGGACAGGGAACTGGCGTGATTACAGTGCTTTTTACAAGTGCTTTCCTTCCTTATCTCATGATGATCGGTCTGATTTCCAAAATCCGAGATTCTCAGATAGTTCCAGACATTCATCCTCCATACTGGTTACCCTTGTTTTTTATAGCTCTCTTTATATCAGTTGTCAATAACAATATCACCAGCCTGCATTCAATTGCCTTGTCCTTGGAGAGGGAAAATGTTGATTTTCTGAAGAGTTTACCCTTTGACTTTGCTCGCTATGTGAAAGTAAAATTTTGGATTATATTTGCTGTCCAGTCTTTTTTACCAGTTCTGACTTTGCTTGGTCTTTCTCTATATCTAGGCTTGCCCATCCTTTCGATGATTTACCTTCTTGTGGCATGGATCCTTGCCAGTGTCATCCTTTCTTGTCACCATTACCTTAAGGACGTGAAAAATCTGTCAACCAATTGGAGTAACATTACGGACCTGGTGAACCGTTCAAATCGTATAGTCGCAATTGTTTTGATTTTTATTTATAGTGCAATCTTAATGGCCCTTGTAATAGGGAGCTTATTCTTGGTTCGGTCTCTCTCCCCTATCCTTGCCATTAGCTTGGGAGTAGGAGCTCTTATCCTCCTGCTTGGTCTTGCTATTTTGGGCTATCATTACTACATGTCACGCATATTGACAGAAATAGAAAAAAGATGAGCTAGTTGGTCGCTTGCTTGGTAAATTCAATTCGACAAATGCTTTTATAGTTTGTTAGAATGTAGTTTTAAATGATTAGGATTGGTAAAAAAATATAGGGAGGAATGTTATGAATAAGAAATATAATCTAGTTTTATTATTGTTGTTTATAGTTTATTTATTTGGATATTTTTCAATTTCAAAAACTTTCATTCCTATAATGTGTGTGATTCAAGTATTTTTGATAGAACATATATTTAAAGTTCGAAATAGAATGATGCAGATAGGTGAAATTTTAATTATTGTTGCTTCTATAATATTATTTATTGATAGTATATTGAGTTTGTAACAAAAGGCTTCTCTATAAAATCAAATTTTCCAGATACCTGCTGAAGCTGATTTATATCCTAATATTTCTTTTACTATCTTCGTCACTAAATTTGACAGACATATATTGCTGATACAACCTCTCTACCTATAATCTCACAGTTAATACTCTTCGAAAATCTCTTCAAACCACGTCAGCTTTGCCTTGCCGTACTCAAGTACAGCCTGCGGCTAGCTTCCAAGTTTGCTCTTTGAATTTCATTGAGTATAACCTGTGGCTAGTTTCCAAGTTTGCTCTTTGATTTTTGTTGATAAAAAGAAATGCTCCTCCAAGATGGAAGAGCATTTTTTATTGTGATTTTGATTCGGTTTCTGCCGACTCTGGGTGGAGTTCTTGGTAACTTGGCGCCTTGAAAAGGTCAGTACTGGTTTTACCTTTTCGTTGCCTAAAGAGGCTAGTTGACTGACTACCTTTTTCCTGCTCAATCTTTTGCAGAATTGGTAAAGAATTGAGGTAAGAAATACTTTCTGTATCAACTTTTCCAAGATGATCTGCTTGGTAGAAACGGATCAAATCTCCAGTTTGAATCTGGTCGCTGATTTTTAGCTGTTGGCTAGCTGCCTGCCGAACGCTTTCTAGTTCAGTTTGAGCTTGTTCATCAAGATTACTGATTTCAAGACCGCTCTCAGTATAGTAGGTTCGTCCGTCATAACTGGTGTATTTAGGTGTGACGAAGGAATTGGCAGTCCGAAAGGCAACGATTTCTTGATGGTCTGGTGATAGGAGGTCTTGTCCGACTTGAAGGAAGGAATTGGACTCAATACCAAGGAGGTGTTCGAGAGTCGGTAAGATATCGATTTGTCCACCGTAGGTATTGATGATTTGTCCTTTTTCATAGCCAGGCATGACCACCATAAAAGGCACTCGTTGCAACATGGCATTGTCGTAATTTGACCAGTTCTCAGAAGTCTTGCCAATCAAGGGTGCTAGGTCGGGATTGCGGGAGTTGGAAATGCCATAATGGTCTCCATAGATGACAATGATGGATTTTTCATAGAGGCCACTTTCTTTGAGATAGTCAAAGAAGGCCTTGATAGCACTGTCCAGATAGTTGGCGGTTTGGAAGTAGCCATTGATCGTTTCATCTTTGGTTTTGGCCAGTGGGAAACCAAGCTCATCGCCTGTCAGATTGCTAGCATAGGGATAGTGATTGGACACTGTGATATACTTAGCATAAAAAGGTTGCTGCAAGTGCTCCAGATATTGGATAGAATCTTTTATCATGATTTTATCATTTAAACCATATTGGAAAGAATTGCTACTGTCTTGCTTGGTGAAGTAGGAAGCATCAAAGAAGTATTGGTAGCCCCATTGTTTATAGGTCGTATTTCGATTCCAGAAGGTCCCGATATTACCGTGAAAGACGGCACTCGATTGATAGCCATTTTTCGATAGGATAAAAGGCGCTGCCTGCTGGGTATTGGTACCACCGTAGTTGACCATAAAGGAACCTTGGTCAAGTCCAAACAAACCAGTCTCCAGCATGGTTTCCGCATCTGAGGTTTTACCAGCCTTGACTTGGTTAAAGATATTCGAAAAGGCTAGGGTTGATTGCGAATGGTAGAGTGAATTTAGGAAGGGAGTGACTTCATGCTCAGTTCCATCTAGGTTGAGTTTATAGTCCAGTAGGAACTGCTGAAAACTCTCCAAGTGGAGATAAATCACATTTTTTCCTTTGGCCAAGCCAAAATAGTCTGGATTGGGCTTAGCAGAATGTTCTTGAATATAATCTGTAATAGGTTGAAGGTCGGTCTCAGAGGCCTTAGCACGTTCTTTGTTGGCGCTATAGGATTGGTTGGCGCTATAACCTAGAAAAGCTGGTAAACTGAGGGCGCGGACAACATAATAATTCGAAAATCCTCGCGCTAGGAGATCGGGACGTTCAATCTCTGCCAAGAAAAGATTAGCAGAAAAGAGCAGGGCTGAGAGAGCAGTAATGGCAACACTGGAGCGAAATTTGAAAGGTCTCCTATCCAAATGGATGAATTTTTTATAGAAAAGGAAAGCCAGCAATGGGAAATCCATAAAATAGATGAAATCCCAAAAGCGCAGTAACTCTAGTTCTGCAGTACCAACAGACACCTTGCTGACCACTTTCATGGTATTGGCCGTGATAAAGTCGCTAAATTCTCGATAGTAAAAGACATTGGAATAAAGCCAAATGAATAAAAGGCTATAAATAGCTATACTCAGGCCATAAAAAATCTTGGTTGAGCGAGCATAGAGGGCTAGAGCCAGCAGGAGTAGCCCCAAAGGAAGGGGGTTGAAAAAGGCGATAAAGGCAAGGTAATTTCCCTGCAACTTGCCCACTTGAATATCTAAATTAAAGTCAACGGCATAGGCTAATAAGGTTTTGAGCCAATAGAGGATTAAAAGGGTTAGGACAAAACCCAGTCTGGTACCGACGGCTTTTTGGATTTTGTTAAAATTGCTTTTCACACATTTACTTCCTAATTTTTTATTAGTATTAGTATACCATTTTTTAAAAGAAGAGTAAAAAAGCAAGGGTAGTTTCTTTTTTGAGAATTGGCTAAAAGTTTGATATAATGGTAGTTATGAATAGAATAAGAGTCAGCAAAAGGGTTGAAAAGAAGCTCGCCAAAGGTCTGGTTTTACTAGAAGCGAGTGATCTTGAGAATGTCAATCTCAAGGATCAGGAAGTAGAAGTTCATAGTCAAGATGGAAACTTTCTTGGTACTGCCTACCTTTCTCAGCAAAACAAGGGCTTGGGCTGGTTTGTCAGTAAAGACAAGGTGGCCTTTAATCAAGCTTTCTTTGAAACGTTGTTTAGACAAGCTAAAGAAAATAGAAGCGCCTACTATCAAGATGATTTGACAACTGCCTTTCGTCTCTTCAACCAAGAGGGGGATGACTTTGGGGGTTTGACAGTGGACCTTTATGGCGACTATGCTGTCTTTTCTTGGTATAACTCTTATGTTTATCAGATTCGTCAGACCATCTCAGAAGCCTTTAGACAGGTTTTTCCTGAGGTGTTAGGGACCTATGAGAAGATACGCTTTAAGGGTTTGGACTATGAATCAGCCCATGTTTATGGTCAAGAAGCACCTGACTTTTTCACTGTTTTAGAAAATGGTATCTTGTATCAGGTTTTTATGAATGATGGTTTGATGACAGGAATTTTCCTAGACCAGCATGAAGTTCGAGGTAGCTTAGTTGACGGTTTGGCTATGGGCAAATCCTTGCTCAATATGTTTTCCTACACAGCAGCCTTTTCAGTGGCTGCGGCCATGGGTGGAGCAAGCCAGACTACTTCGGTTGACCTAGCTAAACGTTCACGAGAATTGTCTCAAGCGCATTTTCAGGCAAATGGAATCAGTACAGACGACCATCGTTTTGTGGTCATGGATGTCTTTGAATATTTCAAGTATGCCAAGCGAAAAGGCTTGACCTACGATGTGATTGTCCTAGATCCGCCTAGCTTTGCTCGGAACAAAAAACAAACGTTCTCTGTGGCCAAGGATTATCATAAGTTGATTTCCCAGAGCCTTGAGATTTTAAATCCGGGCGGTATTATTATTGCCAGTACCAATGCTGCCAATGTATCTCGCCAGAAATTTACAGAACAGATTGATAAAGGCTTTGCAGGAAGAAGTTACCAGATTTTAAATAAATACGGTCTTCCAGCAGACTTTGCCTATAATAAAAAAGATGAAAGTAGTAATTACCTCAAGGTGATTAGTATGAAGGTTAGTAAATGAAATTAATCGTTTCAGTAATGCCAAGAAGTTTAGAGGAGGCTCAGGCTCTGGATGCCACAAGGTATCAAGATGCTGATATTATTGAATGGCGTGCCGACTATCTGCCTAAAGAAGCGATTTTGCAGGTAGCTCCAGCTATTTTTGAAAAATTTGCAGGTCGTGAGTTGGTTTTCACCCTGCGAACTCGCTCTGAAGGGGGAGAAATCAACCTTTCTCCAGAAGAATATATCCATCTAATCAAGGAAGTGGCGCAACTCTATCAACCAGACTATATTGATTTTGAGTACTATAGCTACAAGGATGTTTTTGAGGAAATGCTGGACTTCCCAAATCTCGTTTTGAGTTACCACAATTTCCAAGAAATACCTGAAAATATGATGGAAATCTTGTCAGAGTTGACGAGCCTAAATCCAAAACTTGTCAAGGTTGCGGTGATGGCTCATACGGAGCAGGATGTGCTAGACTTGATGAACTATACACGAGGCTTTAAAACCCTCAATCCTGAACAGGAATATGTGACCATTTCTATGGGCAAGGTGGGCAAGGTCTCTCGTATCACTGCGGATGTGACGGGTTCTAGTTGGTCTTTTGCCAGTCTGGATGAGGCTAGTGCCCCAGGTCAGATTTCTCTAGCTAGCATGAAAAAAATCAGGGAGATTTTGGATGAAGCTTGATGGCTATACACGTTTAGCTGCCGTTGTTGCCAATCCTATTAAGCACTCTATTTCGCCCTTCATCCACAATAGGGCCTTTGAGGCGACAGCTACCAATGGTGTTTATGTGGCTTGGGAGATTGAAGCGGGTGATTTGGCAGAAACAGTGGCCAATATTCGTCGCTACCAGATGTTTGGCATCAACCTGTCCATGCCCTATAAGGAGCAAGTGATTCCTTATTTGGATGAATTGAGCGACGAAGCGCGCTTGATTGGTGCGGTCAATACGGTTGTCAATGAGAATGGTAATTTAATTGGATATAATACAGATGGCAAGGGATTTTTTAAGAGTTTGCCTTCTTTTACAATTACAGGTAAGAAGATGACCCTGCTGGGTGCAGGTGGTGCGGCTAAGTCCATTTTGGCGCAAGCTATTTTGGACGGCGTCAGTCAGATTTCGGTCTTTGTTCGTTCAGTTTCCATGGAAAAAACAAGACCTTATCTAGACAAGTTACAGGAGCAAACAGGCTTTAAAGCGGACTTGTATGCTTTAGAAGATGTTTCTGAACTGCAAGAAAGGATTGCCGAGTCGGATTTACTGGTTAATGCCACTAGTGTGGGCATGGATGGTCAATCATCCCCAGTTCCTGAAAGCATCAATTTGCCAGAAACCATCTTGGTGGCAGATATCATTTACCAACCCTTTGAAACACCATTTTTGAAATGGGCCAGAAGTCAGGGTAATTCAGCCGTCAATGGTCTGGGAATGTTGCTCTATCAAGCTGCAGAAGCTTTTCAACTGTGGACAGGCAAGGAAATGCCGACAGAAGAAATTTGGCAGTCTTTAACAGAAAAATACCAATAAAGAAAAGGAGATTCTCCTATGAAAATCAGAATCGATATTCCTCATCATCCTTATGATATTCAGATTGAAAAAGGTTGTCTGGCTCAGGCTGGTCAATGGTTGCGAGAACTCTGGCAACCTCAAAAAGTGGTCATTGTAACAGACAACCATGTAGCTTCTCTTTATGCAGAGAAGGTCAAGCTCAGCCTAGAAGATGCTGGTTTTCAGGTAGCAGTTTTTGACTTTTTAGAAGGGGAAGAAAGAAAGAATTTAACCACTGTCCAGAAGGTCTATGAATTTTTAGTCAAGCAAGGTCTGACTCGTAGCGATGGAATCGTGGCTCTTGGTGGCGGTGTCGTTGGGGACTTGGCTGGTTTTGTAGCCTCTACCTATATGCGGGGCATTCACTTTGTTCAGATTCCGACTAGTTTGACAGCCCAGGTGGATTCTTCTATCGGTGGAAAGACAGGTGTCAATACTCCATTTGCTAAGAATATGGTGGGTACCTTTGCCCAACCAGATGGGGTTCTGATTGATCCACTTGTCCTTGAAACACTCGGAAAAAGAGAGTTGATTGAAGGAATGGGTGAAGTTATCAAGTATGGCTTGATTGAGGATCCAGAACTATGGACTCTATTGACGGAGCTAGATGGTACTGTAGAGAGCATTTTGGAGCATGCAGAGACCTTGATTGAGCATTCTTGCCAGGTTAAGCGCAAGATGGTAGTTGAGGATGAGTTGGACAATGGTGTTCGTCTTTACCTCAATTTTGGCCATACTATTGGTCATGCCATTGAAGCAACGGTGGGTTATGGAAAAGTCATGCATGGAGAAGCTGTGGCCATGGGAATGGTACAGATTTCCAAAGTTGCTGAGGAAAAAGGCCTCATGCCAGCTGGCATTACCCAATCTATCACAGAGATGTGTCAGAAGTTTGGCTTGCCTGTTGATTATGAAAACTGGGATGTTGACAAGCTTTATCAGGCTTTGACTCATGACAAGAAAGCGCGTGGTAACACCTTGAAATTGGTCTTGGTGCCAGAGCTTGGTTCAGCGACCATTCACCCAGTTTCTCTGGAAGAGATGAAAGACTACTTGATAAAATAAGGAGAGTGTATGAGATATTTAACTGCAGGAGAATCACACGGTCCCCGTCTGACAGCTATCATTGAAGGAATTCCAGCTGGACTTCCTTTGACAGCAGAGGACATCAATGAGGATTTGAAACGTCGTCAGGGTGGATACGGTCGTGGCGGCCGTATGAAGATTGAGAGCGACCAAGTTATCTTTACTTCGGGTGTTCGCCATGGGAAGACGACAGGGGCTCCTATTACAATGGATGTCATCAATAAGGACCACCAAAAATGGCTGGATATCATGTCTGCGGAAGACATTGAAGAGCGACTTAAAAGCAAACGAAAAATCACCCATCCACGTCCAGGTCATGCCGACTTGGTAGGGGGCATCAAGTACCGTTTTGACGATTTAAGAAATTCTTTGGAGCGTTCATCAGCTCGTGAAACAACTATGCGGGTGGCAGTTGGGGCTGTAGCCAAACGTCTCTTAGCTGAACTGGATATGGAGATTGCCAACCATGTCGTTGTCTTTGGTGGCAAGGAAATTGATGTTCCTGAGAATCTCACAGTTGCTGAGATTAAGGAAAGAACCGCCCAGTCTGAAGTTTCTATTGTCAACCAAGAAAGAGAACAGGAAATCAAGGACTATATTGACCAAATCAAGCGTGACGGTGATACCATCGGTGGAGTTGTCGAGACAGTCGTCGGAGGTGTTCCAGTCGGCCTAGGTTCCTATGTCCAATGGGATAGAAAATTAGATGCGCGATTGGCTCAAGCAGTTGTTTCTATCAATGCTTTTAAAGGTGTGGAATTTGGCCTTGGATTTGAAGCTGGTTACCGTAAAGGTAGCCAAGTTATGGATGAAATTCTCTGGTTTAAAGAAGACGGCTATACTCGCCGTACCAATAATCTTGGCGGCTTTGAAGGAGGTATGACCAATGGGCAACCCATTGTTGTTCGAGGCGTTATGAAGCCCATTCCTACTCTCTACAAACCACTCATGAGTGTGGATATCGAAACCCACGAACCTTATAAGGCAACCGTGGAGAGAAGTGATCCGACCGCTCTTCCAGCTGCAGGAGTAGTCATGGAAGCTGTTGTGGCAACGGTTCTGGCGCAAGAAATCCTTGAAAAATTCTCATCAGACAATCTAGAGGAACTAAAAGAAGCGGTATCCAAACATCGAGAGTATGCAAAGAACTATTAAGGAGTTCCTATGGCAAAAACAGTCTATATCGCAGGCCTTGGTCTGATTGGTGCCTCTATGGCACTCGGGATCAAACGCGATCATCCAGATTATAAAATTTTGGGTTATAATCGCAGTCAAGCTTCGAGAGATATCGCCTTGAAAGAAGGCATGATTGACCGTGCAACGGATGATTTTGCTAGCTTTGCTCCTTTGGCAGATATCATCATTCTCAGCTTGCCAATAAAGCAAACCATTGCTTTCATTAAGGAATTGGCCAATTTGGACTTGAAAGAAGGAGTCATTATTTCAGATGCTGGTTCGACCAAGTCAGCCATTGTGGATGCAGCGGAACAGTATTTAGCTGACAAGCCGGTTCGCTTTGTCGGAGCCCATCCCATGGCTGGTAGCCACAAGACAGGGGCTGCTTCTGCAGATGTTAATCTCTTTGAAAATGCTTATTATATCTTTACACCGTCTAGTCTGACAAGTCCTGACACGCTTGCGGAAATGAAGGATCTGCTTTCAGGTCTTCATGCTCGTTTTATCGAAATTGATGCCAAGGAGCACGATCGAGTCACTTCTCAGATTAGCCATTTTCCTCATATTCTGGCTTCTAGTCTCATGGAGCAGACCGCGGTCTATGCTCAAAAACATGAGATGGCAAGGCGCTTTGCGGCCGGTGGTTTTCGAGATATGACTCGAATTGCGGAAAGCGAACCAGGTATGTGGACCTCTATTCTTTTGTCCAATCGTGAGACTATTATAGAGAGAATTGAGGATTTTAAGGAACGCTTAGATGAGGTTGGTCAGGCCATCAGCAAGGGAGATGAAGAGCAAATCTGGTGCTTTTTCAACCAAGCGCGTGAGCAACGTCAGGCCATGGAAATCCATAAGCGTGGTGGAGTGGACAGTTCTTACGACCTCTATGTCGATGTTCCCGATGAAGAAGATGTCATCTTGAGGATTTTGGAATTGCTACGTGGAACTTCCTTGGTTAATATTCACATAAATGAGGAAAACCGTGAAGATATTCACGGGATCCTACAAATTTCATTTAAAAATGCTCAAGACTTGGAAAGAGCCGAGCACCTCATAACAGAAAATACCGACTATACAGTCGTCATCAAATAAGGAGAAAATCATGTCAAATATTTACGATAGTGCAAACGAACTCAGTCGCGGTCTACGCGAATTACCTGAATACAAGGCTGTCAAAGCGGCTAAAGATGCGATTACAGCAGATGCTGAGGCAAGCAAAATTTTTACAGAATATGTTGCCTTTCAAGAGGAAATTCAAAAACTAGCACAGACAGGGCAAATGCCAGATGCTTCCTTCCAAGCTAAAATGGAAGGCTTTGGTAAGCAGATTCAGGGGAACAGCCTCTTGTCAGAATTCTTTACCAAGCAACAACAATTGGCCATTTACCTTTCTGACATTGAAAAAATTGTTTTTGAACCAGTTTCAGAATTGCTAAAATAAGAAAAGAACTATCATAAAGTCAGGAATTTTTAAGGAATTTCTGGCTTTTTATGATAAAATAAGTAAAAGTATTGCAAGTATGAGGTCCAGTATGAAACTAAAAACAAACATTCGCCACTTACATGGCAGTATCCGCGTCCCAGGTGACAAGTCTATCAGCCACCGTTCCATTATCTTTGGAAGTTTGGCTGAGGGTGAGACCAAGGTTTATGATATATTACGTGGTGAAGATGTCCTTTCGACCATGCAAGTCTTTCGTGACCTTGGTGTTGAGATTGAGGATAAAGATGGGGTTATTACCATTCAAGGTGTAGGCATGGATGGTTTAAAAGCTCCGCGAAATGCTCTTGATATGGGAAATTCTGGTACCTCGATTCGCCTGATTTCAGGTGTTCTTGCTGGTGCAGACTTTGAAGTAGAAATGTTTGGAGATGATAGTCTTTCCAAACGTCCTATGGACCGTGTGACGATTCCGCTGAAAAAAATGGGTGTTAACATTTCAGGGCAAACTGAGCGAGACTTGCCTCCTTTGCGTTTAAAAGGGACGAAAAACCTAACCCCTATTCAGTATGAGTTGCCAATTGCCTCAGCCCAAGTCAAGTCAGCCTTGATGTTTGCGGCCTTGCAGGCTCAGGGGGAGTCCGTGATTATCGAAAAAGAATGCACCCGTAATCATACTGAAGATATGTTACAACAATTTGGTGGTCATTTAAGTGTGGACGGTAAGACAATCACAGTCCAAGGGCCACAAAAATTGACAGGACAAAAGGTGGTTGTTCCAGGAGATATTTCCAGTGCAGCCTTTTGGTTAGTCGCAGGTTTGATTGTTCCAAATTCTCGTCTAGTGCTGCAGAATGTGGGGATTAACGAAACGCGTACAGGTATCATTGATGTCATTCGCGCCATGGGTGGAAAATTGGAAATAACTGAAATCGATCCCGTCGCTAAATCTGCTACCTTAACTGTTGAGTCTTCAGACCTGAAAGGAACAGAAATTGGTGGTGCCTTGATTCCACGCTTGATTGATGAATTGCCAATTATCGCTCTTCTGGCGACCCAGGCCCAAGGTGTAACAGTTATCAAGGATGCTGAGGAGCTCAAGGTCAAGGAAACAGACCGCATTCAGGTTGTGGCAGACGCCCTGAATAGTATGGGTGCAGATATTACTCCTACAGCAGATGGAATGATTATCAAAGGGAAATCAGCCCTTCACGGTGCTAGAGTCAATACTTTTGGAGACCATCGTATCGGAATGATGACAGCCATTGCAGCCCTTTTGGTTGCAGATGGAGAGGTGAAGCTTGATCGTGCAGAAGCCATCAATACCAGCTATCCTAGTTTCTTTGATGATTTGGAGAGCTTGATTCATGGCTAAGGTGTTACTAGGCTTTATGGGGGCTGGCAAATCGACTATTGCAAGAGGCTTGGACCCTAATTACCTTGATATGGATGCCCTGATAGAGAAGCGCCTAGGTATGTCCATTGCGGAATTTTTTGCGGAAAAGGGAGAAGCGGCCTTTCGTCAGGTAGAATCAGAAGTCCTAGCTGATTTACTACAAAGAAACCAAGTCGTGTCAACTGGTGGAGGAGTGGTCGTTTCTCAGCGAAATCGTGACTTACTCAAGACCAATTCTGATAATATCTACCTGAAAGCTGATTTTGAAACTCTCTACCAACGTATCGCAGCTGATAAGGACAATCAGCGTCCGCTTTTTCTAAATAATAGCAAGGATGAACTAGCAGCTATTTTTCAAGAAAGACAGGCCTGGTATGAGGAAGTGGCTAGTCAGATTTTGGATGTAACCAAGCTAAGCCCAGAGGAAATTATAGAGGAACTGAGATGAAAATTGCTTATCTAGGTCCCAAGGGATCATTTTCACACCACGTTGTGCAGACAGCTTTTCTTCATGAGGAATTGCATGCTTTTGCCAACATTACAGATGTCATCAAGGCCTATGAGCAAGGCTTGGTGGACTATTCTGTGGTGCCAGTTGAAAACTCTATCGAAGGTAGTGTTCATGAAACCTTGGACTACCTTTTTCATCAGGCTCGCATTCAAGCAGTTGCAGAAATCGTTCAGCCTATTCATCAGCAGTTGATAGTGGTTCCAGGCCATACTAAGATTGAAAAGATTTTTTCTCATCCACAGGCCTTGGCTCAAGGAAAGAAATTCATTGATGAACAGTATCCAGAGGCCCAAATCGAGGTAACAGCTAGTACAGCCTATGCGGCACGCTATATTTCCGAACATCCAGACCAGCCCTTTGCAGCCATTGCACCTAGAAGTTCTGCTGAAGAATATGGCTTGGAACTGATTGCCGAGGATATTCAGGAAATGGAAGCCAATTTCACACGTTTTTGGGTTCTAGGAGCTGAAAAGCCTAGTATTCCCTTGCAAGCACAAACTGAAAAAATGAGTTTGGCCCTGACCTTACCTGACAACCTTCCAGGTGCACTTTATAAGGCTCTTTCGACCTTTGCTTGGCGAGGAATTGACCTGACAAAAATTGAAAGTCGTCCACTCAAGACAGCGTTGGGCGAATACTTTTTCATTATCGATGTGGACTATACTGATAAGGACTTGGTTCACTTTGCCCAAAAAGAATTAGAAGCCATCGGAATCCAGTATAAGGTTCTGGGCGCCTATCCTATTTATCATGGAAAGGAGAGAAGATGAGTAAAGAAAATCCCTTAAGTCATCATGAGCAGTTGCGTTATGATTATTTGCTAAAAAATATTCACTATCTCAATGAGAGAGAAAAAAATGAGTTTGCCTATTTGCAAGAAAAGCTAACTCTTGCTAGGGGAAATAGTAGTTCTAGCTTGGAACAAGAAATAGAAGAGCAGGTTGACTTACCAAGCTATGCGAACCGGAGTCGCTCACAATCCAAATCACAAGCACACTCTGCTCCTCCCAAAAAGAAAAGACGGAAGCTCCGTCTTAAACGCATTTTTATGGTGATTTTCTCTCTTCTAGTCTGTGTGGCTTTAGCCATGGTATTCATGTTTTTACGTGGTTACCAAGATGCTAGTGCAAAGAAAACTGCTGATGCTAAGGCAGCACAGGTTCAAGTCTTTAATGGTCAAGATACCAGAGATGGAGTTAATATTTTGATCATGGGTACAGATGGGCGAATTGGTCAAAATAGTGCTGAGACGCGGACAGACTCTATTATGGTATTAAATGTTGGCGGCTCAGATAAGAAAATGAAGCTGGTCAGTTTCATGCGTGACAATTTGGTTTATATAGACGGTTACAGCCAAGTCATTAACGGTAGAAAACAGACGGATAACAAGTTAAACGTAGCCTACGAGTTAGGAGAACAAGAGGGGCAAAAAGGGGCAGAAATGGTTCGCCAGGTCTTGAAAGATAATTTTGACTTGGACATTAAGTACTATGCCTTGGTCGATTTTCAGGCCTTTGCAACAGCGATTGACACGCTTTTCCCTGATGGGGTGACAATTGATGCCCAATTTTCAACATTGAATGGGCGTCCACTAACAGAAGCTACAGTTGGAGATGATTTACACGCTACTGAGACTGAGTCTCCAACCCAAACCATCAAAGTCGGAAAACAGCAGATGAATGGTTCGACCCTGCTCAATTATGCTCGTTTCCGTGATGATGATGAGGCGGATTACGGCCGTACAAAAAGACAGCAACAAGTTTTAACAGCAATTTTAGAGCAAATTAAAGATCCTACTAAACTTTTCACTGGTTCTGAAGCTCTTGGAAAGGTTTTTGCTATGACCTCAACCAATGCACCCTATACTTTCCTCCTAACAAACGGTTTATCTGTTTTGGATGGAGCAAAAAATGGTATTGAAAAATTGACGATTCCAGAACTGGGTGACTGGGTAGATGCCTATGATGTATATGGAGGCTTGGGCTTGCTTGTCGATCAAAACAAATATCAGAATAAATTATCTCAAATGGGCTTGAGATAAAATAAGATAGGAGAATCAAAGTTTGATAGCTATTTGGGTAGCAGTCAGGCTTTGATTTTTTACAGTCTGCAATAGATTTTCACCCCCTATTTGTGGTATAATGAAACGATACAATAGAAAGAATAATGAACAATATGACTGATTTAAAAGCAATTCAGGCTCGTAGTCTGGAGATGGCTGAATACTTTGTGGCCTTTTGCAAGGAGCATGATTTACTTTGTTATCTCTGTGGTGGAGGTGCTATTGGTACCCTTCGAAACAAGGGCTTTATTCCTTGGGATGATGACCTAGACTTTTTTATGCCTCGTAAAGATTATGAGAAATTAGCAGAATTATGGCCTTGTTATGCAGACGAACGTTATTTCTTGTCGAAGAGTAACAAGAATTTTGTCGACCGCAATCTTTTTATTACCATTCGTGACAAGGAAACCACCTGTATCAAACCTTACCAGCAGGATTTGAATTTACCACATGGTCTGGCCTTGGATGTCTTGCCTTTGGATTATTATCCGAAAAATCCAGCTGAGCGGAAAAAACAGGTTCGTTGGGCCTTGATTTATTCACTCTTTTGTGCCCAAACTATTCCAGAAAAACATGGTGCACTTATGAAATGGGGAAGCCGTATTTTACTGGGTGTGACTCCAAAATCTCTCCGTTATCGCATTTGGAAAAAAGCTGAGAAAGAAATGACCAAGTATAGTCTGGATGAGAGCGATGGCATCACAGAATTATGCTCAGGTCCTGGCTACATGAGAAACAAGTACCCAATCGCATCCTTTGAAGACAATCTCTTCTTGCCATTTGAAGGGACAGAGATGCCTATTCCAGTTGGCTACGATGCCTATCTCAGCACTGCTTTTGGAGATTATATGACGCCTCCGCCAGTAGACAAGCAGCTACCGCATCATGATGCTGTCATCGCTGATATGGATAAGTCTTATACAGAATACAAGGGAGAATACGGTGGCTAAGAAAAAAATCTTATTTTTTATGTGGTCTTTTTCTCTTGGAGGCGGTGCAGAAAAGATTCTGTCGACAATTGTTTCAAATCTGGATCCAGAAAAGTATGATATTGATATTCTTGAAATGGAGCACTTTGATAAGGGATACGAATCTGTTCCCAAGCATGTAGGCATTTTAAAATCCTTTCAAGATTATCGCCAAGCCAGATGGATTCGAGCTCTTTTGTGGAGAATGAGAATTTATTTTCCAAGATTGACACGTCGCTTACTGGTGAAAGATGACTATGATGTTGAAGTTTCCTTTACCATTATGAATCCTCCACTTTTGTTCTCTAAAAGAAAAGAAGTCAAGAAAATCTCTTGGATTCATGGGAGTATCGAAGAATTTCTTAAGGATAGCTCCAAAAGAGAATCCCATAGACGCCAGTTGGATGCTGCGAATACAATTGTAGGGATTTCAAAAAAGACCAGCAATTCTATTAAGGAAGTTTATCCAGATTATGCTTCTAAATTACAGACAGTCTACAATGGATATGATTTTCAGACTATTCTAGAAAAATCTCAAGAGAAGATCGATATCGAGATTGCGCCTCAAAGTATCTGTACTATCGGACGGATTGAGGAAAATAAGGGTTCTGACCGTGTAGTGGAAGTGATACGCTTATTACACCAAGAGGGAAAAAACTATCATCTCTATTTTATCGGGGCTGGTGATATGGAAGAGGAACTGAAAAAACGAGTCAAAGAGTATGGGCTTGAGGACTATGTACATTTCCTTGGTTATCAAAAAAATCCTTATCAGTATTTATCTCAGACGAAAGTTCTCTTGTCTATGTCTAAGCAAGAAGGGTTTCCAGGAGTGTATGTGGAGGCCTTGAGTCTGGGTCTTCCTTTTGTCTCTACGGATGTCGGAGGGGCTGAGGAATTATCCCAAGAAGGACGATTTGGACAAATCATTGAGAGCAATCAAGAGGCAGCTCAGGCGATTACTAATTACATGACTTCTGCCTCAAACTTTGATGTCAATGAGGCTAGCCAATTCATTCAGCAATTTACAATTGCCAAACAAATCGAACAAGTAGAAAAACTATTAGAGGAGTAGCATGGAAACTGCATTAATTAGTGTGATTGTGCCAGTCTATAATGTGGCGCAGTACCTAGAAAAATCGATAGCTTCCATTCAGAAGCAGACCTATCAAAATCTGGAAATTATTCTTGTTGATGATGGTGCAACAGATGAAAGTGGTCGCTTGTGTGATTCAATCGCTGAACAAGATGACAGGGTGTCAGTGCTTCATAAAAAGAACGAAGGTTTGTCGCAAGCACGAAATGATGGAATGAAGCAGGCTCAGGGGGATTATCTGATTTTTATTGACTCAGATGATTATATCCATCCAGAAATGATTCAGAGCTTATATGAGCAATTAGTTCAAGAAGATGCGGATGTTTCGAGCTGTGGCGTCATGAATGTCTATGCTAATGATGAAAGCCCACAATCAGCCAATCAGGATGACTATTTTGTCTGTGATTCCCAAACATTTTTAAGGGAATACCTCATAGGTGAAAAAATACCAGGAACGATTTGCAATAAGCTAATCAAGAGAGAGATTGCAACTGCCCTATCCTTTCCAAAGGGATTGATTTACGAAGATGCTTATTATCATTTTGATTTAATCAAGTTGGCTAAGAAGTACGTTGTTAATACCAAACCCTATTATTACTATTTCCATAGAGGGGATAGTATTACGACTAAACCCTATGCAGAGAAGGATTTAGCCTATATTGATATCTACCAAAAGTTTTATAATGAAGTTGTGAAAAACTATCCTGACTTGAAAGAGGTCGCTTTTTTCAGATTGGCCTATGCCCATTTCTTTATTCTGGATAAGATGTTGCTAGATGATCAGTATAAACAGTTTGAAGCCTATTATCAGATTCATCGTTTTTTAAAAGGCCATGCCTTTACTATTGCTAGGAATCCAATTTTCCGTAAGGGGAGAAGAATTAGTGCTTTGGCCCTATTCATAAATATTTCCTTATACCGATTCTTATTACTGAAAAATATTGAAAAATCTAAAAAATTACATTAGAACGGGGGTGAGCAAGTGATTGATGGAAAACGATTATTATTTAGTTTGACCATAGTCAGTTATGCCTTGACGCTAGTAAGCGGAATTGTGTATCTGTTTAATAATAACAATGTTAGCTTGCTTTCTACTTTATTGTTCTTACTGGTTAGTAGCTTAATTGCTTGTTGGAATGATATCAAGTATTACTTAATCCATTTTATTTTCTATTTAACCATTTTTGTTTTTCTGGTATCAAGGCCGACCATTGATTATTTTAGGGATGGCGCTCTGGATACCTATCATCCGATAGCCTATCGTTTTGCCTTTATAGTCGTCATGGTTTCGATTCTGGGCTTGACCACAGGAGGCGTCCTGGCTCGTTACTTCATAGCTAGGAAGAAAATAAAAGTAGCAAATATAGGAAATTCTCTAAAAGAGGTTTATACCAAGCGGTTACGCTTTGTTTCGCTAGGAGTTTTTCTTCTCACCTATCCTTTCTATTTCATTCGGTTATTCGAACGGCTCCTGTATCGCTTGCAGACTTCCTACTATGCCTACTATGCAAATTTTGAAAGTAAACTGCCTTATTTTACCTACATTTTGTCTACCTTTACGGTCTACGCAATGTGTATGTATCTGGCAACCAAGCCAAAGAAATTGCAGGCCACAGCAGTGCTTGTCTCCTTTATTGCAGCCAATACCATTCATTTGGCAATCGGGACACGAAATCCCTTTATTTTAAGTATTTTATTTGCTTTTGTTTATTACTTTATGCGAGAGCAAACTGAAAAGGGAAAATGGATTGGGTTTAAAGAAAAGTTAGCGATTTTTGTAGGTTCTCCTATTCTCATGTTAGCGATGGGAGTGCTCAATTATGTACGGGATAATGTCCAGGTTTCCCATACAGGTTTCTGGGATATCCTGCTCGACTTTATCTATAAACAAGGGACCAGTTTTGGCGTTCTGGCTCGAGGTTTTCTATTTAACAGTAGCCTCCCTTACCGAGATTTCCGTAATTTTACTTTTGGTCCTGTCCTTGATTATTTTGCAAGGGGAAGCTTGGGGGCCATTTTCGGAGGAAAAGCCTTTGAACATACAACCAATAGTGTGGAGCTAGCTATTGATAGTAATAGTTATGCCCACAATTTGTCCTATCTTGTTTTGAACAAGGAATACTTGAAAGGACATGGTATCGGAAGTAGTTATATCATGGAGTTGTATACAGACTATGGCATGATAGGAGTCTTTCTGCTTAGTCTCTTACTCGGTATGCTATTCATAGCCATGCTGCAAGTAGCCTATCGCTCAAGAACAATCCTATTTGCCTTGTCCCTACTCATCTTGAATAATCTATTCTTTATGCCAAGAAGTAGCTTTTCAGAAAGTTTCTTCAATCTATTTACAATGCAATTCTGGGGAATTGTTCTTGTGATTATATTTGTAGCAAAAATGCTTACAAAAGAAAACCAGTATCTACTCAACAAAGGAGAAAAAAATCATGTTTGAACATTATTCAGTAGCTGATTTGTTTGCAAATCTTTACAAAAAACGAAAAGCAAATATTTTAGCTCTCATCGCTTTATTTGCTCTTATTGCTGTACCATTTACAATTAAAGCTGTTAAGAATAAAAATACTGTCAAAGATACAACAAGTTATTCAACTTATCTTAGCTATAAAATCACTCCTCCAGAAGATTCGGCCAAAACGATTTTGAATCATCAAATTGGTGGTTATAGTGATTTTTATGGGAAATTGATTGATGGGAATTTGAATGGAGCTTATCTTTTCAATGATGTAGAACCGAGTGAACTGAAAAAAATTGCCAGTGAATTAGACACGACAGAGACAACCTTGAAAAATTCAACGAATGACTATTGGTGGAAAAAATTGACCGTCTACTATATGATTGACGATGCAGGGGTTGGTGTGAAAATTTTGACATCAAGTAAAGATGCCAATGACTTGTTAGAGCGAAAAATTGATGGATTGATTGAGAAATTTAAACACACTTATGCAAATGTGAAAATTGAAAAATTGGAAACCATCAACTCTAAAGAATTGAATGCAAACGGTGAGACAGCGCTTGGATTGAATGTGAAGAATTTGATTCTCCGTTTAGCTGTTATTGGAGTAGTCTGTGTGATTTTGGTTGTGATGGGAAATGTATTGGTTTATCTCTTTAATCCAACAATCAATAGAGCAGGTGATTTTTCTCAATATCAAATTGATTTTGTAACAGAGATCACAACAATTGCCAACCTAGCAGATGTCTTGTCATACAAAAATGCTGGACAAGAATTAACAATCGTTAGCTCAAATAAAGCTATCCTAGATAAATTGAAACAAAATCAAGAGGCTTTAAAAGGAATGCATTTTGTCGATTTACAAGATGTGCCATCGCTTTTAGAAAGAGATACAGTCCTTCTTGTTGAAGAGTACGGAGTGACTCGCTATAAGAAATTTGAGCAAAGTCTTCAAATTCTCAGAAACTTAAATCGTTCTATCCTCGGTGTAGCAACCTTTAAACTATAAGCTTTCTGATGCATCAGGTCTTCAAAGTCGGACAAGAAGTTTGATTTTGAAGGCTTTTTCTATTTGTCTGCAGAAATTTTCTTTTATACTCAATGAAAATCAAAAAGCAAACTAGGAAGCTAGCCGCAGGTTGCTCAAAACACTGTTTTGAGGTTGCGGATAGAGCTGACGTGGTTTGAAGAGATTTTCAAAGAGTATTAGAGTCTTCTACAGAAGTTACCCTATGGAAAATCTATCCGTATAGAGGAGCCTTCTTTTGATAAAATCGTAAAAATCTAGTATAATAGATAGAACTGAAAGTATGAGGTTACTAGCAATGAAAATGAAACAAATTAGTGATACAACTTTGAAAATCACGATGTCTTTAGAGGATTTGATGGATCGTGGCATGGAGATTGCTGACTTTCTCGTTCCTCAAGAAAAAACAGAAGAGTTCTTTTATGCTATTTTGGATGAGTTAGAGATGCCTGATAGCTTTCTGGATACGGGCATGTTGAGCTTCCGTGTGACTCCAAAACCTGATAAGGTAGATGTCTTTGTAACCAAATCAAAGATTGATCAAAATCTAGATTTTGAAGACTTATCAGATTTACCAGATATGGAAGAATTGGCTCAAATGTCGCCAGATGAATTTATCAAAACCTTGGAAAAGAGCATTGCAGAAAAGACTAAAGATGATATTGAAGCGATTCAATCTCTTGAGCAAGTTGAAGCTAAGGAAGAAGAGCAGGAGCAGGATCAACAAGAAGTTGAGAGCAAGAAAGAACCTTATATCTACTACATCCTTTCTTTTGCTAAGTTGGCTGACTTGGTGGCTTTTGCTAAGACAGTGACTTTTGAGATGGAAACTTCTGAACTCTACAAGATGAATGAGCACTATTATTTGACCATTTTAGTGGATGTTGAAAATCATCCAAGTCCATATCCAGCTTGGCTCTTGGCCCGTATGCGCGAGTTTGCGGACGATAGTGACATCAGTCGCTCAGTCTTGCAAGAGTATGGTCAAGTCTTGATGAATCACGATGCAGTACTTAATCTGCAAAAGATTGGATAATCATTTCTGGAAAGCTATTTCTAGATTTTAAGAAGAGCGAATCGTTTGATTCGTTTTTTCTTTTCTAGACTGAAATAGTGATTTACTATAATAGGAATTTTCATAAAATTCTGTTATAATGGCTATATTAGAAAATTTCGAGGAGACAAACATGACAGTTAAAATTGCTTTACTAGGATTTGGTACCGTTGCAAGTGGCGTGCCTTTCCTCCTAAAGGAAAATGGAGAAAAAATCAATCAATCAGCACATTCAGAGATTGAAGTTGCTAAGGTATTGGTCAAGGATGAAGATGAAAAGAATCGCTTACTTGCAGCAGGGAATGACTTTAACTTTGTAATCAATGTGGATGACATTTTGTCAGATCAAGACATTACGATCGTAGTGGAATTGATGGGACGTATCGAACCAGCTAAAACCTTTATCACTCGTGCCTTGGAGGCTGGTAAACACGTTGTTACTGCAAACAAGGACCTTTTGGCTGTCCATGGTGCAGAATTGCTAGAAATCGCTCAAGCTAACAAGGTAGCACTTTACTATGAAGCAGCAGTAGCTGGTGGGATTCCAATTCTTCGTACTTTAGCAAATTCCTTGGCTTCTGATAAAATTACGCGCGTGCTTGGAGTAGTCAACGGAACTTCCAACTTCATGATGACCAAGATGGTGGAAGAAGGATGGTCTTACGACGATGCTCTTGCGGAAGCGCAACGTCTAGGATTTGCAGAAAGCGACCCGACAAATGATGTGGATGGGATTGATGCAGCCTACAAGATGGTGATTTTGAGCCAATTTGCCTTTGGCATGAAGGTTGCCTTTGACGATGTGGCTCACAAGGGAATTCGTAACATCACACCAGAAGATGTAGCTGTAGCTCAAGAGCTTGGTTATGTAGTGAAATTGGTTGGTTCTATCGAGGAAACTCCTTCAGGAATTGCTGCAGAAGTGACTCCAACCTTCCTTCCTAAAGCGCATCCACTTGCCAGTGTGAATGGCGTAATGAACGCTGTCTTTATAGAATCTATCGGTATCGGTGAGTCTATGTACTACGGACCAGGTGCTGGTCAAAAACCAACTGCAACGAGTGTGGTGGCGGATATTGTCCGTATCGTTCGTCGCTTGAATGATGGGACCATTGGTAAAGACTTCAACGAATACAGCCGTGACTTGGTCTTGGCAAATCCTGAGGATGTTAAAGCAAACTACTACTTCTCAATCTTGGCTCCAGACTCAAAAGGTCAGGTCTTGAAGTTGGCTGAAATCTTTAATGCACAAGATATTTCCTTTAAGCAAATTCTCCAAGATGGCAAAGAGGGTGACAAGGCGCGTGTTGTGATCATCACACACAAGATTAATAAAGCCCAGCTTGAAAATGTCTCAGCTGAATTGAAGAAGGTTTCAGAATTCGACCTCTTGAATACCTTCAAGGTGCTAGGAGAATAAAATGAAGATTATTGTACCTGCAACCAGTGCTAATATCGGGCCAGGTTTTGACTCGGTCGGTGTAGCTGTAACCAAGTATCTTCAAATCGAGGTCTGCGAAGAACGAGAAGAGTGGTTGATTGAACACCAGATTGGCAAATGGATTCCACATGACGAGCGTAATCTCTTGCTCAAAATTGCTTTGCAAATTGTGCCAGACTTGCAACCAAGACGTTTGAAAATGACCAGTAATGTTCCCTTGGCGCGTGGTTTGGGTTCTTCCAGCTCGGTTATTGTTGCTGGAATTGAACTAGCCAACCAACTGGGGCAGCTCAACTTGTCTGATCATGAAAAATTGCAGTTGGCGACTAAGATTGAAGGACACCCTGATAATGTAGCTCCAGCTATTTATGGTAATCTCGTTATTGCAAGTTCCGTTGAAGGGCAAGTCTCTGCTATCGTAGCAGACTTCCCAGAGTGTGATTTCCTAGCATATATTCCAAATTATGAATTGCGTACTCGAGACAGCCGTGGTGTCTTGCCTAAGAAATTGTCTTACAAGGAAGCTGTTGCTGCTAGTTCTATCGCCAATGTGGCGGTTGCAGCCTTGTTGGCAGGAGACATGGTGACTGCTGGCCAAGCGATTGAGGGAGACCTCTTCCACGAACGCTATCGTCAGGACTTGGTGAGAGAATTTGCGACGATTAAGCAAGTAGCCAAAGAAAATGGTGCCTATGCAACCTACCTTTCTGGTGCTGGGCCGACAGTTATGGTCTTGGCTTCTCATGACAAGATGCCAACGATTAAGGCAGAATTGGAAAAGCAACCTTTCAAAGGAAAACTTCATGACTTGAAAGTTGATACCCAAGGTGTCCGTGTCGAAGCAAAATAAAGAATAGAAGATAGGATGGGGAAACTCGCGACCAGAGGGCTTCCTATCCTTTTTTTGAAAAGAAGTCTAGTAGAAGGAAAAACTATATTCATACTCAATGAAAATCAAAGAGTAAACTAGGAAGCTAGCCGCAGGTTGCTCAAAGCACTGCTTTGAGGTTGTAGATAAGACTGACGAAGTCAGCTCAAAACAGTGTTTTGAGGTTGTGGATAGAACTGGTGAAGTCAGTAACCATACCTACGATAAGGCGACGCTGACGTGGTTTGAAGAGATTTTCGAAGAGTATTAGTTAAAAACGTGATAAAGGAGAAATAAAGATGGCAGAAATTTATCTAGCAGGCGGTTGTTTTTGGGGCTTAGAGGAGTATTTTTCACGTATTTCTGGAGTGCTAGCAACCAGTGTTGGCTACGCTAATGGGCAAGTCGAAACGACCAATTACCAGTTGCTCAAAGAAACAGACCATGCAGAAACGGTTCAAGTGATTTACGATGAGAAGGAAGTAGCACTCAGAGAGATTTTACTTTATTATTTCCGTGTTATTGATCCATTATCAGTCAATCAACAAGGGAATGACCGTGGTCGCCAATATCGAACGGGGATATATTACCAGGATGAAGCAGACTTGCCAGCTATCTACACAGTGGTACAGGAGCAGGAGCGCATGCTGGGTCGAAAGATTGCAGTGGAGGTGGAGAAACTTCGCCACTATATTTTAGCTGAAGATTACCACCAAGACTATCTTAAGAAAAATCCTTCAGGTTACTGTCATATTGATGTGACCGATGCTGAGAAGCCATTGATTGACGCAGCAAATTATGAAAAGCCTAGCCAAGAAGTGTTAAAGGAAAGCTTAACTGAAGAGTCCTATCGTGTTACCCAAGAAGCTGCTACAGAGGCTCCATTTACCAATGCCTATGACCAAACCTTTGAAGAAGGGATTTATGTAGACATTACGACGGGTGAGCCACTCTTTTTTGCCAAGGATAAGTTTGCCTCAGGTTGTGGTTGGCCAAGTTTTAGCCGTCCGATTTCTAAGGAATTGATTCATTATTACAAGGATCTCAGTCATGGAATGGAGCGAATTGAGGTTCGTTCTCGGTCAGGCAATGCTCACTTGGGTCATGTTTTCACAGATGGACCTCGGGAGTTAGGTGGCCTCCGTTACTGTATCAATTCTGCTTCCTTGCGCTTTGTGGCCAAGGATGAGATGGAAGAAGCAGGATATGGCTATCTACTGCCTTACTTAAATAAATAAAACAGAGAGGGTGGGTGCTTCCCACTTTCTTCATTTTCAGAATACGAATAGAAGGGATTTATGAAACACCTATTATCTTACTTCAAACCTTACATCAAGGAATCAATTTTAGCACCCTTGTTCAAGCTGCTAGAAGCTGTGTTTGAGCTCTTGGTTCCCATGGTGATTGCTGGAATTGTCGACCAATCCTTGCCCCAGGGAGATCAAGGTCATCTCTGGATGCAGATTGGTCTGCTCCTTATCTTTGCAGTAATTGGTGTTGTAGTGGCCTTAATAGCCCAGTTCTACTCAGCCAAGGCTGCGGTGGGTTTTGCCAAGGAATTGACAGACGACCTCTATCGTCATATTCTTTCCTTGCCCAAGGATAGCAGAGACCGTTTGACAACTTCTAGCTTGGTGACTCGCTTGACTTCGGATACCTACCAGATTCAGACTGGTATCAATCAATTCCTGCGTCTCTTTTTGCGAGCGCCCATTATCGTTTTTGGAGCCATTTTTATGGCCTATCGCATCTCAGCTGATCTGACTCTCTGGTTCTTGGTCATGGTTGTCATTTTGACCGTCGTCATTGCAGGCCTTTCTCGGTTAGTCAATCCTCTCTATAGCAGTCTGAGAAAGAAAACGGACCAACTGGTTCAGGAAACACGCCAGCAATTACAAGGGATGCGGGTTATTCGTGCTTTTGGACAAGAAAAACGAGAGTTACAGATTTTTCAAACCCTTAACCAAGTTTATGCTAGATTACAAGAAAAGACAGGTTTCTGGTCTAGTTTATTAACACCTCTGACCTATCTGATTGTCAATGGAACCCTCCTCGTTATCATCTGGCAAGGCTATATTTCGATTCAAGGAGGGATACTCAGTCAAGGTGCTCTCATTGCCCTTATCAACTATCTCCTACAGATTTTGGTGGAATTGGTCAAGCTAGCCATGCTGATAAATTCCCTCAACCAGTCCTATATCTCAGCTAAGCGAATTGAGGAAGTCTTTGCCGAGGCTCCAGAAGACATCTACTCAGAGTTAGAACAAAAGCAAGCTACCAGTGATCAGGTTTTACAAGTTCAAAAACTGACCTTTACCTATCCTGATGCTGCCCAGCCTTCTTTGATAGAGATTTCCTTTGATATGCAGCAAGGGCAAATCCTTGGTATCATTGGGGGAACTGGTTCCGGTAAATCAAGTTTGGTGCAACTCATTCTAGGACTTTATCCAGCAGACAAGGGGAGCATTGACCTTTATCGAGATGGATCTAGTCCTCGTAATCTTGAGCAGTGGCGGTCCTGGATTGCCTATGTGCCCCAAAAAGTCGAACTCTTTAAAGGAACCATTCGTTCCAACTTGACTCTAGGTTTAGGTCAAGAAGTAACTGATCAAGAACTTTGGCAAGCCTTGGAGATTGCGCAAGCTAAGGATTTTGTCAGTGAAAAGGAAGGGCTCTTGGATGCCCTAGTTGAGGCAGGAGGGCGAAATTTCTCAGGTGGACAAAAACAAAGGCTGTCGATCGCACGTGCAGTCTTGCGCCAAGCTCCATTTCTCATCCTAGATGATGCGACCTCAGCACTCGACACCATTACCGAGTCCAAGCTCTTGAAAGCTATCCGAGAAAATTTGCCAGACACGAGCTTAATCTTGATTTCTCAACGAACCTCAACACTTCGGATGGCTGACCAGATTCTCCTCTTGGAAAAAGGGGAGCTCTTAGCTATCGGAAAGCACGAGGACTTGATGAAATCAAGTCAAGTCTATCGCGAAATCAATGCATCTCAACATGGAAAGGAGGACTAGTATGAGACGACAAACTGCAAACCAGACGCTCACACGTTTGGCAAAAGATTTAGCAAGCCATCCCTTCCTCCTTTTCCTAGCCTTTCTAGGAACCATTGCCCAAGTTGCCTTATCAATCTACCTACCTATTCTGATTGGGCAGGTCATTGACCAAGTCCTGGTGGCTGGTTCTTCACCAGTTTTTTGGCAGATTTTTCTCCAAATGATATTGGTGGTAATAGGAAATACCCTTGTGCAGTGGGTCAATCCTCTTCTCTATAATCGTCTAATCTTCTCTTATACCAGAGACTTGCGAGAGAGAATAATCAACAAGCTCCATCGGTTACCGATTGCTTTCGTGGATCGGCAAGGCAGTGGAGAGATGGTCAGTCGTGTAACCACAGACATCGAACAGTTAGCAGCTGGCTTGACCATGATTTTTAACCAATTTTTCATTGGCATCTTGATGATTTTGGTTAGTATTCTAGCCATGCTTCAAATTCATCTCCTCATGACTCTCTTAGTCTTGTTGTTGACGCCACTGTCTATGGTAATCTCACGCTTTATTGCCAAACGCTCCTATCATCTCTTCCAAAAGCAAACAGAGACTAGGGGAATTCAGACTCAGTTGATTGAAGAATCGCTTAGCCAGCAGACTATTATCCAGTCCTTTAATGCTCAGGAAGAGTTTATCCAAAGGCTGCACGGGGCTAATGCCAATTACGCAGGTTATTCTCAGTCAGCCATCTTTTATTCATCAACGGTCAATCCTTCGACTCGCTTTGTAAATGCGCTCATTTATGCGCTTCTAGCTGGAGTAGGAGCTTATCGTATCATGATGGGTTCCACCTTGACCATCGGGCGTTTAGTGACTTTTTTGAACTATGTCCAACAGTATACCAAGCCCTTTAACGATATTTCTTCAGTGCTAGCTGAATTGCAAAGTGCTCTCGCTTGCGCAGAGCGTGTCTATGCTGTCTTAGAAAATCCTGAGGTGGCTGAAACAGGTAAGGAAGTTTTGACCAGTGACCAAGTCAAGGGAGCTATTTCCTTTAAACATGTTTCTTTTGGCTACCATCCTGAAAAGATTTTGATTAAGGACTTATCTATCGCTATTCCAGCCGGTAGCAAGGTGGCTATCGTTGGTCCGACAGGTGCTGGCAAATCAACCCTTATCAATCTCCTCATGCGTTTTTATCCCATTAGCTCGGGAGATATCTTGCTGGATGGGAAATCCATTTATGATTATAGTCGTGCCTCTTTACGCCAGCAGTTTGGCATGGTGCTCCAAGAAACCTGGCTCAAGCAAGGAACTATTCATGATAATATTGCCTTTGGCAATCCTGAAGCCAATCGAGAGCAGGTGATTGCTGCTGCAAAAGCAGCCAATGCTGACTTTTTCATCCAACAGTTGCCACGGGGATACGATACCAAGTTGGAAAATGCTGGAGAATCTCTCTCTGTCGGTCAAGCACAGCTCTTGACCATTGCCCGAGTCTTTCTGGCTATTCCAAAGATTCTCATTTTAGACGAGGCGACTTCCTCCATCGATACGCGCACAGAAGTGCTGGTACAGGATGCCTTTGCTAAACTCATGAAGGGGCGCACAAGTTTTATCATTGCCCACCGCTTGTCAACCATTCAGGATGCGGATTTGATTCTTGTCTTGGTGGATGGTGACATTGTTGAGTATGGGAACCATCATGACCTTATGTCTAAGAAGGGAAAGTATTACCAAATGCAGCAAGCTGCAGCTTTTAGCTCTGAATAAGCCTTTCTAATTTCGAACTCTTATAGATAAAAAAAGTTGCCTTCGGGGGACTTTTTTGTTACAATAACTAGAAAAATTATTCACTGTAATACTCAATGACAATCAAAGAGCAAACTAGGAAGCTAGCCGCAGGTTGCTCAAAACACCATTTTGAGGTAGTAGATAAGACTGACGAAGTCAGCTCAAAGCACTGCTTTGGGGTTGTAAATAAGACTGACGAAGTCAGTTCAAAACACAGTTTTGAGGTTGTGGATAGAACTGACGAAGTCAGCTCAAAACACAGTTTTGAGGTTGTAGATAAGACTGACGAAGTCAGTAACCATATACCTACGGCAAGGTGAAGCTGACGTGATTTGAAGAGAGTATAAATTGTCTTTTAGAAAAGGAGCCTATAATGAAAGTCTTTCAGCATGTAAACATCGTGACTTGTGACCAAAATTTCCATGTTTATTTGGATGGAATCTTAGCAGTTAAGGATTCTCAAATCGTCTATGTTGGCCAAGATAAGTCAGGGATTTTAGAGCAAGCTGAGCAGATTATAGACTATCAGGGAGCTTGGATTATGCCTGGTTTGGTCAATTGTCACACCCATTCTGCTATGACAGGATTGAGAGGAATCCGAGATGATAGCAATCTCCATGAATGGCTCAATGATTATATCTGGCCTGCAGAAGCAGGATTTACTCCCGACATGACTACAAGAGTGGTTAAAGAAGCTATGATAGAGATGCTCCAGTCAGGAACAACAACCTTTAATGATATGTATAATCCCAATGGTGTGGAGATTGAGCGGATTTATCAGGCAGTGAAAGATTCCAAGATGCGTTGTTATTTCTCACCGACCCTCTTTTCTTCAGATACAGAAACAACTGATGAGACCATAAGCAGAACACGAGCTATTATCGAGACAATCATAGGATATGAAAATCCAAATTTCAAGGTTATGGTAGCCCCACATTCTCCCTACAGCTGTAGTAAAGATTTGCTGGAAAAGAGCTTGGAAATGGCAAAAGAGCTGGACATTCCCATCCATATCCATGTGGCGGAGACCAAGGAAGAGTCAGGAATTATCCTGAAACGTTATGGAAAACGCCCCCTCGCTTTTCTTGAAGAACTGGGTTACTTAGAGCATCCGTCTGTCTTTGCTCACGGGGTCGAATTAAACGAGCGAGAAATTGAACACTTAGCATCCTCTCAAGTGGCTATTGCCCACAACCCTATCAGCAACCTCAAACTGGCCTCAGGAATCGCTCCAATCATCCAACTGCAAAAAGCAGGAGTAGCAGTAGGAATTGCGACAGATTCAGTCGCTTCCAATAACAATCTTGATATGTTTGAGGAAGGACGAACAGCAGCTCTCTTACAGAAAATGAAGAGTGGAGATGCCAGCCAATTTCCTATCGAAACAGCTCTCAAGGCACTGACAATCGAAGGGGCTAAGGTTCTAGGAATGGAAAATCAGATAGGAAGTCTAGAAGTCGGCAAGCAAGCAGATTTTCTCGTTATTCAACCAGAGGGGAAAATCCATCTCCAACCTCAGGAAAATATGCTGTCCCACCTAGTTTATGCTGTCAAATCCAGTGATGTTGATGATGTCTATATTGCTGGAGAACAGGTTGTTAAGCAAGGTCAAGTCCTGACAGTAGAACTTTAAAAGAAAAATCACGAAAAAATTTAAAAAAGTTTGCAAAAACCTTGCATTCTTTTTTTAACTATGCTATACTTATATACGGTTTGAAAAAACTGCCTAAGACAGTAGGGGAGCTCGACTCATAAATATCCTACCGAGGACAAAACGTATCATGTAAAAAGAAGCGTATTGTACTTTCGTGTCTAGGTTTGGGCGCGTTTTTCTTTTTGAAAAATTCCCCAAGCAAAATAATAACGGAGGTGAACACACTAATGAGTGAAGCAATTATTGCTAAAAAAGCGGAACTAGTTGACGTAGTAGCTGAAAAAATGAAAGCTGCTGCATCTATCGTCGTTGTAGACGCTCGTGGTTTGACAGTTGAGCAAGATACAGTTCTTCGTCGTGAGCTTCGTGGAAGCGAAGTTGAGTATAAAGTGATTAAAAACTCAATCTTGCGTCGTGCAGCTGAAAAAGCTGGTCTTGAAGATCTTGCATCTGTATTTGTTGGACCATCTGCAGTAGCATTTTCTAACGAAGATGTTATCGCACCAGCGAAAATCTTGAACGACTTTTCTAAAAACGCTGAAGCACTTGAAATCAAAGGTGGTGCAATCGAAGGCGCTGTCGCATCTAAAGAAGAGATTCTTGCACTTGCAACTCTTCCAAACCGCGAAGGACTTCTTTCTATGCTCCTTTCTGTACTTCAAGCGCCAGTGCGCAACGTTGCTCTTGCAGTCAAAGCGGTTGCAGAAAGCAAAGAAGACGCAGCTTAATCTTAAGCTACGCAGCGTAGCCTAGCTACGAAAAATCTATTATAAATTTAAAAACATATTTGGAGGAAATAACAATGGCATTGAACATTGAAAACATTATTGCTGAAATTAAAGAAGCTTCAATCCTTGAATTGAACGACCTTGTAAAAGCTATCGAAGAAGAATTTGGTGTAACTGCAGCTGCTCCTGTAGCTGTTGCTGCAGCTGGTGCTGCTGACGCTGGTGCTGCTAAAGATTCATTCGACGTTGAATTGACATCTGCAGGCGACAAAAAAGTTGGCGTTATCAAAGTTGTACGTGAAATCACAGGTCTTGGTCTTAAAGAAGCTAAAGAACTTGTTGACGGTGCACCAGCACTTGTTAAAGAAGGCGTTGCAACTGCAGAAGCTGAAGAAATCAAAGCTAAATTGGAAGAAGCTGGAGCTTCAGTTACTCTTAAATAATAGAGCGACTACATTAGTAGCTTAAAAACATGATTAAACCGCTATTCTTAGGAGTAGCGGTTTTTATTTTTGTATAAAAAAGTTGGCGAGTAAGTAATATTCAATGAAAATCAAAGAGCAAACTAGGAAGCTAGCCGCAGGCTGCTCAAAACACTGTTTTGAGGTTGTGGATGAAACTGACGAAGTCAGCTCAAAACACTGTTTTGAGGTTGTGGATAGAACTGACGAAGTCAGCTCAAAACACCGTTTTGAGGTTGCAGATAGAGCTGACGAAGTCAGTATCATATACCTACGGTAAGGTGACGCTGACGTGGTTTGAAGAGATTTTCGAAAAGTATAAAATAGATTGAATTTAGAATAGTCCACCGAGTTTTATAAAACATTGTTAGAAATTGGTTTGAATTCCGAAATCAATTTGTTTGATTTTTATTTCATTTCATTTCATTTAATTTAATTAGAATTTTCCAACTGTTTAATTCAAGCTAAAAATCCCCAATCAGAGCGATTGAGGATTGAGCAAATAAATCTTAAACAATACCTTGGGCAATCATAGCGTTTGCTACATTTTCAAAGGCAGCAATGTTAGCTCCTGCAAGGTAGTCTTTATCAAGACCGTATGTTTCTGAAGTTGTTTTAGCTGTGTTGAAGATGTTTGTCATGATGTCTTTGAGACGTCCATCAACTTCTTCACGAGTCCATGAGAGGCGAAGACTGTTTTGGCTCATTTCAAGGGCTGAAACGGCTACACCACCAGCGTTGGCAGCTTTGGCAGGTCCGTAGAAGATACCATTTTCTTTGTAAACTTTGATGGCATCAAGGTCGCTTGGCATGTTGGCACCTTCAGATACACAGATAACGCCTTGAGCAACCAAGCGTTTAGCGGCTTCGCCATTGATTTCGTTTTGAGTAGCACATGGAAGAGCGATGTCATAGTTTCCAGCATAAGTCCATACAGAACCTTCATGATAAGTAGCAGTTGCTTTTTCAGCAGCATACTCAGTCAAACGAGCGCGACGTTTTTCTTTAACATCTACCAAAAGATCAAAGTCGATACCATTTTCATCGATGACATAGCCGTTTGAGTCAGACACAGAGATGACAGTTGCACCAAGTTCAGTTGCTTTTTGAAGAGCGTATTGAGCCACGTTACCAGAACCTGAAATAACGACTTTCTTACCAGCAAAGCTGTTACCGTTAGCTTTAAGCATTTCTTCAGTATAGTAAACCAAACCGTAACCAGTTGCTTCTGGACGAATCAAGCTACCACCAAATCCAAGAGGCTTACCAGTCAAGACACCAGCGTCAAATTGGTTAAGGCGTTTGTATTGACCGTAAAGGTAACCAATCTCACGTCCACCAACACCGATATCACCAGCAGGTACGTCAAGTGATGGGCCGATGTATTTTTGCAATTCAGTCATGAAGCTTTGGCAGAAGCGCATCACTTCAGCATCTGTTTTACCTTTAGGATCGAAGTCTGATCCACCTTTACCTCCACCGATAGGAAGTCCAGTCAAGACATTTTTAAAGATTTGTTCAAATCCGAGGAATTTCAAGATCCCTTGGTTTACAGTTGGGTGGAAACGAAGTCCGCCTTTGTATGGTCCAACAGCTGAGTTGAATTGAACACGGTAGCCACGGTTTACTTGAACTTTTCCATCACGGTCAACCCAAGGAACACGGAAAGAAATCACGCGCTCTGGCTCAGTAATACGTGCCAAGATATTTTCTTCGATATACTCAGGGTGTTTTTCAAATACAGGTTCCAAAGTGTTGAAAAATTCTTCAACAGCTTGGAGGAATTCAGCCTCGTGCCCGTTACGAGCTTTTACAGTTTCGAACACGCTTTGGATATATTCTTTAGCAGATGTCATATCGTTCTCCTTAAATTCTAATTTAATTATGTGTGTCATTATAGCAGAATTTTTTTAAACTGTAAAGAGAAAAACAAAAATTTTCTAAAAATTCTTTCAATTCAGTTTTTGGGATTTTTTGAAAATAGATAAAAAAACGAACCTTTTTCTTATAAATGCCTTTCTTAAAGAGAAAATCTGAAAATATGGTATAAGAAAAGAAAATGTTTAGCAATTCAGAAATCACTTGTTAATTTATCCATGATATGTTAGATTTGCCAGCAAAACTATGACCATTTTGGAGGAAAGCAATATTTACATCTCCTTATTCAGTGCAGGATTTTCTATACAAGTATAGATGTCTTGCTGGAGTTGGATCATGGAACCCAAGCGGTTATTGAGATTTAGAACTATCATCAGAATTTTTTCATTAGACTTGTTCGGTAACCATAAAGTACTATACTATCTATGAACAAGCCCCAGAAAAAGTAGCTTTATTTCTTAAGAATTTTAATAGCTTAAAGCACCTAGCACCTGTTTATATTGATGAAACAGGATTCGATACTTATTTTTATTGAGAATATGGTCGCTCATCAAAAGGTCAGTTAATAAGAGGTAAAGTCTCTGGAAGAAGATATCAGGGGATTTCTTTGGTTGCAGGGCTAACAAATGGTGAGTTTATCGCTCCAATGACTTACCAAGAGACGATGACGAACGACTTTTTTGAAGCTTGGTTTCAGACATTTCTCTTACCAACATTAAACAAACCATCGGTTATTATTATGGATAATGCAAGATTCCATAGAATGGGGAAGCTAGAAGTCTTGTATGAAGAGTTTGGGCATAAACTGTTACCTCTTCCTCCCTACTCACCTGAGTACAATCCTATTGAGAAAACATGGGCTCATATCAAAAAGCACCTCAAAAAGGTATTACCAAGTTTCAATACCTTTTACGAGGCTCTGTTGTCTTGTTCTTGTTTCAGTTTGTTATAAACGCCTAAGATAAGAGCTATACTAGGTAAATAAAAATCCCTATACTATCTGAAAGTGAAGATTACTCACTGTGAGATAGTATAGAGTCTTTTTGTTGTAGTTAAATTATCCTACCCACTCACCGTCGTAATTGACACGGTAGCCGTCTGGGGTCGTCGTATTGATGGCTAGGGCACCAGAGCTATAGGCATAGTACCATTTACCAGATACTTTCATCCAGCCTGTTTTCATAGCGCCTGAACCGTCGAGATAGTACCAGCTACCGTCTTTCACCCAGCCTGTTTGCATCCAACCAGAGTTATCAAAACGATACCAAACACCATTGATTTTTTCCCAGCCGTTAGTTTTGTATGAGCCGTCATTGTGTTTAAACCACCAACGTCCGTTTGATTGAATCCAACTTCCGAAGTATTGGGAATGATTGACCCCATTTTTCTGACTTGAATTTGTATTTGCAGTTTTGGTTTTATGAGTTCCGATAGCCTTCAAGTCTTTGTCAAAAAGATTTGCCTTAGTCGCAAATGTTTGAATCTGAGAAGAATTTGCTTCTGTATATTGAATGGCCTTTCCATAACCACCAGCTAATTCTTCAGAGCCACCAGATGCTGTTCCGAGACTTTGTGCAACAGTAATCCATCCATTTTGGGTGACAGGATTTTCAAAAGCTGCAAGCCCCATATAGGTCAATTTTGGGTTAATTAAGGATTCGTAGTGTCCGGTTTGACCAGAGACACTTGCCCCACTACGAGATTTGACGTAATCTGCTTTTTCCTCATACCATTGCTGGATTGCCTTCATAAATCCATCATAGTTCCAAGCCAAATTTTCTGAAAGGGAGAAATTTCCTGTAGGCCAAGCGCTCCAAATATCCTTACTAGACAAGCGTGTGTGATCAATGGTGATAGAAGCTTCTGCTGCACGAACAAAGGCAGTTTTTTCTAGTGCAGTTGACCATTTGATAGGAACATAGCTAGTAACTAGACCTTCGTCTGCTGCCTCTTTTCGAATGGCATTGATACGGTCTAAGATAGCCTGTTTATCTGGCGTTAAGAAAGTCCCTTCAATCCCAACTAGAGTAGTACCAGAAGAAGTACTAGTGACCTCAGAGTTTAAGATATTGTAGGATTGACCATTGATTGCTTGGGTGGAAACCAGCCTATCATTAGCGGCTACTGATTGTGATGTAAGAGTTCCAGCTCCTAACAAGGAAAGTACTAAAACTGTAGCAAGTGTGACCTTTTTAGTTTTATTGTTCATTTTGTGTCCTCCTATTTTTATTATAACATCTCTACTGGGCAGAGTAAACTAAAATTCGGTATGGCTAGGGACTAGATTTATTTTAAATTTAGATGTTTGCAAAAATTTTTCTTAAATTTGGTGTATAATATAAATAGATGATTTTAATGAATCTACTCGACTTGTTAGATAACTATCTGAAGCGAGATTAGGTGCTCAGAAATTGAATTTTTAAGGTTCCCACTTAGCAAAACTTTTTAGGTTTCACATCTTTAAATAAGCTAAACACTCCATGGTATCATATAAATTATAGTTTAGAGAATGTAGAACAAATCTTCCTTCATCAAGGAAGTCAAATAACTCAATAACACAGGGATTCCATTTCCCTAGAAAGGTTAAATAAATGAAATCATATAAGAAATTTACGATTCTTGCTCTAGCTCTTCTTGGATTTACTAGCCAAACAGTTCTAGCTAATGATGCTAGTCATTCTACGAATAACTCTATCGGTAGTTCAGCTACTAGCTCTGCAAATGCTTCTCAAGCAACTACAGAAATCCAGCCAACGAGCCCTAGTTCGAGTGAGCAGGAGACAAAGTCAACTCTTCCTACTGAGTCTAAGATACAAACTGGTTGGGTAAAAGAAGATGGGAAGTGGGCTTATTATAGTCAAACGGGTGTCAAATTTACAGATACTCTTTATGAGGGCTACCTATTTGATAAGAATGGTTACTTACTTGAAAATAGCTGGTATCAGATGGCTAACAAGTGGTACTACGCCAATGGCTCAGGAAAATATCTGTCTAACCAATGGAGTCAAATCAATGGTAAGTGGTATGCATTTGATCAAAATGGTACCATGATGGCTAATACATGGAAGGGAAATTATTACCTGAAATCCAGTGGGGCTATGGCAGATAAAGAATGGGTGTACGATCCTAACTACTCTAGCTGGTTTTATCTCAAGTCAGGCGGACATTATGCTGAACAGCAATGGGTTGGCTCTTACTATCTAAAATCTGGTGGCTACATGGCTCACAAAGAGTGGATTTATGATCAAGATTATCAAGCTTGGTATTATCTTAAAGAAGATGGCGTTTATGTCACTGGAACTTATACTATTGATGGAAGCAGTCATTTTTTCAAAGATAATGGTAAATGGGTGCAAGAACTTCCAAAAGGATTTGAAAAGGGGCGCTATAGTAAAACTATCTTCCTAGATCCTGGGCATGGTGGACGTGATTCGGGCGCTTACTATTATGGAATAGCTGAAAAAGATTTGAATCTACAGGTCTCTCGTAAATTACGGAAACGTTTAGAAGAATTGGGCTATACAGTTTTAACATCTCGTGATAGTGATGTGGATGTTGACTTTGTGACAGAGCGTTCTCGTATGGTAAATAAAACGAATGCAGACTTCTTTATTAGTATTCATTTTAACGCTACTGGGAATGACACAACGCTGAATCTGGGAATACAGACTTATTCTTATAAGGAAGATGCAGGTTACCCGAGCAAGATTAACCAGTACTGGCATAATAATCCAGATCGTATAAGTGAAAGTAATCGTTTGGCGGCTAATCTTCATTCCTCTCTCTTGACCGAGACAGGAGCTAGAGATGCTGGACTTCTGCAAGCCACCTTCGCTGTTCTTCGTGAGACTGCGAAACCTGCTGTGTTATTAGAGTTGGGTTATATGGATAATTCAGAAGAAAACCAACGAATCCGTAGTGACCAATACCAAGATAAGTTGGTTGAAGGTATTATTAAAGGAATTCAAAAATATTACGCTGGAAATTAAGAAACTAGATCAAACTAAGCTTTGGAGATTTTCCTAGGCTTAGTTTTTTATTGGTAAGGTTGCTCACAACATTAAATTGTCTGAAAATTTATTGAAAAATGAGTGAAAACATGGTATAATGAAACGTAAAATTAATTCAGGTATCCTGAACCGATAGGAGTATACAATGAAAAAACTAGGTTTTGTCCTTTTATCTTCAGCCTTGCTATTGACAGCATGTGCAGTCCGTTTTGAAAAATCAACCGAGACAAATGATTCATCTAAGGTAACAGCCTTGTCTGAAGACAAGCAGAAAATGCTTGATAAGGCCACTGCTGACTATAAGACTTTTGTTCAAGAGCAAATCGATAAACTGTTGACAGATACGGAAGGCTTTGTCAAACTGTTGAAAGAAGGCAAGTTAGAAGAAGCTAAGAAAGTTTATCCATTGATTCGTATGTCTTATGAGCGTTCAGAACCAATCGCCGAAAGTTTTGGTGAGTCAGATGTCAAGATTGACTTCCGTTTGGCAGACTATATGGACGAAAACAAGACAGAAGAAGGTTGGTCAGGTTTCCACCGTATCGAGCGTATCCTTTGGGAAGACAATACAACTAAAGGAACTGAAAGTTACGGCGATCAATTGGTAAATGATATCAAGGAATTGAAAGCCAAGATTGCAACTGTAGATGTGGACTACAAGGTCATGTTGACAGGAGCAGTTGACTTGCTTAACGAAGTAGCGACAAGCAAGATTACAGGTGAAGAGGAAATTTATTCTCATACAGACTTGTATGATTTCCGTGCCAATATCGAAGGTGCTGAGAAGATTTTTCAACTCTTTAAACCATTGCTTGAAAAATCAGACGCTAATCTAGTTAAAGAATTGGAAGCAGACTTCAAGTCTGTCAATGATTTGTTGGACAAACACATGACCGACAAGGAACATTACAAGCTCTATACTGATTTGACAAAAGAGGATACCAAAGAATTGTCAGAAGCTGTGACAAAACTTGGTGAACCTCTATCACAAATGGGTAAATTTCTTAGTGGAGAATAAGAGTCATGACTGAAAAAGACGAAAAATTTTTTGAAAAGAAAATGGACCGTCGAGAATTTCTAAAAAAAGCAGGGATTGGAGGGGCTGGTTTAGCGCTAGGACTCTCTGGTGCTTCTGCTTTTTTCGCACCTAAGCTTGGGACTCAGGAAAAAATCTCGTACGGAAATGAAAAAATTGCTTTTTATGGCAAGCATCAAGCTGGAATTAGTACGCCCATGCAAAAAAATATCTATTTTGTTGTCTTGGACTTGCATACGACGGATAGAGATAAGATTATCCAATTATTCAAGGATTGGACGAATTATAGTGCCAAGTTAGTCGAGGGGGAATTGGTCAAAAAAGATGGACAGAATGCTCTCTTGCCTCCGAGCGATACTGGTGAAACAGTCGGGCTGAATCCGCATCGCTTGACTCTGACTTTTGGTGTGTCTGCCAGTTTCTTGAAAAAGATGAACTTGGAAAACAAGCGTCCTCAAGTGTTTAGGGATTTGCCGCCTTTTCCTAAGGAGCAATTGCGTGAAAAATATACTGGTGGGGATATTGTCATCCAGGCCTGTGCAGATGATGAGCAGGTTGCCTTTCATGCTATTCGAAATCTCATCCGTAAGGGGAGAAATGCAGTGACCCTTCGTTGGAGTCAGTCTGGTTTTGCTGCCATCGGAGATCGAATGGAGACACCGCGTAACCTCTTCGGTTTTAAGGATGGAACAGCAAATCCAACCAAGGAGAAAGACTTTGACCGCGTTATCTGGGCTGATAGTAAGGACTGGATGGAAAATGGTTCTTATATGGCAGTTCGTCGGATTCAGATGTTTTTAGAGACTTGGGATCGCACTAGTCTTGAAGAACAAGAAAATACTTTTGGTCGTTACAAGGAAAGTGGTGCCCCTTTTGGTAAGAAAAATGAGTTTGATGAAGTGGATTTGAGTCTTTTACCAGATGATTCGCATGTTCGTTTGGCCAAGGAAGTGGACAAGCCCCTTTTGCGTCGTTCTTATTCTTACTCAGATGGGATTGATGAAAAGACTGGTCAGTTTGATACGGGCTTGCTCTTCATTTCTTTCCAGAAGGATCCTGATAACTTTGTAAAGGTTCAAACCAATCTAGGTGCTACAGATAAGATGAATGAATATATCACTCACATCGGTAGTGGACTCTTTGCTTGCTTTGGTGGTGTGGAGAAAGGAGGCTACATTGGTCAGAAATTATTGGAAGGCTAAAAGCTGGTTATTGGTTTTAGCCCTGTCATTTTTAATCTTTTCTCCAGTGGTTGCCCAAGAAAGTCTGAGTTTTTATTTTGTAAAAATCACAGATGCATCCAAAGCGGTGAAAAATGGTAATCAGTCTGAGGCCCAGAAACTTCTTACAGAGATGGCAACAGACTTTGAAAGAGTAGAAGACAGCAATTCTGAGGCTGGTAAAGTCGTTAAGGAAAAGTTAGCCCAGTCAGGTGAGATTACTGAAGACAAACTCACCCAACTTTCTTCAGCCTTATTAGCCTTTGAAAAAGAACAAAATCCTGTTGACTTAGATGCGGAAAAGGAAAAATTGGTCAACCGTTTAAGTCCTCGTTTTGAAGCCTTGGAACAGGCCATTGCCTCCAAAGATTTGGAAAAGGTCCGAGAGGCCTTTAAGAAAATGAATTCCACTTGGACCATCAATGAAAGTGTGGTTCGTGACAATAGTACGGCCCATTATGGCCGTGTTGAAACAGCCATATCCTTCTTGCGTAGTAGTATGGAAACAGAGCCTACGGATTTTAACTCCATCCAGACTTCCTTTGAGGACTTAAAAAAGGCTATTGATGATTTTGTAAGCGGAAAAGAAGTCGCAGCAACATCTTCTGATTTGAGTCTTAAAGACGGTATTGTCCTTTTGAAAAAAGCTTTGGAACAATTCCAAGCTGGTGACCAAGCAGCAGGAGCAGCTAGTATGAAGGAATTCATCACTATCTGGCCAACGATTGAAGGTTCTGTTAGTACGACCAATCCATCTCTATATACTAGAGTGGAAAGCGAAAGCCCTGTGATTATGGTCAAGGGAAGTGAGAAGGATTACCAAGAAAAATTAGAAAAACTGATTGCAGATTTATCACAAATTGATACCAGCGCACGTTACAATGCCTTTGATGCTATGCTCATTCTCCTAAGAGAAGGAGTAGAGGCCCTCTTAATCGTTATGGCCTTGGTGACAACCTTGAAAGCAGTCAAATTGCGAAAAGGCCTCAAGTGGGTTTATGGTGGTGCTATCACTGGAATCATGGCCAGTCTTCTTATTGCTTTTATTCTGCAAATTGCCTTTCCAGCAGTAACATCAGGCTCCAATCGTGAAATCATCGAAGGAGCAGTTGGGATTTTTGCGGTAGCTATGATGATTTTGATTGGAATCTGGCTCCATAGCAAATCCTCAGTCAAAAAATGGAATGCTTTTATGGAGTCACAAATGGAAACAGTGACCAAAACAGGCTCTTTTATTTCCATGTTTGCCCTCAGTTTTCTCGCTGTTTTCCGTGAGGGAGCAGAAACCATTCTCTTTTATGTTGGGATTTTACCAAGAATTTCCAGCTTTGAATTTGTCTTGGGAATATTACTTGCCTTGCTGATTCTGGTAGCTATTGCCATTGTTATGAACAAGGCCAGTCAATTTTTCCTGCCTCATAAGGTCTTCTTTATCCTAACTTGGATGATTTATGCTCTAGCCTTTAAGATGCTGGGGGTTAGTATCCATGCTCTTCAGTTGACCAATATGGCACCCAACCACTTGCTGACAGGATTTCCAACAATTGACCTGCTTGGAATTTATCCAAGTTGGGAAGGGTTGGTCAGCCAGCTAATCTTTGTTGTCATTGTCTTGATTGTCACTTTTAGACAGGGTGAAGAATAGATGGATAGAAAAGAATTGACAATCGTTGAACATTTGGTAGAATTTAGAAAGAGATTATTGGCAGTGGTCATTTGTTTCTTTTTGGTATTCTGTGTCTCTCTGCTGTTTGCAGACCAGATTTACCAGTATGTGACCCAATCTTTTCAGCAAAAGTTGATTGTTTTAGGCCCTAATGATATTTTATGGATATACATACGCTTAGCTAGTCTGATGGCCTTTACTATCACCCTCCCTTACACGGTGTATCATATTTGGTCTTTCATCAAACCCGGTTTAAAGAAAGAAGAAGCTAGAGCAGTCTTTGCCTATATTCCAGCTAGTTTCCTTTGTTTTCTGGTTGGACTGGCTTTTGGTTTTTACTTTGTAACACCAGCCATACTTCAGGTTCTATTAGGGCTAGGAGAAGGACTATTTGAGACGCAGTTAACCGCCCAAAATTATCTGTCCTTTGTTTTTCAAACGACCTTGCCCTTAGCCCTGATTTTTGAATTGCCAGTTATCATTGCCTTTTTGACGTCGATTGGCCTCATTGGAGCAGAATTATTGATTGCTTATCGCCGATATGCTTATTTTATCTTATTGGTACTTGCAGTCATCTTGACACCAGCTGACTTTGTTAGTGATTTGGCAATGACTGCCCCCTTGATTTTACTCTATGAATTAAGTATTGCCATCAGCAAATACATTATGAAACGCAAGCAGAAAGGAGAGACAAATGGGAATCTTACGTGATATCGGAGCACCAGGATTGATTATCATCGTTTTAGGAGCTCTCTTGATCTTTGGACCAAAACGATTGCCTGAACTAGGCGAGTCAATCGGTAAAATGCTATCTGAATTTAAAAAAGCAGTTAAAGGAACTGAAAATCAAGATAAGGAAGAGTAAATCTGCACTAATAAAAAAACTTTGTACCCTGGAAACCATCGCATGGCTAGCTAGAGTGCAAAGTTTTTTGATTTTTTAGTTAAAATGAAGACTGTATTCTTTATGAATCTAAAGTATGACATTAAAATGATGGTTTTGAGTTTTTATTATTTTTGCTTTGTAGCAAGGTAACATAGTCGCTTTTTGTGTGGAATAAGTGGGAAAGAAAAACAGTTCTTTGGGTTTGATCGATAAAGTAAAGCAAGATATATTGCCCGATAATTTTTCCTCTTGTTGGGTACTTACTATTGATTTTAAGTCCGATTTTTTCATCTGCATCAAAGCCAGCTTCAGGAAAGGTTTCTAAACTTTTTAAGCCGTCTAGAATTTTGGCCACAGTATTTTTAGCAGACTGAGGTGATAAAAGAACAGTAGTAATGTAGTCATGAATACTGTCAATTGCCTGACTCACTTCAGTAGATAGAATCACTTTATAAGCCATATCGTAGCCTCATTTTGTCTAGGGAAGTTCCTTGTCCGGATTCGTATTCTCTTAAGGAGCGTTCAGATTGGGCTTGTAGCTCCTGAATCAATCGTTCACGGTGTAAATCTTCTGCAGTTTTTATTGGCAAATCCTGTTCGAGAACAATCTGCTCGATAAAAAGACTAATAGCATCCGTCATAGTCATTCCTTTTTCCTTGATGATAGCTCTAGCTTGTTCCATTGATGACTCATTGATTTTAAAATTGTATTGTTTAGTAAGTGATGTCGTCATGGTATATCTCCAATCTATACAATATATAGCTAGTATATATCTTTTATATTTTTTAGGCAAGAAAAAACTTTGTACCCTGGAAACCATCGCATGGCTAGCTAGAGTGCAAAGTTTTTTTGAGTCTGGAATATGAAAACAGCAGTTAATTTCAAGAAACAAAAAAGAACAGCCGAAGCTGTCTTTTTATCATTATTTGAGACCGTATTTTTTGTTGAAACGATCCACGCGTCCATCTGCTTGAGTGAACTTTTGACGTCCAGTGTAGAATGGATGTGAGTCTGATGAAATTTCCACACGAATCAATGGGTAAGTTTCGCCTTCGAACTCAACTGTTTCGTTAGAGCGTTTTGTTGAACCGCTAAGGAATTGGTAACCAGTAGTTGTGTCCATGAAGACAACTGGGCGATATTCTGGATGGATATCTTTTTTCATTTTGCAATATTTCCTTTCTGCCATGGTCTCTTTGCGAGCCATAGATTGTTACCATACTAGTCTATCAGATTCTGAAAAGTTTGGCAAGTATTTTATTAGTTTTTAAGCAAGTTTTTTAACTTTTGATAGATGATTTCGTTTTCCTCTAAGCTATAGGAATTGGCACCACTTGCTAGAGGGTGGCCTCCACCATCATGTTCTTTGGCAATTTCATTGATAGGATGGATTTTACTGCGTAAGCGAACGCGGTAGTGGCCATCAGCCTGTTCCACAAAAATTCCCCAGAGACTGACGCTGTCAATGCGTCCAGGTGCACCGACAATGGCTGCAGTTTCAGCATCGGTAACATTAAATTGTTTCAAGACTTCTTGACTCAGGATAACGCGAGCTGCACCATTTTCATCCACTTCCAGATGGTCGTAGATGTATCCTTGAAGTTTAGCAATTTTGTAGCTCATAGTGTCCATTTTGCGAGTGAGAGCCGCAAAGTCAAAGTTCTGTTCTCTCAAATAAGCAGCAAGGCGAAGAGTCTGCGCAGTGGTAGAAGGGTAGAGGAAACGGCCTGTATCACCAACAATTCCTGCAAAGAGCAATTCAGCAGCGCGATCTGACAAGGCCAGCTGGGTTGTTTGGGCAAATAGGGTAATCATCTCGCTAGCACTGCTAGAATTAGTATCCACCCAAGATAGGTCACCGTATACATCATCATTTGGATGGTGGTCAATTTTAATGAGAAAATCACCTTGACTATAGCGCTTATCATCGATACGAGCAGTATTCGCCGTATCACAGACGATGACAAGGGCACCTTGGTAGGCACTATCTTGAACAAGATCCATTTCAGCCATCCAAGTAAGAGTTGGTTCATCAAAACCAACTGCTTTGATAGTTTTTTCTGGAAAATGATGTTTGAGAAGAGCTTTCAAGCCTACCTGACTTCCCAAGGCATCAGGGTCTGGTTTCATATGACGATGAATGATAATCGTGTCGTATTCTTTAATTTTTTCTAAAATTTGATGGCAAATTTCCATAAATAACCTCAATTCTTTCTCATTTCATTGTAGCACAAGAATTTTTATTTTTAAAATGAAAAAGATGTGATATAATGGAGAAAGATAAATTGAGGAGGACGATATGGCATTAGCAAAAATTGTATTTGCCAGTATGACCGGTAATACCGAAGAAATTGCAGATATTGTAGCAGACAAATTACGTGACTTGGGCTTGGATGTTGATGTTGATGAATGTACAACTGTTGACGCTTCAGACTTCTTGGAAGCAGACATCGCTATCGTTGCGACCTATACTTATGGTGATGGAGAATTGCCAGATGAGATGATGGACTTCTACGAAGACCTAGCAGACCTCAACTTGAATGGCAAAATCTACGGAGTGGTCGGCTCAGGAGATACCTTCTACGATGAATTCTGTAAGGCTGTCGATGACTTTGACCGCGTTTTTGTAGCGACAGGAGCAGAAAAAGGTTCAGAATGTGTTAAAGTTGATCTTTCTGCTGAGGAAGAAGACATTGAACGCTTGGAACAATTCGCAGAAGAATTGGCTGCTAAAGTAGGATAAGCATAAACGTGCGCTGATGCAAACAATCAGTGCATTTTTTTATCGTGAGTTGGGATTTTACTAGCCTAATTGGTGGCTTTTTGATACAATAATTCAAATAAAGGAGGAGACTGTATGGATTTAGATATTATTCGCCAAGAAATTGATCAAATCGACGACCAAATTGTCAAACTGTTAGAAGAAAGAATGCATTTGGTTGAGGAGGTAGTTGCTTATAAGAAAGCATCAGGGAAACCAATTTTAGATACCAAGAGAGAGGCAGTTATTTTTGAAAAGATTAGAAGTCGTGTAGGAGACAAGCGCTATCAGGAAACTATTGTCGCGACTTTTTCTGACATACTCAAACGTTCGCGTGATTATCAGGATCAAAATATCAAATGAAAAAAGAACAATTTTATCCGCTAGGGATTTTTCTAGCTGCTATGGTGGGCGGACTTGTGCGCTACCTGGTTTCCACTTGGTTACCAGCCAGTCCTGACTTTCCTTGGGGAACTCTCTTTGTCAACTATCTGGGAATTTTCTGCCTGGTTTATCTTGTCAAGGGTTATCTGGTCTATAAGGGGACTAGTAAGGGCTTGGTTTTAGCACTAGGTACAGGTTTTTGCGGAGGTCTAACAACCTTTTCTAGTCTCATGCTTGATGCTGTGAAACTGCTTGATACAGGGCGTTATCTTAGTTTAGTTCTGTATTTGCTTTTGAGTATTGGTGGAGGCCTACTTTTGGCTTATTTTCTAGGGAGGAAGAAATGCTAATGGTCTATCTTGCAATTGCTTGTGGTTTCGGAGCTTTAGTGCGCTATTTCTTTTCCCGCTATAATCAAGCATCTAAATTGCCACTCGGAACGCTCATCGCCAATCTTCTAGGTTGTTTTTTAATTGGATTATTCTACAATCATGTGGAATCTAAGGAAGTCTATGCTATTCTAGCAACAGGATTTTGTGGTGGTTTAACGACTTTTTCGACCTTGAATGATGAACTGCAAAGACTGCTAAGTGATAAGAAAGTCTTTTATTCTTACCTGACTTTGACCTACCTAGGTGGTTTGGTTGCGATTTTTTTAGGAATTTTGCTATAAATTTCTTTACTTTTTGGTGGAAATTTGGTAAACTGTATCTTGTGTGTAATGGACGCACAAAAATACAGTTTATCCGCTGAGGAAGGTTCCTCAAGATTGACAAAGATAGGAGAATAAAATGAATCCATTAATCCAAAGCTTGACTGAAGGTCAACTTCGTACAGATATCCCATCATTCCGTCCTGGCGACACTGTTCGTGTACACGCGAAAGTTGTCGAAGGTAACCGTGAACGTATCCAGATTTTTGAAGGTGTTGTTATCGCACGTAAAGGTGCTGGCATCTCAGAAAACTACACAGTTCGTAAAATCTCTAACGGTGTAGGTGTTGAGCGTATCTTCCCAATCCACACTCCACGTGTTGAAAAAATCGAAGTTGTACGTTACGGTAAAGTACGTCGTGCGAAATTGTACTACTTGCGTGCACTTCAAGGTAAGGCAGCTCGTATCAAAGAAATCCGTCGTTAATTCGACTAAAAAACTCTGCTCATTTAGCAGAGTTTTTATCTAGCTCCCTTAGTTCAATGGATATAACAACTCCCTCCTAAGGAGTAGTTGCTGGTTCGATTCCGGCAGGGGGCATGTAATTAGACATCAAAAACCGCTCAACTGAGCGGTTTTTGTATATTCTTTCCTTTTACAGTACCCATGTACGGATGGCATGGGCAACGCCGGATTCGTCATTTGTTTTAGTGATGTATTTGGCGATTTTTTTGATTTCTGGATTTCCATTTTCCATGACAACGGGGTTTCCAACGACTTCCAGCATGGCACGGTCATTTTCTTCGTCACCGATAGCCATTGTTTCATCTTTGGTCAATCCGAGTTTTTCAGCTAAGTGAGTAATAGCTGAACCCTTGTCCACATTCTTTTTAAGGAGTTCGAGGTAGAAAGGAGCAGACTTGTTGATGGAGTAGCGTTCGTAAAATTCCGCTGGTATCTTTTCAATCGCAGCATCGAGAATCTCAGGATCATCGATGAACATACACTTAACAATTTCCTTGTCAGCCATTTCTTCAGGTGTACGGTAGAAGATAGGCATGCTGACGAGGGTTGATTCGTGCACTGTGTATTTTCCGATATTGCGATTGGCCGTGTAGATACCGTCTTTGGTAATAGCGTGCATGTGAACACCGAGCTTACGACTGAGAAATTCCATATCCAGATAATCCTCATAGGTCAAGGATTCGCTGATAATTTCATGGCCTGTAGCAGTTTCTTGGACAAGGGCACCGTTGAAGGTCACCACATAGTCACCCTCGTCTCTCAACTGCAAGTCGTCCAGAAGTTTGGCAACACCAGCGATAGGGCGGCCAGTTGCAATGACGACTTTGACACCAGCTTCTTTGGCATCTTGGATGGCAGAAAAGACTTCAGGAGTGATTTCCTTTTGGCTGTTGACTAGGGTACCGTCAATATCGACGGCGATTAGTTTAATACTCATAAAATTCCTCTTCTAGTTTTTATTTGGGGTAAAATGATCGTTCTCAATCAAGTGTAAAAATTGCTGGGTAATGCTTGCAAAGATGCTGTTTTGGTCCAACATTTCTTTTGGGAAATAGAAACGATTATCTCCGTGGCGACTGCCAGAAAGGGATTGGACGATAGGAGACAGGCTAGAGAGTTCGGCTAGTTCTCCATTCTTTTGTAAAATCTCAATCTGTGTCCGCGGATTTTCAGATTCGGGACGATAGATATCATAAGGGAGGTCGAAGTTCTTATGAATGGCAGTGTAGTAGTCTGGATCAAAGCCGATGTCCTCAACCAATTTTCTCATGCTAGCGAGTTGGTCTTGGTCTTCTTGTGAAAAGGTGATAGATTTAAAGACCTTGCGGTTGACAAAGCGTTGCGACAGGTCTGCAAGAATCTTGTCAGGACTGGTCATCCAGAGTTGGAAGTAGGTGTTCATCACACCATCATCCAGAGCCAGATAGTCAGACAAGGTCACATTTTTTTCAAAGAAAGGTAGGAGGTGTGGGGAAGTTCGTGCAAAGAAATCCTTGTCCTTAGGGTAGAGCTCCTTAGCGCGCTTGAGGAGATTCTGTAGGAGAACTTCCATGGCGCGTGTTGCAGGGTGGAAATAAACCTGCATATACATCTGGTAGCGACTGAGGACATAGTCTTCGATGGCGTGCATGCCATTGCGCTGAAAGGCGATACCATTTTCGACAGGACGAATGACTCGGAGGATGCGAGTCAGGTCAAATTCCCCATAGGATGCTCCTGTAAAATAGGAGTCGCGCAAGAGATAGTCCATGCGGTCTGCATCAATCTGACTAGAAATGAGTTGCACGACCTGCTTGTTAGGATAGGTATGGTCGATGACACTGGCTACCTTTTCTGGAAAATCTGGCGCCACTTGTAGCAGGACTTGGTGAATCTCAGTTTCAGGACTTTGGATAATCTCCTGAGTAATGGCTTCGTGGTCTGTATCAAAGAGATGTTCAAAAGTATGGGAGTAGGCACCATGCCCAAGGTCATGTAGGAGGGCAGCGGTCATGGTCAAGAGAGACTCAGAAGGATTCCATTCGTCTGGATATTTTTCTTCAAAAATCTCCGTAATACGTCGTGCAATTTCATAGACTCCTAGACAGTGAGAGAAGCGACTATGCTCTCCACCGTGGAAGGTATAACTGGAAGTTCCCAGTTGTTTGATACGACGCAAACGCTGAAATTCTTTTGTATTGATCAAGTCGTAGATGATTTGATTATTGACATGGATGTAGTTGTGAACTGGGTCACGGAATACTTTTTCGTTCATATGACCATTATAGCAAAATCCTGCTCTTTTTGGTAAAATAGTAGGATAAGAGACAAGAAAGAGGACTTGATGTGAAGATTCGGATGCGAAATAGGATTCAGTTTGATGAGCAGTTGGAAGTGATTGACCAGCTTTATGATGTTGAAGTGCATGAAAAGGGAGATTATAGCTATCTGCTTTTCTATAATGAGGAAAAGGAAAAAGTAGTGATTAAATTTCATGGTCAAGAGCTGGTGATGAGCCGTTTTTCCAATCCCAAGACCATTATGCGCTTTCTAAAGGATAGCGATAGTTTAGCCTATATTCCTACACCTATGGGCATGCAGGAGTTTATCATCCAAACGAGCCATTATCAAGTAGATGGGCAAAAGATTGAGCTAGATTATCAACTACAAAATCAAGAGGGACATCCCTTTGCCCGCTATCAATTGGAAATTACTTGGGGCTAGGCTCATGTCTTTTTCAAATTTAGCTAGCTATCTTCTTGGATTGGCTTCCTAGTGTGGTAGATTAGGCTAATTTTTGGTATAATAAAAGTTATGGAAATCGAAAAAACCAATCGTATGAATGCGCTCTTTGAATTTTATGCAGCGCTTTTGACAGATAAGCAAATGAATTATATCGAGCTATACTACGCTGATGATTATAGTCTTGCTGAGATTGCTGAAGAGTTCGGTGTCAGTCGTCAGGCTGTCTATGATAATATCAAGCGGACAGAAAAGATTCTGGAAGATTATGAAATGAAATTGCACATGTACTCGGACTACATTGTCCGCAGTCAAATTTTTGACCAGATTTTGGAGCGCTATCCCAAGGATGACTTTCTGAAAGAGCAGATAGAAATTTTAACAAGCATTGATAATAGAGAATAAGAGGAAGAAAAATGGCATTTGAAAGTTTAACAGAACGTTTGCAGAACGTTTTTAAAAATCTACGTAAAAAAGGAAAAATCTCAGAGTCTGATGTCCAAGAGGCAACCAAAGAAATTCGCTTGGCCTTGCTTGAGGCCGACGTTGCCTTGCCTGTTGTAAAGGACTTTATCAAAAAGGTTCGTGAGCGTGCAGTCGGACATGAGGTCATTGATACCCTTAATCCTGCGCAACAGATTATTAAAATCGTTGATGAGGAACTGACAGCTGTTTTAGGTTCTGATACGGCTGAGATTATCAAGTCACCTAAGATTCCTACAATCATCATGATGGTTGGTTTGCAGGGGGCTGGTAAAACAACTTTTGCAGGTAAATTGGCCAACAAACTCAAGAAGGAAGAAAATGCCCGTCCTTTGATGATTGCGGCGGATATTTATCGTCCAGCTGCTATTGATCAGCTGAAGACACTGGGTCAACAAATCGATGTGCCGGTTTTCGCTCTTGGGACAGAGGTTCCAGCTGTGGAGATTGTTCGTCAAGGTTTGGAACAAGCCCAAGCTAATCATAATGACTATGTCTTGATTGATACGGCAGGTCGTTTGCAGATTGATGAGCTTCTGATGAATGAACTTCGTGACGTGAAAGCCTTGGCTCAACCAAACGAAATTCTCCTCGTGGTTGATGCCATGATTGGTCAAGAAGCAGCCAATGTTGCGCGTGAGTTTAATGCTCAGTTGGAAGTGACTGGGGTTATCCTTACTAAGATTGATGGGGATACTCGTGGTGGTGCGGCCCTATCTGTTCGTCACATTACTGGAAAACCAATCAAGTTCACTGGTACAGGTGAAAAGATTACGGATATTGAAACCTTCCACCCAGATCGCATGTCAAGTCGTATTCTTGGTATGGGGGATATGCTCACTTTGATTGAGAAAGCTTCTCAGGAATATGATGAGCAAAAAGCCCTTGAAATGGCTGAGAAGATGCGCGAAAACACCTTTGATTTCAATGATTTCATTGATCAGTTGGATCAGGTGCAAAATATGGGTCCAATGGAAGACTTGCTCAAGATGATTCCAGGTATGGCAAACAATCCAGCCCTTCAAAACATGAAGGTGGATGAGCGTCAGATCGCGCGCAAACGTGCCATCGTGTCTTCCATGACACCTGAGGAACGTGAAAACCCAGATTTGTTAAATCCAAGCCGTCGTCGTCGTATCGCTGCAGGTTCTGGAAATACCTTTGTCGAAGTTAATAAATTCATCAAGGACTTTAACCAGGCTAAACAGCTTATGCAGGGTGTTATGTCTGGAGATATGAACAAGATGATGAAGCAGATGGGAATCAATCCAAACAACCTTCCTAAAAACATGCCCAATATGGGAGGAATGGATATGTCTGCCCTTGAAGGAATGATGGGACAAGGTGGAATGCCTGACCTGTCAGCTCTCGGAGGAGCAGGAATGCCAGATATGAGTCAGATGTTTGGTGGCGGACTAAAGGGTAAAATCGGTGAATTTGCCATGAAACAGTCTATGAAACGCATGGCTAACAAAATGAAAAAAGCGAAGAAGAAACGTAAGTAAGACAAAGGAAGTCCGCAGGGCTTTCCTTTTTTAGAAAGAAGAAAAATGAGCACTTCCGTAGTTGGAAATGCTCGTTTTTTGATATGTTTAGACCCTTAGTCTTTATTTTCGTATGGTAAGATCAAGTTCAAGATGATTCCTGTCATGGCTGATAGGGCAGTTCCTGAAAGGGTAACTGGACCGAGTTTAAGGATAGCTCCTCCAAGTCCAAGGACCAACATAGCACTTGCGATGATGAGGTTACGCATTTGAGCGAAATCAACACGTTCTTTAATCAAAACTTTCAAACCGTTGCTGGCGATAACTCCATAGAGAAGGATTGACATACCACCAAGTACAGAGTTTGGAATGGTTGAAATCAAGGCAGTGAATTTACCAAGGAAGCTAAGGGCAATCGCGATGAAGGCAGCGTTACGGATAACTGAGACAGAAGCGATACGAGTCATACCGATAACCCCTGTATTTTCTCCATAAGTTGTATTGGCTGGTCCACCAAGGAAGGCAGAAACTGAAGTTGCGATACCGTCACCAAGAAGAGTACGGTGAAGACCCGGTTCTTTCAAGAATTGACGACCACAGATTTGACCCAAAACAGTATGGTCACCGATGTGTTCAGAAATTGTTACGATAGCGATTGGCAAGATAGCGATGGTTTCTGGACCAAAGTAAAGATTGTATTCTTTAAAGGCACCACCTGTGCTAAATGGCAAGTAGAAACCAGGAATTTCAAACCAGTTAGCTTTAAGAACTGGTGTAAAATCAACCAAGCCAAGAGTTAGTGCGAAGAGGTAACCACCGATAATGGCAAAGAGGAATGGAATGATTCGTAGGAAGCCTTTTCCTTTTGTATTGATAAAGGCAGCAATCAAGAAAGTAACAACGGCTACCAGAGCATTTTTCCAATTTCCATCTGCTACAAGACCTGCATTGGTCACAGCTGAACCTGCAAGTCCAAGACCGATAACGATGATCATAGGACCGATAATGATTGGTGGCAAGAGTTTATCAATCCATTTTGTTCCTACAAATCGGATGCTGGTAGCAACAAGGACATAGACCAAACCAGTCAAGATAACCCCTGTTTGAGCAGCAGATACATCCCCACCCATTTCTTTCATAGCAAGTGACATTGCTGTGATAAAGGCAAATGAAGAACCGAGATAGACTGGAACTTTAAAGCCAGTACATACCATGTAAATCAGTGTTCCGATACCTGATGCAAAAAGGGCAACAGATACAGGCATTCCCAAAATCAATGGTACCAAGATGGTCGCACCAAACATAGCGAAAACGTGTTGGAAACTAAGGAGAATTCCTTTTCCAGCCGAAGGACGTTGGTCAACGTCTAGTAACAAATCAACAGTTGATTCTTGTTTCATATAAACCTCACTTTTGGGCATCAAAAAAGAGCCCATTATTTTACAGCAATAGGCCCTCAGAGTAAGACTTCTTTAAAATCTAGACTTTAAAGAATTTCAAATATTTCTGCGTCTTCGTCACCTCACGGGATGACATTAAAAACCTTTGCTTAGGATAGTATAGCAGAAAAAAATGATTTTGTAAATCATTTTTTCCCGAGCCTAGAAATAAAAGAGCGAGGTTGATTTTGTAAATCATTTTTTCCCGAGCCTAAAAATAAAAGAGCGAGGCTGACTTTGTAAATATTTTTTTACTTAAAAATTTAAAGCGGGCGTTTATTTGGCATACCAGCCTTACGTGGATATTTATTTGGTGTTTCTTTTTTCTTTTCTACCACTGTGATGTAGCGCGGATCTCCATTTGGTAGGGCGTAGCTGAGATTGTCTTCGACCTTACTAAAAAGGAGGTTGAGGGCATTCTTAGCTTCAAATAACTCCTCAGGCGCATTGCTAGCCTTGAGTGCCAATAGTTTTCCGCCAACTTTAAGGTAAGGGATAGTCAATTCAGACAAGACCTGCATACGGGCAACCGCACGAGCTGTTACAAAATCATATTGAGCACGGAAGTTCTTGTCTTGGGCAAAATCTTCGGCACGTCCATGGTAGAAGTGAACACCATCCAAATCCAGTTCTTGAGCCAAAAGTTGCAGGAAGTTGATGCGCTTATTGAGTGAATCAATAATGGTCACATCTAACTGAGGATAGAGGATTTTCATCGGTAGACTAGGAAATCCTGCCCCAGCTCCAATATCAAGAAGTTTGATATTTTCATTAGGAATCAAACCTTGAAGAATGGGTGCAATCGAATCGTAAAAGTGTTTGAGATAAACTTCTTCCTTGTCTGTAATGGCTGTTAAATTAATCTTTTCATTCCACTCGACCAAGAGTTCAAAGTAACGTTCAAATTGTTTTTTTTGCTGGTCCGAAAGTGGAAGATTTTGCTCGGCAAGCAAGTTGTAAAATGTTTCTGGTTTCATAGTGTTTTCCTTCTTTAGTATCATCTTATTTTACCACAATCATTAAAAATTTGATATACTGGTACTAATCTAAAAGTAGAAAGGACTTATATAATGACTTGGATTATTCTTGGAGTTATCGCTCTTGTTGTTATTTTTGTGATTGTTAGCTATAACGGTTTGGTTAAGAATCGTATGCAAACCAAGGAGGCCTGGAGCCAAATTGATGTTCAGTTGAAACGTCGAAATGACCTCTTGCCAAACTTGATTGAGACTGTAAAAGGTTATGCTAAATATGAAGGTTCTACCCTTGAAAAGGTGGCAGAACTTCGTAACCAAGTGGCGGCAGCGACTTCACCAGCAGAAGCTATGAAAGCTAGTGATGCACTCACTCGTCAGGTTTCAGGTATCTTCGCAGTTGCAGAAAGCTATCCAGATTTGAAAGCTAGTGCAAACTTTGTTAAATTGCAAGAGGAGTTGACAAACACAGAAAATAAAATTTCTTACTCTCGTCAACTCTACAACAGTGTTGTTAGCAACTACAATGTAAAATTAGAAACTTTCCCAAGCAATATTATCGCTGGAATGTTTGGATTTAAAGCAGCAGATTTCCTTCAAACACCAGAAGAGGAAAAGGCAGTTCCTAAAGTTGATTTTAGCGGTTTAGGTGACTAAGATGTTGTTTGATCAAATTGCAAGCAATAAACGAAAAACGTGGATTTTATTGCTGGTATTTTTCCTACTCTTAGCTCTGGTTGGTTATGCGGTTGGTTATCTCTTTATGCGATCTGGGCTTGGTGGTTTGGTTATCGCACTGATTATCGGCTTTATCTATGCCTTGTCCATGATTTTTCAATCGACAGAGATTGTCATGTCCATGAATGGAGCGCGTGAGGTTGATGAGCAAATGGCACCAGACCTCTACCATGTAGTGGAAGATATGGCTATGGTGGCTCAGATTCCTATGCCTCGTGTTTTCATCATTGATGATCCAGCCTTAAATGCCTTTGCGACAGGTTCTAACCCTCAAAATGCGGCGGTTGCTGCGACGTCAGGTCTCCTAGCTATCATGAATCGTGAGGAGCTAGAAGCTGTTATGGGACATGAAGTCAGTCATATTCGTAATTACGATATCCGTATTTCGACTATTGCTGTCGCCCTTGCTAGTGCTATCACCATGCTTTCTAGTATGGCAGGTCGTATGATGTGGTGGGGTGGAGCAGGTCGCAGACGAAGTGACGATGATAGAGATGGAAATGGTCTTGAAATCATTATGCTAGTGGTCTCCCTACTTGCAATTGTGCTGGCACCTCTCGCTGCAACCTTGGTGCAACTAGCTATTTCTCGTCAGAGGGAATTCCTAGCTGATGCTTCCAGTGTCGAGTTGACTCGTAATCCTCAAGGGATGATAAATGCTCTACGTAAGTTGGATAATAGTAAACCGATGAGTCGTCCTGTCGATGATGCCAGCAGTGCACTTTATATCAATGATCCCAAGAAAGGTGGAGGATTCCAAAAACTATTTTATACCCACCCACCTATCTCAGAACGGATTGAACGTTTGAAACAGATGTAAAATGAAGGCTGGGAAAAAGTCTTAAAAATCTGAAAAACGCATAATATCAGGTGTGCAAATGAACTGCACCCCAAAAGTTAGACAGAAAAAATCTAACTTTTGGGGTGTTTTTATCATGAAGTTAACTTATGATGATAAAGTTCAGATCTATGAACTTAGAAAACAAGGATATAGCTTAGAGAAGCTTTCAAATAAATTTGGGATAAACAATTCTAATATTAGGTACATGATTAAATTGATTGATCGTTACGGAATAGAGTTCGTCAAAAAAGGAAAAAATCGTTACTATTCTCCTGAATTAAAACAAGAAATGATTCATAAAGTCCTACATGAAAACTGGTCTCAAGATAGAGTTTCTCTCGAATATGCTCTCCCAAATCGTGGTATGCTTCCAAATTGGATGGCACAATACAAGAAAAACGGGTATACTATTGTTGAGAAAACAAAAGGGAGACCATCTAAAATGGGACGTAAACCAAAGAAGAAACCCGAAGAGATGACAGAGTTAGAACGCCTTCAAGCAGAAAACGAGTATCTGAGAGCGGAGAATGCTATCCTAAAAAAGTTGAGAGAACTCCGCTTGAAGGAGGAAAAAGAGAAAGAAGAAAGACAGAAATTGTTCAAGAATTAATGACTGATTTTTCGTTAGATATTCTTCTAAAAACCATTAAACTCGCTCGTTCGACCTACTACTATCATTTGAAACAGCTAGACAAACCAGATAAGGATCAAAAGCTTAAAGCTGAAATTCAATCCATTTTTATTGAACACAAGGGAAATTATGGTTATCGTCGGATTCATTTAGAACTAAGAAATCATGGTTATCTGGTAAATCATAAAAGAGTTCAACGCTTGATGAAAGTACTCAATTTACAAGCTAAAATGCGACAGAAACGAAAATATTCTTCTCATAAAGGAGACGTTAGCAAGAAGGCAGAGAATCTCATTCAACGTCAATTTGAAGGCTCTAAAACAATGGAAAAGTGCTACACAGATGTGACAGAATTTGCCATTCCAGCAAGTACTCAAAAGCTTTACTTATCACCAGTTTTAGATGGCTTTAACAGCGAAATTATCGCCTATAATCTTTCAACTTCACCCAACTTAGAACAAGTAAAAACAATATTGGAACAGGCATTCACAGAGAAGCACTACGAGAATACGATTCTCCATAGTGACCAAGGCTGGCAATATCAACACGATTCTTATCATCAGTTTCTTAAGGGTAAGGGAATTCAAGCATCCATGTCACGTAAGGGTAACAGCCCAGACAACGGTATGATGGAGTCCTTCTTTGGCATTCTGAAATCGGAAATGTTTTACGGTTATGAGAAGTCGTTTCAATCGCTTAAGCAATTGGAACAAGCTATTGTAGACTATATTGATTACTACAACAATAAACGAATTAAGGTAAAACTAAAAGGACTCAGTCCTGTGCAATACAGAACTAAATCCTTCGGATAAATTAATTGTCTAACTTTTTGGGGTCAGTACTCAAAAACCTTAATCTTATGCGTTTTATTATGGGAAGATGTATTTTCTCTTCTCCTAAAATTGTGTTTTTGCCCCACCTATCTACTATGTTGCAAATTTATAAATCTTCAAAATTAACTACCTCCAAACCGTGTTCTGTCAAGCGATAGATGCATGAACAGACCTCTTTTAAGAAACGACGGTCATGCGAAACAGTGATGATACCGCCTGGATAGGTTGCAAAGAGTTTTCTGATTTGGGGTTGAGAAGTTGGAGAAAAGTTTCGTGTGGGCTCATCCAGCAGGAGAAAGTTTGGTTTGCGCAAGACTAAATCCAAAAGCAGGAGTTTGCCTTGTTGTCCGCCAGATAAGGAGCGAATTTGATGTTGCATTTCTGGATAACTGAAATTGAGACTAGCTAGGTGAGATTGGATTTTCTGTAGTTCCTCTTTTTCCCCAGTTTTGCTGAGGTAGGCTATTGGTGATAAATCCAATTGCAGTTTTTTGTGGTAATCTTGTGGCATAAAACCAAGGGAAATCTCTCTTTTATCATTCAGAAGTCTCTGTAACTTGGCTAACAGGGTCGATTTCCCAATACCATTTGGCCCGATAATACCGATTTTTTCTTGGCCACGAACAGTTAGTTGAAGTCCTTGAGCCAAAACTCGCTCACCAATGGACAAATTCTCTTTTTCCAGTTGGATTAAGACTTTAGAAACTGGTAACGGTTGGATATCTGAGAAGAAAAGTCTAATTTCTTCCTCTTCAAGTGGTTTTTGGGTCATGGACTGAGCTGTCTTTTCAAAGCGTTTTTCTTGAGAGAGGACAGTTTTCATCTTTTTAGCCAATAGGCGACCGGCAGTACTGTCTTTAGTAGCTCGAAGCGCAGTTTCTACATTTTGCTTGACTCGGCGATGCTTTTCCATGGTTTTGTCATAGGCTCTCTGGTCGTTAGCAGCTTGCTGACTTTGTCTGACAAAATTAGCCTGTCTCTGCTCACTATAGCTCTCATAGTCTAAATGCTCTACTAACGTTTCAGCTTCTTTTCGGTGCTTGACCAGTCGCAAGTGAACAATAGTGTCTGCTGTTTCAGAAAGAAAGTCTTCATCATGGGAAATAAAAATAACGGTTTGCCGAATCTTGCGAATTTGACCTTTTAGCCAATCAACCGTCTCAAGGTCTAGGTCGTTTGAAGGTTCATCTAAAAATAGAATCTCAAAGGGTTTGGCTAACTCATGGATGAGCTGAATTTTCAAAGCTTCGCCCCCTGATAGACTGCCAATCTCTTGGTTGCTAGCGAAGCGATCGCCATCAAAATGCAATTCCTCAGCCAAACGATAGAGGATACTGTAGTCTAAATCAATAGAATCCAAAAAGAAGTAGTCGTGTAGAGTTTTCTTTTTCAGGTCCTCGGGGAGTTTTTGAGGAATGTAGGCCAGTGACTGATAGTCAGATTGGATGTTTCCCTTGATAGTGAAATCAGGCAAAGTTTCTCCCATTAAAGTTTTAAGTAAGGTTGATTTGCCATTTCCTTCCTCTCCAATAATAGCTACCTTTTCCCCGGATTGGATGGTCATGTTTAAGTCTGAGACAAGGTCTCGTAAATATTTGTTTTGTGTGATGGTCAGGTGATTGATTTTCATCATATGATTGCCCTTTCTAGAATGTCCATAGTGCATAACAAAAAGCTCTACTTTACCTAGTAGAGCCCAAAGTCTATGTCAAAAAAACTCTATCAATACTCTTTGAAAATCTCTTCAAACCACGTCAGCGTCGCCTTACCGTAGATATGGTTACTGACTTCGTCAGTTTTATCCACAACCTCAAAACAGTGTTTTGAGCTGACTTCGTCAGTCTTATCTACAACCTCAAAGCAGTGCTTTGAGCAACTTGCGGCTAGCTTCCTCTTTGATTTTCATTGAGTATAAAATGCCAGAAAAAGAGCATAAAAGAGCACACAAAAAGAGACAAAAACAAGATCTACTAAATAAAGTTTCTTTATTTGATAGACTTAGTTGTTCATGTCTCCCTTACCTCCGAGTATTAGTATCTTTATACTATACCTTTCAGGAAATTTTGTCAACAGAAAACTGGAAATTCTATGCTCTAAAATCCAAAAACAGGTACCTAAAGAGTTAGTAGGTGTTTGACATGCTCGTAATGGAATTTGTCGTAGTTTCGCCAAGCAATGCGTGCTTGGTCGTTCAGTTTTAGGCTACTGAGGCCTATCAGAAGACTGGTGCGTTGGTAAAATTTCTCAAGGTCGATTAAGATACTGTTGTTTAACTTTTCCGCTTTTTTGAGCTCTTGCAGAGTAGTGTTTAGTAGCTCTTGTAGTCGAATATCATCTGCCCTACCCTGTTTACAGCTTTGGAAACTTTTATTTAACTCGGATAGGAGTTGGGTTGCATTAGTAATGAGTTCTTTGTCTTCCATAGGGGCATCCTCCTTGCTATCATGTATTCTTGCCTATAGTATATCACCAAAAAATATAGTGATAAATATATTAAAAACTCGAATGTTAATTACAAAGTTTGGTATGCTGATTTGTAGCCTTTTCATGGTATAATCAAGAGAGTAAATCTTTATGGAGGAAGTATGAAATTAAATATTCAAGAAATTCGTAAGCAGTCTGAAGGCTTGCATTTTGAACAAAGTTTAGACCTAGCTGCAGACTTGCGTGCACGCAATCAAGAAATTTTAGATGTGAAAGATATCCTTGCAGTTGGAAAAGTACAGTACGAAGACCGTATGTATTTTTTAGATTACCAACTATCTTATACCATTGTTCTTGCTTCAAGTCGCAGTATGGAGCCAGTTGAGTTAGTTGAATCTTATCCAGTAACGGAAGTTTTCATGGAAGGCGCAACCAACCAACTAGATCAGGAAGTTTTAGACGATGATTTGGTCTTGCCTATCGAAAATGGAGAACTTGATCTTGCTGAGAGCGTGTCAGACAATATCCTACTAAACATTCCTATCAAGGTCTTGACAGCTGAAGAAGAAGCGGGTCAAGGATTTGTGTCAGGAAATGACTGGCAAATCATGACTGAGGAAGAATACCAAGCTCAACAAGCAGTTAAGAAAGAAGAAAACAGTCCTTTTGCTGGCTTACAAGGACTATTTGATGGTGACGAATAATGGTCTTGTCAAAAAAACGAGCTCGAAAGGTGCTAGAAGAAATCATTGCCCTCTTCCCAGATGCCAAGCCCAGTCTTGATTTTACCAATCATTTTGAACTATTGGTCGCGGTCATGTTGTCAGCCCAGACGACGGATGCAGCGGTAAATAAGGCCACACCAGGTCTCTTTGCGGCCTTTCCAACGCCCCAAGCCATGTCTGTGGCGACAGAGAATGAGATTGCTTCACACATTTCTCGTTTGGGATTGTATCGGAATAAAGCTAAATTCCTTAAAAAATGTGCCCAACAGTTACTAGACGATTTTGACGGTCAAGTGCCTCAGACTCGAGAAGAATTAGAAAGTCTAGCAGGTGTTGGTCGCAAGACAGCCAATGTTGTCATGAGTGTAGGATTTGGGATTCCAGCTTTTGCAGTGGATACTCATGTGGAGCGTATTTGCAAACACCATGATATTGTCAAAAAATCAGCGACACCGCTTGAGGTGGAAAAGAGGGTTATGGATATTTTGCCACCTGAAAAATGGTTAGCAGCTCATCAGGCCATGATTTATTTCGGACGGGCTATCTGCCATCCTAAAAATCCAGAGTGTGACCAGTACCCACAGTTATATGATTTTAGCAATTTATAAGATGGGGTTTCAAAAGTTTTTGCTTGATTTTAGGCTCGCTTTGTGCTATAGTAATTGATAATTAAATATTCCTTTAAACCTGTCCCGTGAGGCAGGCAAGGAGAACGATTAAGTAGTAGGGTGAAGTCTATACTGTTTGCAGTAGGGCTTACTTAGCTATACATTTCAAGTCTCCTTGTTTAAGGAGACTTTTCTTTTTGGAGGTTTGTCATGAAGACAAAAGAAGTTGTAGACGAATTGACCGTCAAACGAGCGATTACGCGTATTACTTATGAGATTATCGAACGCAACAAAGATTTGAATAAAATCGTCTTGGCTGGTATTAAAACTCGCGGTGTCTTTATCGCCCACCGAATCCAAGAACGTTTGGAACAGCTAGAAAATCTTTCAGTTCCTATTGTGGAATTGGATACTAAACCTTTCCGTGATGATGTTAAAAGTGGAGAAGATACTTCTTTGGTTTCTGTCGATGTGACAGACCGCGAAGTTATCTTGGTGGACGATGTGCTTTATACAGGCCGCACTATCCGTGCTGCTATTGATAATATTGTAGGTCATGGTCGTCCTGCGCGCGTGAGTTTAGCAGTTCTAGTAGATCGTGGACATAGAGAATTGCCAATCCGTCCAGATTACGTTGGAAAAAATATCCCAACCAGTCGTTCTGAAGAAATCATCGTAGAGATGGCAGAACTTGATGGCCAAGACAGAGTTCTGATTACTGAAGAAGCTTAGAAAGCTAAAGGAGTAGCCATGTCAGAAAATCAACAAGCATTGAACCATGTGGTGTCCATGGAAGACCTCACTGTCGATCAAGTGATGAAATTGATCAAGCGAGGAATTGAGTTTAAAAACGGAGCTCAGCTTCCTTATGAGGACCATCCGATTGTTTCCAATCTTTTCTTTGAGGATTCTACACGGACGCATAAGTCCTTTGAAGTGGCAGAGATTAAACTGGGGCTGGAACGACTTGACTTTGATGTGAAGACCAGCTCGGTCAATAAGGGTGAAACACTTTATGATACCATTTTGACTCTGTCTGCTTTAGGAGTTGACGTCTGTGTGATTCGCCACCCAGAGGTTGATTACTACAGAGAGTTGATTACTAGTCCGACGATTACGACTTCCATCATCAATGGTGGAGATGGTTCGGGCCAACACCCTAGCCAGAGCTTGCTTGATTTGATGACCATTTATGAGGAATTTGGCCACTTTGAGGGGCTTAAGGTTGCTATTGCAGGTGACTTGGACCACTCACGCGTTGCTAAATCCAATATGCAGATTTTGAAACGCTTGGGAGTGGAACTCTTTTTCGCTGGACCTGAGGAATGGAGAAGTCAAGAGTTTGCAGACTATGGGCAGTTTGTAACTATTGATGAAATCATTGATCAGGTGGATGTCATGATGTTTCTCCGTGTGCAACATGAACGCCATGATAGTGGTGCAGTCTTTTCAAAAGAAGACTACCATGCCCAACATGGCTTGACTCAAGAACGTTATGACCGTTTGAAAGAAACAGCAATCCTTATGCATCCGGCTCCAGTCAATCGTGATGTAGAAATCGCAGACCACTTGGTTGAAGCACCAAAATCACGGATTGTCCAACAAATGACCAATGGTGTCTTTGTTCGAATGGCAATCTTAGAATCCGTACTGGCGAGTAGAAACGCCAACTAAAACACAAGACGTTAAAAGACGCCAGTGAGCGTCCACGAGAGGTGAAAATATGACAAAAAGACTTCTAGTATTAGAAGATGGCACAGTTTTTGAAGGCAAGGCCTTCGGAGCAGATATTGATGTTACAGGCGAAATCGTCTTTAATACAGGCATGACCGGCTACCAAGAATCCATTACAGACCAGTCTTATAATGGACAAATCTTGACCTTTACTTATCCTTTGGTTGGAAACTATGGAATTAACCGTGATGATTATGAATCCATTATTCCAACTTGTAAGGGAGTCGTTGTTTTCGAAGAGGCACGTAGAGCAAGCAACTGGCGAAATCAAATGACGCTGGATGAATTTTTGAAAGCCAAGAAAATTCCTGGTATTTCAGGGATTGATACGCGTGCTCTTACCAAGATTATCCGTAAACATGGTACTATGCGTGCAACCTTGACCCATGTTGGGGACAGCATGGATCATGTGACGGACCAGCTCCAAGCAACAGTCTTGCCGACAGACAATATCAAACAGGTTTCTACTAAAACTTCATATCCAGCTCCAGGAGTTGGTTTGAGTGTTGTCTTGGTGGACTTTGGTCTCAAGCACTCAATCTTACGTGAACTTTCTAAACGCAACTGTAACGTGACGGTTGTTCCTTACTCAACAACGGCGGAAGAAATTCTCCATCTCAATCCTGACGGAGTGATGTTGTCAAACGGTCCAGGTAACCCAGAAGATGTTCCACAAGCACTGGATATGATTCGTGGTGTACAAGGAAAAATTCCAATCTTTGGTATTTGTATGGGGCATCAACTCTTTGCAATGGCAAACGGGGCTAAGACTTACAAGATGAAGTTTGGTCACCGTGGATTCAACCATGCGGTACGGGAGATTGCTACAGGACGCGTAGATTTCACCAGCCAGAACCATGGTTATGCAGTCAGCCGTGAGGATTTGCCAGAGCACTTGATCATTACCCACGAAGAAATCAATGACAAGTCAGTTGAAGGTGTGCGTCACAGATACCAACCTGCTTTCTCTGTTCAATACCATCCAGATGCAGCCCCTGGTCCACACGACGCAAGCTACCTATTTGATGAGTTTATCGAGATGATGGAAGCTTTTAAACAATCAAACTAAGAACGAGTAAAAGCTCGTCGGAGAATTTATGTAACTGAACACGGACGGAAAGCTTGGAATTTAGAGAAACCAATTTGGATTGTCAATCCTTCCTTGATTTCCTAAAATTTAATCGCTTTCTATTCGTCCTTTGTATCTTATTTAATGGCAACCCGAGAGTTGCCGAGTAGAAAGGCAGGTCGTTTCTTTTAGTCGCTATCAGGCGAACTAAAAACTCCCTGCACTAGATTTTTTATCGAAAAATATCGTTTCGCTAAAAAATTGTCGGAGAATTTATTTAATGTCGCCCTGAGAGGCGACGAATAGAAAGGAGAAGGGTGCTCCGTATTTGCTGAACTGAATACGGGCTACGGACGGTGCTAAAAAGATAGTTATTCCTAGAACTGACAGTTCTTCGTCATAACTCCTATTTTAGCTTTGTCCGCTTGACGCCCTTAATATCTTATATATGCCTAAACGTACTGATATTCAAAAAATTATGGTGATTGGTTCTGGTCCGATTATTATTGGTCAGGCTGCTGAGTTTGACTATGCTGGGACCCAGGCTTGCTTGTCGTTGAAAGAGGAAGGCTATGAGGTTGTCTTGGTTAACTCAAACCCTGCCACCATCATGACGGACAAGGAAATTGCTGATAAGGTTTATATTGAACCGATCACACTTGAGTTTGTGACACGTATTCTCCGTAAGGAGCGTCCCGACGCCTTGCTACCAACACTCGGTGGTCAGACAGGGCTCAATATGGCCATGGAATTGTCTAAAAATGGTATCCTAGATGAGCTCGGAGTAGAGCTTCTTGGTACTAAACTATCTGCCATCGACCAAGCGGAGGACCGTGACCTCTTTAAACAATTGATGGAAGAGCTCAACCAACCCATTCCAGAATCTGAAATTGTAAACACTGTTGAAGAAGCTGTTGCCTTTGCAGCAACAATTGGCTACCCAGTCATTGTTCGTCCAGCCTTTACACTTGGCGGTACTGGTGGTGGTATGTGTGCCAACGAGGAAGAATTGCGTGAAATCGCTGAAAATGGTTTGAAATTGTCACCTGTTACCCAATGTTTGATTGAGCGTTCAATCGCCGGTTTCAAGGAAATCGAATACGAAGTGATGCGTGACTCAGCTGACAATGCTTTGGTTGTTTGTAACATGGAAAACTTTGACCCAGTTGGGATTCACACAGGAGATTCCATCGTATTTGCCCCTGCCCAAACCATGTCAGATTATGAAAACCAAATGCTACGTGACGCGAGTTTGAGCATCATTCGTGCCCTTAAGATTGAAGGGGGATGTAACGTTCAGCTGGCCCTTGATCCACACAGCTTCAAGTACTATGTCATCGAAGTAAACCCTCGTGTATCGCGTTCGTCAGCCCTTGCTTCTAAGGCTACTGGTTACCCAATTGCCAAATTGGCTGCTAAGATTGCAGTTGGCTTGACCTTGGATGAGGTTATCAACCCAGTCACAGGTTCAACCTATGCCATGTTTGAGCCAGCCCTTGACTACGTGGTTGCCAAGATTCCACGTTTCCCATTTGACAAGTTTGAAAAAGGTGAGCGCCGTCTGGGTACCCAGATGAAGGCGACTGGAGAAGTCATGGCGATTGGTCGTAACATTGAGGAATCTCTCCTTAAAGCTTGTCGTTCCCTTGAAATTGGGGTGCATCACAATGAAATGCCTGAACTTGCATCAGTTTCTGATGATTCCTTGATTGAAAAAGTAGTCAAAGCCCAAGATGACCGCCTCTTCTACGTGTCAGAAGCCATTCGCCGTGGTTACACACCAGAGGAAATCGCTGAATTAACTAAGATTGATATCTTCTATCTGGATAAACTCTTGCATATCTTTGAAATTGAGCAAGAATTGGGGGCTCATCCACAAGATCTAGACGTTTTGAAAACGGCTAAACTAAATGGATTTTCAGACCGTAAGATTGCTGAACTCTGGAAAACGACTGCTGATCACGTTCGTCAACTTCGCTTGGAAAACAAGATTGTTCCAGTTTATAAGATGGTCGATACTTGTGCGGCAGAATTTGACTCTGAAACACCATACTTCTATTCAACCTATGGTTGGGAAAATGAATCTATCAAGTCTGATAAGGAATCCGTCCTTGTTCTAGGTTCAGGTCCAATCCGTATCGGTCAAGGGGTTGAGTTTGACTACGCAACTGTTCACTCGGTTAAGGCTATTCAGGCGGCTGGCTATGAAGCCATCATCATGAACTCAAACCCAGAGACCGTTTCTACAGACTTCTCTGTGTCAGACAAGCTTTACTTTGAACCATTGACATTCGAAGATGTTATGAATGTCATCGACTTGGAGCAACCAAAAGGGGTTATCGTTCAGTTCGGTGGTCAAACAGCCATCAATCTTGCGGAGCCATTGGCAAAAGCAGGTGTGACCATCCTTGGTACACAGGTTGCTGACCTAGACCGTGCCGAAGACCGCGACCTCTTCGAGCAAGCTCTCAAGGATTTGGATATTCCACAGCCACCAGGACAAACGGCTACAAATGAAGAAGAAGCAGTGCTTGCAGCTCGTAAGATTGGCTTCCCAGTCTTAGTTCGCCCATCTTATGTCTTGGGTGGTCGTGCTATGGAAATCGTTGAAAACGAAGCAGACCTTCGTTCTTACATGCGTACCGCTGTTAAGGCTAGTCCAGACCACCCAGTTCTTGTCGATTCTTATATCGTTGGACAAGAGTGTGAAGTTGATGCTATTTCAGACGGGGAAAATGTTCTCATCCCTGGTATCATGGAGCATATCGAACGTGCCGGTGTCCACTCAGGTGACTCAATGGCCGTTTACCCACCACAAACCTTGTCGCAAAAGGTGCAAGAAACAATCGCAGACTATACTAAACGCCTAGCAATCGGCCTTAACTGCCTTGGAATGATGAACATCCAGTTTGTCATCAAGGATGAAAAAGTCTACGTTATTGAGGTCAATCCACGTGCTAGCCGTACGGTTCCATTTCTTTCTAAGGTGACCAATATTCCTATGGCTCAAGTAGCGACTAAGCTCATTCTTGGTCAAAGTTTATCAGAACTTGGCTACCAAGATGGACTTTACCCTGAAAGCACTCGCGTTCATATTAAGGCACCTGTCTTCTCCTTTACCAAGCTAGCTAAGGTAGACAGCTTGCTCGGTCCTGAAATGAAGTCAACAGGGGAAGTTATGGGGTCTGATGCTACTTTGGAAAAAGCTCTCTATAAAGCCTTTGAAGCTTCTTATCTACACTTGCCAACTTTTGGTAATGTTGTCTTTACCATCGCTGATGATGCCAAAGAAGAAGCCTTGGACTTAGCTCGTCGTTTCCAAAATATTGGCTATGGAATCCTCGCGACAGAAGGGACAGCAGCCTTCTTTGCTAGTAATGGCCTGCAAGCCCAACCTGTTGGTAAGATTGGTGATGACGATAAGGATATCCCAAGCTTTGTCCGCAAAGGAAGAATTCAAGCTATCATTAACACAGTAGGAACAAAACGAACTGCTGACGAAGATGGTGAGCAAATCCGCCGTTCAGCTATTGAACACGGGGTGCCCCTCTTCACAGCCCTAGATACAGCTAACGCCATGCTCAAAGTATTGGAAAGCCGTAGTTTTGTCACAGAAGCAATTTAAATAGAAAAATAAGTCGAACAAAAAATCTTGTAAGATAAGAAAAACGCATAATATCAGGTGTTGAAATCCTTAATATTATGCGTTTTTTTGATTTTAAAGACTCTTTGCCCAGATTTTGTTTTTTATCCTCTAGTCACTTGATTTGTTTCAGGTGGTTTTTATACTCTTCCAAAATCTCATCAATCCCGTCAGCTTCCATCTGCAACCTCAAAATACTGTTTTGAGCAGTCTGCGGCTAGCTTCCTAGTTTGCTCTTGAGTATTAGAATAGGTGGTTTGGAGCGTCCTAGCGGCTAGGAAATGCTGATCATAGTCCTTTGCTGAGGATAGGGTGTAACACTCAACTGTTGACCTAATTGATAGGAAGGGAATTACTATAAAATACTCAGGCTTCTATCATATATTTTGAAATATATGCGTAATCAAAATGTAACAATAATGTAACATTGGCACAGAGGATGTTGTGCATATATAAATGTAATATAACTCTTGTATCTTTGTTAAAAAATAGGTTGTATCAAAAGGCTTTACACATATGTGCATATATATATATATATATATATAATGTCGCTTTTTTCTTGCATTTCCTGACTCTATCGTATAGGAGAGGGGGTTGATTTGTATGTCAGAAGTGTTACTATATAATTGATATATTATCGTCTATCGGCTTTTTGTGCGCTTTCTAAGCTTGAGAAAGCACTTAGACGAGGGAAGGATTTATGCTTATGTTTAGAAAAAGCAATAAGGATGACGGAGAGAAAATTTTCCGTTATTCTATTCGTAAATACCATTTTGGTGCTGCTAGTGTTGCCGTTGCGGCGCTGATGTTTTTTGCCAATGGGACAGTACAGGCGCAAACACCTGATATTTCTCCAGCTACAGAGAGCGAAGTGGCTAGAACAAGTGATATTATAGGTTCTTCCTTGGTTAGGACTGAGGCTTTAAGCGAAAAAACTTCTGGTAAAAATCTCAACCAGCTAGAGTCCTCTAACCAAGGCAATCAAGAAAGTTCAGATAAAAACAAGTCTCTAGTAAAAGATAGCGAAGAAGGTAAGAAAGAGAATCAAGCAGAGGCCATCAGTCCAGTTGTAGATAAGTCGCTTGCCCAATCTGCTCAAACTAGTCTACAAGCTTTACTTGCTAATCTGGCTCTGGATTCTATGAAAGAACTCCATGCTCGTGTAGAGGAAAGTCTAGCAAGAGCTAAAGCTGTTCTTGATAATCCAAACTCCAGTCAAGAGGAAGTTAATGCCCAGGTTCAAGTCATGAAAGCCTTGACTGAGGAGGTCAACAAGGCTTTGGCTGGCGGACTCACATCTCCAGCTCAGCTTGCGGAGGGAGGGAGCGCGACTACAAGTGAAGTAAGCACAACTCCCAGACGGGGGCGAGGTCGCAGAGGACAACTAACCCCTCCTGCAATGCTAGCACCATCAGAAAATCAAGAAACCAAAGAAACGACGGAGGAAGTTACAGACTACACAAATGGTCAGGGGAGCTATCCTTTATCAGAAAAAATCCATAATCTCCTCCAAGAATTGAAGACCAGTACTGAAAATCCAGAACAGGTTCAAAAACTCAAGGAAGCCTACGATAAACTTAATGAAGCATTGGGGGTATCGGGAGATGGTCTTGTAGATGATGCTGTCTTTAATGCTGCACTTGAGGAGTATAAAAAGGCAGCTCAATTAAGGAATGGTGTTGAAAAAGGTAGTAGCGACATTTCTAAATCTAGGAAAGAGAGATCCGTTGATAATTCCTTGAAAATAGGATTTGGTAAGGGTACAACTAGTGTTCCACAATATAGTGCAGAAACTCTACGAACGCTAAGTACAGGTGAAGCCTATGGAAATAACCTCCGAATAACCGTCAAATCTTTCAGCGGTAAGACCGTTAGGAGTATTACAGTTAATGGTCTGGAAGGCACAGGACTATCAGCGACAGGATTAACTCTTACAAATGGATTGGGATATGTAGATTTGCGAGGACGCATGCCGAGTGATAGGCATGGTTACACCAGAGTAACGGTTGTTGCGACAGATTCTTCAGGAAATACAAATCAGACTACACTAACTATTGCTAGACCTTTACCTAATCCTAGGATTACGACAACTAATAAGGAATTAGAAGGTAAATCCGAGACTAAGCCGATAATTTCGGGAACTATTGGTGTAAGAGCGGAACCTGGTAACACACCGGATGGCGCTGAGTTGATGGCTTATTTAGTACGTGGTGGTTCACTTAATCCTTATAGCTATAACAATGAGGCTCAGGGCTACCATACTATAGCAAAGACACGTATCTCCACCGCTGGAACTTTTAATTTTGTTCCACCTGAATACCAAGATTCAAAACTTGGAGAAGGAGATGTCAGAGTAGTGGTTGCCTACGTTAGGATAGGAACAGATGAAACATTCAGTGAGGGAATGAAGTCTGGATTCTCGACAAATAGCGTTAGAGCTACAGCACCGATTGATAGGGATGGGGCCAAGCGCGAACTACAGCAGAAAGCTAGTGAGAAGAAGACTTCATTCAATAGCATTCAGCACATCACAGAAGAAGAGAAGCGAGCAGCGAATGAGAAGGTTGACTCAGCTCTTCAACACGCCTTGGGTGAAATTGATAAAGCGACCACGAAATCTGGTGTAGACAGTGCGAAGAACGCCGGTCTGACAGCGATTAACGGAGTGAGCGCGACAGCTGACCTCAATGCGAACGCCAAGCGCGAACTACAGCAGAAAGCTAGTGAGAAGAAGACTTCATTCAATAGCATTCAGCACATCACAGAAGAAGAGAAGCGAGCAGCGAATGAGAAGGTTGACTCAGCTCTTCAACACGCCTTGGGTGAAATTGATAAAGCGACCACGAAATCTGGTGTAGACAGTGCGAAGAACGCCGGTCTGACAGCGATTAACGGAGTGAGCGCGACAGCAAATACTCGTCAAGGCAATTCGAATACACCAGGTAATGGCGCTAACCAAGCAGGTTCAGATAGTAGGGGGGATACGGCTAGTCAAGGAGACAGACCAGCTCCATCTGATGATGACAGTCAGGGCGATACAAATAACCAAGGTCAGCCTACTACTCCAAGTACTCCAGCTAATTCAGGAGATTCGACGAATCAAGCTGCTGGTCAATCTACTCAACAGAGGGAAGCAGGAAATTCGACAGAACCAGAGTCTCCACAAGGGCTATCTGGAAGTTCTGTGACGGCTCCAGCTCGTAGCCGAAGAAGTGTAGGCTTTGCTGGTGGCACTCAATCGAGTCAAGAGAAACAGGTTGATAAATCCGTCTTAAGAAATCTAATTCAAGACTTGGAAACTCGTTTGAAAGACTTGGATGGTATTGATCAATCTGTCATCGACGCTGCGAAGGTCATTCTCGTAGAGGGTCAAGAAGCCCTTAGAAATACTGACTTGACAGAGGCAGGCTTGAAAGAGATTACTGCTAAGGTCAAAGAAGCACTCGAATCCTTGAAAGGCAAGCAAGCGACTAAGGATGAAGAAGAAACGAAAGAAACAAGGAAAGAGCAAGGTCATCTTCCATATGGTACTATGATTGGTAGCCTGCTCGCCCTTCTTGGTCTCCTTCTCTTCCTTATCGCGCGTCGTAAGAAAGAGTCAGAACTCAAGAAATTGACCAAGGAATTGACTAAGGTTCTGCAAGAAAGCGACCTTACAAATGTAGATGCGAAAGTACTCGACCAAGCAAGAGAAGCTCTCGCTCAAGCAGTTGCTTTCCTAGCCAATGAGAAAGAGTCTGACCACACAGAAGATGAGTTGATTGAGAAACTCAAAGCTATTCTTACTCAGTTAAGATAAGTCAAGCTTAGACGAGTCGGAAATCAGCTATAATAGTGATTGATAGAATGTTGGAAAAACTCAATTTGAGGTGAACATTCAGAAAATCTTTCTCTGATAAAACGCATAATATCAGGTGTTGAATGAACTGCACCTCAAAAGTTAGACAGGAAAAATCTAACTTTTGGGGTGTTTTTATTATGAAATTAACTTATGAGGATAAAGTTCAAATCTATGAACTTAGAAAACAAGGATATAGCATAGAGAAGCTTTCAAATAAATTTGGGATAAACAATTCTAATATTAGGTACATGATTAAATTGATTGATCGTTACGGAATGGAGTTCGTCAAAAAAGGAAAAAATCGTTACTATTCTCCGTTATGTGGTCAATCATAAAAGAGTTCAACGCTTGATGAAACTACTCAATTTACAAACTAAAATGCTACAGAAACGGAAATATTCTTCTCATAAAGGAGATGTTGGCAAGAAGGCAGAGAATCTCATTCAACGCCAGTTTGAAGCATCGAGACCAATGGAAAAGTGTTATACGGATGTGACAGAGTTTGCCATTCCAAATAGCACGCAGAAATTGTATTTATCGCCTGTTTTAGATGGCTTTAACAGCGAAATTATCGCCTATAATCTTTCAACTTCACCCAACTTAGAACAAGTAAAAACGATGTTGGAACAGGCATTCACAGAGAAGCACTACGAGAATACGATTTTCCATAGTGACCAAGGCTGGCAATATCAACACGATTCTTATCATCGGTTCCTAGAGAGTAAGGGAATTCAAGCATCCATGTCACGTAAAGGTAACAGCCCAGACAACGGTATGATGGAGTCCTTCTTTGGCGTTCTGAAATCGGAGATGTTTTATGGTTACGAGAAGACGTTTAAATCACTTAATCAATTGGAACAAGCTATTGTAGACTATATTGATTACTACAACAATAAACGCATTAAGGTAAAATTAAAAGGACTCAGTCCTGTGCAATACAGAACTAAATCCTTCGGATAAATTAATTGTCTAACTTTTTGGTGTCAGTACAGAAATCCTTGATATGATGCGTTTTTTCTTTTAAAGACTTTTTTCCAGCCTCTGGTAGTTTATATGGACGCCCTCAATCAGCTTTTGCGATAAGCTTTAATACTGTGACTATACCACTTTTGCATTTCCTTTGATGGTGGTGTCATATAATCCCCGTACATCTGGGTTAAAAATTGATCATATTTTTTAGGAACTGGTAACATACGACCTTCAAACTCTGTTAAAATCAGTTCTTTAAAGGTATCAACTGGGAAGACTTCTTTCATTCCTTCCTTACCAATCCCAATTCCTCCTTCATATTGAGGAGTATTGGTTGCGGCATTTTTGACTAGCTGATCAATTTTCTTGTAAAAGTAACGAGGATTGACAAATCGCAGAGCGTACCAGCTACATAATCTAAGAAAATCTTTTAATTTGCTATCACCGTGAACAGCGCGTGATTTTTTGATATAAGCTAGTTGACGAAGGGCTACATACTTATAACTCTTGTCGACAATGCTCAAGTCTGTAAAGCGCTCAATTGGGAAGACGTCGATAAAGAGACTGGTGTCATGGCGCTTGTACTTAACATGGTCTTCGATAACGGTAGAAGTATCTAAAATCGATGCAAAATTATGGAAGTACCAAGAAGAAGTGTCGTATGAAAGAACATTATATCGAGGATGATTTTCCTCTTCAATAATCTTCAGTAAACGCTCATAATCCTCACGATAGAGGGAAATATCAATATCATCATCCCAGGGAATCATACCTTTGTGGCGGATTGCTCCAAGCATGGTTCCATAACTGAGAAAATAAGGAATATTATGTTTCTTACAAGTCTCATCAATATAGTCTAGCAGGGCTAGTTGAATTTCTTTAATTTCTTCTTTTTCTAAATATTGCATCCTAATCCTCCAATTTGTAAGCATGAAATTCATGACTGTAGAAGCGTTTTTCTTCAGGTGGCAAGGTCATATAATCTCCATAAAATTGTGTCAAAATAGTATCAAACTTTTCAGGTGCGGGAAGGTTTAAATTCTCAAAGGGTAAATCGATTGTTCTATCGAAGGTACCACTTGGGAAGACTTCCTTTTCCTTAAATTTAGAAGGGATAAAAGCCATATACTGCCCATTCTCACGACTATATTTTTTAATTTCTTTCTCGATTTTATTTGCAAAATAACGGGGAGAAACAGGGCGAAGGAGCAACCAAAAGGCTGTTCGTATCCAATCTTTTATAATGCTATCTTTATAGACAATATTTTTCTGTTTACTAAAAGATAAAAGTTTGAAGCTTTCCAGTTTATAACAAGTATCAATGACCTTAGGATCATCAAAGCGATCCATAGGGAAAATATCGATAAAAACACCTGACTCATAGGTTTTTGTATTTCGAGTATCGATTATTTTAGTCGTACTGTCGGTTATTTTGATAAAGTTGTTAAAGTAGTTTTTATCTGTTTCTAAGGATAGGAGCTTATACTTGCTTTTTTCCTTTTGGAAAATGGTAATAAATCGTTGGTAGTCTTCTCTAGGCATAGATAAATCAATATCGTCGTCCCAAGGGATAAAGCCTTGATGTCGAACTGCCCCAATCAGAGTACCGTAGTTAATAATATAGTTGATATTGTGCTTTTTGCAGAGAGTATCAATATAATCCAAAATTTCTAATTCAATTTGTTTGGCATCTTCAATGGTTAGTTGTTTCATTCTATACTCCTATGATCTTTTGAATTTATTTTTTATGGCTAGGACATGGTTTAAAAATTCATAGAAAATGCTATCTTTGGTGAAGACAAGTAGTCCAATATAAGAGATGGCTGATAGCAAGACAATCAAACCAGTGTTAATCAAAAACGGCAAATTAATGACCATATCCACAGGATACAAGAAATTAATCAGGAAATAGATTCCTACAAAGGAAAGTGAAAAGAGCGAGTATCGAATAGTATAGCTAAAGATATGTCCTAAGTGGATGAGTTGTTTTCTATGGATGAAAATGATATAGAATACAAGTAGAGAGGCCTCTGATAACATAGTTGTCAATAAGTAGTATTCAGGAGCCACAATATGGTTGAAAAAGAGGAGACTATTTAAGCCCAAATTGAGTAATCCTGCAAAGACTGTATAGACTGTGATTCGTTTTTCATAGCCATTTGTAAAGAGAATTTGGGAACCAAGAATGGTATCCAGTGCCAGGATAATTGTACGAAAAGCGAAGAGAGAGGTTAAGATACCACCTCCGATATATTTTTCACTACCATAAAGTAGGATAGCATTTGGTCCTAAAACCATGAGTCCAAAACTGAGTGGAATGATAAAGAAGTTAAAGATTCGACTTCCTCTGTTAACCAGAGAAACATAGGCTTCTTTGTCTCCTTTACCCAAATAGTAACTGAGACGAGGCACACTCACTCCGATAGCTCCTGTTACGACACCAGCTATAACGGTCACAATTCGCTGAGCCATAGTATAGTAACTAACGTTGACATCAATCCCTGTTTTAACGAGGAAGAGTCGATCCAAAAATGTGAAGAGCATATTGGCATTGGCAAAGACCAACATAGCCGTAAGAGGGAGAAAGAGCGGTTTAAAATCACTTAGGTGAATCTTAACAAGCTTAATGTCTCTTTTAATCCAAAAATAACTAATCAGATAGTTAATCAGTGTCGATAAACTCATCACAAGTGTGTAGATAACAATATCGTGTTCATTTTTAACAAATAAGAAAATAGAGACCAGCATCAGGATACGGATGAAGGCAGTCTTGTAAAAAAGAAAACTGTAATTTTCTAGAGCTTCATTGACCCATTCGATTGAAAAAATCTGGGCAATGAGTTGAATCCCCATAACAAGGTAGACTTTTTTGATGATTGGATTATCTGTAAAGAAGAGAGGATAGGCTAGGATATAGACAGCGGTGGTCAAAATCGTACAAGCTATGCATAAATAAAAAAGACTGGAGAAGGTTCTATTCAGATCTTTTTTGTTATCCTTGACATTACTGATGGCCCGTAAACCGTAGTTATAGACTCCATAAGTTGCAAAAGGCAAGAAAAATGACAAAATTGTGTCGACAGAGTTGAAGTAACCATAGTCAGTTCGGTCCAAGACACGCGCGACATAGGTTCCAGTTAGGATGGGAAAAATAATATTTAAGACACGAATTCCCATGTAAGATAGAGCATTTAATTTTATACTTTTCATTCAATTTACCTCGTTTTTCATTATATCATAAAGTCAGCTAATAAGAAATGAAGGGCAGTAATACTCTTCGAAAATCTCTTCAAACCACGTCAGCATCGCCTTACCGTATATATGTTACTGACTTCATCAGTTCTATCTGCAACCTCAAAGCAGTGCTTTGAGCAACCTGCGGCTAGCTTCTAGTTTGCTTTTTGATTTTCATTGAGTATAAGTCAAGTAATTACTTTGAAGTCTCAAAGCTTAATTTTAAGATTTTTTTAAGGAAAGTATATTATTCTGGAGAACTCTAAAATTTCACAGCCATTTATTGGTAATGACTACAGAATTCCTAGTCATTACTAGAAATGGGCTAGTTTCTTTGAATAATAGAACTCCTTAATCCTTCTATTCTAGAACGGGAGGGCCGGTATTTCTTTCATGATAGGACTAGATTGTGGTATAATAGAGAGAATAAGTTTTTTTAGTAAGACAAAGGAGAAAATAGATGATTTATGCAGGAATTCTTGCTGGTGGAACTGGCACACGCATGGGAATCAGTAACTTGCCAAAACAATTTTTAGAGCTAGGTGATCGACCTATTTTGATTCATACAATTGAAAAATTTGTCTTGGAACCAAGTATTGAAAAAATTGTGGTTGGGGTTCATGGAGACTGGGTTTCCCATGCAGAGGATCTTGTAGATAAATATCTACCTCTTCATAAGGATCGTATCATCATTACAAAGGGTGGTGCTGACCGCAATACAAGTATTGAGAAAATCATTGAAGCCATTGATGTTTATCATCCGCTTACGCCAGAGGATATCGTTGTTACCCACGATTCTGTTCGTCCATTTATTACACTTCGCATGATTCAAGACAATATCCAACTTGCCCAAAATCATGACGCAGTGGACACAGTGGTAGAAGCGGTTGATACTATCGTTGAAAGTACCAATGGTCAATTCATTACAGATATTCCAAATCGTGCTCACCTTTATCAAGGACAAACACCTCAAACATTCCGTTGCAAGGACTTCATGGACCTTTATGGATCTCTTTCTGATGAAGAGAAGGAAATCTTGACAGATGCATGTAAAATCTTTGTGATTAAAGGAAAAGATGTGGCCTTGGCCAAAGGTGAATACTCAAATCTGAAGATTACAACCGTGACAGATTTGAAGATTGCAAAAAGTATGATTGAGAAAGACTAGTGATATGATTAATCAAATTTATCAACTAACTAAGCCTAAGTTTATCAATGTCAAATATCAGGAAGAGGCTATTGACCAAGAAAATCATATCCTTATCCGTCCCAACTACATGGCGGTCTGTCATGCGGATCAGCGTTATTATCAAGGAAAACGTGATCCAAAGATTTTGAATAAAAAGCTTCCAATGGCAATGATTCACGAGTCATGTGGAACCGTTATTTCTGACCCGACGGGAACCTATGAGGTTGGGCAAAAAGTTGTCATGATTCCCAATCAGCCTCCTATGCAGAGTGATGAAGAATTCTATGAGAACTACATGACAGGGACCCATTTCTTGTCTAGTGGATTTGATGGCTTTATGAGAGAGTTTGTTTCTCTCCCTAAAGACCGTGTGGTGGCTTATGATGCTATCGAAGATACGGTTGCAGCCATTACAGAGTTTGTCAGTGTCGGTATGCATGCCATGAATCGCTTATTGACCCTTGCTCATAGCAAGCGGGACCGAATCGCCGTTATCGGAGATGGAAGTTTAGCTTTTGTAGTTGCCAATATTATCAACTATACTTTGCCAGAAGCAGAGATTGTGGTTATTGGTCGTCATTGGGAAAAATTGGAACTTTTCTCATTTGCTAAAGAATGCTATATCACTGATAATATTCCTGAAGATTTGGCCTTTGACCATGCTTTTGAGTGTTGTGGTGGTAATGGTACTGGACCGGCTATAAATGACCTGATTCGCTACATTCGTCCTCAGGGAACGATTCTCATGATGGGAGTTAGCGAATATAAAGTCAATCTCAATACTCGCGATGCCTTAGAAAAGGGCTTGCTCTTGGTTGGGTCCTCTCGTTCTGGTCGCATCGATTTTGAAAATGCAATCCAAATGATGGAAGTCAAGAAATTTGCCAATCGTCTTAAAAATATCCTTTATCTAGAAGAACCTGTAAGAGAAATTAAAGATATTCACCGTGTCTTTGCGACCGATTTAAACACAGCCTTTAAAACTGTGTTTAAGTGGGAAGTATAAGTGCTGGAGGTTAATTGTGGAGAAAATCATTAAAGAGAAAATTTCTTCCTTACTTAGTGAAGAAGAGGAAGTCCTCAGTGTTGAACAACTGGGGGGAATGACCAATCAAAACTATTTGGTCAAAACAACAAATAAGCAATACATTGTTAAATTCTTTGGTAAAGGGACAGAAAAGCTTATCAATCGACAAGATGAAAAGTACAATCTTGAACTACTAAAGGATTTAGACTTAGATGTAAAAAATTATCTTTTTGATATTGAAGCTGGTATCAAAGTAAATGAGTATATCGAATCTGCGATTACGCTTGATTCAACGTCAATCAAGACCAAATTTGATAAAATTGCTCCAATATTACAAACTATTCATGCTTCTGGCAAGGAATTAAGGGGAGAATTTGCTCCTTTTGAAGAAATCAAAAAATACGAATCTTTGATTGAGGAAAAAATCCCTTATGCCAACTATGAAGCTGTTCGAGAAGAAGTCTTCGCCTTAGAGAAAAGACTGGCTGACTTAGGTGTTGACAGAAAATCTTGTCATATCGATTTGGTGCCTGAAAACTTTATCGAGTCACCACAAGGACGACTTTATCTGATTGACTGGGAATATTCATCAATGAACGATCCAATGTGGGATTTGGCTGCCCTCTTTTTGGAATCTGAATTCACTCGTCAAGAGGAAGAAGATTTCTTATCTCACTATGAGAGTGACCAAACACCTGTTTCTCGAGAAAAGATTGCTATTTATAAAATTTTACAAGATACTATTTGGAGTCTATGGACAGTCTATAAGGAAGAGCAAGGTGCAGATTTTGGTGACTATGGTGTGAGTCGTTACCAAAGAGCTGTTAAAGGTTTGGCTTCTTATGGAGGTTCAGATGAAAACTAAAAATGGAGTTTCTTTTGGTCTACTTTCAGGTATTTTCTGGGGGTTGGGTCTAACGATTAGTGCTTATATCTTTTCGATTTTTACAGATTTGTCGCCCTTTGTGGTGGCCGCTGCTCACGATTTCTTGAGTATCTTTATCTTACTAGCTTTTCTCTTGGTAAAAGAAGGAAAAGTTCGTCTCTCAATTTTCTTAAATATTCGCAATGTTAGTGTTATCATCGGAGCCTTGCTAGCAGGCCCTATCGGTATGCAGGCCAATCTTTATGCGGTTAAGTATATCGGAAGTTCCTTAGCTTCATCAGTATCGGCTATTTACCCTGCGATTTCGGTTTTATTGGCTTTCTTCTTTTTAAAGCACAAGATTTCGAAAAATACTGTGTTTGGGATTATCTTGATTATTGGAGGGATTATTGCTCAGACCTATAAGGTTGAACAGGTTAATTCCTTCTACATTGGTATTCTCTGTGCTTTAGTTTGTGCTATTGCATGGGGAAGCGAGAGTGTTCTTAGCTCTTTTGCTATGGAAAGTGAATTGAATGAAATAGAAGCTCTCTTAATCCGTCAAGTAACTTCATTTTTGTCCTATCTTGTGATTGTGCTCTTCTCTCATCAATCATTTGCTGCAGTAGCCAATGGACAATTGCTAGGTCTCATGATTGTCTTTGCAGCCTTTGATATGATTTCCTACTTGGCTTATTATATCGCTATCAATCGCTTGCAACCAGCCAAGGCTACAGGTCTTAACGTGAGTTATGTAGTTTGGACTGTCTTGTTTGCAGTTGTTTTCTTGGGTGCACCGCTAGATATGCTGACAATTATTACGTCACTTGTCGTTATTGCTGGAGTTTATATTATTATTAAAGAATAAAGGAGATTCGTGTGAAAGCCATTATCTTAGCAGCGGGATTGGGAACTCGCTTGCGTCCTATGACTGAAAATACCCCTAAAGCCTTGGTTCAGGTTAATCAAAAACCCTTGATTGAATACCAAATTGAGTTTCTAAAAGAAAAAGGGATCCATGACATCATCATCATCGTTGGTTACCTTAAAGAACAATTCGATTATTTAAAAGAGAAATACGGAGTTCGCCTCGTTTTTAATGATAAATACGCTGACTACAATAACTTTTACTCTCTCTATCTTGTAAAAGAAGAATTGGCTAATAGTTATGTTATCGATGCCGATAACTATCTCTTTAAAAATATGTTCCGCAATGATTTGACACGTTCGACTTATTTTAGTGTTTATCGTGAAGATTGTACCAACGAATGGTTCTTGGTCTATGGAGATGACTACAAGGTTCAAGACATTATTGTTGATAGCAAGGCAGGTCGCATCCTTAGTGGTGTATCCTTCTGGGATGCTCCAACTGCAGAAAAGATTGTCAGCTTTATCGATAAGGCCTATGCAAGTGGCGAATTTGTTGATCTCTATTGGGACAATATGGTTAAGGATAATATCAAAGAGCTAGATGTCTATGTTGAAGAATTAGAAGGCAACAGCATCTATGAGATCGATAGTGTCCAAGACTATCATAAATTAGAAGAAATTCTTAAAAACGAAAATTAAAGATTCCAACATCTGGCTAAAATAGTCGGATGTTTTTTTATTTTTTTACGAATAGATAGATGAGTAGAAAAAGAAATGGAGATATTTATGAAAATCACAAACTATGAAATCTATAAGTTAAAAAAATCAGGTTTGACCAATCAACAGATTTTGGCAGTTCTAGAATACGGTGAAAATGTTGATCAGGAGCTTTTGTTGGGTGATATTGCAGATATATCAGGTTGCCGAAATCCAGCTGTTTTTATGGAACGTTATTTTCAGATAGACGATGCGCATTTGGAGAAGGAGTTTCAAAAATTTCCATCTTTCTCTATTTTAGACGACTGTTATCCTTGGGATTTGAGTGAAATATATGATGCACCGGTGCTTTTATTTTACAAGGGAAATCTTGACCTCTTGAAGTTTCCAAAGGTAGCGGTTGTGGGCAGTCGTGCTTGTAGCAAACAGGGAGCTAAGTCAGTTGAAAAAGTCATTCGAGGTTTGGAAAATGAACTGGTTATCGTCAGTGGATTAGCCAAGGGAATTGATACAGCAGCTCATATGGCAGCTCTTCAGAATGGCGGAAAAACCATTGCAGTGATTGGAACAGGTCTGGATGTGTTTTATCCTAAAGCCAATAAACGCTTGCAAGACTACATCGGCAATGACCATCTGGTTCTCAGTGAATATGGACCTGGCGAACAACCTCTGAAATTTCATTTTCCTGCCCGTAATCGCATTATTGCTGGACTTTGTCGTGGTGTGATTGTAGCAGAGGCCAAGATGCGTTCAGGTAGTCTTATTACCTGTGAGAGGGCAATGGAAGAAGGACGCGATGTTTTTGCTATACCTGGTAGCATTTTAGATGGACTATCAGACGGTTGCCATCATTTGATTCAAGAAGGAGCAAAATTGGTCACCAGTGGGCAGGATGTTCTTGCGGAATTTGAATTTTAAAAATGACCTAAGCTAGAATTCTGAGAAAAAATCAATTTTTAATAAAAAATGAAGTAAATATCCCCACAATAAAACGCATAGTATCAGTTTTTTCAGCACTTGATATTATGCGTTTTTTCTAAGTGGATAAGTAGAGTGGAGAACTTTTCCCAGAGGAAGGAAAGCAATTTAGTGTAATTGAGAAAGGAGAGTTGCTTGTGACTAATCTTGGTCGTCTTACTGTCAGGGGGGCTTATCATCTAAAATCTTGTCAGTAAGGAAAAATAAATTCTTCAAAAGTAAAGATTACAAGGCTTGTTTAAGAAAGAATTCAAAGACCTTGACAGATAAAAATAAAATGGTTATTATAAAAAATGGTCTGAAATTGATGATGATACTCTTCGAAAATCTTTTTACGTCAGTTCAGCTTTGCCTTGCTGTGTTTTGAGCAAGCTACGGTTAGCTTCCGAGTTTGATTTTCATTTACTAGAAATGAAGTTGATGAGAGACATCAGTAGACATTTGCGTCAGGATGTGATGGAAAATGATAAAAAGACCTCATGAGATTGGCATGTCAGACTACTAAAGCATTGAGTTTGTTAGAATTTTAGCGACTAGTTAGCTAGGAAAGGAAGATATTTGTGACAAATAATAAACTGTATTCGTTGGTAGAATTTAGAAATAAAATATATGAAGAATTAGAACTCTCCAGAAGTGATTTAGCGATTTTGCTATGTGCCATGCTTATCGCCTCTATCGGATTAAATATGGATTCGACTCCCGTGATTATTGGAGCCATGTTAATCTCTCCTTTGATGACACCTATTCTGGGAGTGGGGCTCTCTCTAGCTATATTTGATTTTAAATTGTTAAGAAAATCTTTTAAAATCTTATCTATTCAAATTCTTGCCAGTTTAATCGCTTCAACACTTTATTTTTATCTCTCTCCTATTTCGTATGCTAGTTCGGAGATTGTTGCTAGAACCTCTCCGACTATTTGGGATGTTCTCATTGCTTTTGTAGGAGGGATAGCAGGTATTATTGGTGCTAGGAAAAAAGAGACCAATAATATCGTTCCTGGTGTAGCAATTGCAACCGCCTTGATGCCTCCTCTTTGTACGGTAGGTTATGCTATTGCTTCTGCTAATCTAAAATTTATCATAGGCTCTTCTTACTTATTCCTCATCAATTGTAGCTTTATTGTCATTGCGACTTATATAGGTGTTAGGTTGATGATGGTTAAGAAACACTATTTTAGAGATAATGAAGAAGACTCTAAAATGCGCAGGATTTTGCTTCTAGTTGCTGTTTTGCTGATGATTCCGAGTTTCATCTCTGCAACGACTTTAGTCAGAGAAACGTTGAAAAAAGAGTCCCTTAATAAATTTATATCAGAGCAGTTTCAGGGGCATAATATTTTGAAAAAAACCTATTCTAAAAAGACTCATACCCTAAAGCTAACCATTTCAGGAAATTATTTAACAGAAGAGGAGCTTGATATGATTTCCAGTAAGAGGGGGGACTATGGTTTAAGTGATGTTTCTGTTCAAGTTTCCCAATTGTCTGATTCAGAACAGCTTAGCAAGGAAGAACTGGTGGAGTATTTCTTCCAGTATATCAAGGATAAGGAAGCAAAAGAAAAGGAAAAAGCTAATAAATTTGATACAGAGTCTGAGGAGCAATAATTTCTTGAGAATAGCTGGTTTTTCTCGTAAGTCTTCTATGTATATCAAAGGAAGACTGAGGTCTTAAGCATAAAACTTTTCTTCTATTATAGTAGCTAAGTCTTGACAGGGTTTAAAAAATGGTTTACACTTTATAAAGTTTATTACTTTGAAAAGGTGTGATACTGTGGCTACGGCAACAAAAAAGAAAAAATCAACAGTTAAAAAAAATCTAGTCATCGTGGAGTCGCCTGCTAAGGCGAAAACGATTGAAAAATATCTAGGCAGAAACTACAAGGTTTTAGCCAGTGTCGGGCATATCCGTGATTTGAAGAAATCCAGTATGTCCGTCGATATTGAAAATAATTATGAACCGCAATATATCAATATCCGAGGAAAAGGTCCTCTTATCAATGACTTGAAAAAAGAAGCCAAAAAAGCTAATAAAGTCTTTCTCGCAAGTGACCCGGACCGTGAAGGAGAAGCGATTTCTTGGCATTTGGCCCATATTCTCAACTTGGATGAAAATGATGCCAACCGTGTGGTCTTTAATGAAATCACCAAAGATGCGGTCAAAAATGCTTTTAAAGAACCTCGTAAGATTGATATGGATTTGGTCGATGCTCAACAGGCACGCCGTGTCTTGGACCGCTTGGTAGGCTATTCGATTTCGCCTATTTTGTGGAAGAAGGTCAAGAAGGGCTTGTCAGCAGGGCGCGTTCAGTCCATTGCGCTTAAGTTAATCATTGACCGTGAAAATGAAATCAATGCCTTTCAGCCTGAAGAATACTGGACAATTGATGCTGTTTTTAAAAAGGGAACCAAGCAATTTCAGGCTTCTTTCTATGGAGTAGATGGTAAAAAGTTGAAACTGACTAGCAATGATGAGGTCAAGGAAATCTTGTCTCGTCTGACTAGCAAAGATTTTTCAGTAGATCAGGTGGATAAGAAAGAGCGCAAGCGCAATGCTCCTTTACCTTATACCACTTCATCTATGCAGATGGATGCGGCCAATAAAATCAATTTCCGTACTCGAAAGACCATGATGGTTGCGCAGCAGCTCTATGAGGGGATCAATATCGGTTCTGGTGTTCAAGGTTTGATTACCTATATGCGTACCGATTCGACCCGTATCAGTCCAGTAGCGCAAAATGAAGCAGCAAGTTTCATTACAGACCGTTTTGGTAGCAAGTATTCTAAGCATGGTAGCAAGGTCAAAAATGCATCAGGTGCTCAGGATGCCCATGAGGCTATTCGTCCGTCTAGCGTCTTTAATACACCTGAAAGCATCGCTAAGTATCTGGATAAGGATCAGCTCAAGCTTTATACTCTTATCTGGAATCGTTTTGTGGCTAGCCAGATGACAGCTGCTGTCTTTGATACCATGGCTGTTAAATTGTCTCAAAATGGGGTTCAATTTGCTGCCAATGGTAGTCAGGTTAAGTTTGATGGTTATCTTGCCATTTATAATGATTCTGACAAGAATAAAATGCTACCAGATATGGCTGTTGGAGATGTGGTCAAACAGGTTAATAGCAAACCAGAGCAACATTTCACCCAACCGCCTGCCCGTTATTCTGAAGCAACACTGATTAAAACCTTAGAGGAAAATGGGGTTGGGCGTCCGTCCACCTACGCGCCAACTATTGAAACCATTCAGAAACGTTATTATGTTCGCCTGGCAGCCAAACGTTTTGAACCAACAGAGTTGGGAGAAATTGTTAACAAGCTCATCGTTGAATATTTCCCAGATATCGTAAACGTGACCTTCACAGCTGAAATGGAAGGTAAACTGGATGATGTCGAAGTCGGAAAAGAGCAGTGGCAACGTGTTATTGATGCCTTTTATAAACCATTCTCCAAAGAAGTCGCCAAGGCTGAAGAAGAAATGGAAAAAATCCAGATTAAGGATGAACCAGCTGGATTTGACTGTGAAGTGTGTGGCAGTCCAATGGTCATTAAACTTGGTCGTTTTGGTAAGTTCTACGCTTGTAGCAATTTCCCAGATTGCCGTCATACCCAAGCAATCGTGAAAGAGATTGGTGTTGAGTGCCCAAGTTGTCATCAGGGACAAATCATTGAGCGTAAAACCAAACGCAATCGCCTCTTCTATGGTTGCAATCGCTATCCAGAATGTGAATTTACCTCTTGGGATAAGCCTGTTGGTCGTGACTGTCCAAAATGTGGCAACTTCCTCATGGAGAAAAAAGTCCGTGGTGGTGGCAAGCAGATTGTTTGTAGCAAGGGTGACTACGAAGAAGAAAAGATTAAATAAGAAGAGAGTCCTGAAAGTGAATTTCAGGCTCTTTTTGATTAGTACTTGACAAAATTCATTATTGTATGCGAAACTAGAAGAGGATTATTTTAATTAGGAGTAGTTATGCGTATTATTTATCTTATTATTGGTTTTTTATCACTGGCCTTGGCTATTATTGGGGTTGTTTTACCCTTGTTGCCTACAACACCTTTTCTTTTATTGTCTATTGCTTGTTTCTCCAGAAGTTCTAAGCGTTTCGAAGACTGGCTTTATCATACCAAGCTCTATCAAACATATGTAGCTGATTTTCGGGAAACCAAGTCAATTGCGCGTGAACGTAAGAAAAAAATCATCGTATCCATCTACATCTTGATGGGAATTTCCATTTATTTTGCCCCTCTCTTACCAGTCAAAATCGGTCTGGGAGCCTTGACCATCTTTATCACTTATTATCTCTTCAAGGTCATTCCAGACAAAGAATAGTTAAAATAGTAGTTATTTGCCTTGATATAAATGAAAGCATATTCACAACAATATGATATAATAAATTTAAAGTAATCTTCAAGGAGAATCAAATGATTTACGAATTTTGTGCTGAAAATGTGACCTTGCTTGAAAAAGCGATGCAGGCTGGAGCTCGTCGAATCGAACTCTGTGATAATCTAGCAGTGGGAGGAACAACACCCAGCTATGGAGTGACTAAGGCAGCAGTTGAACTGGTAACTAACTACGATACAACCATTATGACCATGATTCGTCCACGTGGTGGCGACTTTGTCTATAATGATATGGAAATTGCTATTATGCTAGAAGACATTCGTTTGACTGCTCAGGCTGGAAGTCAAGGGGTTGTATTTGGAGCTTTAACTGCTGATAAGAAGTTGGATAAGCCTAATCTTGAAAAGTTAATTACTGCATCAAAAGGAATGGAAATTGTCTTCCACATGGCATTTGATGAATTGAGTGATGATGATCAACTAGAAGCTATTGACTGGCTCAGTCAAGCTGGAATCACTCGAATCCTGACTCGTGCGGGTGTGTCTGGAGACTCGCTAGAGAAACGCTTTGCTCACTATCACAGAATTTTGGAACATGCTAAAGGTAAAATTGAAATTCTACCAGGTGGAGGGATTGACCTTGACAACCGTCAAACCTTTATCGATCAGCTAGGTGTGACACAATTGCATGGAACCAAGGTTGTCTTTTAAAAAATAGAAAGGAACTGCTAGCTTTGGGTAGCAGTTTTCACTTATGTTTGAAATTTTTAAATCCTATCAGTTTAATCAAGAAAAGGCTCGTGCCTATGGTTTTGTAAAAAATGGGGAAGTCTGGAATTATAGCAGCCAGATTTTGCAGGGTGATTTTGTCACGACTGTATCCATCACTGCTGATAATGTGAGTTTTCAAGTCTTTGACCAGGAAACGGGTGATCTCTATCCGCAAGTTCATATGGAAAGTATGAGAGGGAGTTTTGTCGGAAATGTTCGTGAGGCTTGTCTGGAGATTCTTCACCAGATTCGGAAGGCTTGTTTTGATGTGCAGGATTATATCTATCCTCAGACTAAGCGTATCATGGCTCAAGTTCAGGAAAAGTATGGAAATCAGTTGGAGTATTTGTGGGAGAAATCGCCTGATACGGCAGTGTTAAGACATGAAGGCAATCAAAAGTGGTATGCTGTTTTGATGAGAATACCTTGGGATAGGCTAGATAAGGGGAGAGAAGGATTAGTGGAAGCACTCAATCTTAAACACGACCAAGTAGCGGACTTACTTTCACAAAAGGGCATTTATCCAGCCTTTCATATGAACAAGCGCTATTGGATTAGTCTTGCTTTAGATGATAGTTTAACAGATGACCAAGTGTTAGCACTGCTAGAAAGAAGCTGGGAATTGACTTCAAAAAAATGAAATAATTCAAGAATTTTCAAGAACTTTCAATTAGCAAAATATTCTCTACTGAAGAAATTTTCAGAAAATATTGGATTTTTTCTTGACAACTACTTTTGCCTATGCTAAAATACTAAACAAGATATCAAACGAAGGAGAAAGTCAAACATGAAAACAGCTAAGTTTAATCAATTTGCTTTGTTGTTGAGGTACTCGGGCTAGTGCAAAATGCATTAGTCCTGTTTGGCTTACCAAGCGGGAGTAAATCAACATCTCGCTTGGGTTTCTGAGCGAGATGTTTTTTTAAAAATCACATTTGGAAAAGGGGAAATCTTATGCGAACAGTTGAATTTCTAGATACCAGCCTTCGGGATGGAGAGCAGACACCCGGTGTTAACTTTTCAATCAAAGAAAAAATTGCCATAGCAAGGCAGCTGGAGAAGTGGGGTATTTCAGCCATTGAAGCTGGTTTTCCGGCGGCGAGCCCAGACTCATTTACAGCAGTGCAGGAGATTGCTAAGGTATTGAAAAAAACGGCGGTGACTGGATTAGCACGTTCGGTCAAGTCTGATATTGATGCTTGTTATGAGGCCCTCAAGGATGCCAGGTATCCACAAGTTCACGTTTTTATTGCTACCAGTCCGATTCATCGTAAGTATAAGCTCAATAAGAGCAAGGAAGAGATTTTGGAAGCAATCAGGAAGCATGTTTCTTATGCCCGTTCTAAGTTTGAAGTGGTCGAATTCTCTCCTGAGGATGCGACTAGAACAGAGTTGGATTTCCTCCTGCAAGTTGTTCAAACAGCGGTTGATGCAGGTGCAACTTATATCAATATCCCTGACACGGTAGGATTTACCACACCAGAGGAATACGGAGCTATCTTCAAATACTTGATTGAGAATGTCAAGACGGAACGTCAGATTATCTATTCACCACACTGTCATGATGACCTTGGAATGGCAGTGGCTAATAGCCTTGCTGCTGTCAAGAATGGGGCAGGACGTGTTGAAGGAACTATCAACGGTATTGGTGAAAGAGCTGGAAATGCTGCTTTGGAAGAAATTGCAGTGGCCCTCAATATTCGTCAAGATTACTACCAAGCAGAAACCAGTATTGTCTTAAATGAGACCATCAATACGTCAGAAATGGTTTCTCGCTTCTCAGGTATTCCAGTTCCTAAAAACAAGGCTGTGGTTGGTGGCAATGCCTTCTCTCACGAGTCTGGTATTCACCAAGATGGAGTCCTTAAAAATCCTCTCACTTATGAGATTATCACCCCTGAATTGGTCGGTGTCAAGAGTAATAGCCTCCCACTTGGAAAATTGTCAGGTCGCCATGCCTTTGTCGAGAAACTAAGAGAATTGGCCCTAGACTTTACAGAAGAGGATATCAAACCACTCTTTGCTAAGTTCAAGGATCTGGCCGATAAGAAGCAAGAAATCACAGATGCAGATATTCGTGCGCTGGTAGCTGGAACCATGGTTGAAAATCCAGAAGGCTTCCACTTTGATGATTTACAACTGCAAACCCATGCAGATAATGACATTGAAGCGCTTGTTAGCCTGGCCAATATGGATGGTGAGAAAGTCGAATTTAATGCGACAGGGCAAGGTTCGGTTGAAGCAATCTTTAACGCTATCGATAAGTTCTTTAACCAATCCGTCCGCTTGGTATCCTATACTATTGACGCTGTGACAGATGGAATTGATGCCCAAGCTCGGGTATTAGTCACTGTTGAAAACAGAGATACAGAAACCATCTTTAACGCAGCAGGTCTTGATTTCGATGTGTTGAAAGCTTCGGCTATTGCCTACATCAATGCCAATACCTTTGTTCAAAAAGAGAATGCAGGTGAGATGGGACGCAGTGTTTCTTACCGCGACATGCCTAGTGTGTAAAGGAGAATGCTATGACAAAAAAAATAGTAGCTCTAGCAGGGGATGGAATCGGCCCAGAAATCATGGAGGCTGGTTTAGATGTTCTGGAAGCTCTAGCTGAAAAAACAGGTTTTGACTATGAGATTGATAGACGACCTTTTGGAGGTGCAGGTATCGATGCTGCAGGGCATCCCTTACCTGATGAAACCCTCAAGGCATGTCGTGAAGCAGATGCCATTCTCCTAGCGGCTATCGGTAGTCCTCGGTATGATGGAGCAGCGGTTCGGCCTGAACAAGGCTTGCTGGCTCTCCGTAAGGAACTCAATCTCTATGCTAATATTCGCCCTGTTAAGATTTTTGAGAGTCTCAAGCATTTGTCACCTCTCAAAGCAGAACGAATTGCTGGTATAGACTTTGTTGTGGTACGGGAGTTGACAGGTGGGATTTACTTTGGGGATCATATTCTTGAAGAGCGCAAAGCGCGTGATATCAACGATTATAGCTACGAGGAAGTGGAACGGATTATTCGCAAAGCCTTTGAAATCGCAAGAAGTCGGAGAAAAATCGTTACTAGTATTGATAAGCAAAATGTGTTGGCAACATCAAAACTCTGGCGGAAAGTAGCTGAGAAGGTCTCACAGGATTTCCCAGATGTGACCTTGGAACACCAGTTAGTGGACTCAGCTGCCATGCTTATGATTACCAATCCTGCTAAGTTTGATGTCATCGTGACGGAGAATCTTTTCGGAGATATTCTCTCGGATGAATCAAGCGTTCTATCTGGCACACTTGGAGTTATGCCGTCAGCCAGTCATTCTGAAAATGGACCAAGCCTCTATGAGCCTATTCATGGTTCAGCGCCTGATATTGCAGGTCAAGGAATTGCTAATCCTATTTCCATGATTTTATCAGTTGCCATGATGTTGAGAGATAGCTTTGGACGTTATGAGGATGCGGAGCGTATCGAACGTGCAGTAGAAGCCAGTTTGGCAGCAGGAATTTTAACGAGAGATATAGGAGGTCAGGCTTCGACCAAGGAAATGACGGAAGCTATTATTGCAAGGTTATGAAGTTAGACGAAAAAATTACTCTAGCCCTTTTGATTTGGAATGTCATGATTTTCTTGATTTATGGCATTGACAAATCTAAGGCAAGAAGAAGAGCGTGGCGCATACCTGAGAAAATCTTACTCATTTTAGCCTTTACGTGTGGTGGTTTTGGAGCTTGGTTGGCAGGAATCATCTTTCACCACAAGACTCGAAAATGGTACTTTAAAACGGTTTGGTTTCTTGGGATGGTAACCACACTAGTAGCCTTATATTTTATTTGGAGGTAATGGATGGCAGGAAAATCGATTTTTGATAAATTATGGGACCGTCATGTCATCACAGGAGAAGAGGGACAACCCCAACTCATGTATGTGGACCAGCACTATATCCACGAAGTGACCAGTCCTCAGGCTTTTCAAGGATTGCGAGATGTAGGTCGCAGATTGAGAAGACCAGACTTGACATTTGGAACCTTTGACCACAATGTCCCGACAGTCAATATCTACGATATTCGAGATGTCATTTCCAAGGCTCAAATTGATAAGCTGGCTGAAAATGTTGAGGAGTTTGGGATTGAACATGCTGCCCACGGTTCAGAAAAACAGGGGATTGTTCACATGGTTGGTCCAGAAACAGGACGAACCCAACCAGGAAAATTCATCGTCTGTGGAGACAGCCATACGGCTACTCACGGTGCTTTCGGAGCGATCGCCTTTGGAATTGGGACCAGTGAGGTCGAACATGTCTTTGCGACACAAACACTCTGGCAGGTTAAACCCAAGAAAATGTTGGTTAAATTTACTGGAGTTCCTCAAAAAGGAGTCTATTCCAAGGACTTCATTTTAGCCTTGATTGCCAAGTACGGCGTTGCCTGTGGTGTTGGCTATGTGGTGGAATATCGAGGTCAGGCTATTGATGCACTGAGCATGGAAGAGCGAATGACCATCTGCAATATGTCCATCGAGTTTGGCTCTAAGATGGGAATTATGAATCCGGATCAAACCACCTATGATTATCTCAAGGGACGCGAGTGTGTTCCAGAGGACTTTGAAGAGGCTGTGGCTGATTGGAAAACAATTGTCAGTGATAATGATGCCGTTTATGATAAGGTTATCCAGATGGATGTCTCAGACCTAGCTCCCATGGTGACTTGGGGAACCAATCCTGCTATGGGCGTTGACTTTGACAGTAGCTTCCCTGAAATTAAGGATATGAATGATGAGCGAGCCTACAACTACATGGATTTGGAACCAGGTCAAAAGCCAGCTGATATTGAACTAGGCTATATCTTTATTGGTTCATGTACTAATGCTCGGCTCAGCGATTTACAGCTGGCTGCGCGATTTGTCAAAGGGAAGAAAATTGCTCCTAATTTAACGGCTATCGTGGTTCCAGGCTCTCGTCCTGTCAAACGAGCTGCTGAGAAGTTGGGTTTGGATAAGGTTTTCATAGATGCTGGTTTTGAGTGGAGAGACCCAGGTTGCTCTATGTGCCTAGGGATGAATCCTGACAAGGTTCCTGATGGTGTCCACTGCGCTTCAACAAGCAACCGCAACTTTGAAGATAGACAAGGCTTTGGCGCTAAGACTCATCTCTGTAGTCCAGCTATGGCAGCTGCGGCAGCTATCGCAGGGCGTTTCGTAGATGTTCGGCAAATGCCAGAAGCCCAGTAAGGAGAGGATATGGAGAAATTTACAGTTTATACGGGAACGACCGTTCCTCTCATGAATGATAATATCGACACTGACCAAATCTTACCCAAGCAGTTTCTCAAGTTAATTGATAAAAAAGGCTTTGGTAAGTACCTTATGTATGCTTGGCGTTATTTGGATGACAAGTATACTGAGGATCCAGACTTTGTCTTTAACCGACCTGAATACCGCAAAGCCAGTATTCTCATCTCAGGGGATAACTTTGGGGCAGGGTCTTCGAGGGAACACGCTGCTTGGGCTCTAGCGGACTATGGTTTTAAGGTTGTGATTGCGGGGTCTTTCGGTGATATTCATTACAATAATGAACTCAATAATGGCATGTTGCCTATTGTTCAGCCCAGAGAGGTTAGAGAGAAACTAGCCCAGCTAAAACCAACCGACCAGGTAACTGTGGACTTGGAACAACAAAAAATCATCTCACCGATTGGAGAATTCACTTTCGAAATCGATAGTGAATGGAAACACAAGCTCTTAAATGGTTTGGATGATATTGGTATTACCTTGCAGTATGAAGATTTGATTGCTGCTTATGAAAAACAACGACCAGCCTACTGGCAGGATTAGAAAAAAATAGAAAAGGAAATAGAACTATGACAAAACACATTCAATGGAAGGGAACACTTTCACAAGAAGGCTATGATATTTTAAAAGGTGAGGGTGGATGTATCGTTTGCCCTACTAAAGTTGGTTACATCATCATGACCAGTGACAAGGCTGGTCTTGAACGCAAGTTTGAAGCTAAAGAACGTAACCGTAACAAACCAGGTGTCGTTCTCTGCGGTAGCATGGATGAACTCCGCGCCTTAGCACAACTTAACCCAGAAATTGAAGCCTTTTACCAAAAACATTGGGATGAAGATATTCTTCTTGGTTGTATCCTTCCTTGGAAACCAGAAGCTTTTGAAAAGCTCAAAGCATACGGTGATGGCCGTGAAGAACTCATGACTGACGTGCGTGGTACTAGCTGTTTTGTTATCAAGTTTGGGAAAGCTGGTGAACAATTGGCTGCCAAACTTTGGGAGGAAGGTAAGATGGTCTATGCCTCATCTGCAAACCCATCTGGGAAAGGAAACCGTGGTAAGGTAGAAGGTATCGGAGAACGCATCGAAGGGGCAGTTGACCTTGTTATCGAGGCAGACGACTATGTGGCATCTATCCAGCCTGACAAAACGATTGAAACTCGCTACGAGCAAGGCGTGATGGTGTCTATGGTCGATAAGGACGGAAAACTCATCCCAGAACAAGGAGGAGCTCGCTCAACTTCACCAGCACCAGTGGTTATCCGCAAAGGGCTTGACATTGATAAGATTATGATGCACCTGTCAGACACCTTTAACTCCTGGAACTACCGTCAGGGTGAGTATTATTAGAATGTAGAAGAACTGGGGAGAAAATAATCTCTCCTCTTTTTATTGTTATTTATGCAATAAAATCCGAACATTATATTTCAATTTATAAAATTATTTGACAAAAACTGTACCTTGGTTTATAATAAATTAAGGAAACGTCGGAAAAGACGTAGAGATGCGAGAGCATAGGTAGGTCATTACAAAAGAAACGAGACATCGATATGTTAAATGAATTTCCAATTTTTGATTACGAAGATATTCAATTGATCCCAAATAAATGTGTGATTAAAAGCCGTGCAGAAGCAGATACAAGTGTCACTCTAGGAAATCACACCTTTAAACTACCCGTTGTACCAGCTAATATGCAGACGATTTTGGATGAAAATGTAGCAGAGCAATTGGCTAAAGGTGGTTACTTCTACATTATGCATCGTTTTGATGAGGCAGGACGCATTCCTTTTATTAAGCGCATGCACGATCAAGGGCTCATTGCTTCTATCTCTGTCGGTGTTAAAGACTATGAGTATGATTTTGTCAGCCAGCTCAAGGCTGATGCTCCAGAATATATCACGATTGACATCGCTCATGGTCATGCGGATAGCGTGATTTCTATGATTCAACATATCAAGAAAGAATTGCCAGATACTTTTGTCATTGCTGGTAACGTGGGAACACCAGAAGCTGTGCGAGAATTAGAAAATGCTGGTGCGGATGCGACTAAGGTCGGAATTGGTCCTGGTAAGGTTTGTATCACCAAGGTCAAGACTGGTTTTGGTACAGGTGGTTGGCAGTTGGCTGCTCTACGCTGGTGTGCTAAGGCTGCGCGTAAACCGATTATCGCTGATGGAGGGATTCGTACTCATGGCGATATTGCTAAGTCTATCCGTTTCGGTGCCAGTATGGTTATGATTGGTTCCCTCTTTGCAGGACACATCGAAAGTCCAGGGCAAACGATTGAAGTCGATGGTGAACAATTCAAAGAATACTACGGTTCTGCTTCACAATATCAAAAGGGTGCTTATAAAAACGTGGAAGGAAAGCGTATCTTGCTTCCTGCCAAAGGTCATCTGCAAGACACTTTAACTGAGATGGAACAAGACCTTCAAAGTGCTATTTCTTATGCAGGTGGACGTCAAGTTGCTGACCTTAAACATGTTGATTATGTGATCGTGAAAAATTCCATCTGGAATGGGGATGCTTCTCACTAAGACGGGTTACCTCACTAAAAAAACTTGTTATTAGAGCAAATTTTTGTTATAATAAAACAAGTTTCCACCCTTAGTGTAATGGATATCACGTAAGATTCCGGTTCTTGAGATGGGGGTTCGATTCCCTCAGGGTGGATGTAAACATCCTAAAAAGCCTTTAATAGGGCTTTTTATCTATCCTGCCTCAAATTTGCCCCTAAAACTGAAAATCTTTGTCTAAAGAATGCTCAAATCCTCTCTAGTCCCGTTTAAAAGTGACTCAGGAGGCTTTTTTTGATATAATAAAAAGGACTGTTATCAGTTAGAAAGAGGTTGGTATGAAAGAATTACAAACTGTACTAAAGAACCATTTTGCAATCGAATTTGCAGACAAAAAGTTACTGGAGACTGCCTTTACTCATACGAGTTATGCCAATGAGCACCGCCTCTTAAAAATTTCACACAATGAACGCTTGGAATTTTTAGGAGACGCTGTTCTACAGTTATTGATTTCAGAATATCTGTATAAAAAATATCCTAAAAAGCCTGAGGGTGACCTGTCCAAACTCCGTGCCATGATTGTTCGCGAGGAGAGTTTGGCTGGTTTTGCGCGTGATTGTCAGTTTGATCAGTTTATCAAGTTAGGTAAGGGAGAAGAAAAATCTGGCGGTCGCAACCGTGATACTATTCTTGGTGATGCCTTTGAAGCCTTTCTCGGTGCCCTCCTTTTGGACAAGGATGTGGCCAAGGTCAAGGAATTTATCTATCAAATCATGATTCCTAAGGTTGAAGCAGGCGAATTTGAGATGATTACAGACTACAAAACCCATCTCCAAGAGTTACTTCAGGTCAATGGCGATGTGGCTATTCGTTATCAGGTGATTTCTGAAACGGGTCCTGCCCACGATAAGGTCTTTGATGTAGAAGTTCTTGTCGAAGGTAAGAGCATTGGTCAAGGTCAAGGGCGTTCTAAGAAACTAGCAGAGCAGGAAGCTGCTAAAAATGCCGTTGAGAAAGGTCTGGATTCATGTATTTAAAGGAAATCGAAATTCAGGGATTCAAGTCTTTTGCTGACAAGACCAAGGTTGTATTTGACCAAGGGGTGACGGCAGTTGTTGGGCCCAATGGATCTGGAAAGTCTAATATTACAGAAAGTTTGCGTTGGGCCTTGGGAGAGTCAAGTGTTAAGAGCCTCCGTGGGGGCAAGATGCCGGATGTCATCTTTGCTGGAACAGAAAGTCGCAAACCGCTCAATTATGCTTCTGTAGTTGTGACTTTGGATAATCATGACGGATTTATCAAGGATGCTGGTCAAGAAATCAGGGTAGAACGTCATATCTACCGTAGTGGAGATAGCGAATACAAGATTGACGGCAAGAAAGTTCGTCTGCGTGATATTCATGATCTATTCTTGGATACAGGGTTGGGGCGAGATTCCTTTTCTATCATTTCCCAAGGGAAGGTTGAGGAGATTTTCAACTCCAAGCCTGAGGAACGCCGAGCTATTTTTGAAGAAGCTGCAGGAGTTTTGAAATACAAGACTCGCAGAAAAGAAACTGAGAGTAAACTGCAGCAAACTCAAGATAATCTAGACCGTCTTGAAGACATTATCTACGAGTTGGACAATCAAATCAAGCCCCTTGCAAAACAAGCCGAGAATGCTCGTAAGTTTCTAGACTTGGATGGTCAACGCAAGGCCATTTATTTAGATGTTTTGGTTGCTCAAATCAAGGAAAATAAGGTTGAACTAGAATCGACAGAAGAAGAGTTGGCTCAGGTTCAGGAACTTTTGACGAGCTATTACCAAAAGCGAGAAAAATTAGAAGAAGAAAATCAAACTCTTAAAAAGCAACGTCAAGATTTACAGGCTGAAATGGCCAAAGACCAAGGCAGTTTGATGGATTTGACCAGTCTGATTAGTGACTTAGAGAGAAAATTAGCTCTTTCGAAACTGGAATCTGAACAAGTAGCCTTGAATCAACAGGAAGCACAAGCTCGTTTGGCTGCTTTGGAGGATAAGAGAAAGGCTCTGAGTCAGGAAAAGGCTGAAAAAGAAAGCTCTTTAGCCCTCTTGGAAGAAAATCTAATCCAAAATAATCAAAAACTCAATCGTTTAGAAGCTGAATTGCTGGCTTTTTCAGATGATCCTGATCAGATGATTGAGCTCCTACGTGAACGCTTTGTGGCCCTTTTACAAGAAGAAGCAGATGTCTCAAACCAGTTGACCCGTATCGAAAACGAGTTGGAAAATAGTCGTCAGCTTTCTCAAAAACAAGCAGATCAACTACAAAAACTCAAAGAACAGCTGGCTACAGCTAAAGAGAAGGCTAGTCAGCAAAAAGAAGAGCTTGAAACTGCCAAGGAGCAGGTTCAGAAATTACTGGCCGACTATCAAATCTGTGCCAAGGAGCAAGAGGAGCAGAAAACTTCCTATCAAGCTCAACAAAATCAACTTTTTGACCGTCTGGATAGTCTCAAAAACAAGCAGGCTAGAGCCCAAAGTTTGGAAAATATCCTGAGAAATCATAGTAACTTTTATGCAGGTGTTAAGAGTGTTCTCCAAGAAAAAGACCGCCTTGGTGGGATTATTGGAGCAGTTAGTGAGCACCTGGCCTTTGATGTGCATTATCAAACTGCTCTAGAGATTGCGCTAGGAGCCAGCAGTCAGCATATCATCGTAGAAGATGAAGAGGCGGCAACCAAGGCGATTGATTTCCTTAAACGAAACAGAGCTGGTCGTGCAACCTTCCTTCCTTTAACAACTATCAAGGCGCGTACGATTTCTAGTCAGAACCAAGATGCTATCGCTGCAAGTCCAGGTTTCCTTGGGATGGCAGATGAGCTGGTTACTTTCGATAATAGGTTGGAAGCTATTTTCAAGAACTTGCTAGCTACGACCGCTATTTTTGATACTGTAGAGCATGCGCGTGCAGCAGCTCGCCATGTTCGTTATCAGGTTCGTATGGTAACCCTTGATGGAACAGAGTTACGTACAGGTGGTTCCTATGCAGGTGGAGCCAATCGTCAGAATAACAGCATTTTCATCAAGCCGGAACTGGAACAATTGCAAAAAGAAATTGCTGAAGAAGAATCAAGCTTGCGTTCAGAAGAGTCGAGTTTGAAGACCTTGCAAGATGAGATGGCTAGATTGACAGAAAGATTAGAAGCCATCAAATCTCAGGGGGAGCAGGCACGTATTCAGGAGCAAGGCTTGTCCCTCGCTTATCAGCAGACCAGTCAGCAAGTTGAAGAGCTGGAAACTCTTTGGAAACTTCAAGAAGAGGAATTAGATCGTCTTTCTGACGGAGATTGGCAAGCAGATAAGGAAAAATGCCAAGATCGCCTTACTACAATCGCCAGTGAAAAGCAAAATCTGGAAGCTGAGATTGAAGAGATTAAGTCTAACAAAAACGCCATCCAAGAACGCTATCAAAACTTGCAGGAAGAGGTAGCGCAAGCTCGCTTGCTTAAGACAGAACTGCAAGGACAAAAACGTTATGAAGTTGCTGATATTGAACGTTTAGGCAAGGAATTGGATAATCTGAATATCGAGCAAGAGGAAATCCAGCGCCTTCTTCAAGAAAAGGTTGACAATCTTGAGAAAGTTGATACGGATTTGCTCAGTCAACAGGCTGAAGAAGCCAAAAACCAGAAAACAGATCTCCAACAAGGTTTGATTCGCAAGCAGTTTGAGTTGGATGATATTGAAGGGCAACTGGATGATATTGCTAGTCATTTGGATCAGGCTCGACAACAGAATGAAGAGTGGATTCGCAAGCAAACACGTGCTGAAGCTAAGAAAGAAAAGGTCAGCGAGCGCTTGCGCCATCTACAAGCTCAATTAACAGACCAGTATCAGATTAGCTATACTGAAGCTTTAGAAAAGGCGAATGAGTTGGAAAATCTCAATCTGGCGGAGCAAGAGGTTAAGGATTTAGAGAAGGCTATTCGCTCACTGGGGCCTGTCAACTTGGAAGCTATTGACCAGTACGAAGAAGTGCACAACCGTCTGGACTTTCTAAATAGTCAGAGAGATGATATTTTGTCAGCGAAAAATTTGCTCCTTGAAACCATTACAGAAATGAATGATGAAGTTAAGGAACGATTTAAATCAACCTTTGAAGCTATTCGTGAGTCCTTTAAAGTGACCTTCAAGCAGATGTTTGGAGGAGGTCAAGCAGACTTGATCTTGACTGAAGGAGACCTGCTGACAGCTGGGGTTGAGATTTCTGTTCAACCTCCAGGTAAGAAAATCCAGTCTCTTAATCTGATGAGTGGTGGTGAAAAAGCTCTATCGGCTCTTGCCTTGCTCTTCTCGATTATTCGTGTCAAGACCATTCCTTTTGTTATCTTGGATGAGGTAGAGGCTGCACTGGATGAAGCTAATGTTAAGCGTTTTGGGGATTACCTCAATCGATTTGACAAGGACAGCCAGTTTATCGTCGTAACCCATCGTAAGGGGACTATGGCAGCGGCTGATTCTATCTATGGAGTGACCATGCAAGAATCAGGTGTCTCAAAAATTGTTTCGGTTAAGTTAAAAGATTTAGAAAGTATTGAAGGATGACAATTAAACTTGTAGCAACGGATATGGACGGAACCTTCCTAGATGGAAACGGACGCTTTGATATGGACCGCCTCAAGTCTCTCTTAGCTTCCTATAAGGAAAAAGGGATTTACTTTGCAGTAGCATCAGGGCGCGGATTTTTATCTCTAGAAAAATTATTTGCTGATGTTCGTGATGACATTATTTTTATCGCGGAAAATGGTAGTTTGGTAGAGTATCGAGGCCAAGACTTGTATGAAGCGACCATGTCTCGTGATTTTTATTTGACGACTTTTAAAAAGCTGAAAACTTCATCTTATGTAGACATCAATAAACTGCTCTTGACGGGAAAAAAAGGCTCTTATGTGCTAGATACGGTTGATGAGACCTATTTGAAAGAGAGTCAGCACTATAATGAAAATATCCAAAAAGTAGCGAGTCTGGAAGATATTACAGATGACATTTTCAAATTTACAACCAACTTCACAGAAGAAACGCTGGAAGCTGGTGAAACTTGGGTCAATGAACATGTCCCTGGTGTCAAGGCTATGACAACTGGCTTTGAATCTATTGATATTGTTCTGGACTATGTCGATAAGGGTGTGGCCATTGTTGAATTAGCCAAAAAACTTGCTATCACAATGGATCAGGTTATGGCTTTTGGAGACAATCTGAATGATTTGCATATGATGCAGGTTGTGGGACATCCTGTAGCTCCTGAAAATGCACGACCTGAAATTTTAGAATTAGCAGAGACAGTGATTGGTCACCATAAGGACCAGTCGGTTATAGCTTATATGGAGGGCTTATAATGGCAGATATAAAATTGATTGCATTGGACTTGGACGGGACCTTGCTGACTACTGATAAAAGACTGACGGATCGCACCAAGGCAACCTTGAAAGCTGCGCGTGATCGTGGTATCAAGGTCGTATTGACAACTGGTCGACCTTTAAAAGCTATGGATTTCTTTCTCCATGAGCTAGGGACTGACGGACATGAAGATGAATATACGATTACCTTTAATGGTGGTTTGGTTCAGAAAAATACAGGTGAAATCCTTGATAAGACAGTCTTTTCATACGACGATGTAGCACGCTTGTATGAGGAAACAGAGAAATTGTCACTTCCTCTTGACGCTATCTCAGAAGGAATTGTTTATCAAATCCAATCGGACCAAGAAAGTCTTTATGCCAAATTCAATCCAGCATTGACCTTTGTTCCAGTGGACTTTGAAGACTTATCTAGTCAAATGACCTACAATAAGTGCGTGACTGCCTTTGCTCAAGAACCCTTGGATGCAGCCATTCAGAAGATTTCTCCAGAATTGTTTGACCAATATGAAATTTTTAAATCACGTGAAATGCTGCTAGAGTGGTCACCAAAGAATGTTCATAAAGCAACAGGTTTGGCAAAACTAATCAGCCATCTTGGAATCAATCAAAGCCAAGTCATGGCCTGTGGTGACGAGGCCAATGACCTTTCTATGATTGAGTGGGCAGGGCTCGGTGTTGCCATGCAAAACGCTGTTCCTGAAGTCAAGGCAGTCGCAAATGTAGTGACGCCAATGACCAATGATGAAGAGGCTGTCGCCTGGGCTATCGAAGAATATGTGCTAAAGGAGAACTAAGATATGGGATTGTTTGACCGTCTATTCGGAAAAAAAGAAGAACCTAAAATCGAAGAAGTTGTAAAAGAAGCTCTGGAAAATCTTGATTTGTCTGAAGATAATGAGCTTGCTCTTGCAGAAGCTGAGGAAGTTCCTCAAGAAGATGCAGAAGTTGAAAGTTCTGAAGAAGCTCTGCTCCAAGAAGAGGAAAATCAAGACACAGTTGAAGAAAGTCTGGATTCAGAGTCAGTTGTAGAGGTTTCTCAAGAAGAAATAGAAGAATTACCAAACTCACAAGAAGTCACAGAGGAAGAGAATTCTGAGCTCCTAGAGACTGTAGAAGAAAATAGTTGTGAAGTGCTTGAACCAGAAGCTCCTCAAGCAGAAGAAACTGTTCAGGAAAAATATGACCGCAGTCTCAAGAAAACTCGTACAGGTTTCGGTGCCCGCTTGAACGCCTTCTTTGCCAACTTCCGCTCTGTTGACGAAGAATTCTTCGAGGAACTGGAAGAACTGCTGATCATGAGTGATGTTGGTGTCCAAGTTGCTTCTAACTTAACAGAGGAGTTACGCTACGAAGCCAAGCTTGAAAACGCCAAGAAACCAGATGCTCTTCGACGAGTTATTATTGAAAAATTGGTTGAGCTCTATGAGAAAGACGGTAACTACGATGAAAGCATCCACTTCCAAGAGGGCTTGACAGTCATGCTCTTCGTTGGCGTTAATGGTGTTGGGAAAACAACTTCTATCGGAAAACTAGCCCACCGCTACAAACAAGCTGGGAAGAAGGTCATGCTGGTTGCGGCAGATACCTTCCGTGCAGGAGCAGTAGCTCAGCTTGCTGAATGGGGCCGTCGTGTTGACGTTCCAGTTGTGACTGGACCTGAAAAAGCTGACCCAGCTAGTGTAGTTTTTGATGGCATGGAACGTGCTGTGGCTGAAGGTATCGATATTCTCATGATTGATACTGCAGGTCGTCTGCAAAACAAGGACAACCTCATGGCTGAGTTGGAGAAGATTGGACGCATCATCAAGCGTGTTGTACCAGAAGCACCGCATGAAACTTTCTTAGCATTAGATGCTTCAACCGGTCAAAATGCTCTTGTACAGGCCAAAGAATTTTCAAAAATCACTCCTTTAACAGGAATTGTCTTGACTAAGATTGATGGAACTGCTCGAGGTGGTGTGGTTCTAGCCATCCGTGAAGAACTCAATATTCCTGTAAAATTGATTGGTTTTGGTGAAAAAATCGATGATATTGGAGAGTTTAACTCAGAAAACTTTATGAAAGGTCTCTTGGAAGGCTTAATCTAATCAGAAGCAAAAATCCTGCAAGGTACAAACTTGCAGGATTTTTTTTATTCTAAACGACCATCTTGACGGTAGGCGATGTCTGGTTGCCAAGTCCATTTGGCACCGAATTTTTCAAGTAAGTCAAAGCTAGCTTGAGGTCCCATGCTTCCAGCTTTATAGTCATGAAGTGGGGCACCATTTTCAGCCCAGAGCTCTTCGATACGGTCAATCAATTTCCATGACGCACCAACTTCATCCCAGTGGCTAAAGTTAGTTGAGTTGTTGTTTAGGACATCATAAATCAATTTCTCGTATGGTTCTGGAGAAGCACCAGTTGCGGTCGCATCTGTACGGTAATCAAGTGAGTTAGGAGCCAAGTTAAATTCTTCTCCTACTTGCTTCCCATTTAGGCTAAGAGAGAAGCCTTCTGTTGGTTGGATATAGATGGTCAAAATGTTTGGAGCAAGTGGTTCTCCAAAGATAGAGTCCATTTGTTTAAAGACGATGTTGACATGAGTTCCTTTTTCAGTCAGTCGTTTACCTGTACGGAAGAAGAAAGGAACACCACGGAAGCGATCGCTGTCTACAAAGAAGGCACCAGATGCAAAGGTTTCAGTTGTTGATTCTGGATTCACATTTGGCTCGCTACGATAAGAGATATATTTCATGCCATCAATCTTACCTGAACGGTATTGACCACGGATAAAGTATTCTTTAAGTTCTTCATCAGTTGGGTGATAGAGGTTTTTAAAGACCTTAATCTTCTCAGCACGAATCTCGTCTTTTGTGAAGTTTGCTGGCTTGTCCATGGCAAGGAGTGAAAGAAGTTGTAGTGTATGGTTTTGTACCATGTCACGGAGGGCACCAGATTGGTCATAGTAGCCACCACGTTCTTCTACCCCCAAGCGCTCTGCAAAGGTAATTTGAACATTGTCGATAAAGTCTTTGTTCCAAACGTTTTCAAAAATCAGGTTTGCAAAGCGAACTGCAAAGATGCTTTGGATCATTTCCTTACCAAGATAATGGTCAATACGGAAAATTTGTTCTTCGTCAAATGTTGCTAGGAGTTCGTCATTCAACTTGCTTGCAGTTGCGTAATCTGTACCAAATGGTTTTTCAACGATTAAGCGCTCAAAACCTTTTCCATCTACGATATTTTCAGACTTGAGGTGTTTTGCGATAGTTCCAAAGAACTGAGGTGCCATAGACAAGAAGAAGAGCTTGTTGTGTTCAGCTTGGTACTTGTCATTTAGTTCAGCCTGTAATTGACGCAAAGCGATGTAGTGCTCCGTATCATTGACATCATGACTTTGATAGTAGAAGTGGCTAGCGAACTCCTGAGCCTGTTCGGTACTATCTGCCAAATCAAGGATAGATTCAACCACTACAGATTCAAAATATTCCTTGCTCCAAGGACGACGGGCAGTTCCAATAACGGCAAAGTGCTCGGAAAGATTGCCGGATTTATATAGTCTAAATAGGGAAGGGTAGAGCTTGCGTTTAGCCAGGTCTCCACTCGCACCGAAAATTGTAACAATAACCTTAGATGACATCTAGCTACCTAATTTCTATTTTTATTCCTAGTCTTGCTAGGTATGAGGAAACCTCATTTCATAAACTTAATTCTAACATAATTTTCCGAAAAATCAAAAATTCCAATACGAGATAGAAAAAAACTGCAAGGAAATCCTTACAGTTTGAGTTTAGACGTTTAAGACCTTGTCCAAGAAATCTTTCAGACGTGGGTGTTGTGGGTTATCAAAGATTTGATCAGGTGTTCCGTCTTCAAGGAACTCGCCGTCTGCAGTAAAGATAACGCGGTTGGCAACCTGACGAGCAAATCCCATCTCATGGGTTACGATAATCATGGTCATGCCTTGTTCAGCCAATTCCTTCATAACGTTCAGTACGTCTCCGACCATCTCAGGGTCAAGGGCAGAAGTTGGTTCATCAAATAGCATGATGTCTGGATTCATTGCTAGTCCACGAGCGATGGCCACACGTTGTTTTTGACCACCTGATAGGCTATCTGGACAGGCCTTAGCCTTATCTGCTAGCCCAACCTTTTCAAGCAATTCCATTCCCAATTTCTCAGCTTCTTCCTTAGTCATCAACTTGTGCTCAATAGGAGCAAAGGTGATGTTGTCCAAAACAGACATGTGTGGGAAGAGGTTGAAGTGTTGGAAAACCATTCCGATATTTTCACGGACATGGTCAACATTGGTTGTTTTTTCAGTTAAGTCATAACCGTTCACAGTGATGTGACCGCTCGTAACTTCTTCCAAAAGATTGAGGCTACGGAGGAAGGTTGACTTACCAGAACCTGAAGGACCGATGATACAAACAACATCTCCTTCATAGAACTTAGTCGTAATTCCTTTTAAAACTTCATTTTTTCCGTAGTTTTTGTGTAAATCATTTACATCAATTTTTAATTTTGCCATTAACGAATCCTCTTTTCTAAGCGTTTCGCTAGTTTAGTCAAAAGTGTGATAATTACAAGATAGAAGATAGCAAGGATTGCATACATCTTGAAACTTTGGTAGTTACGGGCAATGATAATCTTACCAGTTTGGAAGAGTTCCACCAAACCGATAGCAGAAACGATGGTTGTATCTTTAAGAGCGATAACAAATTGGTTGACAAAGTTTGGCAACATCAATTTAGTTGCTTGTGGCAAGATAATCTTACGCATGGTTTTTCCATAAGAGATACCCAAGCTGCGGCTGGCTTCCATTTGACCAACTGGAACGGCCTGAATACCACCACGAACGATTTCAGCGATATAAGCGGCTGCATTGAGCGATAGGGCAATAGTACCAGCTACGAAGTCGTTAATTGGACTTTGTTGGCCTGTGATAGACTCGATGAAGTTTGGAATTCCCCAGAAGATGAAGGCTGCAAGAATCATCAATGGAATACCACGGATAACGTCAACGAAAATCTCAGAGATCACACGAAGAGATTTGTAGGGGCTGACACTAAACATACCGAAGATAATTCCGATAACAATAGCAATAGCAAATGAGATAAGAGCTAGAGCAAGAGTGATACCAAGCCCGCTAAGGAGCTGTTTGTAGTTGTTTTGAAGCAAGCCCCAGATAGTTGTCTCATCAACAGTGCTTGTTGAAGCAGTTGAAGACTCACTAGCTAGGTATTTATCAAGAATCTTTTGGAATTCTCCGTTTGCTTTAAGGTTTGCAAGTCCATTGTTGAACATTTCAATCAATTCTGGATTTGCTCCTTTTTTAACGGCAAAGGCTGTTTCACCGATTGGAGTTCCAGCGATTGGTGTTTTCAATTTTTGTCCTTGGCTGATAGAATATTTGAGAACAGGCTCATCATCCATAACAGCATCAATGGCACCAGTGTTTAAACTGTCATACATTGACGAACCATCAGCGAAGGTTTTGATTTTGTAACCGTATTTGCTTTGATTTTCTGTTAGGAAGGTTTGAGAAGCAGTTCCGTTTTTAACACCGACTGTCTTTCCTTTTAAATCTTCATAAGAAGCAATGGTACTTGATTCTTTGACACCAAGGATAGTATTGGCAGTGTAGTATGATTCTGAGAAGTCAAAAGTTGCTTTACGAGCATCTGTGACTGACATACCAGCAATGATACCATCTGCTTGACCAGCTTGGACAGCACTGATCGCAGCATCGAAACCAGGGTTGATGATTTCAATTTCGAAACCTTGGTCTTTAGCGATTGCCTTAATCAATTCCATATCAATACCAGTGTATTGGTTGCTTGAATTTTGGAAAACAAAAGGTGCAAAAGAAGAATCGCTGGCAATGATGTATTTAGCTTTAACAGGAATGGCTTTTAAGCCCGCTAGAGTAGTTGTAGTTGGAACTGCTGAAGATGATGAAGCAGTCCATTTCTTGATGATTTTATCAAGACTACCATCTTTTTTCATTTCAGCCAAGGCTTGGTTAAATTCAGTAACCAGGTGCTCGTATTTGCTTCCTTTTTTAACACCGAAAGCAAAACTCCCTACAGCTTCACCATCCATTTCAATATGGAGGTCTTGACCTTGGTTAATGGCATACTCGATAACAGGTTTATCATCCATCATGGCATCGATGGCACCAGCACTTAAGCTGTTGTTCATCAAATCACCAGTGTCAAATGTTTTAATAGTAAAGCCGTATTTATCTTTAATCGTTTCTAGGAAACGTTGAGCGGCTGTTCCGTTTTTAACACCAACAGTTTTACCAGACAATTGGTCGTACTGACTAATCTTATGTGCCTTTGTAGTTGCAATGACAACTTTTGTATCATAGTAAGTATCAGACATGGTGAAAACTTTTTCACGTTCTTTAGTCTTTGTCATCCCTGCCATGATAGCGTCAGCTTGACCAGCTTGAACCGCATTGACCGCTGCGTCAAATCCAGGATAGGACATCTGAATGTTCCACCCTTTAATCTCAGCGACTTTGTTGATAATGTCAACATCAATTCCTTTATAAGTTTGATCTGAATCTTTAAACTCAAAAGGTGCATAGGCGGTATCAGAAACAATCTTAATCGTTTCAGCTTTGGCAATACCTAATGAGAAAATTGGGAATAAAATTAGCAAAAATGCTAGAAATTTTTTCTTCATTTTTAGTCTCCTTTTCCGAATATTTTCCCATTATATCAGAAAAATTAAAAAAAGGCAAATTTTTATATTTTTGTGTCAGAAAATATAACATTGGTTTTTCCTTTTCTTTCTTGAATTGCTATTAAAAAGTGCTATAATAATAGTATATAGAAGAAAAGAGGACAGGAATATGAAGAACAAAAGAATATTTAAAGACTTCCAAGCTTCAAAAATGAGTTTAAACATTTACACAAGCCCCTTGTTAGCCTTTGCTTTTGTCTTCATAGGAGAGTTTGTGGCTTATACTCTGTATGGTATTAGTTTGTTAGCTCTCATCGGACTTGCTAGAAATTTTGGTGAGGCTGGTCAAAATCTTGCAACCTACTTGCAGACCTTGCAGCAGAGCTTGATGGATAAAACAAGTGACTTTCATTTAATTTTAGATTTACTGGCCTTTGGTTTCATTCTCAGCACTGTGTTCAGATGGACTAGAAAAGTAGAGAAAAGACCTATTCGAACCATGGGATTCTATAAAGAAAATTTCCTTAGCAGTCTTCTGAAAGGATTTGGCTTAGGTTTGGCACTTTTTCTTCTGACCTTGTTAGGTTTGGTGGCCTTGGGGCAATATCGTTTTGAGTCCTTTCACTTGAATCCTTATTCGCTTGTCTTTGTCATTTTTACCATTCCATTTTGGATTTTACAGGGGACAGCAGAAGAAGTGGTTTCCCGTGCTTGGCTCCTTCCTCAATTGGCCTCAAGAACCAATCTAAAACTTGCTGTTCTTATATCTAGCCTATTCTTTACTTTGCTTCATATGGGCAATTCTGGTCTTACACCTTTATCTCTAGTGAATCTCTTTTTATTCGGAGTTGCCATGTCCCTATATCTTCTTAAAACAGATACTATATGGGGTATAGGTGGTATTCATGGAGCTTGGAATTTCGCACAGGGAAACCTCTTTGGAGTATTAGTTAGTGGTCAGTCTTCAGGAACATCAATCATGAAATTTACTCCACAAGGCAATCAAGACTGGCTATCTGGTGGGTCTTTTGGTATTGAGGGTTCCATCGTGTCCAGTATTATTTTGTTTCTGCTGATTCTTTATCTCGCTTATCAATTAAAGAAAGAAAATGAAAGGATGTGACTTCGGTCCGTCCTTTTCTTCGTGAAAATGCTACAAGTATGCTAAAATAGGAATAGCACATCGAGAGAGGATTCTTATGATCAATCGCATTACAGATAATCAATTTAAACTAGTATCAAAATATCAACCATCAGGAGATCAACCCCAAGCTATTGAGCAGTTGGTTGATAATATCGAGGGGGGAGAAAAAGCTCAGATTCTGATGGGGGCGACTGGTACAGGGAAGACCTATACCATGAGTCAAGTCATTTCCAAAGTCAATAAACCAACTCTGGTCATCGCCCACAATAAGACTCTGGCTGGTCAACTCTATGGGGAGTTCAAGGAATTTTTCCCTGAAAATGCTGTTGAGTACTTCGTATCTTACTATGATTATTACCAACCTGAGGCCTATGTCCCTTCCAGTGATACCTATATTGAAAAGGATAGCTCTGTCAATGACGAGATTGATAAGCTCCGACACTCAGCGACTTCAGCCCTTTTGGAGCGCAATGATGTTATTGTCGTGGCTTCAGTCTCTTGTATCTATGGTTTGGGTTCGCCCAAGGAATACGCTGATAGTGTCGTTAGTCTTCGTCCAGGTCTTGAAATTTCTCGTGATAAACTCTTAAATGACTTGGTCGATATTCAGTTTGAGCGAAATGATATTGATTTCCAACGCGGAAGATTTCGCGTTCGTGGGGATGTAGTGGAGATTTTCCCAGCCTCTCGTGATGAACACGCCTTTCGAGTAGAATTTTTTGGAGACGAAATTGACCGTATTCGTGAGGTTGAAGCCTTGACTGGTCAGGTATTGGGAGAAGTGGATCATTTGGCGATTTTCCCTGCGACTCACTTCGTGACCAATGATGACCACATGGAAGTTGCCATTGCCAAGATTCAGGCAGAATTAGAAGAGCAGTTAGCTGTCTTTGAGAAGGAAGGTAAATTGCTTGAAGCCCAACGTTTGAAACAGCGGACAGAGTATGATATCGAAATGTTGCATGAGATGGGCTATACCAACGGGGTTGAAAATTATTCTCGCCATATGGATGGACGGAGCGAAGGAGAGCCTCCCTATACGCTTCTCGACTTCTTCCCAGATGATTTCTTAATCATGATTGACGAGAGTCATATGACCATGGGACAAATCAAAGGCATGTACAATGGAGACCGTTCTCGTAAGGAAATGTTAGTAAATTACGGTTTCCGTTTGCCGTCTGCTCTGGACAATCGTCCTCTCCGTCGTGAAGAGTTTGAAAGCCATGTGCATCAGATTGTTTACGTTTCAGCAACACCAGGCGACTATGAAAATGAACAGACCGAGACAGTGATTGAGCAAATCATTCGACCAACGGGTCTTTTGGATCCTGAAGTAGAAGTCCGTCCGACAATGGGACAGATTGATGACCTCTTAGGTGAAATCAATGCCCGTGTTGAAAAGAACGAACGTACCTTTATTACAACCTTGACCAAGAAAATGGCAGAAGATTTGACCGACTACTTCAAGGAAATGGGCATTAAGGTCAAGTACATGCACTCGGATATCAAGACTTTGGAACGAACGGAGATTATCCGTGATCTGCGCTTGGGTGTCTTTGATGTCTTGGTCGGAATCAACCTGCTCCGTGAAGGGATTGATGTTCCTGAGGTAAGCTTGGTAGCCATTCTCGATGCTGACAAGGAAGGTTTCCTTCGTAACGAACGTGGACTCATCCAGACCATTGGCCGCGCTGCCCGTAATAACGAAGGTCATGTTATCATGTATGCGGACACGGTTACCCAGTCTATGCAACGTGCTATCGATGAAACTGCCCGCCGTCGCAAAATCCAGATGGCTTATAATGAAGAACACGGTATTGTGCCTCAGACAATCAAGAAAGAAATCCGTGATCTGATTGCTGTGACCAAGGCAGTTGCTAAAGAAGAGGACAAGGAAGTCGATATCAATAGCCTAAACAAACAAGAGCGCAAAGAGCTTGTCAAGAAACTTGAAAAACAAATGCAAGAAGCCGTTGAAGTGCTTGACTTTGAACTAGCAGCTCAGATTCGGGATATGATGTTAGAAGTCAAGGCCTTGGATTAGGGGAATTTTATGAATATTTTAGTTATCAATGGACATCCTGATAAAGAAAGTTACTGTCAAGCAATTTTTCAAACGATTGTAGAAAATATAGACTCAAAGAGACATGAACTTGAAATGATTAATCTTAATGAAGAAGATTTTGATCCTGTATTACGTTATGGTTATCGAAAACGGATGGAAGAGGACTCTTTCATACTACGCTCTCAATCATTAATCCAGTGGGCAGATCATTTAATTTTTGTTTATCCTATTTGGTGGAGTAGTATGCCTAGTCTATTGAAGGGCTGGATTGATCGTGTTTTTACGCCAGGCATTGCATACTCCGCAAATAATCGAGGAAGCTTTATTTTGAACTACTTGAGAGGGAAACAGTTCAAAAAGTTACTAAAAGGAAAAACAGCTAGTATCTATGCAACCTCCATGGCACCAACTTGGTGGTACAAAGTATTTTCAGGTCCGATTAACATTCCAGACAGTTATGGAATATCAGTATTAAAGAATGCTGTATTGAATCATTGTGGCATAAAAACAAAGAGGGTTTCAATCTTAGGAGAGTTAGGACGTGAAGTGAATACAAGTTCAACAAGAGAAAAATTTCTACAAAAAGTAGCAAAGGAAGTCAGACTGTTGGATTAAGGAGCAGAAAATAAATGACGGTTATTATCAAATCAATGGAAACACCTGAAGAGATAGAAGGTAAATCCCTTGTTCACTGGCAAACGTGGAGAGAGGCTTATGACGATCTTTTGCCTGCAGAATTTCAGGAGACAATGACGTTAGAAAGATGTCGATTCTTTAGTCAAAAGTATCCAGAAAATACATTGATCGCGATAGATGGCGTGAAGGTAGTTGGTTTTATCAGTTATGGAAACTTTCGTGATGAGACTATTCAAGCTGGTGAAATTATTGCTTTATATGTTTTAAAAGACTATTATGGAAAAGGTATCGCACAAAAGTTAGTGAAAGCAGCTTTGACTGCTCTTGATCATTTTTCTGAAATTTTCTTATGGGTATTGAAAGATAACAAGCGCGCCATTGCTTTCTATCAAAAAATGGGTTTTACTTTTGATGGACAAGAAAAGATACTTGAACTTGGAAAGCCTATAAAGGAAAAACGAATGGTATTCTATTCTAAATAATTCTAAAAAGTAAAAGCTAATATTTCTGGTAGTAAGTATGAAAATTTAATAAATTAGAAAGCGAGTAAATTTATGTCCCGTTCCCAATTAACGATTTTAACAAATATTTGTCTGATTGAAGATCTCGAAACTCAGCGCGTGGTGATGCAGTATCGCGCCCCTGAAAACAATCGCTGGTCTGGTTATGCCTTTCCTGGAGGCCATGTAGAAAATGGCGAGGCTTTCGCAGAGTCTGTTATCCGTGAAATCTATGAAGAAACAGGATTGACTATCCAAAATCCTCAACTTGTCGGCATTAAAAATTGGCCACTAGATACAGGTGGGCGCTATATTGTCGTTTGTTATAAGGCGACTGAGTTCTCTGGCACCCTTCGCTCTTCAGAAGAGGGAGAAGTTTCTTGGGTGCAAAAAGACCAGATTCCAAACTTGGATCTGGCCTATGATATGCTACCATTGATGGAAATGATGGAAGCGCCTGATAAGTCGGAGTTTTTCTACCCTCGCCGTACAGAAGACGATTGGGAAAAGAAAATTTTCTAGTTCTATGATTAGTTGATAGGTGTTATCTTTTAAAGTACGGTACTGAAATATAGGCTAAGTATGGCGGTGTAAGTCAACTGAATACTGCTAAATTTCCTATTTATATCTTGAACAATCTCCACTTTCAATTTTGAAATCGGAGATTGTTTTATTTTATGGTATAATCTTACAATATGAAAGGAAGTACCAGAAAATGATTGATAAAGTAATTGAACAATATAAAAGTCATGATAATCTTGATATTAGAGTAAAAATACATAAGAAGTATTCAAAAAATAAATTGGGATTTAATAATTGGATATTTTCTAACTACCAAATCACTGATGAAGTAAAGGTTCTAGAATTGGGATGTGGTACAGGAGAACTGTGGAAAAGTAATAGTGATTCTATAGATAAAATGAAGCAGTTGGTTATTACAGATTTTTCTAAAGATATGGTGAGAACAACGAGATCAGTGATTGGAAATAGAGACAATGTCAACTATGAGATAATGGATATTCAAAAGATTTCTTTTGAGAATGAAACGTTTGATATTGTTATTGCTAATATGCTTCTACATCATGTGAATGATATTCCTAAATCTCTCTCTGAGGTGAATAGAGTCTTAAAAACAGGAGGTGTTTTTTACTGTGCTACATTTGGTGAAAATGGAGTTGTAAATTATTTGGCAAATTTATTTAAAGATGAGGTTAATCAAGATTTAGAAAATAAAACGTTTACTTTACAAAATGGCAAAAGGTACCTGAGTAGGTATTTTAACTCTGTCGATACATTACTCTATGATGATGAGTTACAGGTAACTAGTATAGATGATCTAGTTAAATACATCCAATCCTTTAAAGGAATTTCAGAAATAGGTTCACTAGAAGAGGAAATAATACGTAAAAGATTGGAAAGTGAGTTTAATAATGGTATGTTGATCATTCCTAAAGAATATGGTATGTTTATCGCTCGAAAAGAAAGTTAAGAGAACGAAAGTGTGAAAAATTACGGAGAAGCTTTTCGATATAAAATCAAGCGGATAGTCTTTAGAACATGCTATAGCTGATTCTATATAAAAGTCTCAATCTTTTGGATTTGGAGAAGTTTCTTGGGTGCAAAAAGACCAGATTCCAAACTTGGATCTGGCTTATGATATATTACCCCTGATGGAGATGATGGAAGCTCCTGACAAGTCTGAATTTTTCTACCCTCGCCGTACAGAAGACGATTGGGAAAAGAAAATCTTCTAATCCTTTACTAAATAACCTAGCTGATCCAAGGCCTCCTCGATATAGTGGAGGTCTTGTTTTGTTTCGGCTTCGACTAGGTGGTAATGGACACCATCTGTTAATTCAGATAAAGGTCTAAAATCAGAATGCTCGACTTGTTCTAGAAAATGTTGAACATCTCTGCGGCAAGACAGTTTCAGCAAGGTTTCAATTTCTCCATAAACGGGATGGTCAATCAAGGTGTTTTGAACACGTCCACCATTATCTACGATAGCAAGGAGTTCTTGACCGATTTCTTCAACTTCATGTTTGACTTTGAAAAGTTTGTGGACGTATGGATTGGTATCAATTTGCTTATAGATGTAGCCACGATTGGTGGATAGGATAGGAGCGCCATCGGCTCTTAAAATTGCAATGTCCTGTACAATGACCTGACGTGTGACATGAAAATGTTCAGCCAAACTTTGGCCGTTGAGGGCTTTAGGAGCTTCTTTCAAGAGTTGGAGCAGGGCTTGTTTGCGATCTTTTGTCATAGTTTTTCCTTTTAACGGCGTTTTCGAAGTACTTTATAGACAGCTAGTGCTAAGGTATAGTCTACCATACTATGGATAATTGTACCAAATCCAACTAGCACAAAGAGAACATAGAACATGTTTTCTACATTGGTACCGGAAGTTGCGTAAAAAAGGACACAGGCTAATACTTCAGCAAGGGCATGAACAACAGCCAAAACAAAGTTGAAAACCCAGGAAGATTTTGGTTTATCTAGGGTATCGGGGAATTTTTGTAGGTAAAGAGCTCCCAATGTCCCAAAAAAGATATGGGAAAAAGCTCGAAAAACGATAACCATGGGATAGCCAGCCATCAAAAATCCAAAACTAGAGGCTATGATGACAAAAACAGCCATCAAGGGCGATAAGAACATGGCAATAAAAATAGCGATGTGGCTTCCTAAAGTATAGGAAGCAGGTGGAATGACAATCTTAAAAGGCATAACAATTGGAATCAAAATTGCAATAGCCGTTAAGAGGGCAGTCATTGTCATAAATTGTGTCTTTTTCCGTGTATTCATAAGAATCTCCTTTTTAACTGTATATACACTAGTATAGTACAATAAACAAGACAATAAATCAAGGATTTACTTGAGTTTATAGGTCGTTTTTAAGTTAAAAGTTAGTAAAAAGTTCACTAAAAAGAAACTACCTCGAACAAAATCTCCACCTTCAGGTTTGAAAGTGGAGAATGTTTTTATTTTTTCAAAGTCTGTAGTCTTGGGACAATAGCTAGGGTTAGAACTGCGGAAATGACTAATTCGGCAATTGAGTTTGTTGAGATAACAGTTGCTAGGAGTTTTTGGATATTACCATCAAAAACATTTCCAAAAAGGTAGAAAATTCCACCAAGTACAAAGACTGTGTTGGTTAGTGAGCCAAGGGCACCAGCTAAAATAAGACCAGTTTTATTTTTCATCAGTTTATAGACTAGATAAGGAGTTAAACCAATCAAAATACGTGGAACGATGGCAATGATAGCTGAGTAGATGTTTCCGTTTGGTACAAATGGTGAGAAGAGGTAGCTTGTTGGTAAAATTGTAATCGTGTTAACGGTCAAGCTAAGTAGCCCCATCAAAAATCCAAGTGTAACCCCAACTCGTGGACCGTAGATAATGCTGGCAATAATGACAGGAATATGAACGATAGTCGGTTTGATTGGGAATGGAAAAAGGTTAAAGATAAGTGAGCTCAGAAAGTGTATCACGAGCATGGTTGCAAAAAAGATAGCAATAGGAGCAATATTAGAGCGTTTTTTCATCGAGAGTTTCCTTTATTCTTTCTAAAATAATTGTGAGGTCAGCTAAAGCTCCTCGTCCATGGTCTCCACAAGCTAGTAGGGATTCCTTAGGAGCAATCAGCTGATAGCCGTAGGTTTCTAATGTTTTCAGATTAGCCTGAGTTGCTGGATGGTCATACATCTTTGTATTCATAGCAGGTGCGATGAGTTTGGGAATATGACTTGGCAAGGCTAGAGCAATACAAGTTACTATGTTGTCCGCAAAGCCGTGGGCTAGTTTTGCAATAGTGTTAGCTGTTGCAGGGGCCACGATAAATAAATCTGCTTTTTTTCCAAGTTCGATATGATTTACTTGATCAGGATAGGGTTCTTTCATGACATCCAAGTGGACAGGATTCTGTGATAAGACCTGTAGTGTCAAAGGTTGGATAAACTCTGTAGCAGCCTGAGTCATTAAGACAGTGACTTGATGACCTTGTTTTTTAAGCGAACTAACTAAATCTGCCGACTTGTAAGAGGCGATTGACCCCGTTACAGCCAAGAGTATATGTGCCATAGCTTTCCTTTCTAAGAATGATAGGCTTGAATTTTTTCAAGGAGGAGTTCTGCAATTTCTTCTTTAGTCTGGACTGTTTGAAGCTGATCTTTTTCAACAAAGATTGCACGGTGCTGGTTCGCTGAGATTTGAGTCAGGTCATTTGCGATAATCAAGTCTGCTTGGTTCTTGATAAGATTCTGTCTAGCAATTTCTATGAGATAATCCTCAGAGACATCAGCCAACAGTTTGAAACCAATCAGATGAATAGCAGGATTCCACTCCTTGACTAGAGAGATGATTTTTGGTGTTTTTTTCAGGAATAAAACCTGAACCTCATCAGTCGAAGAAATCTTAGCTTGATGATTTTGCTTGCTTAAAAATTCTTCCAAATTAGAGCTAGCCTGAACTTCCTCAAGTCCCGTCATATAAACAGGAGTGTAGTCAGATACGGCCATTGAGTGAATCAAGACCTGATAGTCCTTGACACGTTCTTGCATTTCCAGTAGAAGGTCCTTGGTATTGGTAATTTCTCGAATGCTTAGATTAGGGTGAGCTTCTGGCTTTACAGCTCGTTTTGTCGTCATTAAATAAACTTCATGCCCTGCAGCAAGCAAAGTTTCTGTGATGATTTTCCCCAAGCGACCTGTAGAATGGTTAGTGATAGAGCGGATGCTATCGATAGCTTCACTGGTACCACCCGATGTAACTAAAATTTTCATAGCACCATTGTACCAAAAAAAAATAATAAGCAAAAGAAAGCGCTTGAATATATATAAAAAATAATAAGAATCTACTATAGTTTCAAACTATAAAGCCATATAAAATTTAAGAAAGGGCTCCAAAAACCTTAAAAATAGGAATAATTACGAACGTTTAGAGAGTTTTTGGATGTTAAAAATCTTGTTTTGTGTTATAATGAATTATCATATAAGAGGTTAGAGGAGTTTTGAATGAAAACAGATATTGAAATCGCACAGAGTATTGAGTTGAAGCCAATCGTTGATGTTGTAGAGAAACTTGGTATTTCTTACGACGATTTAGAGTTGTATGGAAAGTACAAGGCTAAGCTCAGCTTTGATAAAATTCGTGCAGTTGAGAGCAATCCAGTTGGGAAATTGATTTTGGTTACTGCTATCAACCCAACACCTGCAGGTGAAGGAAAATCAACTATTACCATTGGTCTTGCGGATGCCTTGAACAAGATTGGCAAGAAAACGATGATTGCTATCCGCGAACCATCTCTTGGTCCAGTTATGGGTATCAAGGGTGGTGCTGCTGGCGGTGGTTATGCCCAAGTACTGCCAATGGAGGACATCAACCTCCACTTTACTGGAGACATGCATGCCATTACAACTGCTAACAATGCGCTTTCTGCCTTGATTGACAACCACTTGCACCAAGGAAATGAGTTGGGAATTGACCAACGCCGTATTCTCTGGAAACGTGTAGTGGACTTGAACGACCGAGCACTTCGTCACGTGACCGTCGGACTTGGTGGCCCTCTAAACGGTATTCCTCGTGAGGATGGCTTTGACATTACAGTTGCTTCTGAAATCATGGCTATTCTTTGCTTGGCGACTGATATTGAAGATTTGAAACGCCGTTTGGCGAATATCGTTATTGGTTATCGTTACGACCGTACACCAGTTTCTGTAGGTGATTTGCAGGTTGAAGGTGCCTTGGCTTTGATTTTGAAGGATGCGATTAAGCCGAACCTGGTTCAGACAATTTACGGTACACCTGCCTTTGTACATGGTGGTCCATTTGCCAATATCGCTCATGGATGTAATTCAGTCTTGGCAACAAGCACAGCCCTTCACTTGGCTGATTACACAGTTACTGAAGCTGGTTTTGGTGCAGACCTTGGTGCTGAGAAATTCCTTGATATTAAGACACCAAACTTGCCAACATCTCCAGATGCAGTTGTTATCGTCGCAACCCTTCGTGCCCTTAAGATGAATGGTGGTGTGGCTAAAGACGCTTTGACAGAGGAAAACGTAGAAGCAGTGCGTGCAGGTTTTGCCAACTTGAAACGCCACGTTGAAAATATCCGTAAATTTGGTGTACCTGCAGTTGTAGCAATCAATGAATTTGTCTCTGATACTGAAGCTGAAATTGCAGCTTTGAAAGAACTCTGTGCCTCAATTGATGTTCCAGTTGAGTTGGCTAGTGTCTGGGCTGATGGCGCAGAAGGTGGAGTAGCTCTTGCTGAAACGGTTGTCAAGACTATCGCTGAAAACCCATCTAACTATAAACGTTTGTATGACAATGACCTTTCTGTTCAAGAAAAGATTGAAAAGATTGTTACTGAAATCTACCGTGGTAGCAAAGTAAACTTTGAGAAGAAAGCTCAAACACAAATTGCTCAAATCGTTCAAAACGGTTGGGACAAATTGCCAATCTGTATGGCTAAAACTCAATACAGTTTTTCAGATAATCCAAATGCACTTGGAGCACCTGAAAACTTTGAAATTACCATTCGCGAATTGGTGCCAAAATTAGGTGCAGGCTTTATCGTTGCTCTAACTGGTGATGTCATGACCATGCCAGGACTTCCAAAACGACCAGCTGCTCTCAACATGGATGTTGAAAGCGATGGAACTGTACTAGGCTTGTTCTAGTATATTGAAATTGACTTTAAATGAGTTTGGAAATAATATCCAAGCTCATTTTTTCTCAGACTGCAAGCAGTTCATCAATAAAATTTAGTCCTCTTTCCTTTGGGAAGAGGCTTTTTAATACTAGGAAAAGGACAGTTAGAGTCTTCTGTGTTATACTAGAGATATGTTAGATTTGAAAGAATATAGTATTGCCATGTGGCCGGAGGAGAAGATTGTTTCTTTTCGTAAGAAACTTCTCAACTGGTATGATGAAAACAAAAGAGATTTACCATGGCGTAGGAGTAAAAAGCCTTATCACATCTGGGTATCTGAAATCATGCTTCAGCAGACCAGGGTGGATACAGTTATTCCTTATTATGAACGATTCTTGGACTGGTTTCCAACAGTGGAAAGTTTGGCGAATGCGCCTGAAGAGCGTTTGTTGAAGGCTTGGGAGGGACTGGGATATTATTCTCGAGTACGCAATATGCAGGCTGCATCCCAGCAGATTATGACTGATTTTGGTGGCCAATTTCCAAATACCTATGAAGGAATTTCCAGTTTGAAAGGGATTGGCCCTTACACAGCAGGAGCAATTTCCAGTATCGCTTTTAATTTGCCTGAGCCAGCTGTAGATGGTAATGTTATGCGTGTTTTGGCGCGTCTGTTTGAAGTCAATCACGATATTGGGATTCCAAGTAATCGCAAAATTTTTCAGGCAATGATGGAAATCTTGATTGACCCAGAACGTCCGGGTGACTTCAACCAAGCTCTGATGGACTTGGGGTCTGATATTGAGGCTCCTGTAAATCCTAGACCAGAAGAGAGTCCGGTGAAGGACTTTAGTGCTGCATATCAGAATGGAAGCATGGACCGTTATCCAATCAAGGCTCCCAAGAAAAAGCCGGTCCCTATTTATCTTAAAGCCTTGGTGGTAAAGAATAGTCAGGGACAATTTTTGCTTGAAAAAAATGAAAGTGAAAAGCTCTTGGCAGGATTTTGGCATTTCCCCTTGATAGAAGTTGATGAGTTTCCGCAAGAAGAGCAGTTTGACCTCTTTCATCAGGTTGCAGAAGAAAGCGTGAACTTTGGTCCCAGTCCAGAAGAGAGTTTCCAGCAGGACTATGACCTAGATGTTGATTGGCTTGATGTTTATTTTGAGACTGTCAAGCATGTCTTTAGTCATCGCAAGTGGCATGTACAGATTCTAGCAGGTCAGGTGAGTGACTACCATGATTTTTCAGATAGGGAAGTTCGCTGGCTTTCACCAGAAGAATTCAAGAATTACCCACTTGCCAAACCCCAACAAAAAATCTGGCAGGCTTATGCAAAAGCCAACTTAGACAGTAGCCAAGACTAGCTATTGTGTCTTCTTGCTATTTTTTTGGTATAATAGTAGAGAAAAAGGTGAACATATGAAAAAAATACTAATTGTAGATGATGAGAAACCAATCTCGGATATTATTAAGTTTAATATGACCAAGGAAGGTTACGAAGTTGTAACTGCTTTTAATGGTCGTGAAGCGCTAGAGCAATTTGAAGCAGAGCAACCAGATATTATTATTCTGGATTTGATGCTTCCAGAAATTGATGGTTTAGAAGTTGCTAAGACCATTCGCAAGACCAGCAGTGTACCTATTATCATGCTGTCGGCTAAAGACAGTGAATTTGATAAGGTTATCGGTTTAGAGCTTGGAGCAGATGACTATGTGACAAAACCCTTCTCCAATCGTGAGTTGCAGGCGCGTGTTAAAGCTTTGCTGCGTCGTTCTCAACCTATGCCAGTAGATGGGCAGGAAGCAGATAGCAAACCTCAACCTATCCAAATTGGGGATTTAGAAATTGTTCCAGACGCTTACGTGGCTAAAAAATATGGCGAAGAACTAGACTTAACCCACCGTGAGTTTGAGCTTTTGTATCATTTGGCATCGCATACAGGTCAAGTCATTACGCGCGAACACTTGCTTGAGACTGTCTGGGGTTATGACTATTTTGGTGATGTCCGTACAGTTGATGTGACTGTCCGACGTCTGCGTGAGAAGATTGAAGATACGCCCAGCCGACCAGAGTATATCTTGACGCGCCGTGGTGTAGGGTATTACATGAGAAATAATGCTTGATTTACTGAAACAAACCATTTTTACCAGAGATTTTATCTTTATCCTGATTTTGTTAGGTTTCATCCTTGTTGTGACCCTTCTATTACTAGAGAATAGACGTGATAATATTCGATTGAAGCAAATCAATCAAAAGGTTAAAGATTTGATTGCAGGAGATTATTCCAAGGTTCTTGATATGCAAGGTGGGTCTGAAATCACCAATATTACCAATAATTTGAATGACTTGTCGGAGGTTATTCGTCTCACTCAGGAAAATCTAGAACAAGAGAGTAAGAGACTAAATAGTATTCTGTTTTATATGACAGATGGGGTTCTTGCGACCAACCGTCGGGGTCAGATTATCATGATTAACGATACAGCCAAGAAGCAACTGGGGCTGGTTAAAGAAGATGTTCTGAATAGAAGCATTTTGGAATTGCTCAAGATAGAAGAAGACTATGAATTACGTGATTTGATTACCCAAAGTCCAGAATTGTTGCTAGATTCTCAAGACATCAATGGCGAATATCTGAGCCTTCGAGTTCGATTTGCCTTGATTCGTCGAGAGTCTGGCTTTATTTCAGGTTTGGTGGCTGTTTTGCATGATACGACGGAGCAGGAGAAGGAAGAGCGCGAACGGAGACTCTTTGTTTCCAATGTTAGCCATGAGTTACGGACTCCTTTAACCAGCGTGAAATCTTATCTTGAAGCCTTGGATGAGGGAGCTTTGTGTGAAACTGTAGCACCAGACTTTATCAAGGTTTCTCTTGATGAAACCAACCGTATGATGCGCATGGTGACTGACCTCCTTCATCTCTCTCGGATTGATAATGCGACCAGTCATCTGGATGTGGAACTGATTAACTTTACTGCCTTTATTACCTTTATCCTCAACCGTTTTGACAAGATGAAAGGACAGGAAAAGGAGAAAAAATATGAGTTGGTGAGAGATTATCCTATCAATTCTATCTGGATGGAAATTGATACAGATAAGATGACGCAGGTTGTCGACAATATTTTAAATAATGCCATTAAGTATTCGCCAGATGGGGGTAAAATTACTGTCAGAATGAAGACAACTGAAGACCAGATGATTTTATCCATCTCAGACCATGGTTTAGGTATTCCTAAGCAGGATTTACCACGTATCTTTGACCGTTTTTATCGTGTGGATCGTGCTAGAAGTCGTGCCCAAGGTGGAACAGGTCTGGGACTGTCTATTGCCAAAGAAATTATCAAACAACATAAGGGCTTTATTTGGGCCAAGAGTGAATACGGTAAGGGATCAACCTTTACCATTGTGCTCCCTTATGATAAGGATGCAGTGAAAGAAGAAGTATGGGAGGATGAAGTAGAAGACTAGAATGAGTGAAACAGGCTTTAAATATAGTATTTTAGCGTCAGGTTCCAGTGGAAATTCCTTTTATCTGGAAACCCCAAAAAAGAAGCTTTTAGTGGATGCGGGCTTATCTGGTAAGAAAATTACCAGTCTGCTAGCTGAAATTAACCGCAAACCAGAAGACCTGGATGCCATCTTGATTACCCATGAGCATTCAGATCATATCCATGGAGTAGGCGTTTTGGCTCGCAAGTATGGTATGGATCTTTATGCCAATGAAAAGACCTGGCAAGCTATGGAAAATAGTAAATATCTTGGCAAGGTGGATTCTTCGCAAAAGCATATCTTTGAGATGGGCAAAACCAAAACCTTTGGAGATATTGACATCGAGAGTTTTGGTGTAAGCCATGATGCAGTCGCACCGCAGTTCTATCGCTTTATGAAAGATGATAAAAGTTTTGTCCTTTTGACAGATACAGGTTATGTCAGTGACCGTATGGCAGGAATTGTCGAAAATGCGGACGGCTATCTTATCGAGTCCAACCATGATGTAGAGATTTTGCGAGCAGGATCTTATGCTTGGCGACTCAAACAACGAATCCTATCGGATCTCGGTCACCTTTCTAATGAAGATGGTGCTGAAGCTATGATTCGTACCTTAGGAAATCGCACTAAGAAAATCTACCTTGGTCACTTGTCTAAGGAAAACAATATCAAGGAGCTGGCTCACATGACCATGGTCAATCAGCTAGCACAAGCTGATCTGGGAGTCGGAGTAGACTTTAAGGTTTATGATACCTCACCAGATACCGCAACACCCTTGACAGACATATAAAAAGAAGGCGAGTGCCTTCTTTTTATAAATTATTAGATATTTGTTGTGGTATAACGTTCAAAAATAACATAGGAGAAGTAGTGTGAAAAGAAAATGGTTTTTTGCAGATTATTATGATACAACAATTATTTTACTTGCTTTAATCTCTGTTATTCTAGTCTTGCTTGGATTTGCTAAGATGATTGATTTGGACAATCCGCCTTATAGTATTATTGACTTGCTACTTTGGTTTGTGTTTGTTGTAGATTATGGCTGGCGGTTCTTTTTAAGTAAAGGGAAATCGCGATTCATAATTGAAAATATCTTTGATCTGCTAGCTATCCTGCCTTTAAATGCTATTTTTACAGTGTTTCGATTAGGACGTATCTTTCGCCTAGTAAGGCTGACAAAATTACTGAAACTGACTCGTTTACTTAGAATAATTGGACTTACAGGTAAATTAGAAAGAAAAATTAGTAGATTCTTACGGACAAATGGCCTGATTTATATCTTGTATGTTAATATTTTTATCGTTCTAGTAGGAAGTTCAATTTTATCTGTAGTTGAAGAAAAATCCTTCTCAGATAGTCTCTGGTGGGCTCTTGTTACAGTAACCACTGTAGGTTATGGTGATATTGTTCCAGTTTCCCTTTTTGGGAAATGGCTAGCAGTTTTACTGATGCTTGTCGGTATTGGAACAATAGGAATGTTAACAAGTGCTTTGACGAACTTTTTTGTAAAGGACAATCCAGATGAACAGATAAAACTTGATAAACTCCAAGATGAATTGTCTAGTCAGAGAATATTACTAGAGAAGCAATCTGAGAAAATCGAAGAACTGCATCGGATGATACAAGATTTGCTTGAAAAAACATAATAAAAATAAAGATGAGACAAAGTTTGAGTTGAGGAGAAATCAAGTAAGTTTTGACACAATAGAACGCATATTATCAGGTATAAAAACTAGATAATATGCGTTTTATAGAGAAATGAAATAAAATCTAAACAAATCAATTAGGAATTTAAAGCATTTTATAACAACGTTTTAGAGTAATGGGGTGCTATTTCAACTTTAACCTACTATAATACAGAAAAAACAACTCCCTGATGATTCAAGGAGTTGTCTATAGTTAAGTTAAATTAGTTTTTAGAAGCTTCTTGGAATTCTGGGTTTTTCCATGCTTCGTCAATAATAGCTTGCAATTCTTTTGCAGATGCTTGCATTTTTTGAGTTTCTGCATCGTTCAATGGGATATTTACTGGACGAACGATACCGTGTGCACCAACAACAGCTGGTTGACCGATAAAGACGTTCTCAACTCCATATTGACCTTCTTGGAATACTGAAAGTGGAAGTACTGCGTTTTCATCGTCAAGGATTGCTTTAGTGATACGAGCAAGGGCTACTGCGATACCGTAGTATGTTGCACCTTTTTTGTTGATGATTGTGTAGGCTGCATCACGAACACCTTCGAATAATTCAATCAATTCAGCTTCTTGAACATTTTGAGTGTCTTTAAGGAATTCTTCAAGGTTTACACCAGCGATGTTTGCGTGTGACCAAACAGCGAACTCAGAGTCACCGTGTTCACCCATGATGTAAGCATGAACTGAACGAGCATCCACATCCAATTTTTCAGCAAGTGCTTGACGGAAACGAGCTGAGTCAAGTGAAGTACCTGAACCGATAACGCGTTCTTTAGGGAAACCAGAGAATTTCCAAGTTGAGTAAGTCAAAACGTCAACTGGGTTAGCAGCAACAAGGAAGATACCTTTGAAACCTGATTCAACAACTTGAGTTACGATTGATTTGTTGATAGCAAGGTTTTTACCTACAAGGTCAAGACGAGTTTCACCTGGTTTTTGAGGCGCACCTGCAGTGATCACAACAAGGTCAGCGTCTGCACAGTCAGAGTATTGAGCTGCATAGATTTTTTTAGGTGAAGTGAAGGCAAGGGCGTGACTAAGGTCAAGCGCGTCACCAACAGCTTTTTCATGCAATTGTGGAATTTCGATAATTCCAAGCTCTTGTGCAATTCCTTGGTTAACAAGTGCAAAAGCGTAAGATGAACCTACAGCACCATCACCGACAAGAATAACTTTTTTGTGTTGTTTAGTTGAAGTCATTGTTCTAAACATCTCCTTAATTTTATTAGGGGATTTTCCCCAGACAACTTCATTCTATCACTTTTAAAAAACTTTGTCACGAATATGCCTTATAGTTCTCAATGTAAACGTTTTAGTGGTTTAGAGGCTGAAATAGATGGGAATTTATGGTATAATGTTGTTACTTACTAATTGTGAAATGAGGCATTTATTAATGCAGGATAAAAATTTAGTGAATGTCAATCTGACAAAGGAGATGAAGACGAGCTTTATCGATTACGCCATGAGTGTTATCGTAGCCCGGGCTCTTCCTGATGTTCGAGATGGCTTAAAACCTGTTCACCGTCGCATTCTCTACGGAATGAATGAATTGGGTGTCACTCCAGACAAACCCCATAAAAAATCTGCTCGTATTACAGGGGATGTCATGGGTAAATATCACCCACACGGGGATTCCTCTATCTATGAAGCCATGGTCCGTATGGCTCAATGGTGGAGCTACCGTTACATGCTTGTAGATGGGCATGGGAACTTTGGTTCCATGGATGGTGATGGTGCTGCCGCCCAGCGTTATACTGAGGCACGTATGAGCAAGATTGCTCTGGAGATGCTTCGTGATATCAATAAAAATACAGTTGATTTCGTTGATAACTATGACGCCAATGAACGTGAACCCTTGGTCTTGCCAGCGCGCTTTCCAAACCTTTTGGTAAATGGAGCAACTGGTATTGCCGTTGGGATGGCGACCAATATTCCCCCTCATAATCTGGGTGAAACCATTGATGCAGTCAAGCTCGTCATGGACAATCCTGAAGTGACTACCAAGGACTTGATGGAAGTCTTGCCTGGTCCAGATTTTCCAACAGGTGCCCTTGTCATGGGGAAATCAGGCATTCATAAGGCTTATGAAACAGGTAAAGGTTCTATTGTTCTTCGTTCTCGTACTGAAATCGAAGAAACTAAGACTGGCCGTGAGCGCATTGTTGTAACAGAATTTCCTTATATGGTCAACAAAACCAAGGTGCATGAGCATATTGTTCGTTTGGTTCAGGAAAAACGCATTGAGGGGATCACAGCAGTACGTGATGAATCAAACCGTGAAGGGGTTCGATTTGTTATTGAAGTCAAGCGCGATGCCTCAGCCAATGTTATCCTCAATAACCTCTTTAAGATGACCCAGATGCAAACCAACTTTGGTTTCAATATGCTTGCTATCCAAAATGGTGTACCGAAGATTTTATCCCTTCGTCAGATTTTGGATGCTTATATCGAGCACCAAAAAGAAGTAGTTGTTCGTCGTACCCGTTTTGATAAGGAAAAAGCGGAAGCACGCGCTCATATCTTAGAAGGTCTCTTGATTGCGCTAGACCATATCGATGAAGTGATTCGTATCATCCGTGCTAGTGAAACAGACGCAGAAGCACAAGCTGAGTTGATGAGTAAGTTTAAGCTTTCTGAACGTCAAAGTCAGGCCATCCTTGATATGCGTCTTCGTCGTTTGACAGGTTTGGAACGCGATAAAATTCAGTCTGAGTATGATGACCTCTTGGCTCTGATTGCGGATTTAGCAGATATTCTTGCTAAGCCAGAACGTGTTTCTCAAATCATCAAAGACGAATTGGACGAAGTCAAGCGTAAGTTTAGCGACCAACGTCGTACAGAGTTGATGGTCGGTGAAGTCTTGAGTCTTGAAGATGAAGATTTGATTGAAGAATCGGATGTCTTGATTACCCTTTCTAACAGAGGCTACATTAAGCGTTTGGATCAGGATGAATTTACTGCTCAAAAACGTGGGGGTCGTGGTGTTCAAGGGACAGGTGTTAAGGATGACGATTTTGTCCGAGAGTTAGTGTCAACTAGCACTCATGATCATTTACTCTTCTTTACAAATAAAGGACGTGTCTATCGCCTGAAAGGTTATGAAATTCCTGAGTATGGTCGGACTGCCAAAGGGCTACCAGTAGTTAATCTCTTGAAATTGGATGAAGACGAAAGTATTCAGACGGTTATCAATGTTGAGTCTGATCGCAGTGACGATGCTTATCTCTTCTTTACAACCCGTCACGGTATTGTGAAGAGAACCAGTGTTAAGGAGTTTGCCAATATTCGTCAAAATGGTCTCAAAGCACTGAATCTTAAGGATGAAGATGAGTTAATCAATGTCTTGTTGACGGAAGGAGATATGGATATTATCATTGGTACCAAGTTTGGTTATGCAGTTCGCTTTAATCAATCAGCCGTTCGTGGCATGAGTCGTATCGCCACTGGTGTGAAAGGTGTTAACCTTCGTGAAGGAGACACGGTTGTTGGTGCCAGCTTGATTACTGATCAAGATGAGGTTCTTATTATCACAGAAAAAGGATATGGTAAGCGTACAGTCGCTACTGAATACCCAACAAAAGGTCGTGGTGGTAAGGGAATGCAGACAGCTAAAATTACCGAAAAAAATGGCTTGCTGGCCGGTCTTATGACTGTTCAAGGGGATGAGGATTTGATGATTATCACTGATACAGGTGTCATGATTCGAACCAATCTTGCCAATATTTCACAAACAGGACGCGCAACTATGGGAGTTAAAGTAATGCGCCTGGATCAAGATGCTCAGATAGTGACCTTCACAACGGTTGCAGCGGCAGAAAAAGAAGAAGTTGGGACAGAAAATGAAACAGAAGGTGAAGCATAATGTCTCAAAAAAATAATAAAAAGAAAAATAAACGAAAAAATCTGCTGACAAATATCCTAGCAGGATTTCTGATAGTACTGTCACTGGCTTTGATTTTTAATGCGCAAATTCGAAATATTTTCATGGTCTGGAATACCAATAAGTATCAAGTTAGCCAGGTATCAAAAGAAAAAATAGAAGAAAATCAGGATACAGAAGGAAATTTTGATTTTGATTCGGTCAAAGCGATTTCTTCGGAAGCTGTTCTAGCTTCTCAATGGGATGCTCAAAAATTACCAGTTATTGGGGGAATTGCAATTCCTGAATTGGAAATGAATTTGCCGATTTTTAAAGGACTTGATAATGTTAATCTCTTCTACGGCGCTGGTACAATGAAACGCGAGCAAGTAATGGGAGAAGGAAATTATTCACTAGCTAGTCACCATATCTTTGGTGTTGATAATGCTAATAAAATGTTATTTTCTCCTTTGGATAACGCTAAAAATGGTATGAAGATTTATCTAACTGATAAAAATAAAGTTTATACCTATGAAATCCGTGAAGTCAAACGTGTGACACCGGATCGTGTTGATGAAGTTGATGATAGAGATGGTGTCAATGAAATCACATTAGTAACCTGTGAAGACCTTGCTGCTACAGAACGTATTATTGTAAAAGGTGATTTGAAAGAAACAAAAGATTATTCACAAACATCTGATGAAATCCTAACAGCTTTCAATCAACCATATAGACAATTTTATTAATACAAATCAGTGAAATCATGGATTTCACTGATTTTTTAAGATTTTCATAAAAATAAACTTTTATAAAATACAGAAAACGCTTCCTAAAACCTAAAGTTTGTGATATAATTATCAAGAAAAAAGATTTAGGAGTTTATTATGGTTTCTTCAGAATTTATCTCAAAGATTGAATTTGCTTGCAAGAAGAAAGAAAGTCTTTATAGTCAAAGCAAATTTAAGTATGCCATTCGTTCTATGTTTGCAGGTGCATTTTTAACCTTCAGTACAGCTGCTGGTGCAGTTGGGGCTGACTTGATTAATAAAATTGCACCAGGTAGTGGACGTTTCCTCTTCCCATTTGTCTTCGCTTGGGGCTTGGCCTACATTGTTTTCTTGAATGCCGAGTTGGTAACATCAAACATGATGTTCTTGACTGCTGGTAGTTTCTTGAAAAAAATCTCTTGGAGAAAAACAGCTGAGATTTTACTTTACTGTACCTTGTTCAACCTTATCGGAGCTTTAATAGCAGGTTGGGGATTTGCTCATTCGGCAGCCTATGCACATCTGACACACGATAGTTTCATATCAGGGGTTGTTGAGATGAAGTTAGGCCGCTCAAATGAATTGATCTTGCTTGAGGCGATTTTGGCAAATATTTTCGTAAATATTGCGATTCTGTCATTTGTTTTGGTCAAAGATGGTGGTGCCAAACTTTGGCTTGTGTTGTCAGCTATTTACATGTTTGTATTCTTAACAAACGAGCACATTGCAGCAAACTTTGCTTCTTTCGCGATTGTAAAATTCAGTGTTGCTGCGGATTCAATTGCCAATTTCGGTGTTGGAAATATGCTTCGCCACTGGGGTGTAACCTTCATCGGAAACTTTATCGGAGGAGGCCTCTTGATGGGTCTTCCATATGCCTTCCTCAATAAAAATGAAGATACTTATGTAGATTAAGAAAATGAGCACGATTGATTCGTGCTTTTTTCGATTTTCAAAATAAGGTAATAGCTATTTCTTATATCAAAATATAGAAAACTGATATTTGTAAACTATAACTCAAGGTGCTACAATATCCTTAATCAAACTATATGGAGGTCGTTTTATGACTCGTGATTTTAAATTTGAAACTTTACAATTGCATGCTGGGCAAGTAGTTGATCCAGCAACTAAGTCTCGTGCAGTGCCGATTTATCAAACAACATCCTTTGTTTTTGATGACACGCAGGAAGGTGCCGATTTGTTTGCCTTGAGAAAACCAGGTAACATCTATACTCGTATCACCAACCCTACAACAGCTGCCTTTGAAGAAAGAATTGCTGCTCTTGAAGGTGGTGTTGGAGCTCTTGCAACAGCATCAGGTATGGCAGCAGTGACTTATACGATTTTGGCACTTGCCCATGCTGGTGACCATGTAGTGGCTGCTTCGACTATTTACGGTGGGACCTTCAATCTCTTGAAAGAAACCCTTCCTCGTTATGGGATCACAACAACCTTTGTCGATGTGGATCATTTGGAGGAAGTAGAAGCAGCAATCAATGACAATACCAAGCTTGTCTTGATTGAAACCTTGGGCAACCCCTTGATTAACATTCCAGACCTGGAAAAATTGGCTGAGATTGCTCATAAGCATCAGATTCCACTTGTTTCTGACAATACTTTTGCTACACCTTATTTGATTAACGTCTTCACTCACGGTGTAGATATTGCTATTCACTCTGCGACTAAGTTTATTGGTGGGCATGGTACGACTATTGGTGGAGTGATTGTCGATAGCGGTCGTTTTGACTGGGCGGCTTCAGGGAAATTCCCTCAATTTGTTGAGGAAGACCCAAGTTACCACAATTTGAGCTATACTCGTGATGTGGGTGCAGCAGCCTTTATTATCGCTGTTCGTGTCCAATTGCTTCGTGATACAGGTGCAGCCTTGTCACCATTTAATGCTTTCTTGTTGCTACAAGGACTTGAAACCCTTTCACTTCGCGTGGAACGCCATGTGCAAAATGCAGAGAAAATTGTTGATTTTCTTGTCAACCATCCTAAGGTAGAAAAGGTCAATTATCCAAAACTTGCAGATAGTCCTTACCATGCCTTGGCTGAGAAATACTTGCCAAAAGGTGTAGGTTCCATCTTTACCTTCCATGTCAAAGGTGGGGAATCAGAAGCACGCAAGGTCATTGATCATTTAGAAATCTTCTCTGACCTTGCAAACGTGGCAGATGCTAAATCGCTTGTTGTCCATCCAGCGACAACCACTCACGGTCAATTGTCAGAAAAAGACCTGGAAGCAGCAGGTGTCACACCAAACCAAATTCGTTTGTCAATCGGTCTTGAAAATGTAGAAGATTTGATTGAAGACTTGCGCTTGGCCTTGGAAAAAATTTAAAGAAAAAGAAGTTAAACAGTGGGTTTCGACTCGCTGTTTTTGATTTTCCCTCAGGCATGATATAATGGTTACAGAAGTCTAGAAAGAGGAACGATATGAACGAAATCAAATGCCCCAACTGTGGGGAAGTCTTTACAGTAAATGAGAGCCAGTATGCTGAACTTTTATCCCAAGTGAGAACGGCAGAGTTTGATAAGGAACTACATGATCGGATGAAGCAGGAACTGGCCTTGGCTGAGCAAAAGGCCATGAATGAACAACAGTCTAAACTAGCTCAAAAAGACCAAGAAATTGCGCAATTACAGAGTCAAATCCAAAACTTTGATACAGAGAAAGAACTGGCCAAGAAAGAAGTTGAACAGACAAGCCATCAGGCCTTATTGGCTAAGGACAAGGAAGTACAGGCCTTGGAAAACCAATTGGCGACCTTGCGTTTAGAGCATGAAAATCAACTGCAAAAGACCCTTTCTGATCTAGAAAAAGAACGTGATCAGGTTAAAAACCAGCTTCTTTTACAAGAAAAAGAAAATGAGTTGTCATTGGCTTCTATTAAACAAAACTACGAAGCCCAGCTTAAAGCAGCCAGTGAACAGGTTGAATTTTACAAGAATTTCAAGGCACAGCAGTCTACAAAAGCTATCGGGGAAAGTCTGGAACACTATGCAGAGAGTGAGTTTAACAAGGTCCGCAGTTTTGCCTTTCCAAATGCTTACTTTGAGAAGGATAACAAGGTTTCTGCGCGTGGGTCTAAGGGGGACTTTATCTTCCGTGAGTGTGATGAAAATGGAGTCGAAATCATTTCCATCATGTTTGAGATGAAAAATGAAGCGGATGGGACAGAAAAGAAGCACAAGAATGCAGATTTCTACAAGGAATTAGACAAGGACCGTCGGGAGAAGAACTGTGAGTATGCCGTTTTGGTGACCATGCTTGAGGCCGATAATGACTACTTTAACACAGGGATTGTTGACGTCAGCCACGAGTATGAAAAGATGTATGTGGTTCGTCCTCAATTCTTTATCCAGTTGATTGGGCTCTTGCGTAATGCTGCTCTTAATTCCTTAAAATACAAGCAGGAGTTGGCCTTGGTTCGCGAGCAAAATATCGATATTACACATTTTGAGGAAGACTTGGATGCCTTTAAATTAGCCTTTGCTAAGAACTACAACTCTGCTTCTACCAACTTTGGTAAGGCAATCGATGAAATCGACAAGGCCATCAAACGCATGGAAGAGGTTAAGAAATTCCTGACCACATCCGAAAACCAACTTCGCCTCGCAAACAATAAACTGGAAGACGTTTCAGTAAAAAAACTAACTCGAAAAAATCCAACCATGAAAGCGAAGTTTGAAGCATTGAAGGGGGAGTAAGAAAGCAAAAATGAACGGTATTATCAACTTAAAAAAAGAAGCAGGGATGACCTCGCATGATGCGGTTTTTAAACTGCGTAAGATTTTGGGAACTAAGAAGATTGGTCATGGTGGTACCTTGGATCCAGATGTAGTCGGTGTTTTGCCCATTGCGGTTGGTAAGGCGACACGAATGGTCGAGTTTATGCAGGATGAGGGTAAGGTCTATGAGGGAGAAATCACTCTGGGCTATTCCACGACGACTGAGGATGCTAGTGGGGAAGTGGTCACAGAGACACCTGTTTTGTCGCCCTTGGATGAAAAGCTTGTTGATGAAGCGATTGATAGCTTGACTGGACCTATTAGTCAGATTCCGCCTATGTATTCGGCTGTCAAGGTCAATGGTCGCAAGCTCTATGAGTATGCGCGAGCTGGTCAGGAAGTGGAGCGTCCAGAACGTCAGGTGACCATTTATCAATTTGAGCGGACAAGTCCGATTTCTTATGAGGGTCATCTTGCACGCTTTACTTTTCGGGTGAAATGCAGCAAGGGGACTTACATCCGTACCTTATCGGTTGACTTGGGAGAGAAGCTTGGTTATGCGGCTCATATGTCACATCTGACACGGACTAGTGCAGCAGGTTTGCAACTTGAGGATGCTCTTAGCTTGGAAGAAATTGCTACAAAAGTGGAAGCTGGTCAACTGGATTTTCTCCACCCTCTAGAGATTGGAACAGGCGACCTTGTTAAAGTTTTCTTAACTCCAGAAGAGGCTACAGAAGTGCGCTTTGGCCGTTTTATCGAGCTAGAACAGTCGGATAAGGAATTGGCTGCCTTTGAAGATGACAAATTACTAGCTATTCTAGAAAAACGAGGCAATCTCTATAAGCCAAGGAAGGCTTTTAGCTAGTCTAACTGGAGTGTGGGGATGGAATTGTTTTCCCTAGACTATCCAAACTAGACTATAAATTTTGTAAAAAATGTGATAGAATAGACGACGGATAAAAAAACGGAGGATAGCATGCAAAATAGACCAATCATTATCGGAGTGACAGGTGGTTCTGGTGGTGGTAAGACCAGTGTTTCGAGAGCCATTTTATCGCATTTTCCTGATGAAAAGATTTCCATGATTGAGCATGATTCATACTACAAGGATCAGTCTCATTTGACCTTTGAAGAGCGTATCAAAACTAACTACGACCATCCTTTTGCCTTTGATACAGACTTGATGATCGAGCAGATTAAAGAACTGTTGGCAGGGCGTCCGGTGGACATTCCGACTTATGACTATACAGAGCATACACGGAGCAGCAAGACTTATCGTCAGGAGCCTCAAGATGTTTTTATCGTTGAGGGCATTTTGGTCTTGGAGGACAAGCGCCTGCGTGATTTGATGGATATCAAGATTTTTGTGGATACGGATGACGATGTGCGCATTATTCGTCGTATCAAGCGCGATATGGAAGAGCGAGGTCGTAGCCTTGATAGCGTTATTGACCAGTACTTAGGTGTGGTTAAACCTATGTATCATCAGTTTATCGAGCCAACCAAGCGTTATGCTGATATTGTCATTCCTGAAGGGGTCAGCAATACAGTTGCTATTGACCTGTTGACGACCAAGATTGCTAAGATTTTGGAAGAAGCTCGAAACAGCAAATAATCAGATGAATTAGATTTAAGTAAATTTATTGTATATGTATTAAGTTTGGAAAATAAATAGTCAAAAGAAACTAAGTTTTCTCTAAATCGTTCTAAGAAAGAGTGAGTAATATGAACAAAAACTCAGTAAAATTTGGATTAGCAAGCGCATGCTTAACTTCTGCTATCTTATTTGGGGTACATACAGTTGAAGCTTCTGACCAATCTTCAAACATTCAACAAAACGAGTCTGATAGTTATGGCAAGGCTTTAACTACGTATAAGGCAGAAACAACAAAATATGAATTAGATAAGAAAGCATACGAAGCAGAACTGAAAGCCTACAATGAAAGTGTGGCTAAATATGAAGCGGACAAGGCTGAGTACGATAAGGCGAAGGCTGAATATGACAAAGCGTTAGCTACAAACAAAGAGACACTTACAAAATACGAAAGTGAACTTTCGGAATACAATAAACAAAAAGCTGAGGCGGACAAGGTAAAAGCTGAATACGAAAAACTTAAAGCTGAGTGGGACGCTAAAAAAGCACAATATGAAAAAGATAAAGCGGCCTATGACAAAGCTCAAACTGACTATAATATGGCCAAAGCTGATTATGACGCTAAACTCGCAACATACAATACAAAACTTGCAGAATACAATAAACAAGTTAAATCTAATGAAGCTGCTGATAAAATTGAAAACGATAAACGTAGAGCAGAATATAACGAAAAATTGAAAAAATTCGAAGAAGAATCGAAGAAACCAGGTCGTTTTGCAAGCGAAGAAAAAAACTATTTGATTTTCGTTAAAGAACCAAATGCTAAAATCAGCATAGAAGTTAAAGATACTGGTGATACTGGTGCTTTAGCAATGTTGAAATATACTCAGAAAGATGGAAGTTTTTGGAAACTAAATCATAAAAAGTTGAGTAGCGACCAATTATCAGATGAAGCATTAGCAAAAAATAATTTGACAGATAAGATCATCAAACGATGGGATGAAACAGTAACAGGTTATCGAGAATACGGCAAAGACCCACATATCACCACATATCCTGTCATTGCCAAAAAAGATAGACCGTTTACCGTGACTTACACAAACTTAGAGAACACCACATACGATAAGAAAAAAGTCACACGTATTGATTATGAATACACTGTCTTAGAGACTGGTAGTTCTGTTGATACAATGCAAATTTCTCCTGCCTACGATCCAACTATTTCAGTATCAATCTATGGTGATTTCAGAAAACATGGATATAGTACAAGAGTTCGTATGAAACCAACTCTATATCTTGAAGATGGAACGAAAGTGATTCCAACAAAAGAAAAACCAGTTATGTTTGCAGTGAGTTCTATGAATACAGGATGGCATGATTATAGTGACAATTCGTATTATTTCGCAGACAATAAGGATATGTTTAAGGAATTCTATGGGAAATCAGGAGTTTATGACGAATACTTAAATGACGAATTTAAGAAACTGTATAACGTAGACCTCGAAACAGCATCAAAACCCGGCGGATTATTGAGTGACCCTTCCAAACGTCAAGAGTGGAATACAAAAAAAGCAGAATTGAAAACAGCATACGTAAAAGATGAAGAAGAGTACAAAAAAGATGGTTTCAAAAAAGTCAAAGATTATATGACTAACAAATATGGATCCAATGTGAATACATGGCCTAGTACCTATCGTGAAATTGTGTATGCTATTCATAATGCTTCATTTATCAAATTGAATGAATCTTTTGTCTATAAACATGATGATGGATTTTATGCCGATAAAACATTAGATGAAATTAACAGTGGAAACCCGGTATGGGATAACCAAGAATCACCTTACAAATACAAAGGTGCAGGTGTTATAAAAGTGACAGAAGATGGCTTCTATTTGGAATTTGGTGCAACCGTCCCATTCACTCAATTATTCGGAATCAACACGGCTATCGTTGACGAATATATTGATGTGAAACCGAAACTAGAATTGGTTGAAACACCAAAACCAACGCCACCAACGAAACCAGTTGAACCAAAACAACCAGAACTTAAAGAACCAACACCATTAGGAGTTGCTCCAAAAGAACCAAACAAGTTCGATAAAGAAAAACCAGTGAAACCTGACTTGAAAGAACCAAAAGCTCCAACCCCACCGGTTAAGCCTGACTTGAAAGAACCAACGCCACCAACGAGACCAGTGGAGCCACCAAAAGTGGAGACACCAGTAAAACCTGTTGAACCACCAAAAGAGGAGACACCAGTAAAACCAGTGGAACCGCCAAAAGTGGAGACACCAGTAAAACCAGTGGAACCGTCAAAAGTGGAGAAACCAACAGAACCGGTTGAGCCACCAAAAGAGGAGATACCAACGAAACAAGTTGAGCCACCAAAAGAGGAAAAACCAACATTGCCACGTACGGGGAGTGCGTCGGACATGAGTATGACTGTGGTTGGGTTATTAACAACTTTAGCATCATTCTTTGTGTTTACTAAACGTAAAGATGAAAGTAACAAATAGTTATCAAGGTTTTGTCGAAAAGATTTAAGCAGAAGGCAAAAAGTTCACTTTTAAAATATCAAAAAAACGAGTATATCCGTAATGGGAGATACTCGTTTTCTTATGCCATAAGCTGTCAGATATCTATTATCTATTTTTCCCTCATAATGGTACATAAATGGAGATTTTTAGGCATATTTTTGGTATAATAATACCCATGAAAGAGCAAGAAAATGAATAGTAGGTGGAGATGGAAAAGTATTTATCGGTAACAACTTTGACCAAGTATCTGAAAATGAAATTCGATAAAGACCCTTACTTGGAACGGGTCTATTTAACTGGTCAAGTTTCCAACTTTCGTAAACGACCTACTCACCAATATTTCTCCCTAAAAGACGACCATGCAGTCATTCAAGCGACCATCTGGTCTGGGATTTATCCGAAATTAGGCTTCGATCTGGAAGAAGGAATGAAGATCAATGTGATTGGGCGTGTTCAGGTTTATGAACCGAGCGGTAGCTACTCCATCATCATTGAAAAGGCTGAGCCTGATGGGGTTGGGGCGCTTGCGATTCAGTTTGAACAACTCAAGAAAAAATTGGCAGAAGAAGGTCTGTTTCAAGAACGTTTCAAGCAACCTCTGCCCCAATTTTCTAAGAGGATTGGTGTAGTAACCAGTCGCAGTGGAGCCGTGATTCGAGATATTATCACGACCGTCAGCAGGCGATTCCCAGGTGTCGATATTCTGCTCTATCCGACTAAGGTTCAAGGAGATGGAGCAGCAGAGGAAATAGCACGGAATATTGCGCGTGCTAATCAACGTGACGACTTGGATTTGCTGATTATTGGTCGTGGTGGTGGTTCCATCGAGGATCTCTGGGCCTTTAACGAAGAGATTGTAGTACGGGCTATTTTTGAATCTCGCTTGCCAGTTATTTCTAGTGTGGGGCATGAGACGGATGTGACCTTGGCAGATTTTGTGGCAGATCGACGAGCTGCAACGCCAACAGCTGCTGCTGAACTGGCAACACCTGTGACCAAGTTGGATCTCTTGGCTCATTTGCAAAATCAGGAAAAACGAATGGCAACAGCGGTCCGAAATGTCCTATCGAAGAAACAAGAAGCTTTGAAAAAATGCAGTCAGTCTGTTATCTTTAGACAGCCAGAGCGTTTGTATGATGGCTATATGCAACGCTTGGATCAACTGCAACTGCGCTTGAAACAAAGTTTACGAACAAGGATTTCTGATAACAAACAAGTCGTCCAAGCACGGACGCATCAATTGGTACAATTATCACCTATAACCAAAATCCAACGCTATCAAGACCGCTTAAGTCAGTTGGACAAGCTCCTACGTAGCCAAATGGCTCTGGTTTATGACGCCAAGGTTGCTGAAGTCAAGCGACTTTCAGAAGCCTTGCTGATGTTGGATACCAGTCGAATTGTAGCGCGTGGTTATGCAATTGTCAAAAAAGAAGATTCCGTAGTCGATTCGGTTGAGAATTTAAAGAAAACAGACCAAGTGACGCTTTTGATGCGAGATGGTCAAGTAGAATTAGAGGTTAAAGATGTCAAAACAAAAGAAATTTGAGGAAAATCTAGCAGAACTGGAGACCATTGTCCAAAGTTTGGAAAATGGTGATATTGCTCTGGAAGATGCGATTGCTGCCTTTCAAAAGGGCATGGTCTTGTCAAAAGAGCTCCAAGCTACGCTAGACAAGGCTGAAAAGACTTTGGTCAAGGTTATGCAAGAAGACGGAACAGAAAGTGATTTTGAATGAAAAAGCAAGAAAAATTAGCTCTTGTCGAGTCAGCCTTGGAAGATTTTTATGGAGACCAGCAGTTTGCCTCTAGTTTGCGAGAGTCTGTTCTCTATTCCATTCATGCTGGTGGCAAGCGTATTCGACCTTTTCTCTTGTTAGAAGTTCTGGAAGCCTTGCAGGTTGCTATTAAACCTGCTCACGCGCAGGTAGCTGCGGCCTTGGAAATGATTCATACAGGTAGCTTGATTCACGATGACCTTCCTGCTATGGATGATGATGATTACCGTCGAGGGCGTTTGACCAATCATAAGAAATTTGGCGAAGCAATGGCCATTTTGGCTGGAGATGCTTTATTCCTAGATCCTTATGTTTTGATAGCGCAGGCAGATTTGCCAAGTCAGATAAAGGTAGACTTGATTGCTAACTTATCTCTTGCTTCAGGAAGTCTGGGTATGGTGGCAGGGCAGGTTTTGGACATGGAGGGTGAACATCAACACTTGTCCTTGGAAGAACTTCAGACCATTCATGCTAATAAGACTGGAAAACTACTAGCTTATCCCTTCCAAGCAGCTGCTATCATAGCAGAATTGGCACCTGAGATGCAGGTGAAGCTGAAAACTGTGGGTGAATTGATTGGGCTTGCTTTTCAGGTCAGGGACGATGTACTGGATGTGACAGCTAGTTTTGAGGAAATCGGCAAGACGCCTCAAAAGGATTTGCAGGCAGAAAAATCAACCTATCCTGCTTTGTTGGGCTTGGAAGAGGCCATTGCCTTTTGTAACCAGACTTTGGATCAAGCTAATGCCAAATTAGAAGAAATTTCCCAGCAGGTTCCCTTTGAAACAGAATCAATTGTAAGTGTAGTAGAAAGTTTGAGAATCAATGGCTAAGGAAAGAGTGGATGTACTAGCTTATAAACAGGGCTTGTTTGAAACGAGAGAGCAGGCCAAGCGTGGTGTAATGGCTGGCCTAGTCGTAGCAGTTCTTAACGGAGAACGGTTTGATAAACCAGGAGAGAAAATCCCGGACGACACCGAGCTAAAACTCAAGGGTGAAAAACTCAAGTATGTCAGCCGTGGTGGCTTGAAATTAGAAAAGGCCTTGCAGGTATTTGATTTGTCAGTTGATGGAGCGACCACGATTGATATCGGTGCTTCTACTGGAGGCTTTACCGATGTCATGTTGCAGAATGGTGCTGAGTTAGTCTTTGCAGTTGATGTCGGCACCAATCAGTTGGCTTGGAAACTACGCCAAGACCCACGAGTGGTCAGCATGGAGCAGTTCAATTTTCGTTATGCAGAAAAGACTGATTTTGAAAAGGAACCGAGCTTTGCCAGTATTGACGTGAGTTTCATTTCCCTCAGTCTGATTCTTCCGGCCTTGCACCGTGTCTTGACAGATCAAGGGCAGGTCGTGGCTTTAGTTAAGCCTCAGTTTGAGGCAGGACGTGAACAGATTGGGAAAAATGGAATCATTCGCGATGCCAAGGTGCACCAGAATGTCCTTGAATCTGTCACAGCTATGGCAGTAGAGGAAGGCTTTTCAGTCCTTGGATTGGACTTTTCTCCCATCCAAGGTGGACATGGAAATATTGAGTTTTTAGCGTATTTGAAAAAAGAAGAGTCAGCAAGCAATCAGGTTCTTGCTGAGATTGAAGAAGTAGTAGAGAGGGCGCATAGTCAATTTAAAAATGAATAAAAAAGAGAGACTTGAAAAAATTAGACGATTTGTGACAGATTATCAAATCGGCACGCAAGAAGAAATTGTAGAACATTTGAAAGAAGCAGGTATCACTGCTACTCAGGCAACGGTATCCCGAGATATCAAAGAACTAGGCATTGTCAAAATTCCTTTGAGAGATAACACCTATGTCTACGAATTGCCAAAATCAATCGTAAAAAGTTTACAACTGGCTGAAGACAATATCGAATCGGCAGAATTGATGGATAAGATGATCAATCTCCAAGTGATTCCAGGAAATACAGCTTTTGTAAAAGCTCAGTTAATCGAGACTTTTGTGGACAAGATTTTTAGCTGTTTGGCTGATGATAGCTCGATTTTAGTCATTGCAAGAAGTGAAAGTCTAGCTGAGGAAATCTTTGAACAAGTAAAAAATTGGTAGGTCTATATGTTACTTGAAATTTCGATAAAAAACTTTGCCATTATTGAGGCTATTTCCCTCAATTTTGAAAAGGGGATGACTGTCCTGACTGGTGAAACAGGTGCAGGGAAGTCGATTATCATTGATGCCATGAATATGATGTTGGGAGCTCGTGCGACGACAGATGTTATTCGTCATGGTGCACCAAAGGCAGAGATTGAGGGGCTTTTCTCAGTTGAGAATAGTCGCCTTTTGCAGGAAATTTTTGATGAGCAAGGTTTGGAAATGGGTGATGAAATCATCATCCGTCGAGAAATTCTGCAAAATGGTCGTAGTATTAGTCGTGTCAATGGCCAGATGGTTAATCTGTCTGTTTTGCGTGCTATTGGACAACATCTTGTGGATATTCATGGTCAACATGACCAAGAAGAGTTAATGCGTCCTCAACTGCATATCCAGATGTTGGATGAATTCGGTGACGTAGTTTTTTGGGGCTTGAAAGAAACCTATCAAACGAGTTTTGATGCCTATCGAAAAATGCGTAAGCAGGTTCTGGAAGTCAAGAAAAACCAACAGGAACACAAGGCACGTATCGAAATGTTGGAATTTCAAATGGCAGAGATAGAGGCAGCAAACTTGCAAGCAGGTGAAGACTTGACTCTCAATCAAGAGCGAGATAAACTTCTAAATCATAAAAATATTGCGGATACACTGACTAATGCCTATGGTATGTTGGACAATGAAGATTTTTCAAGTCTGGCCAATGTTCGTTCAGCCATGAATGACATGGAAAGTGTCGAAGAGTATGACCCTGAATACCGTGAAATTTCAAGCTCACTGTCTGAGACCTACTATGTCTTAGAAGACATTAGCAAACGTCTGGAAACTATTATTGAGGACCTTGATTTTGACGGCAATCGTCTCATGCAGGTTGAGAATCGTTTGGATCTCCTTCATACCATTACCCGTAAGTATGGTGGGACTGTAGACGATGTCTTGCTTTATTTTGCCAAGATTACGGAAGAATACAATCTCTTGACAGGCAATAATCTTTCGTCTGAAGACATGGAAGCAGAGCTTAAGAAATTGGAAGTCAATCTTGTTGATTTGGCAGGCCAGCTTGTATATGCTCGTCATGACTTGGCTCAGCAGCTCGAAGCAGAGATTAAACAAGAACTGCAAGACCTTTATATGGAAAAAGCTCAGTTTCAGGTTCGTTTTAGCAAGGGCAAATTCAGTCGTGAGGGAAATGAAATGGTTGAGTTTTATATTTCAACCAACCCTGGCGAAGACTTTAAACCCTTGGTCAAGGTTGCATCTGGTGGGGAATTATCTCGTCTCATGCTAGCCATTAAGTCTGCCTTTTCACGTAAAGAAGGCAAGACTAGCATTGTCTTTGATGAGGTGGATACGGGAGTTTCAGGCCGTGTAGCTCAGGCTATTGCACAGAAGATTCACAAGATTGGTCAGCATGGTCAGGTTCTGGCTATTTCCCATTTGCCACAAGTGATTGCGATTGCGGATTATCAATTCTTTATTGAGAAGATTAGCAATGACCATTCAACGGTTTCGACTGTTCGTCTCTTGACGGTTGAAGAGCGAGTGGAAGAAGTTGCTAAGATGTTGGCAGGTGATGATGTGACGGAAGCAGCCCTGACGCAAGCCAGAGAATTGTTGAGAAACAGGGAGAAATAAGATGGCAGACTATTATGTAATTGGAGATGTTCATGGAAAAGCTGGGATGCTAGAAGACCTTCTCAAAACATGGGATGGTCAGACCCAGTTGCTCTTTCTAGGGGACTTGATTGACCGTGGTGAAGATAGTCGCCGTGTCCTTGAAATGGTCAAGGACTTGGTCGATAATCAAGGGGCAATCTGTTTGTCAGGAAATCACGAGTATATGTTTTTGACTTGGCTCGATAACCCAGAAGAAAGCTATGACCACTATCGTCGCAATGGTGGTGATACAACCATTAACTCTATCCTAGGTCGTCCCTTGGATGCCCCAGTTGACGGGGTTGAGGATGCTAATCGTGTTGCCACCGAAGCAGCAGATTTGGTTGAATTTATTCGTCAAATGCCGTTTGTGGTAGAGACAGACAAGTATATCTTCGTTCACGCAGGTATTGATTTAACCTTGGATGACTGGCATGAAACCACAGATTACAAGAAAGTCTGGCTTAGAAAACCATTCCACGAAGCTGAAAATCATACTGGAAAAATCATTGTCTTTGGTCATACACCGGTTTATGGTTTGTTAAAGCAAGACCGAGGTACAGCTGAGCTTTGGACTACAGAAGATGGTAAGATTGGGATGGACGGAGGAGCTGTCTATGGTGGTGTCCTTCACGGAATTGTCTTTACTGACCAAGGAATGACAGAACATCACTTTATCGAAAATGACGGCTTTGTCGCTGAAGATTAGTACTCCTAGCAGGGTATGGTCTTGTCAAAATGTCAAAAACAATTTATAATAAATAGATACCCTGAAAGGAAGAGAATCATGAACTTAGAAGAATTGAAAAAACGACAGGAGAAGATCCGTAACTTCTCTATTATCGCCCATATTGACCATGGGAAGTCGACTCTAGCAGACCGCATTTTGGAAAAAACAGAGACGGTTTCAAGTCGTGAAATGCAGGCCCAGCTTTTGGACAGTATGGATTTAGAACGGGAACGTGGGATTACCATTAAACTCAACGCCATCGAGCTGAATTATACTGCAAAAGATGGGGAAACTTATATTTTCCACTTGATTGACACGCCGGGACACGTAGACTTTACCTATGAAGTTTCACGTTCGCTAGCTGCCTGTGAGGGAGCGATTTTGGTGGTCGATGCCGCTCAAGGGATTGAGGCTCAAACCCTTGCCAACGTTTATCTAGCCTTGGACAATGATTTGGAAATCATGCCAGTCATTAACAAAATTGACCTACCAGCTGCAGATCCTGAGCGCGTGCGTACAGAGATTGAAGATGTCATTGGTTTGGATGCCAGTGAAGCAGTTTTGGCTTCTGCCAAAGCTGGTATTGGTATTGAAGAAATCCTCGAGCAAATCGTAGAAAAAGTGCCAGCGCCAACAGGTGATGTGACGGCGCCTCTTAAGGCCTTGATTTTCGACTCGGTTTACGATGCTTACCGTGGGGTTATTCTTCAAGTTCGTGTTATGGATGGGGTGGTTAAACCTGGCGATAAGATTCAGCTTATGAGCAATGGCAAGACTTTTGATGTTACGGAAGTCGGTATCTTTACACCCAAGGCAGTTGGTCGTGATTTCCTTGCGACTGGTGATGTTGGTTATATTGCGGCTTCTATCAAGACTGTTCAGGATACTCGTGTGGGTGATACCGTTACCTTGGCAACCAATCCTGCAGCAGAGCCATTACATGGTTACAAACAGATGAATCCTATGGTTTTTGCGGGTCTCTATCCAATCGAATCAAACAAGTACAATGACCTACGTGAAGCCCTTGAAAAATTGCAACTGAATGATGCTAGTCTTCAGTTTGAACCAGAAACATCGCAGGCGCTGGGATTTGGTTTCCGTTGTGGATTCCTTGGACTTCTCCATATGGATGTTATCCAGGAACGTTTGGAACGTGAGTTCAACATTGACCTCATCATGACAGCTCCGTCTGTTATCTATAAAGTCAATCTGACAGACGGCGAGTCTATGGATGTGTCTAACCCATCTGAGTTCCCAGACCCAACTAAGATTGCAACCATTGAAGAGCCTTATGTTAAGGCGCAAATCATGGTACCACAGGAGTTCGTCGGAGCAGTAATGGAGCTGGCTCAGCGTAAGCGTGGGGACTTTGTGACTATGGACTATATTGATGATAATCGTGTCAATGTCATCTATCAAATTCCACTTGCTGAAATCGTCTTTGATTTCTTTGATAAGCTTAAGTCTTCGACACGTGGTTATGCAAGCTTTGACTACGAATTGTCAGAGTATCGTCCATCTAAGCTAGTGAAAATGGATATCCTTCTCAACGGAGACAAGGTGGATGCCCTCAGCTTCATCGTTCACAAGGACTTTGCTTATGAACGCGGAAAACTCATCGTTGACAAGCTCAAGAAAATCATTCCTCGTCAACAATTTGAAGTTCCAATCCAAGCGGCTATTGGACACAAGATTGTCGCTCGTACTGATATTAAGGCCCTTCGTAAGAACGTACTTGCTAAATGTTATGGTGGTGACGTTTCTCGTAAACGCAAACTCCTTGAAAAACAAAAAGCTGGTAAGAAACGCATGAAAGCCATCGGATCAGTAGAAGTCCCACAAGAAGCCTTCCTCAGCGTCTTGAGTATGGATGAAGAATAAGTTGTCAGAAATGCTTTTCCTTCTTCACAGGAAATTTATATCAGAATCAATAGTAAAGCAGGCTTTAATGGTCTGCTTTTTTTAGTTTTCATACTCTTTGAAAATCTCTTCAAACCACGTCAGCGTCGCTTTGTCATAGATATGATCACTGACTTCGTCAGTTTCATCTACAACCTCAAAACCATGTTTTGAGCTGACTTCGTCAGTTTCATCTACAACCTCAAAACCATGTTTTGAGCTGACTTCGTCAGTCTTATCTACAACCTCAAAACCATGTTTTGAGCTGACTTCGTCAGTTTCATCTACAACCTCAAAACAGTGTTTTGAGCAACCTGCGGCTAGCTTCCTAGTTTGCTCTAGTATTAGAACAGAAAAAATGCTTGGAGTATTTGTTTGTGTGTTTATTTTTATATAACAAACTATAAACACAACAAAAATATAAAAAAAGAGACAAAAATCAACAGAAAACTATTGACAACGATTTCATATAGTGTTATACTTATGGCATAAAGTTAATGGAAAGAAGGGAAAACCTTATGGGATTAGATCATTTCTTTGACAAAAACCTTGTGTTTTGCTTAGAAGCGGATAATCAAGAACATCTCTTTGATCAGGTTTCAACTTTATTGGAAGAACGAGAAATTGTGACTCCAACCTATCGTGAAGCCTTGATTACGCGTGAAAAGTCATTTCCAACTGGCTTAGATATGGAATTTTTGGGTAAGGATTTGCCGAATGTGGCTATTCCTCACACAGATATTGTTCATAATCTGGCTGAAAAAGTTGTGGTCGTTCGATTAGAAAAACCAGTGACTTTCCACAATATGATTGCACCGGATAAGGAAGTAGAAGTATCCTTGCTCTTCTTTATCATCAATAACTCGAGTTCAAGTCAAACGAATATTCTTGCTCAGTTGATGGACTTCTTTACTGGAAATGGTCATCTTGAAGACCTATCAAAAATTTCTGAACCAGAAGCCCTCTATGCTTATATAGCTGAAGCAATCGCTTAATCTTGTCTATTAAAAATATTAAATCGGAGGAAATCCATATGATTAAAATTCTTGCTGCCTGCGGTGCAGGTGTTAACTCAAGCCACCAAATTAAAAGTGCTCTTGAAGAAGAACTTTCAAACCGTGGTTTTGATGTTCACTGTGATGCGGTAATGGTCAAAGACGTTAATGAAGACCTTATCAAAGGTTATGACATCTTCACACCAATTGCTGCGACAGACCTTGGTTTTGACCCAGGTATTCCAGTTATCGAAGCTGGACCAATCTTATTCCGTATCCCAGCAATGAGTGCTCCAGTATTTGATAATATTGAAGCAGCTATCAAAGAACACGGATTAAGCTAATTTTAATTTGTTAACATTCATATAACATAAAAAAGGGAGGAACTGTTATGGATGCAATCTTTGACCTAATCGGAAAGGTTTTCAATCCCATCTTAGAAATGGGTGGACCTGTCATCATGTTAATCATTTTGACAGTATTGGCTTTACTTTTTGGAGTGAAATTCTCCAAAGCGCTAGAAGGTGGTATTAAACTTGCCATCGCTCTTACAGGTATCGGTGCCATCATCGGTATGCTAAATGGTGCTTTCTCAGCATCACTTGCAAAATTCGTTGAAAACACTGGTATCCAATTGAGTATCACTGACGTTGGTTGGGCACCACTTGCTACAATCACTTGGGGATCTGCTTGGACACTTTACTTCTTGCTCATCATGTTGATTGTCAACGTAGTGATGCTTGCTATGAAGAAAACTGATACACTTGACGTTGATATCTTTGATATCTGGCACTTGTCTATCACAGGTCTTTTAATTAAATGGTATGCTGACAACAATGGTGTGAGCCAAGGGGTTTCACTCTTTATTGCTACAGCAGCTATCGTCCTTGTTGGTGTGTTGAAAATTATCAACTCTGACTTGATGAAACCTACATTTGATGACCTTCTTAACGCTCCAAGTTCATCACCAATGACATCAACTCACATGAACTATATGATGAACCCAGTTATCATGGTTTTGGATAAGATTTTCGAAAAATTCTTCCCAGATCTTGATAAATACGACTTTGACGCTGCAAAATTGAACAAGAAAATCGGTTTCTGGGGATCTAAATTCTTTATCGGTTTCATTCTTGGTATTGTAATCGGTATTATGGGAACTCCACATCCAATTGCAGGAGTTGAAGATGCAGATAAATGGCGTCTTGTTATCAGAGGATGGTTGTCTCTTGGTTTGACTGCCGGTGTATCTTTGGAACTCTTCTCACTTATCGGTTCATGGTTCATCGCAGCCGTAGAACCACTATCACAAGGTATTACAAACGTTGCTACTAAACGTCTTCAAGGACGTAAATTCAACATCGGTCTTGACTGGCCTTTCATCGCTGGTCGTGCTGAAATCTGGGCTTGTGCCAACGTACTTGCACCAATCATGTTGATTGAAGCAGTGCTTCTTTCAAAAGTTGGAAATGGTATCTTGCCACTTGCAGGTATCATCGCTATGGGTGTTACTCCAGCTCTCTTGGTTGTAACTCGTGGTAAATTGCTCCGTATGATTATCTTCGGAACACTCTTGTTGCCACTCTTCCTTCTTTCAGGTACACTTATCGCACCATTTGCAACAGAACTTGCTAAAGGTGTAGGTGCCTTCCCAGAAGGTGTGAGCCAAACTCAATTGATTACTCACTCTACTCTTGAAGGACCAATCGAAAAACTTCTTGGTTGGACAATTGGTAACACTACAACAGGTGATATCAAAGCAATCCTTGGTGCAGTAGTCTTCCTTGTATTCTATATCGGTATCTTTGCATGGTACAGAAAACAAATGATCAAACGTAACGAAGAGTACGCAGCAAAAGCAAAATAATGCGCTCCTATAAAATGTAAATTGTAAAAGCTAGGTTGTCAATTTCCTAATTGGGAGTGACAGCCTAGCTTTTTCTTAAGTATAAAATCTCGGAGGTAAATAACAGTGATTGAATTAAAATCAGAACAATTAAGAGTTCAATTTAACAGTTTTGGTGGGGCTCTTTCTTCTATAAAAGATGCTGAGGGACTTGAGTATTTGTGGCAAGGAGATGCTACTTATTGGAGTGGACAAGCTCCTGTTCTCTTTCCCATTTGTGGTTCATTGAGAGAGGATACAGCACTTTATATAGATGATAATGGACAAGAAAGTAAAGGAAAGATTCCTCGTCATGGTCTGGTCCGCAAGAAAGAATTTGAATTAGTTGAACAGACAGATAATAGTGTAACTTTTGCAATTGAAGACGATGAGAATAGCTATCAGAACTACCCTTATCATTTCCGCTTAGAAATCACTTATATCCTTACTGGCAAGACAGTACGGACTCAATACAAAATATTTAATAAAGAAACTAGCAAGGTAATGCCTTACTTTATTGGTGGACATCCAGGATTTAATTGTCCTCTACTGGATGATGAGGTCTATGAAGATTACTATTTAGAATTTGAGAAAGAAGAGACTTGCTCTGTTCCACGTCCTTTCCCAGACACGGGTATGCTGGATTTTCAAGATAGAAGTCCATGGTTAGAGGGTCAAAAAGAAATCGATCTTAGTTATGATCTTTTCAGCACAGATGCAGTGACTTTGGATGAATTGCAATCTCGAACAATTGCCCTTCGTTCCCGTAAACATGATAAGGGATTGAAAGTGCACTTTGCAGAGTTTCCAAACCTCATCATCTGGTCAACTTTGAACAAGGGACCTTTCATTGCCTTTGAACCATGGTCTGGCTTGTCAACATCCCTTGAAGAAGGAGATCATTTAGAAGATAAGAAGAATGTTCGTCTCTTAGAAGCCAATCAGGTTGAAGAATTAGGGTTTGAGATAGAAGTTTTATAAAAAAAGTAAAAAATAAATAACAAAAACAAACACAAACTGTTGACTTTTTCAAACAATAGTAGTATATTATGTTTGTGAGGACTAATTGACTGTTTTTTAAAGACAGCCAATACACTGCTGGAATCCAGCATAGAAAAAATAAAAAGGAGTATACAATATGTCTATTGTTATCGGTGCAGATGCTGCAGGTTTGAGATTGAAAGAAGTTGTGAAAGACTTCTTAGAAAAAGAAAACTTCCACGTTGTGGATGTTACAGCTGAAGGTCAAGACTTTGTTGATGTGACTCTTGCTGTTGCTGCAGAAGTAAACAAAGAAGAACAAAACCTTGGTATCGTGATTGATGCTTACGGTGCTGGTCCATTTATGGTCGCAACAAAAATCAAAGGAATGGTTGCTGCAGAAGTTTCTGACGAACGTTCAGCTTATATGACTCGTGGCCACAACAACTCACGTATGATCACTATGGGTGCACAACTTGTTGGTGATGAATTGGCTAAAAACATCGCTAAAGGATTTGTTAATGGTAAATACGACGGTGGTCGTCATCAAATCCGGGTCGACATGTTGAACAAAATGTGCTAATTAGATTACAGTAAGAAAGGTAAGTTAAAAATGAGAATTGCAATTGGATGTGACCACATCGTAACAGATGAAAAAATGGCGGTTTCAGAATTTTTGAAATCAAAAGGATATGAAGTCATTGACTTTGGTACATATGACCATACACGTACTCACTACCCAATCTTTGGTAAAAAAGTAGGGGAAGCTGTAACTAGCGGTCAAGCTGATCTTGGAGTATGTATCTGTGGTACTGGTGTTGGTATCAACAACGCTGTAAATAAAGTTCCAGGTGTTCGCTCTGCCTTGGTTCGTGATATGACAACAGCTCTTTATGCTAAAGAGCAATTGAACGCTAACGTTATCGGTTTTGGTGGTAAGATTACTGGTGAATTGCTCATGTGTGACATCATCGAAGCTTTCATCCATGCTGAATACAAACCATCTGAAGAAAACAAAAAATTGATTGCGAAAATTGAACACCTTGAAAGTCACAATGCTCATCAAGCAGATGCAAACTTCTTCACTGAATTCCTTGAAAAATGGGATCGCGGAGAATACCACGACTAAGAGGTGACCTATGATTTTAACAGTCACAATGAACCCATCCATTGATATTTCCTATCCCTTGGATGAGTTGAAGATTGATACTGTCAATCGTGTGGTGGATGTAACCAAAACGGCTGGTGGTAAGGGACTCAATGTTACCCGAGTACTTTCAGAATTTGGGGATTCTGTTCTTGCTACCGGTTTAGTGGGTGGTAAACTTGGTGAGTTTTTGGTTGAACATATCGATAATCAAGTAAAGAAAGATTTCTTCTCAATTCAGGGAGAAACTCGGAACTGTATCGCTATTCTCCACGGAGACAACCAAACAGAAGTTCTTGAAAAAGGTCCTGTTGTATTGGAACAGGAAGGTCAAGACTTTTTGGAACATTTCAAAAAACTCTTGAACTCAGTTGAAGTAGTAGCCATCTCAGGTAGTCTGCCAGCTGGCCTTCCAGTTGATTACTATGCGAGCTTGGTAGAACTTGCTAATCAAGCTGGCAAGCCTGTTGTCTTGGACTGCTCTGGTGCAGCACTTCAGGCGGTTCTTGAATCACCACATAAACCAACAGTCATCAAACCAAATAATGAGGAATTGTCTCAACTTCTAGGAAGAGAAGTTTCTGAGGATTTGGATGAATTAAAAGAAGTCCTTCAAGAACCTTTATTTGCAGGGATTGAATGGATTATCGTTTCACTTGGTGCTAATGGTGCCTTTGCCAAACATGGTGACACTTTCTACAAGGTAGATATTCCTAGAATTCAGGTAGTCAACCCTGTCGGTTCTGGAGATTCGACTGTGGCAGGGATTTCTTCAGGACTACTTCATAAAGAATCGGATGCAGCATTACTCATCAAGGCAAATGTCCTTGGTATGCTCAATGCTCAAGAAAAAATGACTGGTCATGTCAACATGGCCAACTATCAAGCTCTATATGATCAATTAAAAGTAAAAGAGGTATAAAATGGCTTTAACAGAACAAAAACGTGCACGCTTAGAAAAACTTTCTGACGAAAATGGCATCATCTCAGCTCTTGCATTTGACCAACGTGGTGCTTTGAAACGCCTCATGGCTCAACACCAAACAGAAGAACCAACTGTGGCTCAAATGGAAGAACTTAAAGTCTTGGTAGCAGATGAATTGACTAAATACGCTTCATCAATGCTTCTTGACCCTGAGTATGGACTTCCAGCAACTAAAGCTCTTGATGAAAAAGCTGGTCTTCTCCTTGCTTATGAAAAAACAGGTTATGACACAACTAGCACAAAACGCTTGCCTGACTGCTTGGATGTTTGGTCTGCAAAACGTATTAAAGAAGAAGGTGCAGATGCAGTTAAATTCTTGCTTTACTATGATGTAGATAGCTCAGACGAACTCAACCAAGAAAAACAAGCTTACATCGAACGCATCGGTTCTGAATGTGTGGCTGAAGATATCCCATTCTTCCTTGAAATCCTTGCTTACGATGAAAAAATTGCTGACGCAGGTTCTGTAGAATACGCTAAAGTAAAACCACACAAAGTTATTGGTGCTATGAAAGTCTTCTCAGACCCACGCTTTAACATTGATGTCTTGAAAGTAGAAGTTCCTGTTAACATTAAATATGTTGAAGGCTTCGCTGAAGGTGAAGTAGTTTATACACGTGAAGAAGCAGCAGCCTTCTTTAAAGCCCAAGATGAAGCAACGAACTTGCCATACATCTACTTGAGTGCTGGTGTATCAGCTAAACTCTTCCAAGATACTCTTGTATTTGCCCATGAATCAGGTGCAAACTTCAACGGAGTTCTTTGTGGCCGTGCTACATGGGCTGGATCAGTTGAAGCTTACATCAAAGATGGTGAAGCAGCAGCACGTGAATGGCTTCGCACAACTGGATTTGAAAACATTGATGAGCTCAATAAAGTTCTTCAAACAACAGCGACTTCATGGAAAGAACGCGTTTAAGAAAGTCCTCCTAGGTTAGGAACATGAATCTAAAAAAATTTTAAAAAAAGTTGTATGTAAAGGTTTACAAAATAACTTACTTGTGCTATACTTAAATCACAAGTTAATACAAGGTGAGTGTTACTAAGTAATATTAGGCATGATCACAGGTGAATTAGGAATCGGCTGATTTTCTAGTTCATTTGTGGTCATTTTTTGTACTCATATACCTTTAAGATATAAAAGGAGGTTGACATGTATCGAATTCTAAATCCAATGAATCATAATGTCTCGCTTGTCAGGAATGATAAAGGAGAAGAGGTGATTGTAATTGGTAAGGGGATTGCATTTGGAAAGAAGAAGGGGGATTTGATTGCTGAACATCAGGTTGAGAAAATCTTTCGGATGAAGACCGAAGAGTCCAGAGAAAACTTTATGGCTCTTCTCAAAGATGTTCCGCTTGATTTTATCACAGTGACCTATGAGATTATTGATAAGCTTTCCAAGAAATATCATTATCCAGTTCAAGAGTATCTCTATGTAACCTTGACAGACCATATTTACTGTTCTTACCAAGCTCTAGCACAAGGAAGGTACAAGGATAGTAATCTGCCAGATATTTCCGCTAAGTATCCTGTCGCTTTTCAAATCGCAAATGAAGCTTTTGAAATTTATCGTCAGAAACTGACCGATAATTTTCCTGAAGACGAAATTATTCGGATTGCTTATCATTTCATCAATGCCGAAGGCGAGAATGAAGTGGAAGTAGTTAAGTCGATTGATAAGAGGAAAGAAATTCTCAGGAATGTTGAAGAAGTTTTAAAGGACTATGCAATTCAACGAACCAAAGAGAATACCCATTTCTATGATCGCTTTATGATTCATTTGAATTATTTTTTGGATTATTTAGACAGATCTAGAGATGATAACCAATCACTTCTGGATATGGAAGATCATATTAAACAATCCTATCCAAAAGCGTTCGAGATTGGTTCCAAGATTTATGATGTGATTACGCAACATACGGGTCTTGATTTGTATAAAAGTGAACGAGTTTATCTAGTTCTACATATCCAACGTTTATTGTCATAAAAATTATTTAAAATTATATAAGGAGAATTCTATCATGAATAGAGAAGAAGTAACATTGTTAGGTTTTGAAATCGTAGCCTATGCTGGCGATGCTCGTTCAAAACTATTGGAAGCCTTGAAGGCTGCTGAAGCTGGTGATTTTGAAAAAGCGGACGCTCTTGTAGAGGAAGCTGGTAGCTGTATCGCAGAGGCACACCACGCGCAAACAAGTCTATTGATTAAGGAAGCTTCTGGTGAGGATTTGGCTTATAGCGTAACCATGATGCATGGCCAAGACCACTTGATGACAACTATCTTGTTAAAAGATTTGATGCACCATTTAATCGAACTTTACAAGAGAGGAGTTAAATAATGAATAAACTAATTGCATTTATCGAGAAAGGAAAACCTTTCTTTGAGAAACTATCTCGTAATATCTATCTTCGTGCTATTCGTGATGGTTTCATTGCAGGTATGCCTGTTATTCTCTTCTCAAGTATCTTTATCTTGATTGCCTTTGTACCAAACTCATGGGGCTTTAAATGGTCTGATGAAGTTGTAGCCTTTCTGATGAAACCTTACAGCTATTCAATGGGAATTCTGGCTCTCTTGGTAGCTGGTACAACAGCTAAGTCATTGACCGACTCAGTAAACCGTAGCATGGAGAAAACCAATCAAATCAACTATATGTCAACATTGTTGGCAGCAATCGTTGGTTTGTTGATGTTGGCAGCTGATCCTATCGAGAATGGTTTAGCTACTGGCTTCTTGGGGACAAAAGGTTTGCTTTCAGCCTTCCTTGCTGCATTTATCACAGTAAACATCTATAAAGTTTGTGTGAAGAATAATGTGACAATTCGTATGCCTGACGAAGTTCCACCAAATATTTCACAAGTCTTTAAAGATGTGATTCCATTCACTCTCTCTGTTGTTTCTCTTTATGCGCTTGACTTATTAGCACGTCATTTTGTTGGTGCAAGTGTAGCTGAATCAATCGGTAAATTCTTTGCTCCATTATTCTCTGCAGCTGATGGCTATCTAGGTATTACGATTATCTTTGGAGCCTTTGCCTTCTTCTGGTTTGTTGGTATCCATGGTCCATCTATCGTTGAGCCTGCTATCGCAGCTATTACCTATGCCAATGCCGAAGTCAACTTGAACCTTCTCCAACAAGGTATGCACGCTGACAAGATTCTTACTTCTGGTACACAAATGTTTATCGTTACCATGGGTGGTACTGGTGCGACACTAGTTGTTCCATTCATGTTCATGTGGTTAACAAAATCAAAACGTAACCGTGCAATCGGACGTGCTTCAGTTGTTCCTACCTTCTTCGGTGTAAATGAACCAATCTTGTTTGGTGCACCACTTGTATTGAACCCAATCTTCTTCATTCCATTTATCTTTGCTCCAATCGCAAACGTTTGGATCTTCAAATTCTTTATTGAAACACTTGGAATGAACTCATTTACTGCTAATCTACCATGGACAACTCCAGCTCCACTCGGTCTAGTTCTTGGTACCAACTTCCAAGTTCTATCATTCATTCTTGCTGCCCTTCTAATCGTGGTTGACGTAGTCATTTACTATCCATTCCTTAAAGTCTATGATGAACAAATTCTTGAAGAAGAACGTTCAGGTAAGTCTAATGATGAATTGAAAGAAAAAGTTGCTGCAAACTTCAACACTGCAAAAGCGGATGCTATTCTTGAAAAAGCAGGTGTAGAAGCAGCTCAAAATACCATCACTGAAGAAACAAATGTCCTCGTTCTCTGTGCCGGTGGAGGGACAAGTGGACTTCTTGCAAATGCTTTGAACAAGGCAGCTGCAGAATACAATGTTCCTGTGAAAGCAGCAGCAGGTGGCTATGGTGCTCACCGTGAAATGTTACCAGAGTTTGATTTAGTTATCCTTGCCCCTCAAGTTGCTTCAAACTTTGAAGATATGAAAGCAGAAACAGATAAACTCGGTATTAAACTTGCCAAGACAGAAGGCGCTCAATACATCAAATTAACTCGTGATGGAAAAGGTGCTCTAGCATTTGTACAAGAGCAATTCGAAAAATAAAAGATTAGAAGTGAGATGGAGAATAAAGCCTCACTAGCCTCCTCTCCATCTTATTTCTTTTTTAATTAAAAGGAGAATTATATGACAAAAACACTTCCAAAAGACTTTATTTTCGGTGGCGCAACAGCTGCCTATCAAGCAGAAGGTGCTACACATACTGATGGAAAAGGACCAGTTGCGTGGGATAAATATCTTGAAGATAACTACTGGTACACTGCAGAACCAGCCAGTGATTTTTACAATCGATACCCAGTTGACCTCAAGTTAGCAGAAGAGTATGGTGTCAATGGCATTCGAATTTCTATTGCCTGGTCACGTATTTTCCCGACTGGTTACGGTCAAGTAAATCAGAAAGGTGTTGAATTTTATCATAATTTATTTGCAGAGTGTCACAAACGTCATGTTGAGCCCTTTGTAACTCTTCATCACTTTGACACGCCAGAAGCTCTCCACTCAAATGGAGATTTCTTAAACCGTGAAAATATCGAACACTTTGTAGATTACGCTGCCTTCTGTTTTGAAGAATTCCCAGAAGTAAACTATTGGACAACCTTTAATGAAATTGGGCCAATTGGTGATGGTCAATACTTGGTTGGTAAATTCCCTCCAGGTATTCAGTACGACCTTGCCAAAGTTTTCCAATCGCACCACAATATGATGGTTTCTCATGCGCGTGCAGTCAAGTTATATAAAGATAAAGGTTATAAAGGTGAAATTGGTGTTGTTCACGCTCTGCCAACTAAGTATCCTTTAGATCCTAAAAATCCAGCAGATGTTCGTGCAGCTGAGTTGGAAGATATTATTCACAATAAATTTATCTTGGATGCAACTTATCTAGGCCGCTATTCAGCTGAAACGATGGAAGGTGTCAACCATATCTTATCAGTCAATGGTGGTAGCTTAGATCTTCGTGAAGAAGATTTTACAGCATTAGAAGCTGCAAAAGACTTGAACGACTTCCTTGGAATCAACTACTATATGAGTGACTGGATGGAAGCCTTTGATGGCGAAACTGAAATCATTCATAATGGTAAGGGTGAGAAAGGAAGCTCTAAGTACCAAATCAAAGGTGTTGGTCGTCGTGTAGCTCCTGATTATGTACCACGTACGGATTGGGATTGGATTATCTACCCTCAAGGTTTGTATGACCAAATCATGCGTGTGAGGAAAGATTATCCGAACTACAAGAAGATTTACATCACTGAAAATGGTCTTGGTTATAAAGATGAGTTCGTTGATAACACTGTTTACGATGATGGACGTATTGATTATGTCAAACAACACTTGGAAGTCTTGTCTGATGCGATTGCAGATGGCGCTAATGTAAAAGGTTACTTCATCTGGTCATTGATGGACGTCTTCTCATGGTCAAATGGTTATGAGAAACGTTACGGTCTCTTCTATGTAGACTTTGAAACGCAAGAACGTTATCCTAAGAAATCAGCTCACTGGTACAAGAAAGTAGCGGAAACTCAAGTGATTGAGTAGTAGAATGAGTCATTAGATATAGAATTTTAGTGAGGCAAAAAGATGTTCAAAGATTTTATCCAATCTATTTATGAAAAAGTTTATATTATCAATTTTGATAAATGCTCTCAAATACCATGTTTGACGAATGAAGAACTGAAAAGCCTTGGGAAATGGTATGTCTCGACCGGTAAAGAATGGATTTGTCATTCAGATTATGAGCTGGAAGAATTTAAAAATTTGTTTTTAAATTTTATCAATCCTGAAGAATGGGATACTATCTCCTTTGATTCAGATTTTATGCCGTTTCAACAATCGTAACCAATTTCCAAAAAAGTTAAATCTCGTATTTAGTACGCTGCAAAACTCTTATCTAATCACGTTGCTTATACTCAATGAAAATCAAAGAGCAACTTTAAACTAGGAAGCGAGTCGCAGATTTCTCAATGCATAGCTTTGAGGTGGCAGATAAAGCAATTGGGCAAAAAGTCTTTAACGCAGAAAAACGCATAATATCAGGTGTTGAAAAACCTTGATACTATGCGTTTTATTGTGGGAAGATTTACTTCATTTTCTTCTGAAATTGAGTTCTTACCCAGAATCTTTCAGTTTATTAAGGCTTGATGACTTTAGTAAGTTTAGATAGCTCAAAAAGGATTGAATCACTTAGTTTAGAATCTGAAACAATAGTATCAAGATTTGATACATTATAAAAAGTATAAAAATCAAACTTATTGAACTTACTATGATCTGCGAGTAAATATTTTTTATTAGAATTATTTAAAGCGATGCGTTGAGCCTCTCCCTCTTCCTCGCTAAAAGTAGCTAGAGCTCCGTTTTGAATACCATTACAGCTAACGAAAGCTTTAGAAAATTGGAGATTAGAGAGATTTTGTAGGGTCAATGTGCCAACAAAAGCACCTGTAATATCGCGATAATTTCCACCTATCAAAATCAAATCTGTTAATTTTCGTTCGCTTAAAATCAGAAAAACAGGTAGACTGTTGGTCACGACGCGGATATTGTCAATAGGCAACTCACGCGCAAAAAATTCTAATGTTGTTCCTGGTCCAATGAAAATAGTTTCTCTTTCTTCTACTAGACTGCCTGCAAAACGGGCTATTTCTTGTTTTTCTGCCGTTTGGAGGGCTTGTTTTTCAATATTTGATCGCTCATTAGTCAAAAGGGAGTTGGTTCGAAGTTTTTCAGCTCCACCATGCACACGAATCAGCAAGTCTTTATCAGCTAATTCCTGTAAATAGCGCCTTGCAGTCATATCTGAAACGGCTATTTCGTCCATAATCTGCTTAACCGTTATGGTTCCTTTACTATTTACTGTCTCTAAAATTTTGGCTAATTTTTCTTGTTTGAGCATATTATCACCTCGTTTCCTACTACTATCTTACCATAAACTATCTCATCATTCAAATACAAAAACAACAAAATAAAACAAAAATCATGACCACCCGTCTAACGGGTGGTTTGAACCAGGGCTATAAGCCCAAATTACCAGCCAGCGCCTAAAGACGCTGGCTTTCACTTTGTTCAAGCCTCATTGCTCTTGACTCGTCACTTGCCTCTTAAAGAGGCTTTAGTATTACTTACCACTATCCCTAAAGGGATCCTCATATTCTTTTACACTCAATTTATCTAGTGCTATATCATGCTTTTCCTGTTCTTGAATATATTTCTTAATTGTGGCTTCATTAAGTCCTACTGTACTTACATAATAACCTTCCGCCCAGAAATGCCGATTCCCAAACTTGTACTTGAGATTGGCGTGTTTATCAAACATCATGAGTGCACTTTTTCCTTTTAAATAACCCATGAAACTCGAAACACTTATCCTTGGTGGAATACTTACTAACATATGTACATGATCTGGCATTAAGTGACCCTCGATAATTTCAACTCCTTTATAACTACACAAGCGATGAAATATTTCGCCTAAACTACTTCGATATTGATTATAGATGACTTTTCGTCTATACTTAGGGGTGAACACAATGTGATATTTACACATCCACTTTGTGTGTGATAAACTATGTGCCTTTTGTGCCATATTTTTCTCCTTTCGCTTTACAATTGGCTTGAACACCTTTATTGTATCGCGTTCGGAGTTTTTTTGGTATAACCTTCGACGCGCACCCGCATAGCGGGTGGTTTTTTTGTCTCGCACCTAGCGGAGCGAGACGGACTGAAAGTCACATAATAAAAAAACAGAACTAGCATGAACTAGTCCTGTCTATTTTTACCCAATTACACTTCCGTTTGGTACAGCTGGATCAACTGTAAGAAGTGTTAATTGTCCATCATGTTCAGCTGAGAGAATCATACCTTGGCTGACATATTTCTTCATCATTTTACGAGGTTTGAGGTTAGCAACGATTTGAACTTTCTTGCCGACCAATTCTTGTTCATTTGGATAGTATTTTGCAATCCCTGAGAGGATTTGACGATCTTCACCATCACCAGCATCCAAGCGGAATTGAAGCAACTTATCTGAACCTTCTACTTTAGATACTTCTTTGACTTCTGCGACACGGATTTCGACCTTGTCAAAGTCTTCAAACTTGATTTCTTCCTTGTTGAGTTTAAGCTCGACTTCATCTGGGTTCCACTCTTTTTCGACAGCTGGCTTGTTGCCTTCCATTTGTTCCTTGATATAGGCGATTTCTTCTTCCATATCAAGACGTGGGAAGATTGGAGTTCCTTTGTCAACTACAGTTACACCCTCAGGGAAAGCAGCCAAACTCAAGTTTTCAAGACTAGAAACTTCTGCTAAGCCAAGTTGAGTCATAACCGCACGACTGGTTTCCATCATAAACGGCTCAATCAAGTGAGCTACAACACGAAGGCTGGCTGCCAAGTGGCTCATAACACTTGCCAATTGGTCACGAAGAGCTTCATCCTTAGCCAAGACCCATGGAGCTGTCTCGTCGATGTATTTGTTAGTACGAGAGATAAGAGTCCAGACTGCTTCAAGGGCACGTGGGTAGTCAACTGCTTCCATGTGTGTATGGTAGTCAGCGATTGATTGTTCTGCTACTTGAGCAAGCGCATTGTCAAACTCTGTTACACCCTCTACATAGGCAGGGATTTGACCATCAAAGTACTTGTTAATCATAGAAACCGTTCGGTTGAGGAGATTTCCAAGGTCATTGGCCAATTCATAGTTGATACGACCTACATAGTCTTCAGGAGTGAAAGTTCCATCTGAACCAACTGGAAGGCTACGCATGAGGTAATAACGAAGTGGATCTAGTCCATAACGCTCTACCAACATTTCAGGGTAAACGACATTCCCTTTAGACTTAGACATTTTGCCGTCTTTCATGACAAACCAACCGTGGGCAATCAAACGATCTGGCAATTTGATATCGAGCATCATGAGAAGAATTGGCCAGTAGATTGAGTGGAAACGAAGGATGTCTTTTCCTACCATGTGGAAGACTGTTCCATTCCAGAACTTGTCAAAGTTACCATGTTCGTCTTGACCGTAGCCAAGAGCTGTCGCATAGTTAAGAAGAGCATCAATCCAAACATAGACAACGTGTTTAGGATTTGATGGTACTGGGACACCCCAGGTAAAGGTTGTACGAGAAACTGCTAAATCCTCCAAACCTGGCTCGATGAAGTTGCGAAGCATTTCATTGAGACGACCATCTGGAGTGATAAATTCAGGATGGGACTTGAAAAATTCTACTAAACGGTCTTGGTATTTGCTGAGGCGAAGGAAGTATGATTCTTCGGATACCCATTCAACCTCGTGACCTGATGGAGCAATACCACCAGTTACATTTCCAGCTTCATCACGGAAAACTTCTGCCAGCTGGCTTTCTGTAAAGAATTCCTCATCTGATACTGAGTACCAACCAGAGTATTCACCCAAATAGATATCATCTTGAGCAAGCAAGCGCTCAAAGACTTGAACCACTACTTTTTCATGGTAATCATCAGTTGTACGGATAAATTTATCGTATGAGATATCTAGTAATTGCCAGAGTTCTTTAACTCCAACTGCCATTCCATCAACATAGGCTTGTGGTGTAATACCAGCTTCTTCTGCTTTTTGTTGAATCTTTTGACCATGCTCATCAAGACCTGTCAGATAAAAGACATCGTAGCCCATCAGGCGTTTGTAACGTGCTAGGACATCACAAGCAATGGTTGTGTAGGCAGATCCGATATGAAGTTTACCAGATGGATAGTAAATCGGCGTTGTAATATAAAAATTCTTTTCAGACATAATTTTTCCTTTCCAGGCAAATGAAACCTGTTTTTCTAACACTTCATTATATCACATTTTTAAGGATTTTCGATAGGGAAATCTATACAAAAACAAGATAGACAAGCGTCCATCTTGTTGATCTTATTCATAACGGAGGGCTTCGATTGGATCAAGTTTCGATGCCTTGTTGGCTGGCAAGACTCCAAAAATCATACCCACACTAGCCGAAACTGCAAGACTAAATAGGGCAACTGGGATTGATACTCCAACTTCTATACCCGTAATCAAACCTTGCAGTAACAAACCTGCTAAGGCAGTTAAACCACTTGCAATTGTCAAGCCAATTAAGCCACCTAACAAGGTCAAAATCATGGATTCAATCAAAAATTGGATTAAAATATTGGCACGTGTTGCACCCAAAGCCTTACGGAGACCAATCTCACGAGTGCGCTCTGTAACAGAAACCAGCATAATGTTCATAACACCAGTTCCTCCAACAAAGAGAGAAATTCCTGCAATGGAACTGATAATCGTCGTCATAAAACTAAACGATTGTTGAATTTCTGCAAATGTAAGCGACTCATCTGCCACCTGATATTCTCCCTGTTGCAAGCCTGCAAGTTCTGTCATTTTTCGTGCCAGTTCTGGACCCAGAGTTGGAGTTAAACTGGTATCATTCACTCGAAAGACAATACTAGCTATTTCATCTACATTAAAATTCGCAGCAAGGGAGATATTGGTAGTAATAGGCAAGCCACCAAACCCATATATTTTTGACCTTTTAGCCTCTGGACTAGTATAAACCCCAATGACTCGGTAACTAAAATCATTGACTTCTACAACCTTGTTAATAGCCTCTTGTGGAGAGCCAAATAAACTAATGGACAATTCCTCATCTAGCAAAATGACACTTGCAAACTCTTTGAAATCTTGCTCTCTTAGACTACGACCTGCAATAATTTCATTCTTAACAGCCTCCATATAAGTTCTGTTTCCACCTGTCAAATTAGCATTCTCAACCTTTTTATCTTGATAGGTCAAGATGGCATTTGTTGAATTGGTTACATAGTAACTATCCACTCCCTTGAGTTTAGCTGCCTCTTGAACCCAGGATTCTTGCGGTTTTGGCGGTTCAACAGGAACTTCCTCTTCTTTTCCAGAAACCGTAAAAGCTGATTGTTTCTGAGTAAAAGACCCATCTTTACTTTTTTTAGGAGAGAAGAAGACGCTAATATTTTTCTGAGATTTGGTCATATCTTTATTGACTTGACGAGATAGGGAATCTCCCAAAGCCATAATCACAACAACTGATGAAACACCGATAATAATCCCAATCATGGTAAGCAAAGAACGCATCTTGTGAGCCATGATAGATGAAAAGGCAAATTTCAGATTCTGCATCTTAGTTTTCCTCCTTTCCTAACTGAGCACTGTCAGACGAAATGACTCCATCTCGAATGACAATCTGACGTTTGGCATAAGCAGCTATTTCAGGCTCATGCGTTACCATGATAATGGTTTTTCCTTCTTTGTTCAAGTCAACCAATAGTTGCATGATTTGATTACCTGTTTTGGTATCCAAGGCTCCTGTCGGTTCGTCTGCTAGAATAATAGAAGGATTGTTTACCAAGGCACGCGCAATAGCCACACGTTGTTTTTGACCACCAGATAATTCCGAAGGCAAATGGTGACTACGCTCAGTCAATTCAACCTTATCTAGATATTCCTCAGCTAACTTGCGCCGTTTTGAAGCCGAAACTCCTGCGTAAATCAAGGGCAATTCTACATTTTGCAGAGCATTGAGTTTAGATAGAAGAAAGAACTGCTGAAAAACAAATCCGATTTGTTGATTGCGGACCTTGGCTAGTTGTTTTTCACCAAGTCCAGCTACTTCTTGGCCTTCAAGATAATATTCTCCACTGGTTGGTGTATCCAACATGCCAATCGTATTCATCAGAGTAGACTTACCCGAACCAGATGGTCCCATGATGGCTACAAATTCACCCTCATTCACTTCTAGGTTGATATTTTTGAGAACCTGCAGCTCTTGGTCACCATTGCGATAGCTTCTGCAGATATTTTTTAGACTAATTAGTTGCTTCATCAGCCTTCACCTCTTTTCCTTCTTCCAAGGAAGACGTTGGGTTACTGATGACCTTGACTCCATTTGTCAGACCTGAAGTGATTTCTTGGTTGTCTGCATCAGCATTGCCCAAACCAACTTCCACTTTCTTGGCCTTTTTCTGTTCGTCAAGCACCCAGACATAGTTCTTATCATTTTCAGTCACAACACTTGTTAGAGGAACCAAAATGGCTTTACTCTTATTCTTGACCTCAACACTTACTGAGAATCCTTGTTTCAAATCACCGATTTCACTTGTAACATCGATGGTATATGGATATTTAGAACCAGAATTACCGCCTGCTGCTACAGCTGTACTTGCTGCTTCGCCATTGTTTTTAGGGTAATCAGAGATATAGCTAATCTTACCAGTCCAGCTCTTATCTTGGTAAACTTTAGAAGTAAAAGTTACTTCTTGACCTACAGATAGGTTGGCGAGATTATATTCAGACAGTTCTCCCTTAACTTGCAAGTTTTCATTACTTACGACATGAACGACTACTTGGCTAGCTCCTGTTGGAGATTTAGAAACATTGTGGTTGACTTCGACCACAGTTCCCTCTAGGGTACTGAGAACCGTCATTGCATCTAACTGACTTTGAGCCTTACTTAATTGTGCTGCTGCATCTGCACGCGCATCACGGGCATCACCCAACTGAGCGTCAATAGAAGCAACAGAATTTCCAGCCACTGGAGTTGGGCTTTGCACCGTTGCATCTTCTCCTCCTGCTGGCGCAGAGGCTTGAGGAGCCGGAGCTGAAATGGCTTCATTTCGTGCTTGATTGAGTTCATTGATATGACGATCTGCCTTAGCGACTGCTCGGCTAGCTGAATCATAGGCTGCCTGGGCTTCTGAACTACTGTACTTGACTAAAGCCTGTCCTTCGCTGACCTTATCACCCACAGAAACAAGGATTTCATCTAAATCTCCCTTACTAGCATCAAAATAAACATATTGTTCATTTTTTGCTGTTACTGTCCCTGACAATAAAACCGACGAAGCAACAGTTCCCTCTTTTGCCACTACTAGATGTGGCGTTTCATCCTTAACATCGGTTTGTGAGGGTTGTCTAAAGAGCAAGATGCCCCCAGCCCCCAATACAACTACACTCGCAACACCGATTGCTGCATACAGTTGCCACTTTTTAGCTTTACCATTCTTTTTCTTCATAATGAAACTCCTTTTCTTTTTTACAATACTTTGCTATTATACCAGATTTCCCTCCAGCAAACAATGCAGTTCAGATGGAAATAATGACAGTTCAGGATTAAACAATCGTTCGGAAATCCTCCTTTTCTATTGTACTAGTTATATAATACATTATTTTAACTTATTTTGCAAGCTTTTTTGCAATTTTTTGAACGTAGCAGATTTTTGCAATCAAATCAAAAAAAAGATAGAATATGACTATCAAAAAAGACACTCGACTATTTAAAAGAGTACAAAGGAGTTTTCAATGAGAGAATACGATATCATCGCTATCGGTGGAGGTAGCGGAGGAATTGCTACCATAAACCGTGCTGGTGAGCATGGAGCCAAAGCGGCTGTTATTGAGGAAAAGAAACTAGGTGGGACCTGTGTTAACGTCGGTTGTGTTCCTAAAAAAATCATGTGGTACGGGGCGCAAATCGCTGAGACTTTCCATCAATTTGGAGAAGACTACGGCTTTAAGACTACTAATCTTAACTTTGACTTTGCAACCCTACGTCGTAATCGTGAAGCCTACATTGATCGCGCTCGTTCTTCTTATGATGGCAGTTTTAAACGCAACGGTGTAGACTTGATTGAAGGCCATGCTGAATTTGTAGATTCTCATACTGTCAGCGTAAATGGTGAACTGATTCGTGCTAAACATATCGTGATTGCTACTGGTGCCCATCCAAGTATTCCAAATATTCCTGGTGCTGAGCTAGGCGGCTCTTCTGATGATGTATTTGCCTGGGAAGAATTGCCAGAGTCAGTTGCCATTCTAGGCGCTGGTTATATCGCCGTTGAATTGGCTGGCGTACTTCACACCTTTGGTGTCAAGACAGATCTCTTTGTTCGTCGTGATCGTCCTTTACGTGGTTTTGATTCCTACATCGTTGAAGGTTTGGTCAAGGAAATGGAAAGAACAAACTTGCCACTTCATACTCACAAAGTCCCTGCCAAGTTAGAAAAAACTGCTGAAGGCATTACTATTCATTTCGAAGATGGTACTAGTCACACAGCTAGCCAAGTTATCTGGGCTACGGGTCGCCGTCCAAACGTTAAGGGCTTGCAACTTGAAAAAGCTGGAGTAACTCTGAATGAACGTGGCTTTATCCAAGTAGATGAATACCAAAATACTGTTGTTGAGGGAATCTATGCTCTAGGTGATGTAACAGGTGAAAAAGAACTGACTCCAGTTGCTATCAAGGCTGGGCGTACTTTATCTGAACGTCTCTTTAACGGAAAAACAACTGCAAAAATGGACTACTCAACTATTCCAACTGTTGTCTTTTCACACCCTGCTATCGGAACTGTTGGATTGACAGAAGAGCAAGCTATCAAAGAATACGGTCAAGACCAAATCAAGGTTTACAAATCAAGCTTTGCATCTATGTACTCTGCCGTTACTAGCAATAGACAAGAATCCCGTTTCAAATTGATCACAGCTGGTTCAGAAGAAAAAGTTGTCGGACTTCATGGAATTGGCTATGGTGTTGATGAAATGATTCAAGGATTTGCTGTTGCTATCAAAATGGGAGCAACCAAGGCTGACTTTGATGCAACTGTGGCAATTCACCCAACTGCATCTGAAGAATTTGTAACCATGCGTTAATCGAAATAAAAGAAGCTGATACAACTGTGTCTGCTTCTTTTTTGATGTTTTCGAATCAACAAAACAATTACCCACCCCTTAACCAGTAAGCAAAATCGGCTGTTACAGTTTTTGTTATCTTGTTTTTAAAAATTGGTTGACAATGATTACTCTACGAGTATAATAGTTACTATACATTATAAAAGAGGTTAACTATTTTGAAAAAAGCTCACGTTTATGCTATCCCTGCTATTGGGGCTGCTCTCATTGCTGTTTTGGCACAAATCAGTCTTCCAATTGGACCCGTCCCCTTCACTCTGCAAAACTTTGCAATCGGCTTGATTGCTACTGTCTTTAGACCCAGAGAGGCTGTACTTTCTGTTGGACTTTATCTTCTTCTAGGTGCCATCGGTCTTCCTGTTTTTGCAGGAGGTGGAGCTGGATTGCAGGCGTTGGTTGGTCCCACTGCAGGCTATCTTTGGTTTTATCTTGTATACTCTGGACTTACTTCTTCCCTAACTAACAGCAAGAGTGGTATTGTCAAGATTTTTCTTGCAAACCTCTTGGGTGCTGCCCTTGTCTTTGTCGGCGGGATCCTCAGCTTGCATTTTCTAGCTGGAATGGCATTTGAAAAAGCTCTTGTTGTGGGGGTCATTCCCTTTATCATTCCAGACCTTGGTAAAATTATTGCTATTAGTTTTATTAGCCGTCCCCTACTTCAACGCCTTAAAAATCAGCTTTACTTCGCTAACTAAAAAAGGATATTGAGTTATCATGACTCAGTATCCTTTTCTTTCATTTTGAAAACTTAGTTGCCTTTAAAGGCATCCACCATCGTTTGAAATTCTTCATTTGAGAGAGTAATCCCTTTGCCCATTTTAGTATGATCTGGGCTCCAAGCACGAATATCAAACTTTGCAGGGGAACCATTAAAGCTCACACGGTTGATTTCCTTGGTCCAACCTTTTTCGTTTTCAGAAAGAGTCAACAAGTGCTCTTCAATTTCAAATGTAAATTCTGCCATTTTCTTCTCCTTTTTTAGCTTTCATTTGATTATTCGTAAAATCTTGTAGATTTTAGGAAAATTTTATATAATATTGATATAAAAGAAGGGAGGTCAATATGAGACATAAATTCCAGCAAGTTCTAGATAAAATACATGATTTTTTAAACGGACATGACCAAGCTGACCATACTGAAAGCAACTCCCTTACAGCCACTATTGAAGAGGCTATCCAGAAACAAACCGCTGTTCACCTTATCTTGTCTGAGACAAGTTTTACAGGTGATATCATCAAATACGATCAGCAAGGCCAGCAAATTATCGTGAAAAATTTTGCCAAAAATGTGACCCGTATTATCCGCATAAGCGATATTCAACGCCTGCGATTTGTCCCTTCAACTGTCCAGACAGCCCAAAAAAATAGATTTAAGAAAGAGTGAGATGTAGTTTCTTCATCCCACTCTTTTTTCTTAGCGAATTTGTTCAAAATGTAAATGAACTGCGATATGATCTCCATAACCACTTCTTTCCAAGTCACGTTGTAGACGATAGGAAATGTAGTGTTCTGCAATGGTAATGTAACCTGCACCCAGTAGACGATGTTCAACCATAGACTGAATCATGCTGATGGTAGCACGTTCCACCTTGGCTTCTTGTAAATCCAAAACTACCTTCTTAGTGACTTGAGCAAGATTTTGACGCAAATCATCTGTCAAAACATAAACAGTTTGGGCTGCCTTCAAGATGGCTTGGTAAATCTTATCTGGATTAAATTCAGCAATTTCGCCATTACGTTTGATTACTTGCATAGGTTTCTCCTTTATTCTTTATTTTCTTTGATTTCTGCCAGCATTTTTTCTTCTTCTGCTGTCAGTTGATAATTTTCTAACAAATCTGGTCTGCGCTCGTAGGTTTTCTTTAAACTCTCATACAATCGCCACTGACGAATCTTTTCATGGTGTCCACTCATCAGTACATCTGGGACAACCATGCCTCGATAATCATAGGGACGTGTGTACTGAGGGTATTCAAGAAGTCCTGAAGAAAAACTATCGTCTTGGTGACTAGACTCCTTACCAATCACTTCTGGAATCAGGCGAACCGTCGCATCAATCATAGTCATGGCCGCCAACTCTCCACCAGTCAAGACATAGTCCCCCAGGGAAATCTCATCTGTCACCAAGGTCTTAATACGCTCATCATAACCCTCGTAGTGCCCACAGATAAAGATTAGCTCTTCCTCTTGAGCCAAATCCTCAGCATAAGCCTGATCAAACTGCTTTCCAGCAGGATCGAGGAGAATGACACGCGGATTTTTCTTTTCAATAGCATCAAAGGAATCGAAAATGGGTTGGGCTCGGAGCAGCATCCCCTGACCGCCTCCATAGGGCTCATCGTCGACATGGCGGGCCTTTTCAGCCTTTTCTCGAAAATTATGATACTGGATATCCAAGAGCCCTTTTTCACGTGCCTTTCCAACGATTGAGTGCTCTAGCGGAGAAAACATCTCTGGAAAAAGGGTTAAAATATCAATCTTCATCGTCTAACCCTTCTAAGATTTCCACATCGACGCGGTTATTTGGAATATCAACATTGAGAACCACTGGTGGGATATAAGGCAATAACAAATCACGCTTGCCTTTTCGCTTGACCACCCAGACATCGTTAGCACCTGGTTGTAGGATTTCCTTGATGGTTCCAATCAGGTTCTCTCCCTCATAGACCTCCAAACCGATAATCTCGTGATAGTAGAATTCACCATCGTCTAGGTCATTCAAATCTTCCTCAGCAACCTTGAGACTGTATCCCTTGTACTTTTCGATAGCATTGATATGGTACATGTCTTTGAATTTGATAATATCAAAATTCTTATGCTTACGGTGGCTAGCAATGGTCACTGTTTGAACAAACTGATCTTTTTCATCAAACAAAGCCAGCTCAGCCCCTTTTTTAAACCGTTCTTCTGCAAAATCCGTCACAGACAAGACTCGCATCTCACCCTGCAACCCTTGCGTATTGACGATTTTCCCAACATTAAAGTAGTTCATCTTGTCTCCTGTAGTCTCCTTCTTTCCATCTTATTCTGACAATTCTCGAATAATAGTCGCAATTTTTTCGGATTCAGACCACTGTAAATAATGGTGATTCCCTCCTAAAATGAGTTTAGTATTGGAAGTCCAATATTCTGATTCTCTGTACTCTTTTTCTCTATAAGGCTGACAAAAAATAAATACAGGGATATAAGATTCTATAAATACATTCTCAAAATCTTCCTCAGTAATCTCTCCAGATATCTGAAATCCTGGATTTTGATTTTCCAACTCTGAACCTTTTTCTTGCATTATTTCCCAGATTTCTTTATTCGTTTCAGGACTAAATGTTGCTTGAGTTAGATTCTTCAAATAAAGTTCAGGACCACACTCGTCAATCAGCCTCATCTGCTCTTCCATTTCTGGATAAGGAGTTTCTGAAAAATCAGCAAACATGACGTTTTTAGTTGTCGGTTCAATTGCTAGTAAAGCCTGACACTTAATTGGTTTCTTGAGCAATTTACAAGCTAAAATTCCACTCAAACTATGTACACAAAGTATATATTCAGAAATCGCCAATTCTTCAAGTACTTCATAAACTGCATCTGCAAGATTATCCAGATTTTTTCCAGCTTGGTCATGAATCGGACTCCTACCTGTGTTTGGAAAATCAATTGTCAAGTAACCAATTGTGGGCGGAAGTTTTTCAAGTATAAGTGAAAAATTTTCATAACTTGGTAACAAACCTGCTCCATTTAAACAAACTAGCACTTTCTTTTGCTTTCGATAAGTAACAGAGAGACTACCAATTTTCGTATATACTTCAATCCTCTTCATAAAGAAATTCACTCGTTCTATATAATGAATTATTAAAAATCCTTATCCTTTATTTTATCACGTTCCAAGGATTTTCTCAAGTTGGAGAAAAAAGACACTATAGATATTATCCCTCTAAAAATCCTTCCAAATCCTGATGAGGCTATTTTACACTTCTCCACACAAAAAAAGCGAGACATTCGTCCCGCCCTTCTTATTTTTCGTCAATAACGATTCTTACTTTTTTGTCTTCAGTTGGGACAGAGTAGACAATCGTTCTTATCGCAGAAATAGTGCGACCCTTACGACCGATTACACGACCCACATCGCTTTGATCAAGATTCAAATGATATTCCAAAAATTCTGATGTATCTTCAATCTTGATAGTTAAGGCATCTGGTTGTGAAATCAAGGGTTTCACAATCGCAATAATGAGATTTTCAATCGTATCCATCTGTCAACCTACTTTAAACTTATTTTGAGAATTTAGAATCGTGGAATTTTTTCAATACGCCTTCTTTTGAAAGAATGTTACGTACTGTATCTGAAGGTTGAGCTCCATCAGCCAACCATGCAAGAACGCGGTCTTCTTTCAAAGTTACTTGGTTTTCAGCAACAAGTGGGTTGTAAGTTCCAACTGTTTCGATGAAACGTCCGTCACGTGGTGAACGTGAATCTGCTACGTTGATACGGTAGAAAGGTTTTTTCTTAGAACCCATACGAGTCAAACGGATTTTAACTGCCATTTTTAAAGTCTCTTTTCTTATTTTTTATTTCGGTGAAATAGCTGAGCTATTTAGCACATGTTCTATTATAGCAGATTTCTGACAGGTGTCAAGAAAAAAACTTGACAGACTATAAAATTTTTAAAGCTTTTAGAAAGTTGTTAGAATAGGAAATAAATGTTTGAAAGATGCTATCCGTGAATACTATTTTAGAAACATTTTATAAAGACCACCAAGTCAAACCCTTCATCTCTCCTGAACGTGATTTGAATGCTTGGCTCCTAAATCCTAAGCCCGTTCCCAAACAAAATATCAAGGATTTTAAGAACGATATCTACTAATTAATTTATAAAATATGAATGAATAGATTCTAAATAGGGGAATAATTTAGTTCTGTAAAAATTAACTTCTACACCTATAACGCTTATTCTGAAAGACTTTATAACAGTCTAAGAAAAAAAGTAGAGATTCATACAGTATCTAGATTTTCCAGAAATTCTTTATCATCAAATATTGTTAACGAAACTATCCAAACCAAATACGAAGCATTGCTTCAAAGAATTCTTTAGTTATTTGACTATCAAGGGCTTTTATTAAAAAATTTTTTCAAATAATTGCCACCTTGGCACATAAATTCTTGCTTTCTAAATTTAAATGTGATATATTTATAACATAAAATTTAAGTGTTATATATTTATAACACAAAAAAGGAGTCTATCATGAAAAAAAGTCAAAAAATGCGTGGCCTCATTGCAATGATTGCCGTAGCTCTCTTTATTGATTTTATTGTTTTATTTGGTTCTAATCTTAGTTGGGGACCCAAGTTAGTCATTACTGGTATTTCAGTGTCAGGTCAAATTGTAGCTATTTGTAGCTGGCTACATAAGAGTCAGAAAGGTAAGGGAAAGATTATTTTTGACTTGTCTGCTAAGCTTTACACGATACTTGTGTTTGCAGCAAGCATTTTTTATACAGTAGGAATTTGGATTGCGACCCCTAGCGTAAGTTCTGGTATTAAAGAATGGATTTTGGGAATTGGTCTCTTTATTGAAGTGATTGTATTTGTTTTTTTCTCTTTAAAAAATGTCAAGGAAACTCCGGACGAACGCTTTTATGCTAATTTAGCAAAGGCAGCTAGCTTGATGTTTGTTTTTATACTAGGCGCACTGATGATTCTATCAGTTATCATTGGGTATATGGGGGCTCTCACTCTTTACATGGGCCAGATATTTATTAGCATAGCTGCCTTGATTTGCATCTTTGCGGTTGTCTATTTTATCTTGGAACGTAGAGGATAAGCATGGCCAAAGAAAGCAATATTATTACCAAGCTTAAATCTGTTCGTGAGTCCACAGGCATGACCCAGCAGGAGTTAGCCGACCGCATCGGCATTCGACGCGAGACAATTCTGCACTTGGAAAATAACCGTTACAATCCTTCGCTGGAAATGGCTCTTAAAATTGCTCAAGTTTTTAATCTGAAAGTAGAAGACCTCTTTGAACTCAGACAGAAAGAGGAAGCATAATTCTTTTCGAGACCTAGTATTAAGTTCATTGATTCATTAGGAATTAAGCCGAAAGAAAAAATCCTTTGAAAATGTGCCCTTTTAAAATATAGTAATTCTTTCGAAGAACGTTTACTAATTGTGATACTTTACGAGCTTTCTTAAGATCTGGTTCCCTAAATACTTTGAGTACACTTATGGTATTGATGCCCCAAAACATCTAAAAGCTCTGGTGGAAAAAGGTTATGCTATCATTGAAAAAGCTTTTGATTCACTCGACCATCTGAATGCTACCATGAAAAAGAATATCCTGAAAAGCAAGGGAATTACAGGACTTTCTAAAATGAAGGCTACCGACCTGAACCAAGCCCTTCATGAGCATTTTTCAGAAAAGGAATTGGCAAATCACTTTTCGATTCGTGGCTACAAATTGACTCCAAAGGGAGAGGAAATACTGGAACAGTACCAGGACATTATCGACCGTCATCCAAAGAAAAATCTCTAAGCAAGCGATTTTTTGATTGTTGACTGTAAAACTGTCTTGTCACTAATATTTGAAATCCACTTCCTTTTAGGGTACAATGGTAGAAATGAATTTTTGAGAGGAACAGAATGAAAAAACTAGCAACCCTTCTTTTACTATCCACTGTAGCTCTAGCTGGATGTAGCAGCATCCAACGTAGTTTGCGTGGTGATGACTATGTAGATTCTAGCTTGGCCGCTGAGGAAAGCTCCAAAGCAGCAGCCCAATCTGCCAAAGAGTTAAACGATGCTTTAACAAACGAAAACGCCAATTTCCCACAACTATCTAAAGAAGTTGCTGAAGACGAGGCTGAAGTGATTCTACACACAAGTCAAGGAGATATCCGTATCAAACTCTTCCCTAAACTCGCTCCTCTAGCGGTTGAAAACTTCCTCACTCATGCTAAAGAAGGCTACTATAACGGTATTACCTTCCACCGTGTCATCGATGGCTTTATGGTTCAAACTGGAGATCCAAAAGGAGACGGTACAGGTGGTCAGTCCATCTGGCATGACAAGGATAAGACTAAAGACAAGGGAACTGGTTTCAAAAACGAGATTACTCCTTATCTCTATAACATCCGTGGTGCTCTTTCTATGGCTAATACTGGTCAACCAAACACCAATGGCAGCCAGTTCTTCATCAACCAAAACTCTACAGATACCTCTGCTAACCTCCCTACAAGCAAGTATCCAAAGAAAATCATCGAAGCCTATAAAGAAGGGGGAAACCCTAGTTTAGATGGCAAACACCCAGTCTTTGGTCAAGTGATTGACGGTATGGATGTTGTAGATAAAATTGCTAAAGCCGAAAAAGATGAAAAAGACAAGCCAACTACTGCTATCACAATCGACAGCATCGAAGTGGTGAAAGACTACGATTTTAAATCTTAAAAAACAAAAAATACAGTATCCACATTCGGTACTGTATTTCTTCTATCCTCATTTTTAAGTTAGCTTGTTAAAATCCCAGATTTGATCCATCCAGCCTTCATAGAAGTCTGGCTCGTGGCAGACCATAAGAATAGATCCCTTGTATTCTTTGAGAGCGCGTTTGAGTTCATCCTTGGCATCCACATCCAAATGGTTGGTCGGCTCGTCCAATACTAAAACGTTGTTTTCACGATTCATCAAGAGACAGAAACGAACCTTGGCTTGTTCCCCACCTGACAAGACCTGAATTTGGCTTTCGATATGCTTAGTTGTCAGACCACAACGAGCAAGAGCTGCGCGGACTTCTGCTTGGTTGAGAGCTGGAAAGGCATTCCAGACAGCCTCTAGTGGTGTTTGACGATTGCCACCTTCTACTTCCTGCTCAAAATAACCAAGTTCTAGGTAGTCACCGCGCTCCACTTCCCCAGCGATTGGTGGAATAATGCCCAAGAGACTCTTCAAGAGAGTTGTTTTCCCGATACCATTTGCCCCGATAATGGCAACCTTTTGATTGCGTTCAAAGGTAAGATTTAAAGGCTTAGTGAGAGGTCGATCATATCCAATCTGCAAATCCTTGGCTTGGAAAATAAAGCGCCCTGGCGTACGAGCTGGTTTGAAATCAAAGGACGGCTTTGGTTTCTCACTTTGCAACTCGATAATATCCATCTTATCCAATTTCTTCTGACGAGACATGGCCATATTTCGTGTTGCAACACGCGCTTTGTTTCGAGCTACGAAGTCCTTGAGGTCCGCAATTTCTTTTTGCTGACGTTCGTAGGCTGCCTCTAGCTGAGATTTCTTCATCGCATAGACTTCTTGGAACTGGTAGTAGTCACCAGAGTAACGCGTCAGCTGTTGGTTTTCCACATGATAGACAATATTGATAACGTCATTTAGGAAGGGAATATCGTGTGAAATGAGAACAAAGGCATTCTCATAGTTTTGGAGATAGCGCTTGAGCCAATCAATATGCTCAGCATCCAAGTAGTTGGTCGGCTCGTCCAACAGCAAAATATCTGGCTTTTCAAGAAGGAGTTTAGCTAAAAGCACCTTGGTTCTTTGCCCACCTGACAAAGAGGTTACATCCGTATCCATGCCAAAGTCCATAACACCAAGGGCACGTGCTACTTCGTCAATCTTAGCATCCAAGGTATAAAAATCACGACTCTCCAGACGGTCTTGGAGTTCGCCAACTTCTTCCATGAGAGCATCAATATCCGCTCCGTCTTCAGCCATTTCCATATAAAGGTCATTGATACGGACTTCTGCTTTGAAAAGCTCATCAAAGGCCGTACGGAGAACATCACGTACCGACTGCCCTTCAGCAAGGACAGAGTGCTGATCCAAGTAACCGGCAGTCACATATTTAGACCACTCAACCTTCCCTTCATCTGGCAACATCTTACCAGTCACGATACTCATAAAGGTTGATTTTCCTTCACCATTGGCACCGACCAGACCGATATGTTCTCCCTTGAGGAGACGGAAGGACACATCTTCAAAAATTGCACGGTCACCAAAACCGTGACTCAGATTTTTAACTTCTAAAATACTCATTTTAATTCCTTATCTTGTTTTTATACTCTTCGAAAATCAAATTCAAACCACGTCAGCTTCACCTTGCCGTATATATGTGACTGACTTCGTCAGTCTTATCTACAACCTCAAAACAGTATTTTGAGCAGCCTGCGGCTAGCTTCCTAGTTTGCTCTTTGATTTTCATTGAGTATTATGTAATTGTTTATAGAGGAGCCAAGCCAGATAGCCACCCAAGGTATTGGTCCACAAATCATCAATTTCAAAGACGCGATTAAAATCAAAGAAAAAGTCCAAGACTAACTGCGTACACTCGATTCCAAGACTCACTAAAAAGCTAAAAAGAAGAACCTTTCTTGTTTTCTGCAAGTTTGGAAAGAGATAAAGGAGTTGGAAAATCAGAGGAAAAAGCAAGAAGACATTGAGGATATTTTGTAGAAAAATCCAACATAATTGTCCAATGTCACTCACTTGGCCCAGTTTCCAGAGAGAATTGAAAGGAGTCAAAAGAAAAACCAGGCGTCCAAGATGCTGAATACCTGGAGTTTCCACTCCCACGGGAGAATGTTCTTGAGGAGTAAAGCAAAAATAGACAATGCAAATGCTATAGAAAATGACTCCCCAGACCAAAACATGATTATAAGTCTTCTTCATCATTAAGGATTGACTGCTACGACTGCTTTCTGGCGGTCACGTTTCATTGTATTAGAACGCAATTGTCCACAAGCTGCATCAATATCTGTACCATGTTCTTGACGAACCACACAGTTGACCCCTTTTTTCTTAAGCGTATCATAGAAGGCCATGACGCGCTCTTTGGGACTACGGCTATATTGGTCATGCTCACTAACTGGGTTATAAGGAATCAAGTTTACATAAGACAATTTCTTGATGTTCTTGAGCAATTCAGCCAATTCCAAAGCTTGTTCTACACCGTCATTAACTTCATTAAGCATGATATATTCAAAGGTTACACGACGATTTGTTGTTTCAATGTAGTACTCAATAGCAGCAAAGAGTTTTTCAATCGGAAAGGCACGGTTAATCTTCATGATGCTTGAGCGCAACTCATTATTAGGTGCGTGAAGGGAAACGGCAAGATTGACCTGAACCCCTTCATTAGCAAAATCACGAATTTTATGGGCCAAACCTGAGGTTGAAACCGTAATGTGACGAGCACCGATGGCCATTCCCTTGTCATCGTTGATAGTACGGACGAAATTCAAAACATTGTTGTAATTATCAAATGGTTCACCAATTCCCATGACAACGATATGACTGACGCGTTCATCCTGACCACGCTCATCAAAGTATTTCTGAACCAGCATGATTTGCGCTACGATTTCACCGTTATTGAGGTCACGTTGCTTCTTAATCAAACCAGAAGCACAGAAGGTACAACCGATATTACAGCCGACCTGAGTGGTCACACAGACTGACAAACCATAGTGCTGACGCATAAGTACAGTCTCTATCAACATACCATCAGGCAACTCAAAGAGATATTTGACAGTACCATCAGCAGACTCTTGCACAATACGTTGTTTTAAGGGATTGACCACAAATTGGTCATTAAGCTTAGCAATCAAATCCTTGGAAAGGTTGGTCATCTCTTCAAATGACTGGACACGTTTACGGTAAAGCCATTCCCAGATTTGATCTGCACGGAATTTCTTTTCTCCCTGCTCCAAAACCCATTCCTGCATGGTTTGACGTGTTAAACTATAAATTGACGGTTTCATTTCTTCTCCTTATTCTCTACTCACTTCTGACGAATGACGAAATGACGTTGCCCCTTGTCCTCTTTCTGAGAACGCTGGTCTTTCTGACGACGTCTATTTTTCTTATCTGCATTCGGTTTTCGTTTTGTTTGAGCCGGTTTCTTTCCTTTTTTAGAAGGTGTTTCTTCTTCCTTCTTACGCATTTTCTTGTCAAACGATGCTCGCTTAGGGGCTTCATTTTCTAAGACAAAATAGGCACAACCATAACTACAATACTCTAAAAGGTAGTCTTGTAAACGACTGATTTTTTCAAGTTTTTCTTCTGTTCGATCATCCTTATAAAAACCTCGTAGGCGAAGCTGTTCGTTGCTCCAATCTCCCACGATATAATCAAACTTGGTTAAGACTTCTGAAAAACGCTGATTAAAAGCCGTTACATCAAAGGCATCCTTGATATTTTCCACCAAGGAAAAAGCTATCCCTTCCGTTTCTACCTTGTCCCCGTGTAAATGGAACTCAGGACCAGGAAACTTGTTATAGTTGTATAATTCAGGTGCAATTTCTTTTCGCATAGATATCCTTTTTTCACGATTACTTAATACTTTATTCTACCATAATTTCTAGCAGTTAGCACATTTCTCATAAAAATGAAAAAAGTCTGACGATTTTGTCAGACCAAATAATATAACCTTAAAAAGAGAAGAACAATTCTTCCCTCCAACTATCATTATTTAGCAGCTGCGTACAATTCATCTACTTTGTTCCAGTTGATTACTGAGAAGAAAGCTTTGATGTAGTCAGGACGCACATTGCGATATTTCACGTAGTAAGCATGTTCCCAAACGTCCAAGCCCAAGATTGGTTTTTTACCTTCTGAGATTGGTGTATCTTGGTTTGCTGTTGAAGTCACTTCAAGCTTCCCTTCTTTGTTGACAACCAACCATGCCCATCCTGAACCGAAACGAGTTGTTGCTGCTGCAGTGAAGGCTGCTTGGAATTCTTCAAATGAACCAAATGTTGCATCGATTGCTGCTGCAAGTTCTGCTGATGGAGCAGTTTTCTCAGGAGTCATCAATTCCCAGAAAAGAGCGTGGTTCAAGTGCCCACCACCATTGTTGATAAGCGCTTGACGGATATCAGCTGGGATAGATTCTACATCAGCAAGCAAGGCTTCAAGATCTTCACCGATTTCAGGGTGTTTTTCAAGAGCTGCATTAGCATTGTTGACATAAGTTTGATGGTGTTTGTCATGGTGCAAGTGCATTGTTTCCGCATCGATGTATGGTTCCAAAGCGTCGTATGCATATGGAAGTTCTGGTAAGATAATAGCCATCTGTAATACCTCTTTTTCTTTCTATATGAAAATGATAACGCAAACATTCACTTTTTTCAAGTTTTTTGCTTATAGATAAGGAAATCACTGAGATACTTTCTAATCATACTCTTCGAAAATCTCTTCAAACCGCGTCAACCTCGCCTTGCCGTACGTATGGTTACTGACTTCGTCAGTTCTATCCACAACCTCAAAACAGTGTTTTGAGCTGACTTCGTCAGTTCTATCCACAACCTCAAAACAGTGTTTTGAGCTGACTTCGTCAGTTCTATCTACAACCTCAAAGCAGTGCTTTGAGCAACCTGCGGCTAGTTTCCTAGTTTGCTCTTTGATTTTCATTTAGTATAAAACAAGCAAATCAGCAAGAAACCCACGACAAGATAATCCTGACGCGGGATAAAAATTTTTTGAAATAGGACTAATTTACCTGGCTAGCAATCTGTAGGAGTGCCTTTTCAAAAAGGAAACTCTTTTCATAAAGACCTGTTTTAATCTGATAGTCTGTCTCAATCAAATAAGAAATAGCTTGCTTCAAAAAGCTCAAGGAAAGTCCTCGCGCATCTCTCAGCGCAAACTTGATTTGATAAGGATTTGGATTGCGTCCCAGAAAACTTCCTAGACTACTTGCAATCTGCGATTCTGTTTGCCCAGACTCCGATAAAATTTTCACCTGAGTAAAAGTCCGAAATTGTCCTAGCATGACAGCTATGAGCTTAATTTCGTCTTCCCCTTGCAAGGTCAAGTCTCTAACCAAATCTCGCGCCTGGTCCATCTTTTTAGTCAGAATAAACTGAGTTAAATCAAAAATATTGTCCTGCAAGGTCTTGGGAATTGCGTTAACAATATCCTCTTCCTCGATAACAGAGTCTTCCTTATAGGACTGTAAAAAGAGGAGATTTTTCTGGATTTCGCTAAATTGAAAACCAGACTTGATGAGGAGATTTTCAAAAGAATGATTGGCAAACTGCAGACCTTGTTTCTGACTCCACTTTTGGAAATACTGGCGCAATTCTTGTTCTTTGGCTTCTACTGCATCAAAAACCTTTGCATCACGCTTAAGTAATTTAACCAACCGTCTTTTGCTATCCAGCTTTCCTTCTGCAAAGATTAACAACTTGGTTGTTGGTGAAGGATTATCAAGGTATTCCTCAAATGACTTGAGCTCATCATCTGTCAAAAAGCGCTTTTTAGCAGTCGTGATATCGACAAAATGATCCAATATCACGATTTTCTCATCCGCAAAGAAAGGAAGACTGACCAACTCCAGTTCCACATCCTTGTATACCACTTCTTTCATATCAAAGTAGGCAAAGTTGAGGTCAGCAGAATCATAGCCAATCTGTTTCAATACTTGACTCTTCATAACTTCAAACTGACCCTGGTCTGTCCCTGTAAAAAGGCTCAGGTTCGGTAAATTTGCTAGAGTCAGTTTTTGACTCTCTTCAATAGCTAGCATCTTCTCTCCTTTCTTCTGATTTTTCGATTTAATTTAGTCAATATAGCGCAATTTCCCACGGAAATCTTCTAAGCTCTCGTACCCTTTTTCCGCCATGATTTCTTTCAGTTCATTAGTAATGCGTTCAAAAGCACCGACGCCTTCTTTGTGAAGAGTGGTTCCCACCTGCACCATACTCGCTCCACAGAGGATATGTTCAAAGGCATCACGACCAGTCAACACGCCACCTGTTCCAATGATTTGGATTTGAGGGTTTAAGCGTTGGTAGAAAGCATGAACATTAGCTAGAGCAGTCGGTTTGATATACTCACCACCAATGCCACCGAAACCATTTTTAGGACGAATAACGACAGACTCATCTTCTATATATAGGCCGTTTCCGATTGAGTTGACGCAGTTGACAAACTTGAGCGGATACTTGTTGAAAATAGCTGCCGCTTGGTCAAAGTGAACAATATCAAAATATGGTGGCAATTTAATTCCAAGAGGTTTGGTGAAGTAGGCAAACACCTCTGCCAAAATCCGGTCTGTTGTCTCAAAATCATAGGCAATCTGAGGTTTTCCTGGAACATTTGGACAGGAGAGGTTTAGCTCAGTCAGACCACGAAAATCACTCTCTTGGACTTTTTTCAAGATAATATGGGTTTCCTCTGGAGACATGCCAACTAGAGATAAGAAAAAAGTTCGATTTGGCTCTTTTTCCTGCAGATCCAAAAGGTAGTCCAGATAATAGTCTAAGCCATTATTTGGTAAGCCCATAGAGTTGATAGAACCAAGTGGAACATCTTGATAGCGTGGCTCAGGATTTCCCTGACGAAATTCCAGGGTTGCTGTCTTAGTGACAAAGGTTCCTGCCGCTGAGTTTTTGACTCCTTCAAGCTCCTCTATCGTCATACAAGCCACACCTGCTGCATTCATCAAACAATTGTCAAACTCAAAACCAGCAATTTGTGTTTTCGTTGATACCATGATTCTGATCCTCCAGATTCCTTTTATTGCTAATATTATACCACAGTTTTAATTCTAGGTTTACTAGATTCTATGGTTCTATCTATTTATTCGGAAAAGAAAGTCTAGTGCAGAAGTCATGCTATGGAAACAGCTAGTGTATTGGAAGTTTGAACAAGACTTGGGTCACAGACTTTTGAATGAAATCCAAACAACAAGGAGAAATCTCAACCTTTATCATTTTTAAAGAAATACATGTAAATCTCTACTTTCGCAAAATAGATTTTCAGAACAGTATCCCAGTATAGTTAAAAAACTATAAAAAAGAGGGGATTCCCTCTTTCTTCAATTCATTTATTTTACTGCTTCTTTCAAAGCATCTACCTTATCCAAACGTTCCCATGGAAGGTCAATATCTGTACGTCCCATGTGTCCATATGCCGCTGTTTGACGGTAGATTGGACGTTTAAGATCCAGCATTTGGATAATTCCTGCAGGGCGAAGGTCAAAAATTTGACGAGCTGCTTTTTCAAGCTTACTTTCAGCTACTCTTCCTGTACCAAAGGTATCGATACGGACAGAAACAGGCTGGGCAACACCAATAGCGTAAGCCAATTGTACTTCCGCCTTCTTAGCAAGACCCGCTGCAACAATATTCTTGGCAATATAACGAGCTGCATATGAGGCAGAACGGTCCACCTTAGTCGCATCCTTACCAGAGAAGGCACCACCACCGTGACGAGAGTATCCACCATACGTATCCACGATAATCTTACGGCCAGTCAAGCCTGAGTCCCCTTGAGGTCCACCGATTACAAAACGACCAGTAGGATTGATGAAGAATTTTGTTTGCTCATCCAAGTAAGAGGCTGGAATAACCTCTTTGATAACCTTGTTAATGACATCATTGTGAATTTGTTCGTTGCTGACTTCTGGATCGTGCTGAGTAGAAATAACGACTGTGTCCACACGTACTGGACGGTCATTTTCATCATACTCAACTGTAACTTGTGATTTAGCATCTGGGCGAAGATAGCTGATTTCCCCAGACTTGCGAAGTTCTGCCAGACGACGAACCAACTTGTGGCTGAGTGAAATTGGCAATGGCATGAGCTCTTCTGTTTCATCCACTGCAAATCCAAACATGAGCCCTTGGTCTCCAGCACCAATCAAGTCCAGCGGATCTTGATCTGCATTTCCACGGACCTCCAAGGCTTCGTTAACACCTTGGGCAATGTCTGGTGACTGCTCAACAAGTGACGGATGGACTCCCACTGTCTCAGCAGAAAATCCATACTCTGTATTGGTGTAACCAATCTCTGCAATGGTATCACGAACCACACGGTTAATATCCACATAGGCATTTGTAGAAATTTCACCAAAAACGTGGACAGATCCAGTATATACAGCTGTCTCAGCAGCAACGTGCGCCTCTGGATCCTCTGCTAAAATAGCATCCAAAATCGCATCTGAAATTTGGTCTGCAATCTTATCTGGATGCCCCTCAGATACAGATTCAGACGTGAATAATTTACGTTCTGACATAAAAATGTCCCCCCTTAAAAATAGTGTTATAGAGTTACAAAGTACTGGTAGGTATTTTCATTTTCTAAGAGTTACGACGCGAAAGAAATAAAAACGATACTTTTTTATTTCTGAAGCTAGTAAGGCGCATAGGGTGACCGCCTTATAGCGGCAACCGTAGAATGACGAGCGACTACTTTAGAGCCGTCATTCTTTGTGAGTTACGACGCGAAAGAAATAAAAACGATACTTTTTTATTTCTGAAGCTAGTAAAGCGCATAGGGTGACCGCCTTATAGCGGCAACCGTAGAATGACGAACGACTTTGGAGCCGTCATTCTTTGCGAGTTGCGACTCGAAAGAAAAAAATAGAAATACCTACCATCTTATCGGGACTATATAACTTTATCATTATACCATTTTTTAGCGCAATTTGCAGTCTTTAATGTGGTATTTCGGTTTAGATAGTTCGTTCTCATAAAGCAAAAAGTTGGAGCTCAGTACTCCAACAATTTCTATTAAAATGTTTGGCGTTTGGCTTTACGCTCTGCACGACCGCGAGCACGACTTTCTGCACGCTTAGTTTTACGGCGTTTTTCATCAACCGCCCACTGGATTTTTTTCTTATAGCCTGGTTTGACTTTTTTCTTTTTCTTTTTAACCAAACCAATCATTTCAATATCAAGCTTATCTTGCTTCTTCTCACGATTAGCACGACGATCTCGGTCATAGGTATCTTGAAATTCTCCGTCTTTGACCATCTTAGGAGTAAACTTAATTCCTAATTTCTCCAACTCACGGATATCCGAGTCATCACTTGGCTGGTAAAGGGTAATAGCTGTACCTGGTAGGCCATTACGCCCAGTTCGACCAACACGGTGCACAAAGAAGGATAAATCTTGTGGAATGGCATCATTGATGACATGACTAACACCTTCAATGTCAATTCCACGCGCTGCCAAATCTGTTGCGACAATATACTCAAAATCCAGATTTTTTACCTGATTCATGATTCGCTTACGTTCACGAGGGGCAATATCTCCATGGATTTTTGCCACCTTCAAGCCTTGAGCAGTCAGATATGAATGCAATTCATCAGCACGCGTTTTAGTGTTAACAAAAATCATTGCCAAATACGGTTGCATCAACTGAGTCAACTGATAAATTTGAGCATTCTTGTCACGTCCCTTAGTAGAAATCAACCAATTATCAATGGTATCAGAAATGACCGTTTTGGTCTTGATTTTCTCCATGACAGGATTTGATAAGTATTTTTTCAAGAATGGTTGCAGTTTTTGTGGAATAGTCGCTGAGAAGACCATGAATTGCAGATCTTTTGGAAGGCTGCCAGCAATCTTATCAACAGTTTCTAAGAATCCCATATCCAAGGTCATATCTGCCTCATCGACCACAAAGGTCTTAGCCCTGTGAATAGCTAGGTCACCAGACTTAACTAAGTCATAAATACGGCCAGGCGTTCCGATAACAATATGAGGCTGATTGCTTGCCAATTTCTCAATCTGGCGAGCCTTATCTGTCCCCCCCACATAATTAACCACACGAACTTCCGCTTCTGAGTGAGCTGCAATCTGACGCGCTGCTTGGTAAATTTGAGTAGCCAACTCACGACTCGGTGCAGTAATCACTGCTTGTACACTATCGCTAGCTTCATCTAATTGCTGGAAAATCGGTAACAAGAAAGTGTGAGTCTTACCTGAACCTGTTTTTGATTCTCCAACCAAATCTCGGCCTGCTAAGACAATGGGAATCAACTTATCTTGCACCTCTGTTGGAGTTGTAAATTTCAACTCCTCCAAGGCTTCACTAATATAGTTTTTAAATTGAAATTTCGTAAATGACATAATATCCTCGATTCTATCTATCTTACCAATTATACCATATTTTATTCCATTTCAGTAGCCTCACTCATTTATACTCAATGAAAATCAAAGAGCAAACTAGGAAGCTAGCCGCAGGCTGTACTTGAGTACGGCAAGGTGAAGCTGACGTGGTTTGAATTTGATTTTCGAAGAGTATTAGGCTATTTCCAGTAGCTTTTCTAATCAGAAAAAGGCTGGAATTTGAGAATTCCAACCTCTTTTCATACTCAATGAAAATCAAAGAGCAAACTAGGAAACTAGCAGCAGGTTGCTCAAAGCACTGCTTTGAGGTTGTAGATAGAACTGACGAAGTCAGCTCAAAACACTATTTTGAGGTTGCGGATAGAACTGACGAAGTCAGTAACCATACCTACGGCAAGGTGAAGCTGACGTGGTTTGAATTTTATTTTCGAAGAGTATTAGGCTATTTCCAGTAGCTTTTCTAATCAGAAAAAGGCTGGAATGTTATAATTCCAACCTCTTTTCAGTCATTATTTCCAGTTTAAAATAGCATTCAAGCCATAGTGATCACTCACTTGTGGACTCTTGTTACCATCAAATACGACATGTAAATTTTCCACCGCTAACTCTTTGGTAGTAAAAACATAATCGATTCGAAGGGGTTCTGTATTCCCCTTCCAGCCATCAATTTCTGGTGGAACGGTATAGCTACCGCTTTTCTCTTGAGCAACTTCAAAAGCGTCTTGTAAGCCTAATGGACTAGCTAAAATAGCTTGGTAGCCTTCCCGACCAGCTGGGTTGTTGAAATCTCCAGCTAGCAAAAGCGGCTTGTTCAATTCTTTCAAGACAGCCTCAAATCGTGCCCATTCTTCTTGGAAACCTTTATCCCACCAAGAGAGATGAACACTTGCAACTGCAAGCTCCTTACCATCAACTACAGTTTCAGCCAAGGCAACACGGCGAGTATGATAGTCTGTTGGATCATCCACATCTGAAACCAAAATTTCTCTGGCTTTAATAGGTGTTTTAGACAAGATAGCCACACCTTCATGATAGCGGTCATAACCAATATGATTATAGGCCCAGGTCCAATAGTAATTTTTTCCTTGCTCTGACAACTTTTCAACCAAAAGTCTAACATAGTGGTCTTGATGAATCGGCTCAGCTGCTGGCAAAGCTTGATAAAGATCATTAACCTCCACCTCTGGCGAAGTAATCTCCTGATTGATTTCTTGGAAACAAATCAAATCATAGTCTTTTTCAAGAATATCCTCAAGCAAAATCTGGAATTTTTCCTCTGCTTCTTTCTCCATCCAACTGTGAGTATTGAGTGTTAAAAATTTCATTCTTTTCTCCCAAAATAAGAGGTTGGAATACAGCTTCCAACCTCAAGTATATTACAATTCTACTTTAGCAACTGCTGTTTTAGCTGCAAGAGAACCTGTTTGTTCTAATTTAACTGATTTAATTGCATCACCATTTGTGAAGACAACTACTGTTGAAGTTTCACGTCCTGCTGCACGGATAGCATCCAAGTCAGCTGTGACAAGGAGATCTCCTGCTGCAACTTTTTGTCCTTCAGCAACATGAACTGTAAATGGTTTACCTTCAAGACTTACTGTGTCCAAACCAATGTGAACCAATACTTCAAGACCTGCTTCAGTCACAATACCAAGAGCATGTTTTGTTGGGAAGATGCTTGATACAGTACCTGAAACTGGAGATACAATGTTTCCATTTGCAGGTTCTACTGCAAATCCATCACCCATCATTTTTTGAGCAAATACTGGATCTTTTACTTGTTCCAAAGCAACAACTTGACCGTCTGCTACTGAGTAAACTTCCTCAGTAAGACCTTTGAAGTGAACAGTGTTTTGTTGTGCTTCAGTCATTTGGCTTGGAAGAGTTTCAGGAATGATTTCACCTGAATCAAGGATATCTTGGATATCAGATTTCAATACGTCAGCTTTTGGTCCGTAGATAGCTTGAACCCCTTGTCCTTTCATGACAAGACCCATAGCTCCTTCTGCTTTCCATTGCTCTGCATTTCCTACTTTATCTGCATCTTTAACAGTTACACGAAGACGAGTCATACATGCGTCAACATCAACGATGTTTGCACGTCCACCAAGAAGGTTGATAATGTTTACAGCTTGAGAGCCTGCTGCAACTTTCACTTCGCTGCTAGATTCTTCTGAACCTTCAGCAGTTTCGTAGTTTCCGTTACGCCCTGGAGTTGCGTAGTTGAATTTTTGAATCATGAAGTTTGCGATAAAGTACATGATTACAGCAAAGAGAACAGTTACCCAAATGAAGTTAATGATATCCATACCGATACCAGCACTGATTGCAATAGGTGTACGAGTCAAGAACTCGATTGAACCGAATGAGTGCATACGTAGGTTTACAACGTCAGCCATAGCGAAGGCAGCACCTTGAACAAGTGAGTAAACAAGATACATAGGTGTTGCGACGAACATGAACATGTATTCGATTGGTTCAGTAACCCCTGTCAAGAATGTTGCAAGAGCTGTCGCAATCATCATACCTTTGTATTTGTGTTTCTTGTCAGCATCAACATTACGGTAGATAGCCACAACTACACCCATCAAGATACCGAATGAACCGATCATTTGTCCAACTTTGAAACGAGCTGGATGTACTGTATCTAACAAGTGTTGGTATTGGCTAGCATCAGTACCTTTAAGGTTTACAAGGTCTGTTACCCATGCAAGCCATAGTGGGTCTTGACCAAATACTTGACTACCTTTAGCTGCACCAGTTAAGACATCATAAGTACCACCAAGAGCTGTGTAGTTCATTGGGATAGTCAACATGTGGTGAAGACCAAATGGCAAGAGCAAACGTTCCAATGTACCATACAAGAATGGTGCAAGGATTGGAGCAGTTTCTTGTGAGTTGGCAATCCAGATACCAAAGCTATTGATACCAGTTTGCACAAGTGGCCAGAAAGCAGCAAGTACAATTGCAGCAATTATTGAACGAAGAATAACTACAAATGGTACAAAACGTTTTCCGTTAAAGAATGAAAGTGCATCAGGAAGCTTACGGAAGTTATAGTATTTATTGTAAGCAGTTGCTCCAATAAAACCAGAAATAATCCCTACGAATACACCCATGTTAAGTGCTGGAGCTTCCATAACACTAATGAAGTAATCAGCAACTTTGATTTGCCCACCCAATAGTGTTGAAACCATAGCATCTGGATTTTTCAACATATCGCCTGATACACCAAAGATTGTACCAGTGATACGGTTGATTAGGATAAAGGCAAGACCTGCTGCAAACGCACCACCAGCACGTTCCTTAGCCCAGCTTCCTCCAATAGCGAGGGCGAACAAGATATGAAGGTTAACGATAACCCCCCAACCGATTTGCTCTAGGACACCACCAGTAATAACGAGTGGAGCAAAGTTAGGGTTAATCATCACGATAGACTTACCGATTGAAATCATCAAACCAGCAGCCGGCATAACCGCGATAACCACCATCAAAGCCTTACCGAATTTTTGCCAAAACTCGAAAGACAAGACATTTTTGAATGTATCTTTCATCATTCAAATCTCCTTTATTTTTATTTAGGCAAACGTTTTACGAAAACGTTTGCACCTTTTATGATTTAATTATACCACTTTAATTTTTTTTGTAAAGGCTTTTATTCAAAAAAATCCTCTTTTTTCAAAAAAGTTTCTAGTGCCAAATTTCAAGTTCAAGTTAGCCATCAAGAAGTCTTCTCTGAGCGACTTCTTTATACTCTTCGAAAATCTCTTCAAACTACGTCAGCGTCGTCTTACCGTATATATGTGACTGACTTTCTACAACCTCAAAACAGTATTTTGAGCATCCTGTGGCGAGCTACCTAGTTTGCTCTTTGATTTTCATTGAGTATTAGAAGTTCTTTTTCAAAAATTTTTGTAGCAAAAAAGGAGATTTTACAACCTCCTCATAAAAATAATTATTTTACCTAAATCTTCAAGAATCGGCGCATGGATATTCCTGATCCCAGTGAACCAATGAAAATCCCAATCACAAATAGTAGGGCAATCATCAACGGACTAAATAAATCTGGACTAATCATGGATAGATTTTGCCCTACCAACGATTTGTTGACAGATTGGTAAACCATTTGATAAACAATAAAGACCAAAACAGATGGTGCGATAGCTCCCAATAAACCGATAAAGGCTCCTTCTAACAAGAACGGTCCACGAATATAACTGTTTTTAGCACCAACCAAACGCATGATTTGAATTTCGCGACTGCGGGAAATAATGGTAATACGAATGGTATTTGAAATCAAGAAAACTGCGACAAAAATTAACAAAGCAGCAATCCCTAGTCCCCAAACACGGATAAATGAAGCTAACTTGAAGAGTCTTTCTGTATTGGCACCGCCATCTTGAACCTCAGAGACACCTTCAATTTTTTTAGCATCTTCGGCTATAGTTTTTACATCATTTGGAGTATTTGCCTCTACAATATAGGCATCATAGAGAGGATTGGCATCTCCTTCAAAGATTTTCCAGTTATCCCCCATTGTCTCGGTTAATTTTTCATATTGTTCTTCTTTACTTGAAAAGGTAACACTCTTAACCGTAGACATGTTCTTCAAAGAATCATATACCTTGTGGTAGTCATTATTTGTAACAGTTTGACCTTCTTTTTCAATTGTCTGACTGTTATCTTCCACATCCTTTCGGATATAAACTACTACACGGACATTATTTTCAATATCTGTAGCTAGTTTCGCTGTATTGAAAATAACAGATGCAAATATTGCCACCAAGGTCAAAGTAATCATGACTGAACTGACAGCAGCTACTGTCATCCACCCATTTCGTTTCAAACTTTTTAAGGCTTCAAATAAATGGCGAAAAAATCTACTAATCATCGTATCCATACTCTCCTTTTGATTCGTCACGAACGACACGGCCATTTTCAATGGCAATGACACGGTGGCGCAAGGTATTTACAATCTGGCTATTATGAGTCGCCATTAGAATAGTTGTCCCTTGTAGGTTAATCCGTTCCAAGAGATTCATAATTTCCCATGAATTATCCGGATCCAGGTTTCCTGTTGGTTCATCGGCTATCAATACTTTGGGATTATTTACAATGGCACGTGCAATCGCAATCCGCTGTTGCTCTCCACCTGAGAGCTCATTTGGGAAAGAACGGACCTTGTGCTTCAATCCAACCAAGTCTAAAACTTCCATCACACGTTTTTTGATATTACGGCGATTTTCACCGATTACTTCCATAGCGTAAGCAATATTTTCATAGACAGTTTTCTTTGGCAAGAGTTTATAATCCTGGAAGACAACCCCAACACTACGACGTAGAAGCGGGACGTCTTTCTTTTTGATCTTAACCAGATTAAAACCAGCAACTGATAGGCTTCCTTTATCGATTTTTACTTCACGATATAGAGAACGAATGAAGGTTGACTTCCCTGCTCCTGAAGGTCCTACGATGTAAGCAAATTCCCCCGGTTGAACGCTGACCGAAACACCGCGTAGGGCAGTCGTTCCGTTGTCGTATTTTTTGACGACATCTCTCATTTCAATAATTGACATGTGAGTTCCTTTCTATCTTAGCTAATTCGCCACTTGAGATAGGCATCGATAAAACCATCTAGGTCCCCATCCATAACCTTATCTACCTGAGCAACCTCAAAGCTAGTTCGGTGATCTTTTACCATAGTATAAGGTGTGAAGACATAAGAACGGATTTGGCTTCCCCATGTGATTTCTTTTTTCTCACCCTTGAGGGAATCTACCTCCGCAGCTTTCTTCTCTTGCTCCATTTGATAGAGCTTAGCCTGCAACATCTTCATAGCTCGATCTCTATTTCCATACTGGGTCCGATCCACTGTTGACTGGACAACAATTCCAGTTGGAATGTGGGTCAGACGCACACCTGTTGAAACCTTGTTGACGTTTTGTCCACCGGCACCACCTGAACGGAAGGTATCCATCTTGATATCATCTTCACGGATTTCCACTTCAATAGTATCATCCAATTCTGGCATCACTTCTACAGATGTGAAAGAGGTATGGCGACGTTTAGCAGAGTCAAACGGCGAAATTCGAACCAAACGGTGAACTCCCATTTCTGACTTGAGCAGACCATAGGCATTAGGCCCTTCAAATGATAAGGTCACCGACTTAATACCAGCTTCATCTCCTGCTTGGTAATCCAATACTTCCACTTTAAAGCCTTTAGCATTACCATAACGAGTATACATACGAAGCAACATATCGCCCCAGTCCTGCGCCTCAGTACCACCAGAACCTGGATGGATTTCCAAGATAGCATTGTTGTGGTCATAAGGTTCTGACAAGAGTAGAGTCATCTCATAGCTGGTCATCATCTTATCAAGTTCGGCTAACTGCTCTACCAGTTCTTCTTGAACCGACTCGTCTTCTGCTAAAAAGTCCAATAAAATTTCAACTTCATCCTGCAACTCTTCCATCTTATGGAAGATATTATAGGTGTTTTTTAATTCATTTAATTCTTGCGACGTTTTTTGGGCCGCAATATTATCATTCCAAAAATCAGGTTCTGTCATCTTGTTTTCCAAGATGGCAACCTCTTCCTCTAAGCCTTCGAGGTCAAAGAGACCCCCTGAAAGAAGCTAATTTTTCACGATTTGCGTCAATTTTCTGACGAATTACTGAAATGTCCATAAATACTCCTTTTTTACATCATTTCATTATAGCATATTTTATCATTTCTTTCCATCTTTTACTATAATCCCTTTTTTATGAAAAAAGAAGCCTTTCGGCTTCCCTTCTTACAAGACTTTTGCTGAAGTGCGAGTGATTTCTTCCACTTGAATACCATTTGCTTCAAATTTTTCTTTCAAGGCTGGTAAATCAATTGATCCATCGATTTGCACTTCGATAATGACCTTACCATCCTTACGCGGAATATTGACTGTATGGGAGATATTCAAATTTTCTTCAACGATTAGAGAAACAATCTTACCAAGAACGCCAACTTCATCTTCTGTAACAAAGCGCACACGAATTCCTTCTTCTCCATAACCAGCAATTTCAAGAAAGGCTTGGAAAACGTCACGGTCCGTAATAACTCCGTATACCTGATGATTATCTACGACAGGAAGAATACCAATCTTGTTTTTCAACATCAGATAAGTTGCATCTTCTAGACTAGCATAGCCAGAGACAGTGACAACATCGCGAATCATGACATCTTTTACTTTTGTCTTATTTAGAAGATAATTCATCTCATAGATAGAAAGACTTGTTACTTTTGATGGACTTGCTTGTGCAATGGTTCCCTCAGTCACCAAACCAACCAATTGATCGTTTTCGATAACAGGCAAACGGTGCAACCCTTGCTCTCTCATCAAATCTGCTGCATGAGATACTGTTGTATCTGGACTAATATAAACTACCTTGCGGGTCATAAAATCTTTAACTGCCATGAGACTTCTCCTTTTCTATTCTTATCCCTATTATACAATCTTTTTGTAAATCTATCAAACGCTTACATTTCTTTTTCAAAATTCAGAAAAGTATGAATAAGCTAGCAAAAAGAGCTCTAAAATCGAGCTCTGTGAATGAAAGCAAGATACCTTTCATTCGATTTTATTTCCATTATCAGAAGCTAACCTTCCAGTGCAGATGGGACTTGCTTCGCAATCTTCATCCACCGACTAAAACAATCCACTGGATTCGGATGATTGCTTCGCAATCTCTATCCACCGATTAAAAAGGTCCCCCGGACCTTTTTAACCACCTAGATATGCTTTTCTGACTTCTTCTGATGAGGCGAGTTCTTTTCCTGTTCCTGATAGAACGATTTTCCCTGTTTCCAATACATAGCCTCGGTCAGAGATTGCGAGTGCCTTATTGGCATTTTGTTCAATCAAGAGGACGGTTGTTCCTTGTTTCTGGATGTCTTGAATGATATCAAAAATCTCTTGGATAAAGATTGGGGCAAGTCCCATTGATGGTTCATCTAAAAGAAGAAGTTTTGGTGTTGACATGAGGGCGCGTCCCATGGCAAGCATTTGTTGTTCCCCCCCTGAAAGAGTGGCTGCATCTTGGTTCTTGCGTTCTTCAAGACGTGGAAAGCGTGAGAAAACCTTCTTCAAGTTAGCTTGATTTTCTTCACGGTTTTTCTTCAAGAAAGCACCCATTTCAAGATTTTCCATAACAGTCAAACCAGGAAAAACGTGGCGTCCTTCTGGAACTTGTGAAAGCCCACCAGCTACGATTTTTTGAGCTGGCATTTTTTGGATTTCTTGACCTAAAAATTCAATCTTTCCTGAACTCGGTCTAACCAAACCAGACAAGGTACGGAGAATGGTTGTCTTACCTGCACCATTAGCACCGATAAGGGAAACAACTTCTCCTTCATTCACTTCAAAGCTTACATTACGGACTGCTTGGATCATGCCGTAATGTACAGAAAGATTATCAACTTTTAACATAGACATTAGGCTTCACCTCCTAGATAAGCTTCTATAACGCGTTTATTGGTCTTAATTTCGTCTGGAGTTCCCTGAGCAATCAAACGACCATATTCAAGTACGTAGATACGTTCTGTTACTTCCATGACTAGATTCATATCGTGTTCAATCAGCATGATCGTAATCTTAAATTCATCTTTGATACGACGAATTAACTCAGTCAATTCTGCTGTTTCCTGAGGATTCATACCTGCAGCTGGTTCATCTAAAAAGAGAATTTTAGGTTCCGTAGCGAGGGCACGAACAATTTCCAAACGACGTTGTTGTCCGTAGGCAAGATTTTTAGCAAGAGTTTCTGCATCACCATCTAAATCAAAGATTTTCAACAATTCCAAGGCTTTAGCCTTTAATTCTTTTTCACTCTTGTAAAAAGCTGGTAAGCGCAAGAAACTAGCAAAAACATGTTGTTTGTGATGGTTGCCAAAAGCAATCAAAACATTGTCCAAAACTGTTAAATCTTTAAAGAGACGGATATTTTGGAAAGTACGTCCAAGTCCCAAAGAGGCAATCTTATAAGGTGACTTCCCATTCAAAAGGTGACCATCTAAGGTAACCGTTCCCTCACTTGGTTCATAAACACCCGTCAAGAGGTTGAAAAGAGTTGTTTTACCAGCTCCGTTTGGACCAATTAGTCCAACCAATTCCCCTTCGTTTAATTCAAGAGTCACATCTCCAACAGCTGTTAGACCGCCAAAATGTTTGGTTAACTGTTTTACTTCAAGTAATGCCATTAGTTTTGTTCCTCCTTCTTAGATTTTTTAAAGAAACGTGATAGGCTCAATTCCCATGTTCCAAGGAGTCCACCTGGTCTGAAAATCATTACCAATACCAAGGCCAAAGCGTAAATAATCATACGCACGCTGGCGACATCTTGGAGAAGCATATTCAAAATTCCAAGAACAATAGCTGAAACAATGGCACCTGTAATGGAACCAAGTCCACCAAATACAACAATAATCAAAACGTTAATTGAGTTGATGAAAGTGTAATCTTTCGGTACAACTGAACCGATAAATCCTGCCTGAAGTGACCCTGCAATACTTGCAGTAATAGCACCAAAGACAAAGGCGATGATTTTAATTTTAGTCGTATTAACCCCAACTGACTCAGCAGCAATTTCATCCTCACGAACAGAGAGGGTTGAACGACCAATTGGACTACGCAAGAAGTTCAAGGTTGCAATGGTTGTAATCACGACAAAGAAGTAAACCATTTGCCAAGTTGTAAAGTTAGGAATTCCCAAGATACCTGCTGCACCATTTGTAAGGCTTCCACCATTGATGATAAAGATACGGATAATTTCAGAAACACCTAGAGTCGCCACCGCAAGGTAATCCCCCTTCAAGCGTAAGGTTGGAATTCCGACAAGCAAGGCAACTGCTCCTGAAAGCAAAGCACCTATAAGCATGGCTCCAAAGAAGGCACCGTAGGTTGGTGATTTAGAACCAATAATAGCAGCTGCATAGGCACCAATCGCCATAAAACCAGCATGACCAAGTGAAAATTGTCCTGAAAAACCAACGATTAAGTTGAGACCAACAGCCAGAATAATATTAATTCCAATTTGTTGTAAAATCTGTACATAGAATAGATTGAGTACCCCGACTGAAACCAGTACACTAATCAAGCCATAGCCAGCTAACAAAAGGAGTAACCATAGAATATTAACTTTTAAATTTTCCTTCATCGTTTACACCTTCTCTTTCACATTTTTACCAAGGATACCAGCTGGGCGGACAATCAAGATCAACAACAAGATTCCATAAACAATGGCATCTCGGAAGTCTGACATCCCAAAGGCTGTCGCAAAGGTTTCCAATAAACCAATTACAAAGCCACCAAGAGCCGCACCAGGAATGATTCCGATACCACCAAGTACTGCGGCAACGAAAGACTTAAGACCTGGAGTAACCCCCATCAAAGGCTCAAGAGAGTTATAATAAAGGGCAATCAGAACACCAGCTGCACCAGCAAGAGCTGAACCCAAAGCAAAGGTAAAGCTGATAGTACGGTTTACATTGATCCCCATCAATTGCGCTGCATCGCTATCTACAGATACCGCACGCATGGCTTTCCCCATCTTGGTCTTTTGGACAATGACTTGTAACAAAATCATCAAAATCAAGGAAATGGCCAAAATCATTAACTGCACGTTTGTTAGGCTAACTGGTCCCAAATCATAGCGAACTGTTTGAATCGCTTGAGGGAAGGCACGAGTATTGGCACCAACCAGATAGACCATGCCATACTCCAATAGGAAAGAAACCCCAATAGCTGTAATCAAAACAGCAATACGAGTAGAGTGACGCAAAGGTCGGTAAGCAAGGAACTCAATCACGACACCAAGAATAGCTGTCGCTAGCATCGCTACAATAAGAGCTACAAAGAAATTCATTTGGAAAGAATTGATCAAGAAATAACCGATAAAGGCTCCCATCATATAAATATCACCGTGGGCGAAGTTGATGAGCTTGATAATTCCGTAAACCATGGTATATCCTAGGGCTAACAGCGCGTATACACTACCTAGAATCAAACCATTTACTAGTTGTTGGAGCATAAGATTCACTCTTTCTATTTATAATTCCGAGGGTTTTCCCTCACTTTTTGATAAGTTCTTATACTCAATGAAAATCAAAGAGCAAACTAGAAAACTAGCCGCAGGTTGCTCAAAGCACTGCTTTGAGGTTGTAGATAAGACTGACGAAGTCAGTCACATATATAATCCAAGGCGATGTTGACGCGGTTTGAAGAGATTTTCAAAGAGTATTAAACATCGAAACAGGGAGTGAGTCCGAGGCTCATTCCCTATTTCAACATTTTTCTATTATGGTTTTACAACTTCTGCTGCTTCAACCTTACCATTGTTCATGGTCATCATGTAAGCAGTTTTGACTGTGTTGTGGTCTGCATCGAAGCTTGTTTGACCAGTTACACCCTCAAAATCTTTTGTTTTAGCAAGGTTATCCTTGATTTCACCTGAGTTTTTAGCACCTTTTGCTGCATTTGCTACAAGATAAACTGAGTCATAAGCCAAGGCTGCAAATGTTGAAGGCTCTTCATTGTACTTAGCACGGTATGCATCAAGAAAGGCTTTTGCCTTAGCTGAAACTTCTACAGTAGTTGAGAAGCCTGAGATAAAGTAGATGTTTGATGCTTTTTCAGGAGTTGCTTGTTGTACAAACTCTTCACCGTTGAATCCATCACCACCAACGATTGGCTTGTCAATTCCCATACCACGCGCTTGGTTTACAATTTTACCAGCTTCAGTGTAGTAACCAGGAACAATGATAGCATCAAAGTCTTTCCCTTTCATTTTTGTAAGGGCTGCTTGGAAGTCTGTATCACCTGCTACGAAAGTTTCATCTGCAACGATTTCACCCTTGTAAGCTTCACGGAAGGCTTTGGCAATACCTTTAGCATAGTCGCTGGCATTGTCAGTGTAAAGAACGACTTTCTTAGCTTGCAATTTATCAGTAACATAGTTTGCAATAATTTTTCCTTGGAAGCTATCTTGGAATGTTCCGATAAAGAGGTAATCTTGACCTTTAGTCAATCCATCTTGAGTCGCACTTGGTGAGATCAATGGAACACCTGCTTTTGTAGCGTTCGCTACCGCAGCTGCAGTTGCACCAGATGTCGCAGGTCCTACGATTGCTGATACTTTAGATTGGGTTACAAGGTTAGTTGTTACTGAAGCCGCCTCAGCTGTTTCAGACTTGTTATCTTTATCAACTACTTCGATTTGTTTTCCATCGATACCACCTGCAGCATTGATTTCATCAACAGCCAATTGGGCACCTTTTTGTTCAGATGTTCCGTAAGCTGCTACGGCACCAGTTTCTTCGAAGTTAAATCCGATTTTGATTGTCTTTTCCTCTACTGAGTTACCAGCAGTGTTGACTGCTCCAGACTTTACTTCTCCACAGGCTGCAAGAAGTGCTACACTTGCAAGCGCCACAAACGATAGGGCAAATTTTTTCTTCATCTTTTTTGTCTCCTTATTTCTTAAATAGTCTGTTAAGAATATACCGAATTATCAGAAAATTGTCAACACTTTTCTTTAAATTTTTATCTGATAACGTTTTCCTCTCGGTAAAGGTTGCCAACAAAGGGTGTTTCCAGCTCTTGGATATGACAAATTCTGACTTTTTTTATAAACTTTTCCTTGCTCAAGCGCCCGACCAATTGCTCCACTTCTTGAGTTGGAACATAGAGTTGTAAGTAACGATGTTTCTTGGAATGATAGGTAATATCTCCATAATCCTGCAGTTTTTTGGCATCACGATTATAGTAAAGATAGATAATCAAGCCAGATCGATTGACTTTTTCAAACATGATAAATCCTCTTTCTAAGAAATCTCTCCCTATTATACCAAAAAAAGCAAACCCAGTCGAGTTTGCCTTCTTTGATCATTAGTTCAATGAATTGTTGGCCATGATTTCATCAATAAAGCCATATTCAAGTGTTTCTTGGGCGCTCATCCAGTTATCGCGTTCTGCATCTGCGTGAACTTTTTCGATTGACTGACCTGAATTTTCAGCCAATATTTTTTCCAAGGTGTTACGAGTTTTAAGCAAGTGTTCTGCAGCGATCGCCATATCGGTTTGTTGAGTACCACCACCTGTACCACCCATTGGTTGGTGAATCATATACTCTGCATTTGGAAGCATGAAACGCTTGCCTTTTGCTCCACTTGATGCGATGACTGTACCCATAGATGCAGCCATTCCCATAACGATGGTTTGGACATCTGCCTTGATAAAGTTCATAGTATCTACGATTGCCAAACCAGCTGAAACAGAACCACCTGGTGTATTGACATAAAGGTAAATATCTTTTGTACTATCTTGGGCATCCAAGAAAAGCAATTGGGCAATAACAGAGTTAGCCATATTGTCTTCAACGGGACCTGTCAGCATAATGATGCGGTCTTTGAGAAGACGTGAGTAAATATCGTAGGAACGTTCTCCACGGCTTGTTTGTTCAATAACTACAGGAATCATTTATTTCTCCTTTTGAGTTTTAATTTTGTTGGTCAAATGACTGAGGATAAGACTATTATAATATCTAGGTCAAAAAAGGTCAAATTTTTGCTCTGTTTTCATCAGACAGAAACAAAAATTCAACCTCCTTTCACGACTAGAAATCCTTTTCCAAGTCAATCTTCTTTTCGATCTTATTTCGTACCGAACAAGCGGTCCCCAGCATCTCCAAGACCTGGAACGATATAACCGTGTTCGTTCAAGCGTTCATCCAAGGCTGCTGTAAAGATTTCTACATCTGGATGAGCTTCTTGCAGAGCTTTTACACCTTCTGGAGCAGATACAAGGCAGACAAATTTGATATTTGATGCGCCACGTTTTTTAAGAGAATCAACAGCCAAGATTGCTGAGCCACCTGTTGCCAACATTGGGTCTACGACAAAAATTTGACGTTGGTCAATGTCCTCAGGTAATTTCACCAAATATTCAACTGGTTGAAGCGTTTCTTCATCACGGTACATACCGATATGGCCAACTTTAGCAGCTGGAACCAAGCTCAAGAGACCATCAACCATCCCGATACCTGCACGCAAGATTGGAACGATGGCCAATTTCTTACCTGCCAATTGTTTTTGAACTGTTTTTGTAATTGGTGTTTCGATTTCCACATCTTCTAGTGGAAGATCACGAAGTACTTCATACCCCATCAACATTGCAATCTCATCTACTAGCTCACGAAAAGCTTTTGTAGAAGTATCTGTACGACGCAAGATTGACAATTTGTGTTGAATCAGCGGGTGATTAATAACTTCAATTTTTCCCATTTTTGGAATTCCTTCTTTCAATTTATTCTTCTTATTATACCAAAAAACGGTTTAAAAATCTTTCTAAACCATTTATTTTTGATAATTTTTACATTAAATCTGCTTCTTTAAGAGCTTCCTGTACGGTCTCAAGTGGTAGATGGGTTAATTCTGTTCCCTTTTCTTGATAAAGGTATTGGGCATAGTCGTCCATTCGGTACTGGTTAATATAAACCACGCGCTTGCAACCAACCTGCAATAATTGTTTGGTACAGTTCAGACAAGGAAAATGGGTTACATAGGCTGTAAAACCTTTTGGAACACCACGTTCTGCACCTTGAAGGATAGCATTGACCTCAGCGTGAAGGGTGCGAACACAGTGGCCTTCGATGACCAGACATTCGTGGTCAATACAATGCTCAGTCCCTGACACCGAGCCATTGTAACCAGTGGAAATAACCTTATTATCCTTTACCAGAATTGCTCCCACTTTAGCGCGTTTACAAGTGGAACGATTAGCAATTAGTAGGGCTTGGGCTGCAAAATACTCATCCCAGGCTAGTCTTTTTTCAGTCATATCTCTTCTCCTTTTTCTCTATTTTTTAAAAAATGGTAAACCTAAGTCCGCAATCTTTTCAGCTGGTACCTTCATGCCATCCTTGATCCATTTTAGGAGAACAGAGACGATGGCTGAACTCCAGAAGGAATGAAGATAAGAGCTGACACCTTTTGATTTTCCATGGTATTTTTCTAGAAATTCCTGCATGGCTTGGACAAAGATTTTTTCCAGATGGTAATCCAAGGCTAGTTGAATCACTCTGGCTTCCTTTCTTGCTTCTCGGAAAAGGTGAACCCAGACCAGATAAAGGTCTGTCTTTAAATCATAATGGTGCAGTTGTTCCATGATGTTATAGACACTCCGTTTAAAGACGCTTTCTAAAATCTCCTCTTTGGAATCATAATTGCGATAAAAGGCCGCACGCGAAACGCCTGCACGCTTGACCAATTCAGAAATACTAATCTTGGTCAGGTCCTTTTTTTCCAAGAGTTGCAAGAGGGCTGTTTCAATGGCTTCTCTGGTTAATAAATTGGATTCTTGGTTTGATTTTCTGAGATTTTCAAGAGACTTTTCAGAGATTCTACGTTCAGACATAACATTTTCTTTCTACTTGTCACAACAGACGGATGAGGCTTTTGTTTCAAGGGTTTTCATGATATAATTGTAAAAAAAGACAGAACCTTTGTCAATGTATAACTGACAAAGATGGAGAATTTCTATGACTTGGAAGATTATTGCTGACTCTGGTTGTGATTATCGTCAGCTGGCAACACCAGCTATTGACACGACCTTTGTAAGTGTGCCCTTAACCATTCAAGTAGCTGATCAGATCTTTGTTGATGATGCCAGTCTTGATATTGACCAAATGATGGAAACCATGTATGCAACTGCAGAAGCTTCAAAATCAGCTTGTCCAAGTCCAGATGACTATTTGCGAGCATTTGAAGGTGCCAACAACATTTTCCTAGTAACCATCACAGGTACTCTCTCTGGCAGTCACAATAGTGCTCAACTGGCCAAGAATATTTATCTGGAAGAACATCCTGACACTAAGATTCATGTAATTGATAGTTTGTCTGCTGGCGGGGAAGTTGACTTGCTCGTAGAAAAATTAAATGACTTGATTGACCAGGGCTTATCTTTTGAAGAAGTGGTTGAAGCTATCACTGCCTATCAAGAAAAAACCAAGTTGCTCTTTGTCCTAGCCAAAGTCGATAACTTGGTGAAAAACGGCCGTTTGAGCAAGCTTATCGGTACGGTCGTTGGCCTTCTAAATATCCGTATGGTCGGGGAAGCTAGTGAAACTGGAACTCTCGAATTGCTACAAAAAGCAAGAGGAGCAAAGAAATCGATTCAGGCAGCCTATGAAGAGTTAGTAAAAGCTGGTTATGCTGGTGGTCGTATTGTCATGGCTCAACGCAATAACGAGAAATGTTGCCAACAGCTCTCAGAGCGAATTCGCGAAACCTTCCCACAGGCGGATATTAAAATTCTCCCAACCTCTGGTCTCTGCAGTTTCTATGCAGAAGATGGTGGTTTGCTGATGGGATATGAAATTGATTAATTGCATTCTTGACAAGAGGTGACCATCATCTCTTGTTTTTTTGTGGTACAATAGAGCTATGAAACATTTTGATACTATTGTCATCGGTGGAGGACCTGCTGGCATGATGGCTACGATTTCCAGTAGCTTTTATGGTCAGAAAACCCTCCTCATCGAAAAAAATCGGAAACTTGGAAAAAAATTAGCTGGTACTGGTGGGGGACGTTGCAATGTGACCAACAATGGTAGCTTAGACGACCTGCTAGCTGGCATCCCTGGAAATGGGCGCTTTCTCTACAGTGTCTTCTCCCAATTTGATAACCATGATATCATTAACTTTTTTACAGAAAATGGTGTTAAACTTAAGGTCGAAGACCACGGCCGCGTCTTTCCGGCCAGCGACAAATCTCGAACCATTATCGAGGCCTTAGAGAAGAAAATCACTGAGTTAGGTGGACAAGTTGCTACTCAAACCGAAATTGTTTCGGTTAAAAAGATAGACGACCGGTTTATCCTTAAATCAGCTGATCAAATCTTCACTTGTGATAAACTCATTGTCACAACTGGTGGAAAATCCTATCCTTCTACTGGTTCAACTGGTTTTGGTCACGAAATTGCCCGTCATTTTAAGCACACCATCACCGAGCTTGAGGCAGCTGAAAGTCCTTTATTGACAGATTTTCCACACAAGGCCTTGCAGGGGATTTCGCTGGACGATGTGACCTTAAGTTATGGCAAGCATGTCATCACTCACGATTTGCTCTTTACCCACTTTGGTTTGTCAGGTCCTGCTGCTCTGCGTATGTCTAGTTTTGTCAAGGGGGGGGAATTTCTTTCACTGGATGTTTTGCCTCAACTTTCTGAGAAGGACTTAGCTGCATTCCTAGAAGAAAATCGGGAAAAATCTCTAAAAAATGCCTTAAAAACCTTGTTACCAGAACGCTTGGCAGAATTTTTTGTACAAGGCTATCCTGACAAAGTCAAACAGCTTACTGAAAAGGAACGAGAACAACTTGTCCAGTCCATTAAAGGACTTAAAATTCCTGTAACTGGCAAAATGTCCCTGGCCAAATCCTTTGTCACCAAAGGTGGTGTCAGTCTCAAGGAAATCAATCCCAAAACTCTGGAAAGTAAGCTGGTACCTGGGCTCCACTTTGCTGGCGAAGTCATCGATATCAACGCCCATACGGGTGGCTTTAACATCACTTCTGCCCTCTGTACCGGCTGGGTGGCAGGATCAAACCCAATCTAAATCTAAATTATTCAATGGAACAATCTACCCCAAAAGAAAGGAAGTCCTTTGGAACATATTATCTTGTTAAGGGGAGTTACTCCTAATGGAAAAAATGCTATCCCTAAAATGTCTTATCTAGTAGATATCTTGACAGAAGCTGGTTTTCAACAAGTTCGAACCTATATTCAAAGTGGGAATATCATTCTTGAAAGTGACTTAGATTTAGAAGAAATACGAGAATGTGTTCATACTCTGATAAAGGAAAAAATTGGGGCCGACTTAAAAATGGTTATCAAGAACAAAAGTGATTTTAAAAAAATTGTCCAAGAAAACCCGTTTGGAGAACACTATCTTTATGACCGTATACACGTGATTTTTTATCAAGAATCTATTCAAAGTCTCCCTTTAGAAAAATTGAAAATTGATTTCGGTGAAGAAGAAATTTGTATCGGTAACCATTGTCTTTACCTCTATCTCCCTAGAACTGCAAAACAAAAGAAACTCCATACCAACTATCTTGAAAAGCTTTTTAGTGTAGATTTGACCATGCGAAAACTAAATGTGATAGAAAAATTATTAAGCAAGTAATACTTGAATTTAGAAAAAATCGGAAGAATACTCCTCCGATTTTATTTTGTCTGAGTTTGGACATAGTGGGCAATCACATCTGATGTGTACTGAGCTGTTCCAGGTCCAAATTTGTCAATGTTTTCCTTAAATTCTGGGTTATAGACGTAGCCCTTACCGATATATCCGAAGACCTCAACAGAACAATCAAATCCATAAGTACGAATGGCTTGCAAGAGCTTGGCTGCTTGCTCTTGGTTTTCAGTTGCTGTTACAGGTAGATCATCTTGAAGATTTTGTAACAAAGCTTGAAAAACTTGGTTGAAGGTAGCCGTAGCTTCGTCTTCGTGACCTTTTTGGCGCTCGAGCGCTTGGTCCATGACTTCTTGTCCATATTTCTCTACCGCCTCTTGGTGGTATTTTTGATGGTCTTGGTAGTTAAATCCAGCGAATTTCTCTTGAATGCTCATTTCTCTTTCTCCTTTTTGTTCTTGAATGGTTTTTTGCAAGGTTGAAATCAAGGTATCCAGATGTTCCCTCTCTCGAGTCAAATAGTCCAACTGCCTGGTCAAATGGGGCAATAAGTCTGATCTATCTTCCTTTAATAGCTCTGCTATTTTTTCTAAAGAAAAGCCTAGATATTTATAGTAAAGAATGACCTGGAGACGTTCCAAATCCTCTTGACTGTAAGTTCGATAGCCGTTTCCTGACTTTAAGGGGACCAAGAGTCCTATCTTATCGTAGTGGTGCAGGGTCTTGACAGAGACACCTGAAAGCTGGGCAGCTTCTTTTATATGGTACATGATTTCCTCCTTACATTGATAGTATAACCCCTCCCCTTAGGTCAGAGTCAAGCATTTTTGCGAAATTTTTTACTTTATCATAACATGAAAATGGTTTTCTTGACAGACCTTAGAAAACATGATAGGATAGTCAAGTCTATCAATCAAAAGAAACGCTCACTTTGAGTACTGATGAGGCTATTTGCCAAGGGCAGTAGCTTTTTCTTTTGTAACACTAATTTTAGGAGTTTAACTATGTCTGAAAAATCGCAATGGGGTTCTAAACTGGGCTTTATCCTAGCATCTGCTGGTTCAGCTATCGGACTTGGTGCCGTTTGGAAATTTCCCTATATGACTGCTGCTAACGGTGGAGGAGGATTTTTACTAGTCTTTCTCATCTCCACTATTCTAATCGGTTTTCCCCTTTTGCTAGCTGAGTTTGCCCTTGGCCGAAGTGCGGGCGTGTCAGCAATCAAAACATTTGGAAAGCTTGGAAACAATCACAAGTATAACTTTATCGGTTGGATTGGTGCCTTTGCCCTCTTTATCCTCTTATCTTTCTACAGTGTTATTGGAGGATGGATTCTAGTTTATCTGGGTATTGAGTTTGGAAAATTGTTCCAACTTGGTGGAACGGGTGATTATGCTCAGTTATTTACTTCCATCATTTCAAATCCAGTCATTGCCCTAGGAGCCCAAGCAGCCTTTATCTTATTGAATATTTTTATTGTATCACGTGGGGTTCAAAAAGGGATTGAAAAAGCATCTAAGGTTATGATGCCTCTCCTCTTTATCATTTTTGTCGTCATCATTGGACGCTCTCTCAGTTTGCCAAATGCCATGGAAGGGGTTCTTTACTTCCTAAAACCAGACTTTTCAAAACTGACCAGTGCTGGTCTCCTCTATGCTCTGGGACAATCTTTCTTTGCCCTCTCACTAGGAGTTACAGCCATGCTGACCTATGCTTCTTACTTGGACAAGAAAACCAATCTGGTCCAATCAGGAATTTCCATCGTAGCAATGAACATCTCGGTATCCATCATGGCAGGTCTAGCCATTTTCCCAGCCATGTCATCCTTCAATATCCAATCTGAAGGGGGACCGAGCCTGCTCTTTATTGTCTTGCCTCAACTCTTTGACAAGATGCCTTTTGGAACCATTTTCTACATCCTCTTCCTCTTGCTCTTCCTCTTTGCGACGGTCACTTCTTCCGTTGTTATGCTGGAAATCAATGTGGGCAATATCACCAATCAGGACAACAGCAAGCGTGCTAAATGGAGTGTTATTTTAGGAATTTTGACCTTTATCTTTGGAATTCCTTCAGCTCTTTCTTACGGTGTTATGGCAGATATTCACATTTTTGGAAAGACCTTCTTTGACGCTATGGATTTCTTGGTTTCCAATCTTCTCATGCCATTTGGAGCTCTCTGCCTTTCACTTTTTACAGGCTATATCTTTAAAAAAGCTCTTGCCATGGAGGAACTCCATCTCGATGAAGCAGCATGGAAACAGGGACTGTTCCAAGTCTGGCTCTTCCTTCTTCGTTTTATTATTCCAATCATTATCATCGTAGTCTTCATCGCCCAATTTATGTAATCAAAAAGGACTTGAGTAGTAAACTCAGGCCCTTTCTTTTTTATGGATGACTAACAATCAATTCCAAACCTCGCCCTTCCAGATTCCAAGCTTCAACATCACTTGGTAGGATAAAGTGGCTGCCTTTTTGGATTGGATAGTTTTTTCCGTCAACAGTCAGTTGACCTTGACCAGCTAAGACACTGAATAAGCTGTAATCAGCTGTCTTTTCGAAGTCAACTTTTCCAGTAATTTCCCACTTGTAAACTGCAAAGAAATCATTAGATACAAGTAAAGTTGAGCGTAAATCATCAGCTTTAACAGTCACAGGACGGCTATTGGCTGGCTCACCAATGTTTAATACATCAATGGATTTTTCAAGGTGAAGTTCACGCAAGTTGCCCTTGTCGTCCTTGCGGTCAAAGTCATAGACGCGATAGGTGGTGTCACTAGATTGTTGTGTTTCAAGGATTAAAATACCTGCACCAATAGCATGCATGGTGCCGCTTGGTACATAGAAGAAATCTCCAGCCTTAACTGGTACTTTTGTCAGCAAGTCCTCCCAGTTTTTATCCTCGATTTGCTGGCGGAGTTCTTCTTTTGATTTGGCATTGTGACCGTAGATAATTTCTGAACCTTCGTCCGCTGCGATAATGTACCAGCACTCTGTTTTTCCGAGTTCGCCTTCATGCTCTAGTCCATAAGCATCGTCTGGGTGAACTTGGACGCTGAGCCAGTCGTTGGCATCAAGAATTTTGGTCAACAGTGGAAATACAGGTTCTGGACGATTACCAAACAATTCACGGTGCTCTGCATATAAAGTAGCAAGGTCTGTTCCCTCGTAGCGACCATTTGCGACCTTTGAAACACCATTTGGATGGGCTGAGATGGCCCAGTATTCTCCGATTTTTTCATTTGGGATGTCGTAGCCAAACTCATCACGTAGCTTGGTTCCCCCCCAGATTTTTTCTTGCATAACTGATTGTAAAAATAATGGTTCTGACATCATATTCTCCTGTCTGATTTTTCTCCCCTCATTATAGCAAAAAGCTCCATCTAATTGAACTCTTTTTCACATCTTATAAAGTAGGGAGAAGATTTTATAAAAATAGTAAACAAATGTGCTCTACTCAATACTTGCACCATTACTGGCAATGACATCCTTGTACCAGTAGAAGGACTTTTTCTTGCTACGTTTGAGAGTCCCATTTCCTGCATTATCTCGATCTACATAGATAAAGCCATAGCGCTTATTCATTTCCCCTGTTCCAGCCGAAACCAGATCGATACAGCCCCAAGTCGTATAACCAAGCAAGTCAACTCCATCTTGGTAAATGGCATCTCGCATGGCCTTGATATGAGCTTCTAAGTAAGCAATCCGATAGTCATCTGCTACATAACCATTCTCATCTGGCGTATCCATAGCGCCGAGTCCATTTTCTACGATGAACATTGGTTTTTGGTAACGATCCCAGATGGCATTGAGGGTGATGCGAAGACCAAGTGGATCAATCTGCCATCCCCATTCTGAGGATTCAAGATAAGGATTTTTGAGAGATGCAAAGACATTTCCAGCAGTTAATTCTTTAACTTCTGGATCACCTGAGGCCACTCGACTTGCATAGTAAGAGAAGGAAACAAAGTCAACAGTATTGTTCTTCAACAAGTCCAGATCCTCTGCCGTCATTTGAATCTCAATCCCCTCACGCTCCCACTGCTTCTTAGCATAATTTGGATATTCCCCACGCGCTTGAACATCAATGAAGAAGTAACTCTTTCGATCTTCCTCCATGGCTGCCCAGTAGTCTCTCGGATGGGCTGTGTTGGGATAGTATTGCCCTGCTGCCAACATACATCCTACCTTGTTTTCTGGGTCAATTTCGTGGGCAATTTTCGTCGCAAGGGCTGAAGCCACCAACTCATGGTGAGCCGCTTGGTATTTAACCTGTTCTTGATTTTCTCCTTCTTCAAAACAGAGCCCAGCTCCCATAAAGGGGGCATGGAGAATCATGTTGATTTCGTTAAAGGTAAGCCAATATTTGACCAAACCCTTATAGCGAGTAAAGAGTGTGCGACAAAGTTTTTCATAGAAGTCTAATATCCGACGATTGCGCCAACCACCGTACTCTGTAATCAAGTGCATAGGACAGTCGAAATGAGTGATAGTCACCAGAGGTTGGATCCCATACTTGTGACATTCCTTAAATAAATCCTCATAAAAGGCTAGACCAGCTTCATTTGGCTCGGTTTCGTCGCCCTTAGGAAAAATCCGAGTCCAAGCAATGGAGAGCCGATAGGTTTTAAAGCCCATCTCCGCAAAAAGAGCGATATCTTCCTTGTAATGATGGTACATATCAATGGCTTCTTTGGCTGGGTAAAAATAGCCCTCCTCAAACGAAAACATCTTTTTCCTACCTGTGATAATGGCTTCACGGTCTGGACCGACGGGGACGACATCCACGTTGGCCAACCCACGACCGTCTAAATTATAAGCACCTTCACATTGATTAGCTGCCGTAGCACCACCCCAGAGGAATCCCTCTGGAAATTGACCTCTTTCTGTCATCACTTCACCTCACTTGATTTGATAGTTCTATTATACCATGAAAAGGAGTGAAAGTTTGATACTGTTCCATTCAATCCTATTACTAGTTCTTGTTGTTCTCTACATTTTCCCAGAGGTTAATCGTTTCATTCTTGCCACCAAGAAAGTGAGAAATAGTAGGAAAATAGTGCCTAACTCAAATAATCCATTTCTTTTCTTCTCTCCGGTATTTGGAAGATTTCTTTGTTGTTCCGGTTTATTCGAATCTTTTATTTCGACACTATTTTCTTTCTCTTTTATTTGTGTCTTATCTACATCTAAAGGAGAAATAGAAGAATCAGTTTTCTCTACTTTATTTTCCTCAGTTTCTTTACCTCCACCCATATTCGATTGATTGTTTTCAGTAGGTGAAGTAGTGTCATGGTCTTCCGTAGGATTTTGCTCTTGAGTCAATTCGGATAAATTCTTTGCATCTCCTGTATTTGGAAGATTTCTTTTTTGTTCTGGCCTATTCGAATCTTTTATTTCGACACTATTTTCTTTCTCTTTTATTTGTGTCTTATCTACATCTAAAGGAGAAATAGAAGAATCAGTTTTCTCTACTTTATTTTCCTCAGTTTCTTTACCTCCACCCATATTCGATTGATTGTTTTCAGTAGGTGAAGTAGTGTCATGGTCTTCCGTAGGTTTTTGCTCTTGAGTCAGCTCGGATAAATTCTTCACAAAACTAACCAGTTCTATGCTAACGAAACCAGTTTGTTTTTGTTGTGACTGACCAGTAAATTCAATACCAATTTCTTTAATACTATCACGATTTTTAATTCCACTGATATCAAATCTTAAATCTATAAACTTATCTGTAACATTTTGGGCTTCTGAATTCACCCATTGCCAACTGTCGCCAACTTTTAAGAATAGTTTAGCTGATACAGGCACTGTTGTTTTCACACGTGCAACATACCAATCATAGCTACTCAAGTCCTGACCTTTTGTCAGTTTCACCTCAGTCTTTTCACCTGATTCAGCATTTACCTGAGCTACTAGTTGTTTTTCTTTGACATGAATATCCGGCCCCTGCCAATCTAATGAATCACCTTCAAATGTATAGGTCAAAGGTTGGTATTTTTTCTCAGCTTCCTTATCTGGAACAGGTGGTAACTGAGAATCTTTGATTGCTTGAATGGTATCAAACTCAATACTACCTACTCCTTTTTCTCCCCCCACATAAAAGGCAAATTGTGTCACTTTTTTTAAGCGTTCCTTTGTAATGCGTGCTTCTTGATGACTTTCCCAACCTGCTGGTTTAAATTCAGAAAATGGAATGGTCACTTTTCCATCTCTTGCTTGAGCAAGATCAATATCTTTTTCAAAACTAACTCCCCCAATCTGAACTTGAACAGTCAAATGCTGTTTAGGATGGGCCATTGTTTTCATTTCAAAAGTAATAGCATTCTGATCTTCCCAGTTCTTATCAAAAGAAAGCTGACGTCCCGCATAACCATTATTTGCAATCGTATAGTCATATCGCATCTTATACTTCCCTTGTTCCGCTGCTAGTTGCAGAGAAAGTGAGATGGGATCTCCATTTGAAGAGTAAGCTTTTTCTAACAGACTATCTTCCCCCAGATAATTTTCAAAATCATCTACTAAATAGGGGGACGGTTGCACTTTATTAGTATTTACAAAAAGTGTATAGGATTGAGTTTCTACCAAATCATCTTTATTATAGTATTTCAAAGTCAAAGTATGAGCTTTCTTATCCATACTATCTGATATCTGCAATTCTCCCTGGAAATAATCACCTACTTTTGATAATTCCCTTTCCTCACCAGCAAATACATAGGTTACTCGACTGTCCTCAGAAAGACCCTTGGTAACTATAGTTGATTTTCTTGACTCTACAAGAGAATGATCTGCCGGTCGAATCAAATAACGCTGGCTCTTTCTTTCACTTACAGGTATTATTTTATTTGTCCCATAAATCTTACCAACTTCATTTCGAAAAAGAGTATTATTATCTTTATAGAAGTCTTGGAAATCCTTCAATAACTCATGATTTCCACCTAAGTTTCCATTAATGTCTTTATAAGGAGTATAAAGATTATTAACTGTGTCAAAATTAGCCCAAGTCATCATATAAGCAATCTTTGAAGCTTCCGAATCTCCATTGATAGCCTTAAAAATCCGAGTATACCAATCCAGCGTATTTCCTTTTTCTTTCAGTCCTTGTGCACTATAGCCAAACTCTGTTAAGGCAGCAATCTTACCCTTAGACTCAGCTAGAGAAACAATTTTATTAAGATCCTTTAGCAAGGATGAAATATAAGCTTCCGATCCAGCATTCTCTTTGTTATCATAACTATCAATGCCAAAAACATCAACATAATCATCACCCGGATAAGTTTTCAAATAGCGATCATTGCCTGCTCCAGGAGAGTAAGCATATAAAATATTATGAACGTCTTTTTTATCCCTTAAGTACTCTACAGTATAACGATACAAAGCCTTGTACTGCTCTGGGTTAGTCGTACTTTCTCCCCACCAGAACCAACTGCCTGTTTGTTCATGAAATGATCTAAAAATAAAGGGAATAGACTTATTGTCGGTGGTTTTCAAGCTATGAGCTAACGTTGCAATATTGTCCAACCAAGCGTTGAACTTATCATTTGCCTTCCCTCCAGGTAATATTTCGTTCACTACATCTCCTGATGTATCTTTAAAATCTCCACCAGTCACAAAATTATAAGGATGGGTACTGAGAGTTAAAATTCCTCCGAGATTGTGGGCCTTTTTCATGGATTGGCTGAGATTTTGAATGCTTTGTTGAACATCTCCCTCAACACCAGGTTTCTCGTGTCCATCAATTGAAAGAGTGTCCCAACCAAATACTGCTGGATAATCTCCAACTGCATTTTTCACATCAGACTCTTCTGAAGCAATCCTTTGACCTTTTTCTGTCAGAGTCACTCCTTCATCTAGCGCATGCTGTTGTCCAAATAAAACTTCTTTTTTCCCATTCAACTCTTTTAAGTAGTTAAACAACTCTTTTGTTTCTTGTGTTGCTTGGGTATCAACAATATCTATCTTATTCTCCTCAGCCTTCTTTTCAGAAGAGGGGGCATTCGTTTCTGATGCTTTACCAGTTACTGGAGTAATTTCTCCGTTTACCTCTCCAGTAGCTTCTTTTTCTTCTACTTTTTCAACACGAGGTGTTTCTACAGTCACTGTATTTTCATCTGTAGAAACAGGTACTGAATTTTCTGCGGCTAATACAGAGGGAGCTAGTAGTAAACTAGTTCCTAGTGTAAGACCTAGGATAAATTGTCTTTTCATAAAACGCTTCCTTTTTTATTCTAAAAAAAGAGAAACAGATGCCAGTCGCAGGCTCTATCAAGCATCCGCTCACAAATCCGTTTCTCTTATTGTTAATCTATCGCATTTTTTTCAATAACTTCTTTGAGCCAGTATCCAGATTTTTTGATGGTTTTAACTTGCGTATGAATTTCATTTGAAATCAATCCATAGCGATTTCGATAAGCATTTGTCCAAGACCAACAGTCAATAGGCGTCCACAAGTGATAACCAAAACAGTTTGATCCTTCTTGGATTCCCTTGTGAAGCCAGTTCAAATGTTCCTTGATAAAGTTAATACGATAATCGTCTTGGATTTGTCCATTTTCATCCATGAAACGTTCTTCTCGAGAAACTCCCATTCCATTTTCTGATACGAACCATGGTATGTTCTTGTAATTGTCTCTCACATTTACAGCGATATCATATAAGGCTTTGGGATAAATTTCCCAACCCTTGTCAATGTTCATTCTGCGTCCAGGCATGTCGTAATTATCATAATATCGAGTCGGGAGCCAGTCTCCAACCGAATCTGGAGAAATATCTGGTCTTTTCACACGATTTGGGTGATAGAAATTCACTCCTAAAAAATCAACTGTATTAGTAGCAAAAAGTTCTTCGTCACCATCTTCTGTTTGCCAAAGAACACCATCATTTTCAAGAACCGCAATAAGTTCTTCAGGAAAGTGCCCATGGACAGCAGGCTCTAAAAACATTTTATTATTCCAAAGTTCTGCGAATCGAGCGGCATCTTGGTCCTCTTTTTCTTCAGAAGCTGCATAGGTAGGAGTTAGATTGAGCACAGTCCCAATACGTCCCCCATCTTTAGCAAATCCTTTTTCTCGATAAAGCTGAATTGTTTTTGCTGTTGCTAAATTCAAATGATAAGCTACTTGTACTGCTTTTTTACCATCCACTAGCTTTGGATAGTGGAATTGATAGAGGTATTCACCATCAACAACAACCATTGGTTCGTTATGAACTACCCACTCTTTTACTCGATCTCCAAAATATTGAAAACATTTCTCTGCAAATCCGACAAAAAGCTCCACAACTTGACGAGATTCCCAACCGCCGTACTTATGATAAAGTTCTACTGGCAAGTCGAAATGATGGAGGTTAAAGATTGGACGAATATCGTTCTCCAAAAACGTATCAATCACACGATTGTAATAAGCAACTGCTTGAAGATTAACTGTATTGGTTTCTAAATCATCAATCAAGCGCGTCCACTGGATAGACGTCCGCAAACTATTCAACCCAATTTCCTTCATTTTTGCAATATCATCTGCATAGCTATTGTAAAAATTTGAAGCCGTATCTGGTCCTACATAGTTATAAAAAGCTTCTGGCTCCATATCATACCAGTAGTCAAACATATTTTTATGTTTTTTATCAAAACGACCTTCACTTTGAGGACCTGACGTTGCAGCTCCCCACCAAAAATGTTCTGGAAATTGTCTCATAGAATCACTTCTCTTTCAAATAATTTTTTTCTTATAAAATCTTGATATTGTGGCAAATACTCATGTCCATATTCTGGATAAAACAGAATTTCCTGGATAGTTTTTGCCTGATTAATAACAGCAAATTGAGTTTTTGGATGACAAACAGAATCATCAAGCGCCATCGCCCAATAGATTTCTCCCTCAATCCTTGGTACCAAATATTGAATGTCAATATAATCTAGAGTTGAAAAAATCTCACCTTCTCGCTGATGACGAGGATCTCTTTGTCGAAACCAATAGGCTAGTTCCTCGTAAGCGGATTGGTTTACATCTAAACGATAAGCCTCGCGATAATCACTGAGAAAAGGATATTGCACAAAAACTTTCGAAACAGATGGCATCAAAGCTGCACAAACGAGAGCCAAGGCTCCACCTTGAGATACTCCATAGGACACTATTCTACTAGAATCAACCTCAGGCATCGTCATTATAATTTTTGTCAATTGATAAACATCCTGAAAGATGGAGCGATAAAAAAGGTTCTCTGCACCTTCTTCTATTCCTCGGATTAAATGCCCTCTCAAAGTAGCATATTTGGTGGAAGATCCATCTTCTGATATCCCGCCTTGACCACGAACATCCATGGCAAAGACAATCATCCCTTCTGAGGCTAGACCTATTTTATCACTCCAGTCACCTGAGCTCGAATGGTAACCATGAAACTGGAGAAGGGCTGGGAGTGGTTTCATATATTTCTTAGGATAAATCATCTGGCAAGAAACTTTAGATTCACCAACTCCCGTAAAAGTAAGAAGAAAACAATCAACTTGTTTTGAAGGCAGAAAGATTTGCTCCAGTTGATATTCTGTTCCCAGAGAGTCAACCTCTGACTTTGCTTTATCCCAAAAGTCATCAAAATCAACTGGTTTCTTCTGACTTCCCTTATAATTTCCCCACTTTGAGATTGCTTCGTCTTTCAACATATCACTTGCCTACTTCTATTCTCTTAAAAATTTCACTAGCAATAAATTGAGCTCCTTGAGGAGTAGGATGTACACCATCCTCACCAGTCAGTGATTTGGCTCCAACTTTGATAGCTTCTTCATTGATCAACCCATCTAAAGGAACAAATTCTAACTGAAATTTCTGAGCAAGTTTACGAACGATCTGAATCTTTTTATCCAAATCCACTCTCCAGCTTACCCGATCACTTGGTCGAGGTAAAACGAATGGTTCTAGTAGTAGTATTCGCTGAATCCCTGCTTCTTGCAATTGTTCTAATAATTTTCTATACTCTGCTTCAAAGCGATTCGCTTCCTCTTCAGACCCAAAATCTTTTTGCCCCACTTGGTGCCAAACATCGTTAATCCCAATAAGTAAAAAGACAACATCTGGTTTCAAATCTAAACAATCACTAACGCGATTGTTTAAGTCATGGATATGATTGCCTCCAATTCCACAGTTAAAGTAACGAAAATCCGCTTCAGGAAATCTCTCAGTCAAGATGCGACTAAGAGCTACGACATAGCCATTGCCTAGGCTTGTTTCATCTTCTCTGTTTCGACCCCATTCAGTGATACTATCCCCAAAGAAGACAAGTCGATCATTCTTTTTTAGCTTCATTTCTTGCATCCCTGTGATTGAAAATGAGCTACAGCACCCAAAAGATTGGCATCGTTGAAATATTGACATCTTTCTAACTGAAATTTCAGTTCTGTCGCATTATTATTTTCCAATAATTTACGAACACGTCTGTCAATCTCTCCTAACAATTCCTCCTGTTTGGATAAACCACCACCAAGCACAACGAGTTCTGGATCTAAAACTACTAAAACATTGTAGATTCCGAGAGCTAGGCTATCATATAAATCTGAAACTGCATTTTGAGCAGCGATAACTCCCTGGTCCGCCAATGAAAATAAATCCTTACCTGAGAAAGATGAAGAAATAGACTGAGCTTCTGCATACCGTTTCGCGCTCTGAACTGGACTAGACAACACGCTCAAGGTCTCGTTACCTCTCAGTTGCATGCGACCAAATTCACCACCGAAAAGACTATTCCCCTTGTGCAATTTACGGTTTAAGATAAGCGCCCCACCTATTCCTGAACCTATGATGAAGAAGACAGCGTCCTTCACAGATTTTGCAACACCAAATTCAACCTCTGCAAGAGCCGCACAATTCGCATCGTTTTCGATTGATACAGGTAAACCTATTGTTTCTTCTAGTTCTTTCACAATCTCAAAACGATGAATATAAGAAATAGCACTGCTACCATAGATAATGCCTACTTCTGAGTCTACTGACCCTGGTGAGCTAAATGCAGCCCCCTCTAAAGATTCATCTAAGAATTGATTGCGAACTGTAAGCAAGGCCCCCTTCATTTCTTCCCAAGTCGCAGGAGTAGGAAAAGAGTTTGTTTGCTCTAATGCTCCGTCCCGGAACAGTCCATATTTAACAGCTGTTCCCCCCATATCAAATGCTAGAATGGCCATAATTTCTCCTTTAGTAGTGTGTGACCATCATCTCAACTGAGAACTGGTCATATCGATGGACACTGATGGAATACTCAAATTGAACACCTGTGTTTAAATACCCAGTCTGCTCGGCAATGCCAACTGGATCACCATACTCTAAAGCCAACTCATCTGCTTCAAAGTCCGTTGCCTTACGTACAGAAATCGTTCGATGCCCACTCTGAATTTTCAATCCCAATTTTTCTTCAATGTATTCATAAATAGAACCTTCTACATCAGCTTTCGTCAGTCCTAGAATAACATCTATGGGCATATAGGTTTTTTCAATGACTGTTGGATTGCCATCAACTAAACGAACTCTATAAATCTCATAGACTGGGGTTCCTTCAGTCAGATTGAGCTTACGGCTGACCAAGTGAGAAGCCTGTACAACTGAGAAGGACAAAACCTTACTAGTAACCATCTTATCAGGGTTAAAGGCCGTTGTCCCACGCATCTGGTTATCAACAATCAAGCGTTCCTTATCCTCAACAGACAAAGATTTTACAAAAGTTCCTGCTCCACGGCGTTTGATAATCAGCCCTTCTCCGACCAAGATATCTAGGGCTTTCTTTACAGTTAACTTACTTGCAGCAAATTCATCTCCCATTTCCTTCTCAGAGGGGAGCTTTTGGTCCGATACATAATCACCTTCGATGATTCGCTTGCGAATACTATTTGCTATGATTTTATATTTTTCCATTTTATATCCATTCTAACTCTCCGAGAAGAGATGTATTAATCTTGAGCCTTGAGATAGAAAATCCTTGAATGAAAATCTCCTGGCATTTCGCGAGACCAATATTCCTGTTCACGTCCGATGTAATTTTGATTGAGAAGCAATCCGATATTCTTCAAATCTGCACCAGATCGCACTTGGTCAATGTATTTTTCTTTAATATGGTAGCGTGTATGACTATCTAGTCCGGACAGTTTTAAACGCTTATAGTTTGGATTGGGCTCCGCCAAAATCTGATAATGCGCTACCAAAGCTTCCTTTTTATCTTTGCTAACGACCATCCATGCAACTCGATTCATATCGTATGTCTCCAAACGATAGAAATCCCCTTGATAAATTAGTTCTTGGTATTTCTTATAATCCTTAATTTGTGTCTTGATTTCATCCTTTTCAGATTGAGTCAATCGAGTTGGATCCAACTCATATCCAAAGGTTCCAAAGAAGGCAACTGCTTTTCTCATTTCAAGAGAAGTTATTCTCGCAACCTGATGATTTGGGACTGCGGAAACATGACTACCCATGCTAGAGATTGGATAGACTATAGATAGGCCACTTTGAATGGATAAGCGCTCAACCGCATCCGTATCATCACTGGCCCAAATTTGTGGACTATAATAAAGCATTCCTGCATCAAAACGAGCTCCTCCACCAGCACAGGATTCAATCAGAATTTCTGGATACTCCTTCACTAGGCGTTCATAAAGAGAGTAAACCCCGAGAATATAGCGATGAAGAACTTCTCCTTGTTGGTTGATAGATAAAACTTGAGAAAAAGCTTCTGAAATGTAGCGATTCATGTCTAATTTCAAATAATCTATCTGAACATTGGATAAAATTTCTTTCATCTGTTGAAAAATATCTTCTACAACTTTTGGATTGCCAAAATCCAAAACATACTGGTTTCGACCATGAGAAATATTTTTTGCAGGATTTCCAATCACCCATTCAGGATGTTCTTTATAAATGGAAGTATCCTTCGAAACCATTTCTGGTTCAAACCATAAACCAAACAAGAGGCCCTCTTGATGAACTTTTTCCGAAAAAGCTTTTAGCCCTGACGGGAATTTTTCTAAGTTTTCTTTCCAATTTCCTAATGAGCCTGAATCACTATTTCGGTTTCCAAACCATCCATCGTCTAGGACAAACAAATCGATGCCTAGATCCTTAGCTTCTTTGACAATCTCTAACAACTTATCTTCTGTAAAATCAAAATAGGTTGCTTCCCAGTTATTAATCAGAACAGGTCGTTTACGATTTTTCCAAGAACTACGAATCAAATGGTTCATATAAAAACGATGAAAGGTTTGACTCATTTGATTAAAACCTTGGTTGCTAAAGACCATCACTGCCTCTGGAGCAACAAACTCTTCACCTGCTCTCAAAGTCCATCTAAATTGAAATGGATTGATTCCCAGCTGAATACGCAAAATATCATAGTTATCTCGTTCAATTTGAGCTAGAAAGTTGCCACTGTAAATCAAGTTAAAACCATAGACATTTCCCTGATACTCTGTCGTAGTCTTTTGACACAAAGCCACGAAAGGATTGTGCATATGGCTGCTTGCACCCCGTGTACTTGATACTTGTTGAACACCTATATGAATACCTTCTCTACTGATATGAGCTTCTCGAGCCCAAGCACCATTTAGGTGAAGCCAGTCATAATTTTCGTTTGGTAAATCTAGATTTAAACTCATCAAACGATGAATGGAAATGGGTTCTACACCAGCATTTTCTATCCTTGCCTGCCTCGTCAAAACAGATTCATCAAGATAGAGTGAATAGGTTAGGTATAAGTAAACCTCCGAATAGCGGTCTTTCAACTTAACCTCTAATTGCTCTACTTGATTCTTATCACCAAAAGTTCCTGGCAAAGGTCCTTCTACTGATTTTCCATTTACTATCCGATAGGAATGATATTGAAATTGACTGATTCGATCACCAGATTCATATTCAATTTCAATCGCTGGATAACGAAAATCTGTCGTCCCAAAGCTCGGAACTTCTTGTTTGATATGCTCCAAGGAAGTCAATTGACTCCCTTCAACCAAATTGTTAGATGGGCGGATCTCCCGTTCAATCAGAAAACGATAATCTTCTTGATGCGGAATCCGCTCTCCAAAGTATAGCTGTTCTAACACCCCAGTATCTTCCATCACTCGGAAGATATAGCTTACTTGTTCATTTTGTAAGTGAAATAGTTTTTGATTGTCATCGACAAAAATCATGTCGCACTCCTCTTTTCGAATTTTTGATAAAATTGGATTGTCTTGAAATACAATCCCGGAAGTATCATCCAACCAATAATATTTTGAGTTAAAGAGTACCAAAATAAAAGTAGCAAACAGAGAAGAAGACCTAGAGCAAAGATCCAACTACGACGAAACCAAGTTAGGGTTTGTTCTCCACTATTCTCTTTAAATTGGCTAAAAATGCTTCCTATGATAAAGCAGATAGCCCAGAAGATTGTTGATCCAAGAAAAAGAATTCGGGACACATCTCCCATCCTCTGGATAAACAATAACCAAGAAGCTAGACTAAGAGTCAAACTGATTGATAAGAGGAAAGAGAAAAATCGATCTGAACCTGAAGCCGGTACTTTTCGTTTGAGAAACCTTAGCAAGGAATGTTCTGTCGATGAAGTAGACTCTACATACGAAAAAGTTAATTTCATTGCAGGGATCCAAGCATAGACAAATCCTCTTTTAAAGAGTGTCGTCCAAAACACTAACGATGCTTGGGCAACCAACAAACAAGTATCCGCAAACAGCTTGAGCTTCGATTTTTTCTCTGTCATCTAATTCACTCCTCCTAATTATTTGACTGCACCAGATACTCCGTTGTAGATGTATTTTTGTAGTGTCAGGAAGACAATCAAAATAGGTAAAATTACAATCACAACGCCTGCCAAAATAACTGGCCAGTTCGTTCCATATGGTCCCTTAAAAGCAAAGAGTGCAGTTGAAATAACTTTCAAATTCCGATCTGGCATATAAAGGAAGGGACTATAAAAATCATTATAGACACCAACCCCTGAAATGATAAGCATAGTAACGATAGGAGCCTTCAAATTTGGCAAAATGATGCGCCAGAAGATTCCAAAGTACCCTGCACCATCCAGAAAAGCTGACTCATCCAAAGAAATTGGAATTTCATCTAAATATTGAAGAAATACATATACTGAGATAACATCTGTACCTAGATTCAGCAAAATAACTGACCAAATCTTATTGAACAATCCAAGAGAATTAATGATTTGGAAAGTAGCCACCTGACTAGTAATCCCAGGAATCAGCATTGCCAGTACGAATAATGTTAAAATCGGTTTCTTCAATTTAAAATCAAATCGACTCATAGCATAAGCAAACATTGAAGCCAAGGTCAGCTTTCCTAACATACTTACTACAAATATAATCAAAGTATTTTTAAAACCCAACAACATTTGACCATTGACAAAGGCTGTTTTGTAATTTGAAAAATCAAGTGACTTGGGCAATTCTAAAACGCCACTAGTTAAAAATTCTTGATTTGATTTGAAAGAACCAATGAATACCACCAAGATAGGTAATAAAGCAACGATTGCCCCAGCTATTAAGACAAGGTATTGAAAACATTTCCCTACCGTGATTCTTTTGCTTTTCATACTTTCCGTTTCCTTTCTTGTGTAGCATATTTTTGAACCAATGAAACAACGATTACAATCACAAGTAAGATGATCGCCATTGCAGAGGCTAAACCAACTTTATTATATTTAAAGGCTGTATCAATTGTTTGGATAACAAATGTGGTTGTACCATTTGAACCACCCGTCATGATATAAGGAATATCAAAGACGCTAAGGGAACCACTAACTCCCAAAATAATATTTAAAAAGATGATATTGCGGATACTTGGCATAATGATGTATCGGAACTGATTCCATCTATTAGCACCGTCAATCTCAGCTGCCTCATATACCTCAGGGTTGATAGACTGGATCGCTCCTAGGAAGACTAGAAAATTAAATCCAGTATAGCGCCAAACAGATGTAAAGGCAAGGGAAATATTATTAATCGAGCGGTCTCCCAACCATAAATGAATCTGATCTCCAAGACCGATTGCTTTCAAGACTGTATCAAGTGTTCCATCCCCTTTAAAGAAGTATAGAAAAATGAAACCAATAGCAACCCCATTCAGCAAATAAGGGAAGAATAAGATCCCTTTCCATAGATTTGCAAATTTCACCTTGAATGAAAGGATGGTTGCAAATAGCAATGCCAGAGCCAACTGTAAGAAGGTCGCTAGGAAATAATAGAGACTTGTTTTAAAAACTGTAAAGTAGTTCGGATTTGTCAATACAGTTTTGTAGTTTTCAAGACCTACAAATTTGGGATTTGTACTATAGCCATTCCAGTCTTGTAAACTATACTGAAACATTTTTAATAAAGGGTAGTAAGAAAAAGTTAAAATTAGTAAAACTGGAATAATAGTGAAGCAAAAAATCACAAGATTCTTTTCGAAATTCTTCCCAAATGATTTTCTCACCATACGGATCCTCCTTCAATAGATAAGGGAACGGAATGCCTAGTATCATCCTTTAGTTTCCACTCCCGTATTTAATTAGTTTGTTGCTATTTTTGAAATTGCATCAGACCAACGTTGGTTGAAATCTTTCATGATATCTTCAAAGCTTTCTTTTGAATTACCAAGCGCTGCATCAATAATGCGTTGTTTCTCTTTATCAGTTGTACCGATACCAAGTTGAGATTCGTTATTCAAGTCACTAAAGAGTGATTCTTTTCCTTTTGGTGCTTGATTTTCTTCTACAATTTGGACGCCTGCCTTTTGACTAGATTTAAGTGAGTCTGGGTATTCTGCACCTTTAAGTGTCGGAATTCCACCATTATCTTTTGCGTAGTCTGATTCATTGACCAACCAATCAAGCAACTTGCGAGCAGCTTCTTTGTGTTTGCTGTGAACATTAATACCATAGTTATAGTCACCAGCCGAAGTCATGTATTGTTTCCCATCAGCTGCTGTTGTTGGAAATGCTTGAAATTGAATATTTTTAGCATTATCAGGATTTGCTTGTTGAACTTGTGGAACAGCCCAACTTCCCAAAACCATAACCGCGATTTTCCCATTTGCAAGATCCACTTTTGATTGTTCCCAATCTGATGTGGTTGGATCTGCTTCAACCAATTTATCTTTGGTTACTGTATAGAGCAGATTGTAGATTGTATTTAATGGTTTGCCAGAGTCAAATGGAGATTTGTCTGATGTCATTTTGAAACTGTAGTCCATATCACCTGCAACACCTGCTTTTACAAAATCCCAGTTTGACAAGGTCCAACCTGCCGCATAGTTTGTATAAAGAGGTGTCACTTCAGGATTCTTTTCTTTAATTGTTTTTAAAGCTTTTACGAAGTCTTCTGGAGTTTTAGGAAACTCTTTAATACCTGCATCTTCAAAAACTTTCATATTGACAACCATACCTGTCGCATTCAACTGGCTTGGAATACCATAGCTGACACCTTCATAAGAACGATCGTTCAATGAAAGGTATTTTTCTGATAGCTCCGATTTTTGCCCTAAAGGCTCAAAGAAATTCGCATAATCTTGAGCCTTTATATCACCAGGAATCATTAACAAGTCACCATAGTCGTCACTGTTCATACGAGTTTTAACTTGTCCAGCGTAATCAGTAATAGTTTGAATTTCCACTTTAATATCTGGGTTCTTTTCATTGAATTTTTTAATGTATTCATCCCATTTACCGCTTGCTTCCCAGTCTGTTCGATGGTTGATAAAGGTGATTGTTTCCGTTCCATCTTTCGCTTCTTGAGATCCTCCGTTTGAGCATCCTACCAAGACCATTGAAGCTAGAGTCGCCACGCCAATACCAATCAAACTTTTTTTCATCAGATTTTCCTCCGTTGTTGTGTGTGTTTGTTTTAAAGATATCTTTTAATAAGATTATAGCACAATATTTTTTAAAAGTATATACTTTTCTTAAAAAAGTATATACTTTTTTGAAATGTATTTGATAAGTGCCAATACTTCTCTTTATAATGGGGAAATAAATAGCAACATTAGATAACAAAGAAGCTGGTCAAAAACGCAATTTCAGGAGAAAATAAAGTAAATCCTAACATAATAAAACGCATAGAATCAATATTTCTCAATGCCTGATACTATACTTTCTTAGTTTTAAAGATTTTTTCCCATCCTCTCCATCTTTTTCAAAAAACACTCTAGTCTACTGAACGATTAATGATGGATTATGTAACTTTCGATAGACTACAGTTGATAGCTACAAGCAAGGGCTGGATGAAGTTAGCTTTTAAAGCAGCCATATTGTTCATAATTTGTGGAAAGTAAGACACATACATCTTAACGGAAATGAAGACCTCTAACCAACCCAAAACTTTCATTTATTTTTCAGACATTTTATAACCTCTTTTATCTTTACTGTGTCTCATTTTATAATCTTCTCACAAAACAATCTTTTTTAACCTTTTATTAGAATGATGTAAACTATCACAATCTTGTGAGAAGAAAAAGACCGGATTGCTCCGATCTGTTTGATCCATAAAATGTAAAAATGAAGGCTCTTGTAAATTAATGGATGGACTGATTGATTGTCATTAAGCCGTAGTTAATGATTGCAGCAATATCTTCAAGGCCGTGCAAAATAAAACTTCCTACAATCAAACCTATAATAATTGAACAGATAATCATGGTCACACAGATTAGATAAATATCCTTTTTTTGCATATCATCTCTCCTCGTAATATAAAATCATGGAAATATTTCAATCCCAAGTTCCAATGAAATAAGAAAATCCACTTACTACAGCTATTTAATCATATTTCTCCTCTCCACATTAGTCCTATTTTCTGCTCTTATATTTTTATTATAAAGTTTTGAGAAAGCGCTGTCAATTATTTATATGCAATTTCTTTATATTAGTACTCAATGAAAATCAAAAAGCAAACTAGGAAGCTAGCCACAGACAGTACTTGAGTACGGCAAGGCGAAGCTGACGTGGTTTGAAGAGATTTTCGAAGAGTATAAAAAGACCGGATTGCTCCGATCTTTCAATAGTTCCCATTCTCAATTTCTGTTTTAAAAATAGCTAAGGTTAACGTCAAATGACTAAGCACCTTATTTCATACGATAAAAATCAAGCACTAGACCAGCAGGACCTTTAACTAATAAGGACTCTGTTCCCCAATCGGTTACAGCTGGACCGTTTAAAACCTGGATACCAAGCTCTTTCAACCTTTGGTAGTTTTGGTCTACATTCTCAACCTCGATATGAAGAATGATTCCTGACTGAAAGTTTTCTAAAGGAACCAAATGATTTTGGGACAACATCAGACAGTGACTGCCAATCGTAAACTGAGCAAAACCATCATCAGCATAATCTGCCTTTTTATCCAAGATATGCTCCAAGTCAGCACAGACTTGGGGAACATCTGAAACAATAATATCTAATTGATTTAAATTCATTTACTCTCCTCCATAAAAAGATCGGATTGCTCCGATCTTTTCAAGGTTCTCTCTATGAAAATCAAAGAATAAACAAGGTGAAACCAAGTTTGATGGCAAATATTTGCTCATCAAACTACGAAAAATCCTTTGGGACTTTTTCTAGGCTCCACACTAGATTCCATCATTGAAATTTATGGTTTCAATGATGGAATTGTCGGCAGTAAGCTAATAAAGAAGTCTATAAATTTATCTTTGATTTTCGGCGAGAGGAATTATTTAATTGCGCGTGATTGCAACCCTTCTTCTTCCAAGAAGAGACGGAATGGTACGAGTTCTTCTGCTTCGTATTTTTCCTTGAAGGCTTTGATAGCTTCTTCTGAGTGAAGTTTTGGATCCAATTCAAGTACTTCTACTGGAAGTGGACGGTGTGGAGTGATGCGAGCATCGATCACAACAGTTTTACCTTCTTTGTTCAATTTAACAGCTTCTGCAACAACTGCATCGATGTCTTCGATACGGTCAACTGTAAATCCTACAGCACCTTGCGCTTCAGCGATTTTCGCATAGTCAGCATTAGAGAAGTCACAACCAAACAAGTGTTTGTTTGTGTCTTCGTATTTGTCCTTGATGAAGGCATATTTACCATTTGAGAAGACAACGTTGATAACTGGAAGGTCGTATTGAACGTTTGTGATAACGTCTGGGTAGCACATGTTGAATGCACCGTCACCCATGATGTTCCATACTTGGCGATCTGGATTGTCTTTCTTAGCAGCGATACCACCAGGAAGGGCAATACCCATTGTCGCAAAGAGTGGAGATGTACGCCACATGTTCTTAGGTGTCATGTGAAGGTGACGAGTAGATGTTTGAGTAGTGTCACCTACGTCGATTGAGTAGATAGCGTCTTGATCAGCATGTTTGTTGATTGCATTGTAAACTTGATACAATTGCAATTCACCCTCAGTTTTACCTTCGAGTTTGTTCATGTAATCACGCCAGTTTTGGTTGTTCTTAACGTTTGCACGCCACCATGGAGTAGATTCAACTGGGTTCACTTTGTCAAGGATAGCTTTGGCTGCTTGACCTGCATCACCAAGGATTGAAGCGTCAAGGGCGTGACGTTTACCAAGTTTGTAAGGGTCAATATCAACTTGGATGAATTTTTCAGTGTTCTTGAATGCTTCGTAAACTTCAGCAAATGGGAAGTTTGAACCAAGGAAAAGAACTGTGTCTGCTTCAAAGACCACTTCGTTGGCTGGTTTCCAACCAACACGGTAAGCAGAACCTGTCAAACCTTCATAGTTCCATTCGAAAGCTTCAAAGTTTTTACCAGTTGTGATGATTGGTGCTTTGATTTTACGTGACAATTCAGTGATCACTTCACCAGCTTTAACACCACCGTAACCAGCATAGATAACTGGACGTTCAGCATTGTTCAAGATTTCAACAGCTTTGTCGATTTCAACTTCGTTCAAAGCAGGAGCGATAAATGAACGCTCGTATGAACCTGATCCATAGTATGAGTTTTCGTCGATTTCTTGGAAACCGAAGTTTACTGGGATTTCAACAACAGCTGGACCTTTTTTAGAAACTGCAGCACGGCAAGCTTCGTCAATAACTTTTGGCAATTGCTCAGCGTAAGCTACACGTTTGTTGTAGACAGCGATACCGTTGTACATTGGGTTTTGGTTCAATTCTTGGAAAGCATCCATGTTGAGTTCGTTAACTGGACGAGATCCAAGGATCGCTAGGAATGGAGTGTTATCCATAGCTGCATCGTAAACACCGTTAATCAAGTGAGTCGCACCTGGACCACCTGAACCAACTGCAACCCCGATTGAGCCGCCGAATTTAGCTTGCATAACCGCTGCAAGAGCACCTGTTTCTTCGTGGCGAACTTGCAAGAAGCGGATATCTTTTTCTTCAGCCAAAGCGTCCATCAATGAGCTGAGTGTTCCTGATGGGATACCGTAGATTGTGTCTACGCCCCATGTTTTCAATACGTTAAGCATTGCTGCAGATGCAGTAATTTTCCCTTGAGTCATAGTGATAACTCTCCTTCAATTTTTTTAGACTTGGAGAATACGATTACATAGAATTGGAAACGTTCTCCAAACTTTTACTATTCCACTGTATCATATTTATCTTGACTTTTCTAAAAATCTGCTCAAAACTCTCTATTCTCTATTCTAATACAGTTTTGAAAGTTCTGTCATTCCTGTTTTATAACAAAGAAATCTAGTCATTACTTTTAGTCTATTTTAGTAAAGTTTAAGAGAAGGGAACTGGTCAGAACAGATACAGAACTAAAGGCCATGGCTAGACCTGCCAATTCTGGGTTGAGAGCCAGTCCAACACCTGAAAAAACTCCTGCTGCTATCGGAATTCCGACGACATTGTAGATAAAGGCCCAGAAAAGATTGAGCAGAATTCGATGAAAGGTTTTCTTACTCATGTCAAAGGCACGCACCACGCCTAGGAGGTTATTGGTTGTCAACACTAAATCGGCTGACTCGATAGCGATATCTGTTCCAGCTCCCATAGCAATCCCCACATCTGCTACACTAAGGGCAGGAGCGTCATTGATACCGTCCCCTACAAAGGCTACTTTGCCAGTCGCTTGTAGTTTATGGATTTCATGAGCTTTTTCTTCTGGCAAGACACCTGCAATAACCTCTTCGATTCCAATCTGATCTGCAATAGCACGCGCCACACCCGCATTATCTCCTGTCAGCATGACTGTTTTAAGACCTCGTTTTTTCAACTGACTGATGGCAAGCTTAGCATTTTCCTTAGGAATATCTTGCAGAGCAAGCAATCCTTGGATTTCATTGTCCACAGCCAAGAAAACAACTGTCTTAGCTTCTTTTTCCAGTTCTTCTAGTTTTTCTTGATAAGTGCTAGAAATGTTCATGCCATCCAGCATTTTAGCATTTCCAAGCAAAACTTGTTTTCCATTGATTTGCCCTGAAACACCTTTTCCGTGCAAGGCTTGGAAATTTTCAACAGTTTGAAACTCAAGTCCAGCTTCAGTCGCTCGTTTCACAACGGCTTCAGCCAGTGGGTGTTGAGAAGCTTCTTCCAAGGAAGCTGCCAATCCAAGCACTTCTACTTCGTCGCCGATGATATCTGTGACCACAGGTTTCCCTTCCGTCAAAGTCCCGGTCTTATCAAAAACAATAGTTTGGACTTTCTGGATTTCCTGTAGAACCATTCCATTTTTGAGGAGAACTCCCATCTTGGCACTGCGTCCTGTCCCCACCATAAGGGCTGTCGGTGTTGCAAGACCCAAGGCACAAGGGCAGGCGATAATCAAAACAGCCACCCCATAGAGAAGTGAAGAGACAAAACTCGCTCCAAGCACGACTACACTATCCCTGAGCAAGACAAACCAAACCCAAAAGGTCACAATCCCTAAAATGACAACTGCTGGGACAAAAATGCCTGAAATTTTATCCGTCAAGTCCTGAATCGGCGCACGGCTAGTCTGAGCTTTTTTCACAAAATCGACAATCTGAGCCAAAACAGTCTCTGAGCCAACTTTTTCTGCCCTAAAGACAAGCGTTCCACTATTATTGATGGTTGAGCCAATGACAGTATCTCCAACTGTTTTGTCCACTGGTAGGCTCTCACCTGTCACCATGGATTCATCAATACTGGACACACCTTCGACTACAACACCATCAACCGCAATCTTTTCACCGGGACGCACTCGAATCAGGTCACCTACCTTGACTTGCTCCAAAGGGACTTGAACATAGTTATCCTCACGCAAGACTTCTGCAGTTTTAGCCTGCAAGTCCAGTAATTTCTCCACAGCTTGGGAAGTATTTTTCCGCATTTTCTCCTCAAAAACAGCTCCCATAAGAACGAAGAAGAAGATAAATGCAGCACTTTCAAAGTAAACGGGGAGACCAGCGAAGAGGGCAACTAAGCTATAGAAATAGGCCACTAGGGTTCCCAGAGCAACCAAGGTATCCATGTTGGCATTGTGCTTTTTAAAACTAGCCCAAGCACTTTGGATATAAGGACCACCTGCTACTAGCATAATCGGTGTTGTGGCTAAAAAGGTGCCCCAACGCATGACTTGGTGACTAATTCCTCCTGTCGACATCCCAATCATGAGGATCACAAGAGGCACAGTAAAGATACTAGTAATCCAAAAACGCTGTAAAAGTGATAGAGATTTTCGAGTCTTCTCAACTACGGTATAACTCCCCTTTTGCATCTTCATACCACAAGAAAATTCATGTTGACCTAATTCTTGAGGTGTAAAACGAATGACTTTTTCTTCATCTACGCCGATTGGTTCCAAGATGCCTTCTTCTTCAAACAGGATTTCCTTGTAACAGTTTGAAGGAGTCACACGGTGAAAGGTGATCTCAGCAGGAACTCCTTTTTGCAGTTGAATGTGGGCTGGATGGTAGCCTTTGTCTGCCGTGATACGGATTTTTTGAACACCATTTTCAAGACTTGCTTTTACAATTTCAGTCATATCATTCTCCTATTCTACAATCATCTTACCGTGCATCATATTCATGCCACAAGAGAAACCATACTCTCCAGCCTGCTCAGGCGTGATTTCCACTACATACTCTTCACCCATTGGTAAGTCCGCATGTACACCAAAGTCTGGAAAGACGATCTGATCCAAACAAGGTGAAGGATCCTTACGGTCAAAGACAATGCGGGCTGGCACTGATTTCTTGAGGATAATCAACTCAGGCGTATAGCCCCCCATGACCTCCACTCGAATCTCTTGGTAACCCTTTTTTTGCTGGGCCTTTTGTCCAGATTTTTCAGGCTTTTTGAAAAACCAAAACAAGATAAACACGATAAGGGCAATACAAATAATGGTTACAATACTATTTAACATGACGTCTCCTTTACATACAATTACATTTTACTTTTGTTACAGCGCTTGATTTCTTCTCTGAAATCACAGCTTCTAAGTCTTCCAAGTCAGCCAGAGTAAAATCACATTCAGCAATCAAATCAGCCAACAAGTTCTTAATCCTACGGGAACAAACCTTGTCCTTAATATCTTGGACAAGTAAATCCCGACTTTGGTCCAAAGTTAAAAGGGCTGAATAGACAAAGGACTTGCCCTCTTTTTTCCTCGTCAGGCACTCTTTCTCAACTAAACGAGCCAAAAGAGTTTGAATGGTTGACTTGGACCAGTCGAACCGCTCCGCCAGAACCCTGATCAAATCCGTACTAGTCTGCTCTCCTTGCATCCAAATAATCTTCATGACCTGCCATTCTGCATCTGAAATCTGCATCATCACACCTCCAAAATCTACGTTTGTCAATTACGTTTCTTAGTATACTCTCAAAATCTACATTTGTCAACTAAGGAAATGATTATTGCTTCTAAAAATAAATTTTTAACCATTTAGTAAACAATTTGCAGTCAAATATTACTATATAAACAATAAAAATATGCTATACTAAAGAAAAAAAGAAAACAACCACTAGGGGTGCGTAAAGCTGAGATTAACGACTGTTAGATCCCTCTGACTCAATCTAGGTAATGCTAGCTGATGGAAGTGGAAATGATAATGGGGACTAGCAGTCTTCTATTGCCTTCCTGAAACAGATTAGCTTGTTCTTAAGAATACAAACTTCAGTTGGTTGGGAGGTTTTAGATGACTTATTTACCCGTTGCTTTGACCATTGCAGGGACTGACCCTAGCGGTGGTGCTGGTATTATGGCTGATTTAAAGTCATTCCAAGCGAGAGATGTCTATGGAATGGCCGTTGTGACTAGCCTTGTTGCTCAAAATACCAGAGGCGTTCAATTGATTGAGCACGTTTCTCCTCAAATGTTGAAATCCCAATTGGACAGTGTCTTTTCTGATATTCCACCTCAGGCTGTAAAAACTGGCATGTTGGCAACTACTGAAATTATGGAAATCATCCAGCCCTATCTTAAAAAGCTGGATTGTCCCTATGTTTTAGATCCAGTTATGGTAGCGACTAGCGGAGATGCCTTGATCGACTCAAGTGCTAGAGACTATCTCAAAACAAACTTACTACCTCTAGCAACCATTATCACACCTAATCTTCCTGAGGCAGAAGAGATTGTTGGTTTTTCAATCCATGACCCCGAAGACATGCAGCGTGCCGGTCACCTGATTTTAAAAGAATTTGGTCCTCAGTCTGTGGTTATCAAAGGCGGCCATCTCGAAGGCGGTGCCAAGGATTTCCTCTTTACCAAGGATGAACAATTTGTCTGGGAAAGCCCAAGAATTCAAACCTGTCATACACATGGTACTGGATGTACCTTTGCTGCAGTGATTACGGCTGAACTAGCCAAGGGAAAAAGCCTTTATCAGGCAGTTGATAAGGCCAAGACCTTTATCACGAAAGCCATCCAAGACGCTCCTCAACTTGGTCATGGCTCTGGCCCAGTCAACCATACAAGCTTTAAAGATTAAAAAAACTCTCTAGTTCCCACTTTAATGGAATTAGAGAGTTTTTATAATATTCGAAAATCTCTTCAAACTACGTCAGCTTCCATCTGCAACCTCAAAACACTATTTTGAGCTGACTTCGTCAGTCTTATCTAAAACCTCAAGGCAGGGCTTTGAGCAACCTGCGACTAGCTTCCTAGTTTACTCTTTGATTTTCATTGAGTATTAGTTAAGAAATAATGTCATCCAACTTTGTCAAAAAGGCTTGCGTTTTTGCCTCTATATCTTCTGCCTGCATCAAATCACGTACGACTGCTACACCAGCTATACCCGTGCCCATAAGCTGGTCAATGTTCCCTGAAGTCAAGCCTCCAATAGCAACTACTGGAATGGCAACCGTTTGGCAAATTGTTTTCAAGGTCGATATCAGAGTGATGGGCGCATTTTCCTTGGTCATAGTCGGAAAAATGGCTCCTGTTCCCAAGTAATCTGCACCTGATTTCTCCGCTTCCAGAGCTCTTTTAACCGTTTTAGCGGTGACACCAAGGATTTTTTCAGGACCAAGGACTTTGCGGGCAACCGAAACTGGTAGTTCATCGTCTCCGATATGCAGACCTGCTGCATCAACCGCAAGACAAACATCCAACCGATCATCGATTATCAAGGGTACCTGATAAGCATCTGTTATTTCCTTGACTTGTTTTGCCAGTTGATAGTATTGATTGGTGGTAAGATTTTTTTCTCGTAATTGGACTATGGTAACCCCTGCACGGCAGGCAGTCTCAACTTTTGCAAGAAAGCTTTCCACGGAATCTTGATAGCGATTAGTTACCAGATATAGTCTAAGTGCTTCTCTATTCATAAACCTCTCCTTTGATGGCATCCAGCCAATTTTCATCTCTTCTTAGGAGCGAAAGCTGATTGAGTACTTGGTAACGAAATTCTTCCAATCCCATTCCTTGAACAAGAATTCTCTCAGCAGCGATATTGAGATAAGAAACTGCTAAGCAAGAAGCTTCAAATCCAGTCTTTCCTTGGCTGAGAAAAACGGCTGTCAAGGCTCCAACCAAGTCTCCTGTGCCTGTTATCCAGTCTAATTCTGCACAGCCATTTCCCAGTACAGCGACCTGATTCTTCGAAACGATGAGGTCCTTGGGGCCTGTGACTAAGAATGACATACCTGGATAGGTCTGACACAAGTCTTTCAAGACTTGTGTCAAATCCTCAGTTTCTTGATCTTTAGCACTCGCATCGACCCCAACGCCGTGATGTTTTAAGCCAACAAGACTTCGAATTTCCGACATGTTTCCTTTAAGGACCGTAGGGCTATAGTCTAAAAGGTCTCTGACTAGTCCCTTACGAATGGGCGACGCTGATACACCAACCGCATCTACTACCATTGGGAGACAAACTTGAGCTGCATAAGAAGCTGCCATACGGATTGCTTTTTCCTTCTCAGCTGACAAATGCCCCAAATTGATGAAGAGTGCCTGGCTTTGCTTAGTAAAATCAAGAACCTCACGGGAATCATCTGCCATAACTGGTTTACATCCCAAAGCCAAAATCCCATTTGCTAGCATCTCACAAGAAATCTCATTGGTAATACAGTGAATTAGGGAAGTCGTTTCCAGAGGAAAAGGATTTGTCAATGCCTGCATCAGTCTATCCTTTCACCAAAGAAATATCCTTGCACTTTTTTAAAGAATTCCTGCTTGATTAAAAATCGAAAGGCAATAAAGGAAATCGCTGTACCAATCAAGGTTGCTCCGAAAAATCGAGGCGTGTAGATAAACCAACTAAGCTTAGCAGCCGATCCTGTAAAGAGCACCATAACAGGATAGGAAACAATAGAACCAATAATACCTGTTCCCAAAATCTCTCCCAAGGCAGAAAAATAAAATTTTCGACCATACTTATAAAAGAGACCTGCTAGAAGGGCTCCAAAAGTCGCTCCTGTGAGAGCTAAAGGCGGAATCCCTTGAGTCGTCATACGGATAAAGGCTGTCACTGTAGCCATAGCCAAGGCATAAACAGGTCCCATCATGATTCCTGCTAGAATATTGACTACACTGGACATCGGTGCCATTCCCTCAATCCGAAAGATAGGCGTAAGGACTACATCAAGGGCAATCATCATGGATAAAATGGTTAATTTGTGAACTTGCAATTGGTTCTTTCTCATATTTCTATTCTTCTCCTTTTTCTAAAGAGTGTAAATCACTCTTCCATGTCTGGTGTTGGTAGGCCATTTGCCAAAACTTGGCTTCCATGTGAACACTGATGTGGAAGGCATCTAGCATTTTTTTCTTGTCTGTCTCATCACTTTCTCGATAGAGTTGATTGACCAGCGCTCCCTCCTCTCTGATCTGTTGCTCTAACTCATCCGTAATATAAGTTTCAATCCATTGTTGGTAGAGAGGATTTGGTGATGGTTTAAGATTAAGTGATTTTCCTATATCATGGTATAACCAAGGACAAGGCAGCAAACTTGCAAAGGCAATGGCTAGATTTGCTTCTTCAAATTGACGATAAATGTGAGAAATGTAATGATAGCAGGTTGGAGCGATTGGATGTTGCTCCATTTCCTGGTCGCTGATTTCCAATTCCTTGAAAAATTGTTGGCGGATAAACAACTCACCCTCCACTAAACCCTGAGCATTTTGTTTCAAGAGTCTTTTCATCTCTTGGTTTGAAGTCTTATCAGCCAAAAGGTGATAGATTTCTGAGAAGGCCTTCAGATAATAGGCATCCTGAATCAGGTAATAGCGGAAAATGGCAGGTTCTAAATCCCCCTCTTGTAATTGTAAAATAAAGGGATGATGAAAGGAAGCCTGCCAAGCTTCCTTGGATAATTCCATCGCAATATCTGTAAATTCCATAATAACTCCTTTATAAAAATAGACTGGTTTGAAGCAATAAAAAGAACAGCAGGTAGATGAATATTGTCCTTTGAGGAATATAAAAAGTCCGATAGCTATTCTCCACCTGTGCATGTTCGTCATATCCATGCGCCGATAGGGCTCTCAGGTAAAGATGGCGCCACCTAAAGACTGTCATCAGAACCTTGCTGTAAATCAAGGGCGACCAAAAATGTAGTTCTTGACCGCGTAATAGGCAAGCTTCTTTGAGGGATTTTATTTCTTTCTGGATAAGGGGAAAGGAATTGAATACCACAATCAAGGCATAGGCCCATGACCGTGATAACCCCTTTTGAGCCAAGTACAAGAGAAGCTCTTTTAGTGAAATAGAGGAAACAAAGACAAGTCCGATACAAACTGTCACAAAGGCCCTCGTTCCAAGCATGACTGCCTGCGAAGCATCCCCATGTAACTGAACTGCCCAGTAGTTGGCAAAGGATGGCAAAATGGCAAGCAGAATCATCCAAGCCAATACTTTAAATCGACGGCAATAGACCATAAAGAGAATACAGAATGCGACTACCGAAAGATTCAGAACAATCGAAGGAATGAAAGATGTTTCCAAGGATAAAATCAGCAAGAAGAGACTGATAATCGGTGTCTGGGTTGCTACTTTGACCATACTATCTCACCTCCCCTTGGGTATTGCTACTCTGAGATGTGAGTGGTTTGATAATGGTCACTTCTTTCACATGCCGAAGACCCTGACTAGTCATCTCAATCCAATAATCAACCACAGAGATCAAGGGATCTAAACGATGGCTAATGATCAGAAAACTTCTTCCTTGATTTCTCTCCTCCACAATCCACTGACAAAAATAATGGCAGGCTCTATCATCCAAACCAGCAAAAGGTTCATCTAGTAAGATCACAGAAGCCTTACTGGTCAAGATGGTCAAGAGCTGAAGAATCTTTTGCTGGCCACCACTTAATTGATAGGGACTCTTATCGAGTGCCTGCTCCAAATCAAAATATCGTAAGGCTTGAAGAATACGCTGATTTCTTTCAGAATCAGGTCCATCTAATTGAAGTTCCTCTCGCAGACTGACTCGGATAAACTGCTTCTCAGCTTCCTGAACAATACTCGTCAGTTCACGGTACAAACTCTTTTTCTTTTTCAGGACTGTCCCCTTCCAGGTAATGCGTCCCTTATACTTTTGAAATTGAAGAATAGACCGAAAGAGGGTTGATTTCCCGACACCATTGTCACCCAGGATACAGGAAATTCCTTGGTAAAATCTGAAATCAATAATCGAAAAGAGGAAGCGCTTATCCAGCTCACAAGTCATTCGATCCATATGTAACAATTCCGGGCTAGAAGCAACTTCCTTTGAAGCAACCTGTGTCATATCAGAGGTAGGGATTTGAAACACTCCCCTTAGTTGTCCGTCTCTTAGCTCCACCATATGGTCGATATAGGCTTTATAGTCAGATAAATCATGGTCGCACAAAATAACTGTCTTCCCATTAGAGACCAACTCTTTTAGAATCTCCAATATCTCTATCCTACTCTTGCGGTCAATGGAAGCAAAAGGCTCATCCAATAGATAGACCCTAGGATTCATAGCAAAGAGAACAGCCAAGGCAGCCTTTTGCTTTTCTCCACCTGATAAGTGATGGATGGGACGGTGCAATATCTTCTCACAGCGACATTGTCGAACCACCTCTGCTATTTTAGAATCAATTTCCTGAACGGGATGCCCAATATTTTCCAAGGTAAAAATCAACTCCTCAAACAAGTTCTCCATGGTAAATTGATGGTTGGGATTTTGAAAGAGAATACCAACCGTTTGGACACGTTCGATGATAGAAAGCTGACTGATTTCGCTCCCATCTATCAATACTTGACCGCTATAGGGAAGAGAACTAACTTGGGCAATAACTTGAAAGAGGCTCGATTTTCCAGACCCACTACTCCCAACTAACAAGGTAAAGGCTTGCCCATGAAAAGTAAAATCAATCGGTTCCGAAAAAATTGGGGACTGAATCTCCCGTAATTCCAGACCCATCTATGCTTTTCCTCCAGTTGCAAACTGATGATAGAGTTTGACAATGGCACGAACCAAGATGGTACAGAAGAAATAAACAGAAATAAAACGTACCACAAGCAAGGAAAGGACAAACGGAAGTGAAAAGGCGTAGTAACCTAACTTAATGTATTCATAGACAAAGCTAACAAGCGTAATCCCAATACTATTAGCAGTTAGAGAGAGCCAACTTTCATAGCGATTCTTGGTTACGATAAAACCAAGTTCACTTCCCAGACCTTGAACCAAGCCAGACAAAAGGGCACCTAGACCGAATTGGCTACCATAAAGGACTTCAGCAAGCGCAGCTAGAACTTCTCCAATCGTTGCACTTCCGACTCTCGGAACAAAGATAGCAGCAATGGGTGCAGCCATACACCAGAGACCAAAGAGGATTTCATTGGCAAAAGCCTGTAAACCAAGAGGTGTTAAGAGTAGGCTGAGAATATTATACACATATCCTGAACCAACGAAAACCCCACCAAAAAAGATAGACAAGAAAGCAAGCAAGATAACATCTTTTAACTGCCATTTTTTCAACATAAAAAACTCCTTTTTTAAAGAAAAGTGGGGCACTCAAGGTGAGCTACCAAAATGCTTTATATCACCTTCATCCAGTTTCGTAAAAGAAAAAACTCTAATTACAGATAGGAATTAGAGTTTAGCTTACAAGATTAGACAGTTCTTTTCGACATACGAAAAAAACCTTTTCACATTTCCCTTCGCCAGTCTTAACTGTATCAGGTTCAATGGGTATCATCTCAGCCTAAAGCACCCCAAATGTCTTTATTATTTAATTATGTAATTATTATAACACACATTTTATACTAGTTCAAGAAATTGAACTGGAAATACAGCAGATCTTTCTTTGGTTAGATAGATACCTATTGTTCACTCATTTCTCGAACAGTTTTTTCTATATTTTTTGCATACGATATTGCTGAAATGATTGAAACACCATCCATATTGGTCTTTATAATGTCTTTAATATGTTTCGTCTGTATCCCACCAATTGCAACTAAGGGCATTTGTGGCAATAGTTTTCTCATCAATTTAAGACCTTCATAACCTATAGCACCACCAGCATCATCCTTTGACTGGGTATCAAATACAGGACCAACACCAACATAATCTACATATTCAACTTTTGATTGTTGAAATTCTTCCTCGTTCTTTATCGAAAGACCAATTATTTTATCTGGCATCAATTTTCTAATTTCATCAACTCCAAGGTCATCCTGCCCTACATGTACTCCGTCAGCATCTATTTCTAATGCTAACTCAATATCATCATTAACAATAAACGGCACATTGTATTTTTTACAAAGTTCTTGAATTCGGATGGCTAGTTCAAGTTTTTCTGATCCCTTTAAAGCACCCGCACCCTTTTCTCGAAATTGAAATAAGGTTATACCACCTTTTAAGGCTTCCTCAACGATCGTATATAGATCTTTGCCTTGGCAAGTAGTCGTTCCACAAATAAAATATAGTTTTAATAATTCTTTATGAAACATCTTACTTCACTCTTTTGAATTCCTTTACATCTTCGTCTGTAATCTCGTATAAGGCATTTATAAATTCAACTTTAAAGGTACCTGGAAGATGTCCATTTGGACGTTTTTCTGCCATTTCTCCAGCGATATTGTAAACCAACATTGCTGTTTCTAATGATTTCAATTCTTGACCTTTTTCTAGTCCGATAAAGCTTGCTACTACAGCACCTAACAAGCATCCTGTCCCAATGACTTTTGGCATCATGGCACTACCATTATGAATCGTTACCACTTCTCCATTTACCGCAATGGCATCCACTTCACCTGTTACTATTATAGGAATATTGAACTTCTCATTTGCTGCTAGAGCAATCTCGTCAATATTATCTACTCCCGCACTGTCTACTCCTTTAGATGTCACATTTATTCCTACTAAAGAAGCAATCTCTCCAGCATTTCCCCTAATCGCTGCTAGTTTGTAATTGTTGATTAGATCATCTGCTACTTTTTTTCTATATTCTCCTGCTCCACAAGCTACTGGATCTAATACTGCTGGGACATTATATTTCTCTGCAATTTTTAGTGCTTCTTGGTACAACTTCCAATTATCATCCGTTAAGGTCCCAATGTTAATCAATAAGCCACCAGCATACTTTAACAAATCCTCTAAATCAGCAGGAAACTCACTCATAGCTGGTGAGACACCCAGTGCTACTAATCCATTTGCTGTGAAATTTTTTACTACATCATTGGTGATGCAAATGACCAATGGTGCTTTTTCTTTTAATAATTTTAAACTTGTCATATTGAAATCCTTCCTTATCACTTTATACGATCTACTGATTTCGATTTATTTCTATCTTTCGTTAAGAAATTTTTTTCATTTACATTGAATGATTTATACTCAATGAAAATCAAAGAACAAACTAGGAAGCTAACCGCAGCTTGCTCAAATCACTGCTTTGAGGTTGTAGATAAGACTGACGAAGTCAGCTCAAAACACTGTTTTGAGGTTGTAGATAAGACTGACGAAGTCAGTAACCATACCTACAGCAAGGTGAAGCTGACGTGGTTTGAAGAGATTTTCGAAGAGATTTACCTCATCAAATTTGTAAATATCCTAAACCTTCTCTAGGCGTCATAGCCAATATCAAAAAAGGCTAATTCTAAAGCGACTGCTTGATTCCAGCGTTGCTGAAGTTCTGTCAAATCTTCTCGACCTTTCCCAACACGATTGAGTTCGTCAACCAGAAATTGAACCCAGTCTGCAAAGAAAGGACCTCTGTGGAGATTGATCCATTCCGAATGAATATAGGCTTCAGGTAGAGCCAAATCTTTAGAACCCCAGTCTAAATAGAGACCTTCTGCAATGACCAGCATGACCAAAAGATGGGCATAGTCTGATGAAGCCACTGCCGAATACATAAGATCCTGAAAGGCTTTTGTTACAGGGTGCAAGGTCACTTCCAGATAATCATTCTCAGATACTTTTAACTCTTTGAAAGCCTTTTGGAAATAACCATCTTCATCTGCTTCAAGAAAGCCTAGTTGCTTGGCAAAACGAAGTTTGGATTCAAGCTGGTCTGCGTGAGCTACGCAGGCACCCAGCATGGATAAGAAGGCATCAAAGAAGTGATAATCTTGAATTAGGTAGTCTTTTAAGACCTTATTCTTAATTGTCCCTGCAAAAAGTTCCTTAACAAAACGATGATTGATTGCAGCCTGCCAATCCTTCTGACTACTTTTTAATAATTCTCCAACAGTCAAACCTGGTTCAAATGCATAAATCTGTGTTTCCATATTTATTTTCCTCTCTTTACTCGTTCGTAATCAATAAAACATCAAGAAAATCCTAGTTTTACTTGATCCTTTTAAAGAAAAGTGGGGCATACAAGGTGAGCTACCTAAATGCTTTGTATACCTTCATCCAGTTTATATAAACAAAAAAACTCCAATTACAATCAAGAATTAGAGTTGACTTACAAGATTAGATCGTTCATTTCGCCATACGAAAAAAACTGTTCACATTTCCCTTCGCCAGTCTTAACTGTATCAGGTTCAATGGGTATCATCTCAGCTTAAAGCACCCCAAATGTCTCTATTATTTAATTACTACACCAGTATAGCAAAAAATGAAATCCCTAGCAAGATATTTGACCGAAAAATATTTTCATATAGTTTTTGATAGCGATTTATTCTTCCAATACACGAAGAAAAACCTCCACATTCAGTGGAGGCAAGCATTTTATCAATACAGTTTTAAGTCACGAGGGTCAACTGGGAAGGTTGGGTTGTATGGGTTGTGACGGAGTTTGAAGTGTTTGACCTCTTCAATAGTCTGAGTTCCAGACAACTGCATGACTGTCTTCAATTCCGCATTCAAGTGTTCAAAGACTTGACGCACCCCAACACTACCGCCGAGAGCCAAGCCATAGATAACAGGGCGACCAATAGCTACCAAGTCTGCTCCTGAAGCCAAGGCTTTAAAGACATGTTGACCACGACGAACACCAGAGTCAAAGACAATTGGCACACGTTTATCAACTGCTTCTGCCACTTCTTGAAGCGAGTCAAAGGCAGCTGGTCCACCGTCGATTTGACGACCACCGTGGTTGGTTACCCAGATACCAGAAGCTCCTGCAGCAAGCGAACGTTCAACGTCCTCACGGCATTGTGGTCCCTTGACATAGACAGGAAGTCCTGAGTATTCAGCGATAAATTCTACATCGCGTGGAGACAAGCGTTGTTTAGCTGATTTGTAAACAAAATCCATTGATTTACCAGCACCTTCTGGCAGGTATTCTTCAACAATCGGCATGCCAACTGGGAAGACAAAACCATTACGCTTATCCACTTCACGATTACCCCCTACAGTAGCATCTGCTGTCAAGACAATCGCTTTATAACCTTCAGCTTTCACACGGTCCATGATGTGGCGGTTAATGCCATCATCCTTACTAAAGTAAAATTGGAACCAATGAGGTGTCCCTTGAAGGGCTTCCGTAATTTCTGGAAGGTCGACAGTAGAGTAAGAGCTGGTTGTATAAAGAGAACCAAACTCATGCACACCACGCGCAGTTGCCACTTCACCCTGTTCATTCGCTAATTTATGGGCCGCAACAGGCGCCATAATGATTGGTGAAGACAATTTTTCACCTGCAAATTCAATCTCTGTACTTGGATTTTCTACATTGCAAAGTGTATGCGGAACGATGAGCTTGTGGTTAAAGGCGCGGATATTCTCACGCAAAGTGAAAGTATCTTCTGCTCCACTGGCGATATAGCCAAATGCTGCTTTAGGGATCACTTGTTGCGCCATTGGCTCCAAATCATAGGTATTGATGAAATCTACATGCCCTTCTGCATTGCTTGTTTTGTATGACATAAACTGTCCTCCTTGATTAAGTAAGCGTTTGCTTTTTACTATACAACTATAATAACTCTTTTTTCAATCATTTTCAAGAGTTTTGCTTAAAAACCATCTTATTTTTTCATACAATATACTATCCCTACTTTCCTTAAACTCTAAACTTTAGTCTATATTAAGTGAATCGTTAAGATTTTTTGCTGCTAGGCATTTGAACTACTTTTTTATTTGCTGAGTCTATCTACTAATGCTATAAAAAACAAGTGAATAAGACACCAGAACATCCTCTAATAGGACCTATGGACTTATATCAGTCCCATATATACTGTTTAAGCAAGATACTATCCTAGTTGACGCTAACTTCCTATCGCACTTATTAATTTTTTATTTATAGTGAATCTGAACAAATCAATTGGGGGATCCAAGTCAATTTCTAGTACTTTTTGAAAAGTTTCAGCGTACTATCGTAAAATGAAATAAAACATGCGCAAATTGATTAGGGAATTTAAACCAATTTCTAACAATGTCTTAGAAATCAAAGTGTACTATTTCAACTTCAACACACTATACTTCATTTTCTCCTTCAATTCAGTCTATTTTTTCATCAAAAAATCCTCTGGAAAGTACCAGAGGATAAAGGTTTATTTCATTGTTGGGAAGAGTAATACGTCACGGATAGTAGTTGTATCAGTGAGGAGCATGCAGAGACGGTCAATACCGATTCCCAAACCACCTGTTGGTGGCATACCATATTCAAGAGCCTCGATATAGTCGTAGTCGATACCTGTTGCTTCATCGTCACCAAGTTCTTTAGCTTTAGCTTGGGCTTCAAAGCGACTAAGTTGGTCGATTGGGTCGTTGAGCTCAGTAAAGGCATTGCCGTACTCCTTAGTCATGATGAAGAGCTCGAAACGGTCAGTAAAGCGTTCGTCTTCAGGATTTTTCTTAGCCAGTGGAGATACAGCTACTGGATGTCCATAGACAAAGGTTGGTTGGATCAAGGTTTCCTCAACAAACTCTTCAAAGAAGGCATTGATGATGTGGCCAACTTCAGTGTAGTGTTTCTCAACAGGAACTTTCTTCTCAGCAGCGATAGCTTTGGCTTCCTCGAAAGTCATGTCTTGCCAGAAGTCTACACCAGTAATTTCCTTGATAGCATCAACCATGTGAACACGTTTGAAAGGTTCGTCGATTTTGATTTCAGTACCTTGATAGTTAACTGGGCCATCTCCTTTGACTGATTTAGCAGCGTGTTGGATAATACCTTCAGTCAAGTCCATGATGTCTTGGAAGTCTGCATAAGCTTGGTAAACTTCGATAGAAGTAAACTCAGGGTTATGAGTAGCATCCATTCCTTCGTTACGGAAGATACGGCCGATTTCATAGACACGCTCCATGCCACCCACGATAAGGCGTTTCAAGTGAAGCTCAGTCGCGATACGAAGCACCATGTCAATGTTTTGGGCATTGTGGTGAGTGATAAATGGACGAGCCGCAGCACCACCAGCTTCGTTGTGAAGAACAGGTGTTTCCACTTCAAGGAAACCTTTTTGATCAAGGTAACGACGGATTTCAGAAATGATTTTTGAACGAGTGACAAAGCGTTCAAAGCTTTCGCGATTAGAAATTAAGTCTAGGTAACGTTTACGGTAAATTGTTTCAACGTCTGTCAAACCATGGAATTTCTCTGGTAGAGGACGAAGAGCCTTAGACAAGTGTGTGATGTGAGTAGCCTTGATAGAGAGTTCTCCCATATCAGTACGCATTACTTCGCCTTCTACACCAAGGAAGTCACCAAGGTCTGCTTTTTTGAAGATTTCGTAGTTTTCTTCACCGACAGCATCCTTACGAACATAGATCTGGATTTGACCTTCGCGGTCTTGAAGGTGGGCAAAACCTACTTTACCTTTACCACGTTTGGTTACCAAGCGTCCTGCGATAGTAGCTGTTTCGTTTTTATCGTGTAATTGTTCTTTATCGAGGTCAGCATATTTATCTTTTAATTCTTGTGAATTTGCAGTACGTTCAAAGCGTTTTCCGAAAGGATCAATTCCTTGTTCACGGAGCGCAGCCATTTTTTCACGGCGAACGATCTGCTGGTCATTTAGTTCTTCCATATGTTCTGTTGACATGGGATCCTCCTAGTTTTACTCAAAATTGAATACGATGAGTCATTTTTTGCGATACTCCCATTTTATCATAAATAAGCAAGAAATTCACGGATAATCTTTAAAAACTAAAAAGAACCTGACGCTAAAATCACTGAAAAGACTGGGATAAGCAAGAAATTTCAACATCTCAGAAAAGGGATCTGACAATATTTATGGATTATACTTTAACCCTTGTAACTTTCATGACGTGTGCTACTTTTTATATAAGAGCAAGCCAAGCAAATCTAAAACTGAAACAATTGACGTAAAAAACATTAACAACTTGAATCTTGTCATTCATATACCTGATATGACAGAATAGTATAATTTTTAACCTTTTAGTCTTTTGATTTTTTTACACCTCTTGCCAATTTTCTTGGTCTTCTTTAAAGCGTTTTAGAAGGTCGAGCCCTTCTGGTGTGATGTAACCTTCTTCTTGGGCTAGATGAATCAATTCACTGTAGTTAGAAAGTGTCACCAATTTCACACCAGCATCCGCAAAGTTCTTATCTGCTTTTGGCAATTGGTAGCTGAAAATCGCTACTACTCCAAGCACATCTGCTCCTTCGCGTTTGGCTGCTACTACAGCTTCAAGAACAGAACCACCTGTTGAAATGAGGTCTTCAACCACTACCATTTTTTGACCTTGAGCTACACGACCTTCGATTTGGTTACCAGCTCCATGATCTTTTGGTTTGCTACGGATGTAGGCAAATGGCAGATTCATCTTATCAGCAATAATGGCTCCGTGAGGAATCCCTGCTGTTGCAGTTCCTGCAATGACTTCTACCTCTGGAAAGGCTTCTTTAATAGCTTCCACAAAGCCATTTTCAATTAAGGTACGAGTTTCTGGATAGGCAAGAGTTACACGGTTATCTGTGTAAATCGGCGACTTGATACCAGATGCCCAAGTGAAAGGCTCCTCTGGTTTGAGGTAAACGGCTTGAATTTTCAAGAGGTGGCTAGCGATATCTTTAGCAAGTGTCATGGTCTTCTCCTTTTGTTTTTCTAATCTAGTTCTTTAATTCTAGTCTTGGTTCCATTCATCCTTGATAGCATGATAAGCTGCAACAGGATCCTCAGCTTGGGTAATGGGACGTCCCACTACGATATAGTCACTACCGATTTGATAGGCATCTGCTGGCGTCATCACGCGTTTTTGATCTCCAACAGCAGCTCCCTGAGGGCGAATTCCTGGTGTTAGACAGATAAAATCTGGATTGGTGGCCTGCTTGATGAGTTGCACTTCCTGAGCCGAGCAAACGACACCATCCAAGCCCGCTTCAGCTGTCTTCTTAGCATAATGAATGACAGACTCTTGCAGGCTGGTTTGGATATTTTGAAACTCCTGCATCTGGGCTTCTGACGTTGATGTCAGCTGAGTGACAGCAATCAATTTGGCTTGGTTTCCAAGACCTTCACGCGCAGCCTTCATCATCTCTACTCCGCCAGCAGCATGAACATTGGTCATATCCACACCAAGCTGAGACAGGACCTTCATGGCTGACTTGACTGTATTGGGAATGTCATGCAGCTTGAGATCCAAAAAGACACTGTGCCCCAGGCCTTTCAAGTAAGACACAATCTCAGGCCCTGTTGCGTAATAAAGCTCCATCCCTACCTTTAGATAAAGGCTTTCTGCTTCTGGAAAAAGAGCTAAAAATTCCTTGACTGCCTCAAAACTAGGAAAATCAAGAGCAATGACTGGACGATGTTCTCGCATAGGTTTCTCCTTTTACCTTTGCTAGTGAGAGAGTCTGGCCACAAGAAGGCACGAAAAAAGGAACCTGCCAACAGCAAGGTTCCACGAAAAATGGGTAGTCTCCACCCTTTCACCGTCTAACCTTAGCTGCCTCTCTGGACTGCTTTAAAGGTTTTCTATTATTCTATTATTTCTACTAGCACTTGTCAAGTAAAAACATGGAAACTAAAGAGCTATAGGAGAAAAGGTAAGCCTAGCGACGCGATGAACGCTGACTTGTTTGGTTTCGATTGCTCTCTTCCTCTTGTTTTTTCTTTTCTTCTTCTAAACGTTTACGTTCTTCTTCCTGCTTTTTCTCAGCTTCTTCGGCCTCTTTTTTGGCTTTTTCTTCTGCTTCCATAATCAATTTATCCGCCACAGTGTAACTGTAAATTCCAGCTTCCATGTCAATCACACTCGGTTCTGACAATTGAGGTTTAATCTTACTGTAGTAAGGTAATTTCTTACTCATTTCAGACAGGGGAACCAAGACTTCGTCCGAATCATTCATGGTCAATCGAATTAAATCGGAAGTCACCTTGCTTGGGGCTAATTCCACCTTTTGGATAGCAGCCTTGAGTTCTGGACTAATTTGAGCAAGTTCTGAGACAAAAGCCTTGATTTGTTCACTGTCATTAAAGAGAACTGATATATAAGTTTCTGGCAGACTCACCAAGCTCACCGCACTGGTCTCAAGCTGACCACTAGAAAGAATAGGATAATGATTTTCTCCAGAAACATAGTAGGCCACAATATCATATTCCTTGACCTTGATAGTGAACTTAGTTGGAAATTGATAGACAAGCTGAGCTGATTCAACCCAATAGTTAGACTTGATCCGCTCTTCATATTTTGCCTTGTCTAGCAGCAGGTTAATCGTATAATCCGAATCCTGAATGCCTGAAGCCTGTCGAATATCATCATCCGTAGTTTGCACCGTTCCCTCAACACGAATATCCTTCATGGTCGCATAAGGACTAAGCAAATAAGCAGATACAACCAATAAAAGCAGACTGAGAAACAAAATCGAGATAGCCCGCCAGATATGGATTCCTGGAATTTTTGGTTTGACCGGTTTTTCCTTTACAGGCTTTTTCTCTATTTTTTTATCCCATTTATCCTCTTTCTCTGTCTTTTTAGACTTTGATTCTTCTTTGGCTACTTCTTTTTTGACGTCTTCTGACTCTTCTACTTTTTCTTCAGACTCTTCCTTAGCTGATTTTGGGTCTTTTGGTTCAGATTCACTCTCTTGGTCCTCAGTTGCATCTGACTTTTCAGATTTCGAAGACATTCGAGCTTGTCTTTCCTTTTCCTTCTCCTCAGCTAGGGCCGCCTCTTCCTCAGCCTTCTTTTTTAGGTATTCTTGGTTTCGTTTCTGCCATTCTGATAACTCTTTAAATTCTTCGAGGATTTCTTTGCCCTCATTTTTCTTATCTTTTGACATTTACTTTCCTTATGATAAATCTTTTTTCAACAATTGATAAAAATCTGCTAGAGATTTCAATTCCTTGGAAGCCTTCATCTTAGCTTGGTAATCTTCCTTGTGACTTAGTAAGTGAGAAAGCTTCTCTTCTAAACTGTCCAAGGTCAAATCGCTTTCTTGAAGCTCTTCTGCATAGCCTTTTTTTACAAAGTAGGCTGCATTTTCAATCTGGTCTCCACGACTAGCTTCACGACCAAGTGGCACAATAACATGCAATTTTGCCATCGCCAAGAGCTCAAAAATCGTATTGGCACCACCTCGTGTCACAACAATATCCGCCAATTCCATCAAGGGTTGATAGAGATTGGTCACATAATCAACACGAAAAAGATTTTGGCTCAACTCGTTCAGGCTAGAATCTCCAGTTAGATTGATAATATTGTAGCGTTCTGTCAGTTCTTTCTTATGGTCTGTCACCAATTGGTTAAAGACACGAGCTCCTGCAGAACCACCGACAAACAATACAGTTGGCAATTGGGGATTAAAGTGGGTTTGAATATCCACCAATTCATCTGGTTCTGGAGTGTTTTGGTCTGAAACCTTTGTCACTGCTCCCACATGCTCGACCTTAGACAAACTCGAAGCTTGTTCAAAGGTTGAATACATCTTCGTCGCAAATTTATAGGCGATTTTATTGGCCAAGCCCATAGACAGGTCCGATTCGTGAATAAAGACTGGCACTCCTGACACACGCGCAGCGATAACAGGCGGTACTGAGACAAAGCCTCCCTTTGAAAAAAGAGCCTGTGGACGAAGTCGCAACATGATAAAGAGCGATTGGACAATTCCCCAGACAACTTTGAAGACGTCCAGCATATTTTGCCAAGAGAAATAGCGACGCAATTTTCCAGTCGCAATAGAATGGAAGGTGACATCCAAACCTGACTTAAGGACCTCTTGGTGTTCGATACCACGCTTGTCCCCGATATAGTGGACTTCCCAACCATCTTCGATGAACTTGGGCATCAACAAAAGATTGAGGGTGACGTGTCCAACCGTCCCCCCACCTGTAAAGACAATTTTTTTCATATTATTCCTTTAACTCCGCTACTGTGTCGATAAAGAGGTCGCCACGTACTTCAAAGTTAGCATACATATCCCAGCTAGCATTGGCAGGACTGAGAAGAACCACGTCTCCTTGAGTCGCAAGTTCATAAGCCTTGCGGGTCGCATCTGCAATATCAGTTGCATCCACATAAGCTACACCAGCCTTATCTGCTGCCCGTTTGACACGTTCTGCAGACTGACCAAGGATAACCATCTTCTTGAGTCCAGTAATGTCTGGAACCAATTCGTCAAACTCATTGCCACGGTCCAAACCACCTGCAATCAAGATGACCTTGCTGTTGTCAAATCCTGACAAGGCTTTTTGAGTCGCCAAGATATTGGTTGATTTGCTATCATTATAGAACTTCACACCCTTGATTTCATCCACAAATTGGAGACGGTGTTTGACACCACCAAAGGCTGAAAGAGTTTCTTTGATGGTTTTATTGTCCACGCCACGAAGCTTGGCAACAGCAATGGTCGCAAGGGCATTTTCTACATTGTGGCTACCTGGAACTCCGATTTCACTAGCTGCCATGACCACTTCTCCACGGAAGTAGAGCTGACCATCTTCCAAATAAGCTCCATCAACCTTTTCCTGTGTTGAGAATGGTACAACTGTAGCTTGTGTTTTAGTAGCCAATTCTTTTGCCAAGTCTTGGTTAAAGTTCAAGACAAGGAAATCAGCTGCTGTCATCTTGTTCTGGATATTCCACTTGGCTGCTACATACTCCTCAAAAGAACCGTGGTAGTCGATATGAGTTGGCATGAGGTTGGTAATAACCGCAATCTCAGGATGGAATTCTTGGACGCCCATGAGTTGGAAAGAAGAAAGTTCCATGACAAGCGTGTCCTTGTCTGACGCAGTTTGTGCAACCTGACTGGCAGGATAGCCGATATTTCCTGATAAGAGACCATGTTGACCAGCAGCAGTCAAAACTTCCCCAATCATGGTCGTTGTGGTTGTTTTTCCATTTGAACCTGTGATACCGATAATGGGCGCTTCTGAAATCAAATAAGCCAATTCCACCTCAGTCAAGACTGGAATTCCCTTGGCCAAAGCCTTTTCAATCATGGGATTGCTGTATGGGATACCTGGATTTTTCACCATAAGAGCAAACTCTTCATCCAAAAGTTCCAAAGGATGACCACCTGTGATAACCTTGATCCCTTCTTCCAGCAAACTTTGGGCAGCTGGATTATCCTCAAAAGGCTTCCCATCATTTACTGTCACAATGGCACCTAGCTTGTCCAACAAACGAGCTGCAGATTCACCAGACTTGGCCAAACCTAAAACAAGAACTTTCTTATTTTTAAATTGATCTATTACTTTCATGTCTCGAACTCCATTTCTACTCTTACTATTTTACCATTTTTATGGAAATAATTCTAAACGAAAATGCTCAGATTCAGCATTCTAACAAGCAAAAAAAGAGAGACGAAACTCTCTTTTTTATCTTCTTTTACTTTTTTTGACTGGCATGAGTGTGATGTCTCTCACACTAAAGTAAGCTAGGATTAACATGGCTATTGCTAGGAATATTTCTGTTGGTAATTGAAAAATTTTCAGAAAAGATAGAGCCAACAAAACCAAGAGTGCCACTAAAATACATACCATAGCGACGATATTGACTGTCCCTTTAATGCTTTCTGGTGTCGCAAATACATAGAGTAGGAGCAGTAAAATTCCTAGGACTAAATAGACCATCTTTCTCTCTTTCTAGCTCTTATTCAGCTGATTTTTTCTTCTTGTTAGCTTTCTCACGCTCTGCTTTGTTAAGGATTTGTTTACGCAAACGGATAGACTCAGGCGTTACTTCCATGTACTCGTCGTCGTTCAAGAACTCAAGAGACTCTTCAAGTGTCAAGATACGAGGTGTCTTGATAACAGCTGTTTGGTCCTTAGTAGCTGAACGAACGTTGGTCATTTGTTTGGCCTTAGTGATGTTAACTGTCAAGTCATTTTCACGAGAGTTTTCACCGATAATCATTCCTTCGTAAACCTCAGTACCTGGGTTGACAAAGATCGTACCGCGTTCTTCAATAGACATGATTGAGTAAGTTGTAGCCTTACCAGCATCGATAGAAACAAGGGCACCACGGTGACGACCACCAATTTCACCTAGAATCAATGGCAAGTATTGGTCGAAGGTATGGTTCATGATACCGTAACCACGAGTCATTGACAAGAACTCAGTTGAGTATCCAATCAAACCACGCGCTGGAACAAGGAAGACCAAACGAGTTTGACCATTACCAGTTGAAATCATATCCAACATTTCACCTTTACGTTCAGAAAGGCTTTGGATAACAGACCCTTGGTATTCTTCTGGAGTGTCGATTTGTACACGCTCAAATGGCTCACATTTAACACCGTCGATTTCTTTTACGATAACTTCTGGACGAGATACTTGAAGTTCATAGCCCTCACGACGCATTGTTTCGATAAGGATTGACAAGTGCAATTCTCCACGACCTGAAACTGTCCATTTATCTGGTGAATCAGTTGGATCAACACGAAGGGAAACATCTGTTTGCAATTCGGCCTGCAAACGTTCTTCCACCTTACGAGAAGTCACCCATTTACCTTCTTTTCCAGCAAATGGTGAGTTGTTGACCAAGAAGGTCATTTGAAGAGTTGGCTCATCGATGTGTAGGATTGGAAGAGCTTCAACTGCGTCTGTCGGAGTGATGGTTTCACCGACAAAGATATCTTCCATACCTGAAACGGCAATCAAGTCACCTGCTTTTGCTTCTTGGATTTCACGACGTTCCAAGCCAAAGAAACCGAAGAGTTTTGTAACACGGAAGTTTTTAGTTGTACCGTCAAGTTTAGAAAGGGTAACTTGGTCCCCAACCTTAACTGTACCACGGAAGACACGACCGATACCGATACGTCCAACGAAGTCATTGTAGTCCAAAAGTGACACTTGGAACTGCAAAGGCTCATCTGAGTTATCTACTGGAGCTGGGATATGGTCGATAATCGTATCAAAGATTGGTGCCATAGTAGCTTCTTGGTCAGCTGGATCATCTGACAATGAAGAAGTTCCGTTGATCGCTGAAGCATAAACTACTGGGAAATCAAGCTGGTCGTCATCAGCCCCAAGCTCGATGAACAGTTCTAAGACTTCGTCCACTACTTCAGCTGGACGAGCTGATGGTTTATCGATTTTGTTAACAACAACGATTGGGACAAGGTCTTGTTCCAAGGCTTTTTTCAATACGAAACGAGTCTGTGGCATTGTTCCTTCGTAGGCATCTACGACCAAGACAACACCGTCAACCATTTTCATGATACGCTCAACTTCTCCACCGAAGTCCGCGTGTCCTGGTGTGTCCATGATATTGATACGAGTTCCGTTGTAGGCAACGGCTGTATTTTTAGCAAGGATGGTAATTCCACGCTCTTTTTCGATATCGTTTGAGTCCATAGCACGCTCAGCCAATTCAGTACGTGCATCAAGCGTTTCTGATTGTTTCAATAATTCATCAACAAGGGTTGTTTTACCGTGGTCAACGTGGGCGATAATCGCAATGTTACGGATATCTTCTCTAAGTTTTGTCATGATTTCCTCTATAATATTCAAAATTTATTTTCTAACTGAACGATTATACCATAATTTCAAGTAAATAACATAATTCAAGCAAGTGTAAATGTTTTCACGAAGCTTTTCTTTTCCTGTCAAGACTTTTCAAAGTAAGAGACTTATGATAAGATAGGCACAGTATGCGTTTAGATAATTTATTAGCTCAAGAAAAAATCAGCCGAAAGGCCATGAAACAAGCCTTACTAAAAGGGGAGATTCTCGTCGATGGTTGCCCAGCCCGCGCCCTAGCTCAAAATATCGATACGGGACTACAAGAACTCCTTTTTCAGGACCGTATCATTCGAGGCTATGAACACACCTACCTTATGCTTCATAAATCTGCTGGTGTCGTGACAGCCAACAAAGACAAGCAACTTCCAACTGTCATGGACCTGCTATCACCCGACATCCAGTCTGACAAGCTCTATGCCGTCGGCCGACTGGATCGAGATACGACGGGCCTCCTCCTCTTGACCGATAACGGCCCCTTGGGCTTTCAGCTCCTCCATCCCCAATATCATGTAGATAAAACTTATCAAGTTGAGGTTAATGGACTTCTGACACCTAACCATATCCAAGCCTTTCAAAAGGGAATTGTCTTTTTAGATGGTACTGTATGTAAACCTGCAAGACTAGAGATTTTAGTTGCCAGTCCTTCCTTTAGTCAAGCCTCCATCACCATTTCAGAAGGAAAATTTCATCAGGTTAAGAAAATGTTTCTCTCGGTTGGTGTCAAGGTGACCTCACTCAAACGCACCCATTTTGGGCCTTGGAGCTTGGATGAAAACCTGCAAGAGGGAGACTATCGCCCCCTCAACTCAGAAGAGTTAACAAGCATTCGTGAATTTCTCAGAAAAAGTGGTTAAAAAATGAGCTCGGAAATATCCAAGCTCGTTTTCTTATTTCTCAACTTTCACTTTCCCTTTCCAAGAATCCAAACCATAAGAAAGGATATAAATCTCAGAAAAACCTTGTTTTTTCAAGTAAAGTGCTGCATTTGTAACCCGTTGCGCACGTTGGTTTTCGTAAAGAAGGACAGGTTTATCCTTACGAAGAGCTGCAAGACTAGTCTTCAACTGACTTGAAGGAATATTGCGGGCCCCAAGGATATGTTTTCTATGGAATTCTGCTGGATCACGCAAATCAATCAATTGACCTGTACGAATCAAGGCTTCAAACTCCTCATTATCTACAATTTTAGCCGCACGACGAATACGAAGATAGTTAAAGCCCATCCATGCCAACATTGCCAGTATAAGTGCCCACAAAATCCAAGTAACCATTAGTTCTTTTCTCCATTTTTCTCAATATAATCCAATTCTATCTTGTGCTCTCTGCGAAGAACCGCTTCCGCTTCCAGATAATCCAGTTTGTCCATCAGCCCTGCATCGTAAATCCGAGAGAGTTCCAGCTTCATCAGCTCAATATCATATAAGCGTTTTCCCATGTAAACAATAATACCAAATCGTTTGAGGAATTGCTGCACATCATAGAATGTTTTCATAAGACTCATTCTAGCAAAATTTTGTGTTTTTTTCAAGAAGAGACTCACACAAGAAGTAGCACAGAAATTAAAAAAGCTGCATCTTCTGCAACCTTTTAATCTGGTGGGAAATATCCCAACTGCTCAGCGATGTGAATCGCCTCCTGCCTGTTAGTCACTCCCAATTTTGAAAAGATATTGGCCAAGTGATTGGAAACTGTACGTTTACTCACATAGACCTTGTCACAGACATCATCAATGGTCAAGCCATTTCTAACCAGTTCTAGTATCTCGATTTCTCGTGGTGTTAGCACCTCTACCATCACTTCATCTGAAAAGACCTTACCACCTAGATAAATCTTTTCCAGTTTTTTCACCAACTCATCTGGGTTCATACTTTTGTCCAGAAATCCATAAGCTCCCATAGCTTTAGCTCGGTGTTCATACATTTTTTTACTGTAACCTGTCAAAATCACAACCTTACTAGAACAACCATTGTCGATAATCTCTTGTGCCAAGGTCAGTCCATCATCTTGATACAGACTCGTCAGGTTGATGTCAATCAAAATAATGTCGTAGTCATTAAAAGCAATCTCCGAAATAGTCGAAAAATTATCCACTAACTGGACCTTTTTAATGTTTTCCGATAACTCTAAAATCATCTTGATACTTTGGCTAAATAATTTATGATCATCAATTAACAAAATTTTCATAACACAACTCCTTATCAATCGGGAGAATAATTTCTACACGAAATCTCTTATTATTTTCAAAAATCTGCATTTGACCACCTAAAACACTAATTTTATTAGACATATTTTTCAAGCCATAACCTAAGGATTTTTCTGTTTGAAGGCAGTTATTTTCAGAAATGATAAAAAGAGCGTCATCATGCACATCAATCTTCAAAGAAATCCTTCCACCACTGGCGTACTTAACGGCATTGGTCGCCAACTCCTCAACCAGACGGTAGGCAATTTTATCGTAAGGAGATAAAAGACTAAAGTGGACAGGAAACTGTGTGACGACTTCATTTTCTGCGTGATAGCGCTTGACAATCCGATTAATCAGCCCTTGATACTGGATGTCTAACTGCTCGTCTGTTTCTACCATTGGCTGATAATAATCCATCCGCTCACGAATCCGCTGAACCAACTCCTCTGTAACCAGATTGATCTGTTCACCAAAAGCTTGATTGCTACTATATTTATTGAAATTTTTTATTGCCATCACATTTTGCAGGATTTCATTGTGAAGAAATTCGGAGAACTGTTGTTCTGTATCTTCATTTGCCAGCAGACTTTTCACCATACGGTTACGCTTTAAAAAGAGAACTTTGACATAATCCCTAGCATCTAGCATTTCAGCAGAACGAAAAAGGCGAATCAATTCTTCCGAACAAATCCCGAACAATAGTAGCATGATATTCAAGACCAAAAAGCTCGTGTTTAAGTTTAGACGAAAGATGATGAAAATACCTACTAACAAAAACATAACTAGTAAAAATAAGTGTGAAAAAGCTTTTATATAGGACAATTTTAACTCTGATACCTTTTTTTGAAGAGAGCTGATAATCGTTTTGAAGTGTAAAAAAGCTAAAATGCCAAGAATTTCCAGATACCAGACTAGGTTCATCACTCCTGAGCCCGTCGTATTGATATACAAAAAGAAATAAGAAAGAGGCAATATCAAAGCTAATATCCACAAATTTCGTCTCTGATACTTGAGTTTACTTTTCAACTCTTTATGATATAAAATCAGTAAAATCAAGGGAACAAGGTTTAAAAAGAAAGACGCAAACAAGGACAGAAATAGAAAAATTGAAGGACTTAACAGATACGAACTAATGGTGATTAGTGTCAACACAAAGGACACACTCAACAGTTCTTCTCCTATTTTCTCTCCCAGAAAGATAATAGACAGAGAACTATACACCAATAAAAAAGAGTTGAGCGGATGAAGAATATCAAAAAAGTGCAACAGGGTGTTCGCAACTCCTTGATTAAAGATGGATTGCCAGCTAATGAGAAACATCATCAGGAGCAACCAAAGTTTCAACTCACTATACCGAAAGGTCACAATATTACAAATATAGCTAAATACAATTAAAGCAATAATCAGCAATAAAACCATCTGTAAGGAAAAATCTGTCGAAAACTCCAGAGGAATCCTATAATAAATATAAATCATCAAAGTTAGATGATTAAAAATCGTCAACCACCACAATAAAAGTGAGTTTTTCGAGATCAATTTGACAAACTGTTTCATATGTATCCACTTCCTGAACTACTTTAATATTATTATAACACAATACCAGAATTGCAGGATAGGCAACTCTGGTATTTGACTTAATTTTCAATAATTTGCCAACTTACTCTGTAAGTCACTAGCAAGTAAAGAACAAAGAGTAAAACCGCTACTCCCAGATAGGTGATATCAATAGAAATGCTGGTATTAGCGAAATTCTCAAAATAGCCCAAAAGAGCGGTACTCAAGGCAAATGCTAGCGGACCTGCGATGACCAGCGGAACCAAGAAATAACTTAGAATCTGTTGCAAAAGAATAGATCGATTTTGCTTTCTCTTATTCCCGAGAAGGTATAAGATTTGATAATCATTGACACTATCCAAAGCACTTGTAGAAGTTTGAAGTGACAAGATACTGAGGGAAATAATGATAAAAATAACACTGACAAAAATCATGACAAAGACGATGACGCCCATAAATCCAAGATAAATCTCAAAAATTCTTCCTTTCGTTTGATAGGTGAACGAATTCAACTCTGCTCCATCACGGGTGAAGTAGTATTTTTCTATCCACTGACTTAAGAATGTTTCTACTTTCCGTTTGTCGATATTTTCTTTGAAATTGGCAACATAGGTCGTGTGGTATTCCGTCAATCCAACTACTACCGTATCTGGTACAATTAAGGTTCCTGTGTCATTTGTACCCACTGACGATAAAAAGTAAACTGTTTCAAGTGGCTTTGAAGACGCAAGATTAAGAGAATAACCGTTAATCATGAGGGTTTTAGTCCTTGATAGAAAGTCCTGAATCTGCTTGGCAGTTCCTTTATAGTTAGCATTGACCAGAAATTGGTTATCTGCCAAGTCAACCTCTCTTTCACCTTGCAGTTTGCGGAGATAATTGTAGGCAGAAATTCCTAAAATCGGTACTTTTGATTCAGGAAGTTTCTTATCATGCTCCCAGAGATTGCTAGTATCAATCAAATCTTTATAGGTTACATCACTAGAATAGATAGGATAGCTGTACTCCTCTTTGATGAGGTTAAAGTCAAAGCCATCGGCTTTCAGCCTATCTTTTACAGAATCCTGAGCAAATTGGAACTCTTGACCACGATAAAGATTGACAGTTACATCATAAGGTGAGTATTTGTTCAGCTCTCGGTTCATAGTCGTATAGGCACTACCACTAAAAACTAGTAAGCTGAGAGCTAGTGTCAAGGTCAAGGATAAGACTGCCAACGTGACCGAATTACTATCAGCTTGTTTTGAAAATTGACGGATTTTAAAAGTGTTTAGTTTGTTATAGTAGGTTTGAGGCAGTTTTCTAAGGGAGACCAAGATAAAATGGCTCAAGGTATTGTAAAATAAAATCACAAAAATCACGAAGACAGATACCAGCAAGATACCCCAGCTTTTCAAGAGTGATAGATGGTGATAGTCTGAAAAATAGAGAGCACCAAAACCGATAACAGCTGTCGAAAGAATAAAGAGAAGTGCTTGAAGAACTGGCTTGCCTTTTGCCAAGACAGATTTCTTGACCCCATTTTCTTGAATGAGTGCAATGATATTTTGCTTTCTAAAAGTGATAATGTCCATGACACCAACAATAAAACTGGTTACCAAATAGGAATAAACTAGTAAGATGACAGACTTACTATCAAAGAAAACCAGATTACCAAAGTAATTAGCCATGAAAAACTCAGATGCAATCTTAGCTAGAATGACCAGTAAGATCACTCCAAGAAAGAAACCTAGAATCAAGGAAAAGATATTGACCAGCATGGTTTCAAAGAACAGGGTACGGATAATCTGCTTCTTCTTCATTCCCAGCGTTGCATAAAGTCCCAGATCTTTCTTGCGCCGTCCCAGGACAAAGTTTGTGGAGTAAACGATGAGAAAGGCAATCGCCGATAGAATCAGATAGGAAAGCAAGCCCATGTACTGACTCATCACCGTCGTCAACATTTCCTTTGCTCCGGATAAACTTTGCATCACTGGATGGCTTGGTAAAGCATTAAAAGCGTAGAGCAAGCTATAAATCAAGGTCAGACTGAAAAAATAGATGGTATAGGTCTGTAAATTTCGAAATACATTTCGTAAAATCAATTTTGGATACATACTCTCCCCCTCCTATCTGGTACGGCTGTAAATCTCTTGCAAATACTGTTCATTAGTTAAGCTGTTACGTTCCAAATCATCCATAATCTTTCCATCGCTAAGTAGCACCATCCGTGAGGAATACTTTGCTGCAGCAGGGTCATGCGTAACCAGTAAAATGGTAATACCAAAACTTTTATTGATTTCCTGCAAAAGTGCCATCAGTTTTTCAGAATTGGCAGAATCCAAGGCTCCTGTCGGCTCATCTGCGATAATCAGTTTAGAATCATCAATCAAGGCTCTAGCAGTTGCCACACGTTGTCGCTGACCACCTGATAACTGATTAGGAAACTTATCTTTTAAGTTTTGGATGGCCAACTTATCCAAAATTTCCACAATCTTATCCTGATGTTTTTTGATATTTTTCCCCTGAATTTGAAGAGGTAGAACGATATTTTCATAGACCGTCAAGGTTTCCACCAAGTTATAGGCTTGGAAAATATAGGAAATGTTTTTAGCACGATAATCAGCTAGCTCATTTTCCTTGGCATGGATGATGTCAAAATCTTCAAATCGAATCTCACCTGATGTTGGTTTATCAATCGTTGAAATACAGTTGAGAAGTGTTGTTTTTCCACTACCACTAGCCCCCATAATTGCCAGAAATTCTCCTTTTTCAACGGACAAGTTCACATCTAATAAAGCATGAACGATATTATCCCCTTGACTAAATGTTTTCGTTAATCCTGTTACAATAAGCTGTTTCATCATTTCATTCCTCCGTTTCTTTATTACGCTCTTATTATACGATTTCTTTCAAGCTTTGCCATGAGTATTTTGTGCAATATATTCAAGTTATAGTGTATTGAATCTGGAGTAGCACACTATAGTTTCTGAAATATTTTTGTAAATTGTTTTGAATTCCCCAATCAATTTGTTCAGTTTTTAATTCATTCCGCTATATAAAAAACCGATACTTTTTCAGGTATCGGTTGATGTTGATTATTTGCGATCGTTTCTTTTTTTCATAAAGTAAACAATCCCTATGACAACAACTCCTAAGACCAGTACAGGTGCATAGAATTCTAGTGTTCCAATAATTCCTTCCATTTTATCCTCCTGTCAAAAAATAGAGAGTTTTACCCACAGCGCACGTTTGGCGAAATACATTCATAAGAATATGTCAATCACCAACCACCACGCCTCTGTGCTGTTAATCTAACAGCCATACCCTACCCAGCAGCAGATTTACCATCCAATTCTTGGCTATCAATTTCCATAATCCAAAGAATCAATCTCAAAGTTATCTCGTTTTATTTGTATTTCTCCCCGTAAATATAACACCAAATCAAAATGTTGTCAATGTTTTGTAATAAAACACTAGAATTTTCCTTTTGTTTTATCTAACAACGAACATTATTTCTAGTATACTCATCGGAATAGGTGAAACACAATCCACAGAGACCTGCTAGTGTCATTTTAAAAGCTGTGTACCACCAGCTTCTGATTGCCCGGAAAGTTCTTGCTTTTCAACCTCGAAACTTAGAGAATCAATCTCTGGACGACTTGTATTTTTAGCCATAAGGTTGCCTCCTTCCTTCTTTTAGATGATCATCTTTACAGTAACTAGTATAAACTCTAGTATTGGCTAAGTAATGAGTAAATCGTGCAAGTTTCTTATTTTCGAGAAAAATTTTTAATCTTATTTACTAAATGATTTAGAAGTTTCTTCTTAACTACTTTACAGAGACCCACACACTTCCCCTGATTTTCCTATCTTCCTTGGCGATTCTGACGCAAGTGTGGTACAATAAAAACATGAGAATTCAACAATTACACTATATTATCAAAATCGTCGAAACTGGCTCCATGAATGAGGCAGCCAAGCAACTCTTTATCACCCAGCCGAGTCTTTCCAATGCTGTGAGAGATTTGGAAAATGAAATGGGTATTGAGATCTTTATCCGCAATCCCAAGGGTATCACCTTGACCCGTGATGGGATGGAGTTTCTCTCTTATGCCCGTCAGGTTGTCGAGCAGACCCAGCTTCTGGAAGAACGCTATAAAAATCCTGTCGCCCACCGCGAACTTTTCAGCGTTTCCTCTCAACACTATGCCTTTGTGGTCAATGCCTTTGTATCGCTACTTAAGAAAAGCGATATGGAGAAATACGAGCTCTTCCTTCGTGAAACTCGTACTTGGGAAATTATCGACGACGTCAAGAATTTCCGTAGTGAGGTCGGTGTTCTCTTTTTGAACAGCTACAACCGTGATGTTTTAACCAAGATGCTGGATGACAATCACCTGCTGGCTCACCATCTCTTCACAGCTCAGCCCCATATCTTTGTCAGCAAGACCAATCCTCTGGCAAAGAAAGATAAGGTCAAACTATCTGATTTGGAAAACTTCCCTTATCTCAGCTATGACCAAGGGACACACAACTCCTTCTACTTCTCTGAAGAGATTCTATCTCAAGAGCACCACAAGAAATCTATCGTAGTCAGCGACCGTGCTACCCTCTTTAATCTCTTGATTGGTCTGGACGGATACACGATCGCAACAGGGATTTTGAACAGCAACCTCAACGGAGACAATATCGTTTCTATCCCACTGGATATTGATGACCCCATCGAGCTGGTCTATATTCAGCATGAAAAAACTAGCCTATCTAAGATGGGCGAACGCTTTATCGACTATCTCCTAGAAGAAGTTCAGTTTGATAGTTGAGAAATGATAAGAACCAATATATAGGCTAGCAATAACCTACACATTGGTTCTTTTTATTTATAATTAAAAGTTTCCCCTGCCAACTTATCAGCTAGCTTAGGAAAGAGGGTATAAAACTTATGGGCTAGATGCAGCAAGATTGGGAGATTGAGCTCGCGTTTGTTTTTACCTATGATCTTGACAATCTTTTTAGCCACTGCATCTGCTTCCAACAGGAAGCGTTCAACAGATTTGAGATAGGTTCCATCTGGATCGGCCTGGTCAAAAAATCCTGTTCGGATTGGTCCTGGATTGACTGTTGTCACATAGACTCCATAGGGCATGAGTTCGAGGCGCAGAGCATTTGAAAAACCAATGGCCGCAAACTTGGTCGCTGAGTAGAGACTGGACTTGCCAGTCGCTATCAAACCTGCCATACTAACAATATTGATGATATGGCCTTTTCGACTTTCCTTCATTCGAGCCGCAAGGCGTCGAGATAGATTCATCAGGGCAAAGGTATTGACCTCAAACATCTGGTGAATATCTTGGTCAGAAATCTGGTCAAATTCCTCAAAAATCCCGTAACCAGCATTGTTAATTAAGACATCAATCTTGCCATAGCGGAGATAGAGGTCAGTTACCAAAGATTCTAAAGCTGAATCATCGGTAATATCGATTTCAATCAATTCTGTATGGGGATGGTTTCCGTAGAGCTGGGCTAATTTTTCCTTATTTCTACCAAGCAAGATGAGTTGGTCATTTGGCTGGAGTTTGACCATTTCTTGGGCTAGGCCACCGCTAGCTCCGGTAATGAGAATAGTAGGCATACTTATCCTTTCTGTGACTGCTAGATTTCCACTTCTTCCAAATCCTTGACCACATGCACATTTTCAAAGACACTAGCAGCGTCTTTTTTGAGCTTGCTGATATCTTTTGAGAGGAAACGAGCACTGATATGGTTGAGCAATAGTCGTTTAGCACCTGCTTCTACTGCCACCTGCGCTGCCTGCATATTAGTAGAGTGACCATGATTGCGAGCAATTTTTTCATCTCCCTTACCATAAGTCGATTCATGGACAAGGACATCGGCATTGACAGCCAGACGCACACTGGCATCCGTTTTTCGAGTGTCTCCTAAAATAGTGATAATCTTACCCGGACGGGGAGCTGAGATATAGTCAACTGCCTTGATTTCAGTACCGTCTTCAAGAATAACGTCCTGACCGTTTTTGATTTTCCCAAAAAGTGGGCCAAATGGGACACCTGCCGCCTTGAGTTTTTCAGCATCCAGCGTTCCTTCTAGATCCTTTTGGATAACACGATAACCAACACAGAAAATAGTGTGGTCCAGCTCCTCTGCATACACAGTGAATTTATCGGTCTCAAGGATTTTTCCTAGAGAATCTTGGTCAAACTCATGAAAATGAATACGGTAAGGCAGGCGCGAACCTGACACACGAAGGCTGGTTAAGACAAAGGACTTGATCCCTTGCGGTCCATAAATTTCCAAATCTGTCTGCTCTTCATTGGCCTGAAAAGCACGGCTAGATAGGAAACCTGGCAAGCCAAAGATGTGGTCTCCATGCAAGTGAGTGATAAAGATTTTGCTGACCTTACGTGGTCGAATTGTGGTTTCCAGAATGCGATTTTGCGTACCTTCTCCACAGTCAAAGAGCCAAACTTCGTTAATCTCGTCCAAGAGTTTCAGGGCGAGACTTGAAACGTTGCGGGCTTTAGAGGGCTGACCTGCCCCCGTTCCTAAAAATTGAATATCCATTCGATACTTTCTAATTAATCAATATATAACATGGCTGTGCGGTTTTCCGATCGGAAATAGCGCTTGCCAGAAAAAGCTGTAGCTTCTTGTAATAACTCCTCTTGGCTGTAACCTTTAAGACACTTGCGACCATCAGCCAAGCTTTCCAAATCAGTCAAGGCTGTCAGACTCTCCACGCTAACAACTTCCTCGTCCCCGACAGACTTCATGTAAATCTTGCCAGACTCTTCAAAGACCAGTTGATGGGGGAAAATTTGCGCAATTTCAAAAAGCAAGTCATCCGAGATTTCCTCTGCATTTTCAGAGAAAATTCGACCCAGTCCCTCACTCTCATAACAAAAACCAAAGGATTTACCAGACAGATTAAGCCGAATAAAAGGCTTATTTTCTAGGGTAAAACTTGGCTCAGCATTGAAGAGGTTCAATTCCTGACTGAGTTCTGCAAAATAATCCGTCGCAGCTTGAGGACTCTTTTTCTGGTAGAGTTCTGCAAAGTAAGCATTGACCACACTAGGCGGAGGAGTGATCAGTGCCAACTGCTCTTGCTCTGTTCTTCCAGCTAGAAGTTGATCCAGATAGACCTTATCCAGACTTGTATAGCCCCCATATTTTAGAGCCAACGTTTTAATATCAGTCATAAAATTCCTCTAACCTCCATTTGTTTTTCTCAGAAATGTAGCCTCTAATCACTTCCCCATCCTCCTGATAATCGCGTTCTTCCAAAATCGCAACACTTTCTAAATCATGAATCTTGTAGGACTTTGAAAAAGGCACGCGCAGGGTAAATCTCTCAAAAATCTCCTTGATTTTCTCTAAAAACAAAGCATACAAATTCTCACGACTATCCTCAGACTTGGCAGAAATCAGGGCGTAGGGTGTTTGGGTCGGCGTAAAATCCTCCACCAAATCCGCTTTATTGTAAAGGGTCAGGCGAGGAATATCCTCCATGTCCAAGTCTTTCATGATAGACAGAACCGTTTTTTCATGCTCCTCATGGTAAGGATTGCTGGCATCGATAACATGAACCAGAAGATCCACATGCTTGCTTTCTTCCAAAGTTGACTTGAAACTAGACACCAACTCTGTCGGCAAATCTTGGATAAAGCCAACAGTATCTGTCAAAGTTACTTGGAGATTTCCCCCCAGATGGATACTCTTAGTTGTCGCATCCAGAGTTGCGAATAGCTCATCTGCCTCATACTGGGTCTTACTGGTCAAGGTGTTCATGATGGTTGATTTCCCAGCATTGGTGTAACCAATCAAACCAATCTTAAAGGTGCTTGACTCCAAACGTTTTTCTCTGACAGTCGCCCGATTTTTCTCAACCACCTTGAGCTGGCGCTCGATATCCGTGATTTGATTGCGAACGCTACGACGGTTCAGCTCCAGCTGGCTTTCACCAGGACCACGGGAACCAATTCCCCCTGCCTGACGACTGAGCATAATCCCCTGACCAACCAAGCGAGGCAAGAGATATTTTAGCTGGGCTAGGTGGACTTGGAGCTTCCCTTCATGGCTTCGAGCTCGCATGGCAAAGATATCCAAAATCAACTGCATACGGTCAATGACCTTAACACCCAGAACTTCTTCTAAATTGACATTTTGCCTTGGCGTCAGACGGTTGTTGACGATGACAGTGGTAATTTCTTCTGCATCCACCATAAGCGCAATCTCTTCCAACTTACCAGAGCCGACGAAGGTCTTGGAATCATATTTTTCACGTTTTTGTCTGTAGCTATCTACAACGACTGCCCCAGCTGTCTTAGCCAGACTGACCAATTCTTCCATGGAGAGGTCAAAATTGTCCATGCCCTGCAATTCCACACCAATGAGCAGGACTCGCTCCTCTTTTTTCTCCGTTTCAATCATCTAAAAACTCCTCTATCTGGCTTAAAATACAGTCTTGCACACCAGATTCTCCAATCTGATAAAAGATGACCTGCATGCGATTACGGAACCAGGTTAGCTGGCGCTTGGCAAATCGACGAGTCGCTTGTTTGAGACTCTCACTAGCTTCTTCCAAGGTCTGCTCTCCACGGAAATAAGGAAAGAGTTCCTTGTAGCCAATTCCTTTAGCAGCCTGCACATCTGGATAATGGTCAAAAAGCCACTTGGCCTCATCCAAAAGCCCAGCCTCAAACATTAGATCTACTCGGCGATTGATACGCTCATAAAGCTGACTACGTTCATCATCCAAGCAGATAATCAATGGTTCATACAAGGTCTCTTGATTTTCCAAATCCTGACCAAAATGGGCTATTTCTAAGGCACGCATAGCACGACGACGATTAAACTGGGGAATTTCAAGTCCTGCTTGCTCTACCAGATGAGCTAATTCCTCATCTGTATAAGGCTCTAAACTAGCTCGATAGGCCAAAATCTCCTCATGAGGTGTCTCCCCACCCAGGTGGTAACCTTCTAGCAAGCTCTGGATATAAAGTCCAGTCCCACCGGCGATAATGGCTAGCTTGCCACGGCTGTGAATATCCTCAATAGCCATCTTAGCTTCTGAAACAAAATCAAAAGCCGAGTAAGACTCGGTTACCTCTCTAACATCGATTAAATGATGGGGAACAGTTGCCTGCTCTTCTGAACTAGCCTTAGCCGTCCCAATATCAAGTCCTCGATAGACTTGCTGGCTATCTCCACTAACCACTTCGCCATTAAAACGCTTTGCAACTTCGATGGCAAGGTCTGTTTTTCCAACAGCAGTCGGTCCAACAATCACAATTATTTTTGTTTTCATCTTTTTTCCTTGAAAAATTCCCATTTTTTCGTTACTATTATTATAACACAAAAAGGTCAGTCAGAAAAATGTGACCTCTTGAGGAGGCTGGCTGATTAAGAAGATAAAGGAGGAAGACTCATGGCTAAAGGATTCGCTAAAGGTCTTGTAACAGGTGTCGCAGGAACTGTCGCTGCAGTCGCAGGTGCAGTATACGCATTTAAAAAGAAAGTGATCGAACCAGAAGAACAAAAAGCAGCTTTCATCGAAGAAAACCGTAAAAAAGCAGCTCGTCGCCGCGTATCACGTTAAAAAACAAAAGAAGTTGGGATTCATTATCTCAACTTCTTTTTTCTATTCTTTCATACTCAATGAAAATCAAAGAGCAAACTAGCCGCAGGTTGCTCAAAACATGGTTTTGAGGTTGTTGATGAAGCGACGCTGACGTGGTTTGAAGAGATTTTCTAAGAGTATTAAATAGCTAGGTCAAACTTTAACTGTGGCTTAACAGGGTCATAATCCACCAACTCAAAATCTTCTGCTTTGATATCAAAGAAATTGGTCCCATCAGGAACATTTAAAACCAAGCGTGGTTGGCAGTTTGACGGCTCACGACGGAGCAATTCCTGAGCTTGTTCAAATTGATTGTCATAGATATGGAGGTTGTTGATGAAGTAGAAGAACTTTCCAACCTTCCAGCCAAAATGTTTGGCAATCATCATTTGAAGAGCCACATACTGCATAGCATTGATGTGGTGAGCCACCAGCATATCGTTAGAACGCTGGGTCAAGGTCGCATCCAGATAGATTTCTCCATCAACACGTCGAACATCAAACATGGTCTGAAAGGCGCACGGAAGAAGGCCGTCTGTCTCCTCAAAAGCTTGGTAATCCCAAAGGGAGATAATGTTTCGACGGTTCCAAGGATTGGCTTCCAACTGTTTGAGAAGCTTATTGATAATATCGTGTTTCTTAACAACGGCACCATAGCGCTCACCAATGGTTCCTGTATCTCCCACTTCCCAGTCATTCCAGTAGTGAACATTGTACTTGTCATTAAGCACGTCTAGGCTATTTGACTGGTCTTGGTAAATCCAGAGCACTTCCTTGATGGCGGATTTAATGGCGATTGGCCGCAAAGTTGTGATGGGGAATTCCCCCTTGGCCAAGTCATACTCTGCAAAGGCACCCGTTACGTATTTAGAGTTGGCAACTGTCCCATCCTTGTACTTAGGACGTGCCTGCTCAGAAAAGACACCGTCTTTGAGGATTCGTTCAATATTCTCTTTAAAAATCGTATCTGCTTTTGTCATTTACTCTCACCTCATTTATTGTCCTAACTAGTATAGCATAAAAAAAGAAAGGAGGAACATTACTAACTCTAGGTTAGCATTTTTCCTCTTTTATTATTTTATTGCAATACAAGTGATGCTGCTCCGATAACTCCAGCGTCATTTCCTAGAGTTGCAAGAGCTAATTTAGTGGATGTGCGTACTTGTGGGAAAGTATTTTCATCGTAGACTTTTTGAACACCTTGTAGAAGGAATTCTCCCGCAGCTGAAACACCACCACCGATGACGATTGTTGATGGGTTCAAAATTGAACCGATGTTAGCACAAGCGATTCCCAAGTAACGTGAGAAGTTACGGTAAACAATCAAAGCAAGGTCGTCTCCTTCTTTTGCAAGATCAAAGACAGTCTTAGCGGTTACTTCTTCTCCATTATCAATCAAGCGTTTCAAGGCTGCTTCGCCTTCGTATTCATCAGCATAGCGACGAGTCAAGTTAACAATCCCTGTTGCTGAAGCAACTGTCTCAAGGCAACCTTTCTTACCGCAAGTACATGCGATTGGTTGGTCAAAGTCAACAGTGATGTGGCCAAGCTCACCTGCTGCACCAGCAACACCATGAAGCAATTTGCCTTCAGCGACGATACCGCCACCAACACCTGTACCAAGTGTCATAAAGACAACATCTGGTTGGTTATCACCAGCACCCATCCAGCGCTCACCAAGAGCAGCAACGTTGGCATCATTATCGATGAAGAATGGAATGCCCAAGGCTTTTTCAATTTTCTCTTTAATTGGTTGAAGGGTTTTCCAGTTCAAGTTGTAGGCACCAATAACTGTTCCTTTTTCACGGTCAACCACACCTGGTGACCCCATTCCAATACCTTGGAAATCCGCTGCCACCAATCCAAGCAAGTCCAAACGGTGTTGAATAGACTCAATCATATCATCTACGATATGACTTCCCTCATCCAAAATGTTAGTCTTGATAGACCATTTTTCTTGGATTTCTCCTGCTGTTGTCAAGATTGCAAATTTGATAGAAGTTCCACCAAGGTCAATCCCAATAATCTTTTGACTCATCATATTCTCCTTTTTCATTATAAATTAATTGAAAATGCTTACAGATATAGTATAACAAAAACTAATCGTTTATGCAAAGGTTTGCATTAGCTTTCTGGATTTTATCCTGACTTATGGTTTCCAGAGACCTGAAGCATCTACATAATAACGTCCGCCATCAACTCGCTCATTTTTAGCCATTTTGCCATCTGATTTCAAATAGTAGTTTCCTTGCCATGCATTGCGAGCATAAGAACCATCTGATTTTAGATAATACCAGGCTTGGTAAGAAGAATCATAAACCCACTCACCTTGTGCCATTTTTCCATTTGATTTAAGGTAATAAGCTCCTTGCCATGCATTCTTTGCATAAGATCCATCTGATTTCAAATAATACCAAGCTTGATAGGAAGAATCATAAATCCATTCACTCTGGGCCATTTTTCCGTCTACTTTCAGGTAATAGCTTCCCTGCCATGCATTTTGCACTGGATTGCCATTTCCATCAAAGTAATACCAAGTACCATCCTGCTTAACCCATCCACTTGTTGTTGCTGAACTTGTATCAGTTTGAGCCACAGTTGCTTGTTTTGCTTTAAAGGCGCCCTTAGGGGCATTTTTCAATTCGCAAGCCACACCATCATGATCTCGGTCTAACTTGGCAGAATAACCAGGTTCTCCCTCGTGAATATCCGAATAGCCATTCGCCCAAGCTTCCTGACAGCTAGAAAAATGAATGTCTTCTTCTGCTAACACAGGCTGTGAAAACAAGGCTAAAATTGGCAAGGTAGCCAGACTCATTTTTAAAAAGAGACGTTTATTCATTTCTTTCTCCCATAACGATGATATCGATTTCATGTTTATTTTATCAGATTTATTTCTTCAATTCAAGAAAACTTCTGGTTATTTCTGCAAACTCTTTTGGTTTAGCTCTATTCAGAACATGAGGACCATCAGGGATAATCTGGAACTGGGAATTTGGTATCAGTTCTTGAATACCTTTCATAGAACTAAGATTCGGTTTATCTTTGCTACCACAAATTAGTAAGGTTGGATAAGGACAATGCCTTGCAATCTCTCTTAAATCAAGTGTCTTCAATTCCTCAGAAACTCCAACCATAAGAGCTTTGTCTGCTCCCTGTTTTTCAAATACTCTTTTGGGAAGTAATTTAAATATCAGCAACTGAACATAAAATAGGATATTCCCTGCTAATTTTAGCGGGCATCCTGACAGAACCAAGGCCTGAAGATTTGGCAAATCGTAACTTGACAGCTCTAATGCAAGTGCAGCACCTAAAGACAATCCAACCAAAACAAAAGGTTCTGTCTCTTGAGCTAGGTACTGATAAACTCGCTCCTTGGCTTTTTGATAGCTGCCAACTCCAGAAGGAAATAACTCGATAGCCTCAGAAGGATAATCTGTCAGTAGATTCCGAACTTCTTTCCAACTCTCTGCGGACTGCCCTAACCCATGCAAAAATATCAGTTTCATCTAATTCTCCTCAAGTCTTAGTTCATACAAGCCTCTCACTGCATTACAGCCATATATAGCCTCAACTTGGGCTAAGTCTGTCAAGGTCAAGACTTTCTCTTCTACCTGTCCTGTTTCCAGCAAATGCTGACAGTAAATTCCTGGTAAAATTCCCAGTCGAATAGGCGGTGTGTAGAGTTTTCCAGCGATTTTCAGAACCAAATTTCCAATAGAGGTTTCAAGTAGCTCTCCAGACTTATTGTGGTAAATCTTCTCTTGTTCCCCTAGGCTCAAATGCGGTCGGTGGCTTGTTTTAAAATAGGTAAATGCTTGTTGCAAATTGGCTTCCTGCAGGCAGAGTTGGGCATGGCAGAAGGTTGGACTGAGGGGTGTTAATACTTGACGATCGACCTCTATCTTTCCAGACTTGCTAAGGCTAATTCGCAAGCGGTAATCTTGATTAATGTCACAAGCTCGACACTCTTCCTCTATCTTTTGTCTCAAAATTTCTGGGTCAAAAGGATAAGCAAAATACCGACTAGCTTTTCTCAGCCTTTCTATATGTTGATTTTCAAACAGTAAGCTTTTCTGGCTGATTTTCCCTGTAGTAATCAGTTTGAAGCGAGCTTGTTTACGATAGAGAACAGCCGCCTTTTGATGAACCTCGCGGTATTCAGATTCCCAAGTGCTATCCCAAGTAATGCCACCACCCACTCCATAGATAGCTTTCCCTTGATGCAGTTGAATGGTCCGAATGGCGACATTAAAAATCCGTCGTCCATTTGGAAGCAAGAGGCCAATCGTTCCACAGTAAACTCCGCGCGGTTGTGGCTCCAAGTCCTTAATGATTTCCATAGTCGCAATTTTCGGAGCTCCCGTTATGGACCCACAAGGAAAGAGAGAGCGAAAAATTGTAACTAAATCAACATCTGCTCGCAACCGACTCTCGATGGTCGAAGTCATCTGCCACACAGTTGAATACTGCTCTACCTGACACAGACGCTCCACATGCTCACTCCCCACCTCAGAAATACGGTTCATATCATTGCGCAAGAGGTCCACGATCATCATATTTTCAGAGCGATTTTTGGGATCCTGCTCCAACCAACTGGCTTGTTTTAAGTCTTCTTGGTCAGTCATGCCACGCTGAGTCGTTCCCTTCATTGGTCGCGTTGTCAACTCGCGGTCATTTTGCTCAAAAAAGAGTTCTGGACTCATGGATATCACTGCCATCTCGTCATGTTCCACATAGGCATTGTAGCCCGCCTCCTGCTCTACCACCATACGATTGTAGATGGCAAACGGATTGGCGCTTAAATCTTGCTTGAGTTGGACGGTATAGTTGACCTGATAGGTGTCTCCCTGCCGTAGATGATGATGAATCTGGGCAATCGCCTTTTCATAGTCTGCTGCAGACGTTACTTCCTGCCAATCAGAAGGCAAATCAACCTCATCATAAATCAGAGGAATAGGGGATGTTTCTACCCTATCATGAACGGTAAAATATAGCAGATACTCTGCCAGTAAAGGAGCTTTATGAACTGCTAATTTCTCCTCAAAAGCAGGTGCAGCCTCATAGCTGACATAACCCACCACATAATAGCCTTGCTCTTGGTAGCTTTCCACTTGTCCCAGCAAGGCTGTTACTTCCGCTAAATCTCTTGTCTTTAACTCTTTGATAGGCTGGGTAAAGGTGTATCTCTCCCCCAAAGCCCTAAAATCAATCACTGTTTTTCTATGCATACCTTAAGTATAGCATAAAAAGGCAGATACAGACAAAGCTGATCTACCTTTTTACGATTTTATTCATCCTATGCTTGTGGTGCAGTAAATAGATCACCAGAGAATCCATCAGTGTTTTTAAGTAATGCTTTGTACACTTTAGCTTTAAGGTTTACAGTGTTTGTATATTTATCTTTAATTTTAGGATCATTTAACTCTTGTAAATCTTTGGCTACAGCTACTTTGAATAATTCTTGTAGTCTACTATATGTTGAGATGTTTTCACCGTCAATATTAATTTCTGTAAATCCTCTTTGAGCTTTTGTAAGAACTTCTCCATACCAAGTTTTTTTCCACTCTTCAAGAGTTTTAAATTTACCACCAGAGACTTTATCAATAATGAATTTATCACTTAATGTTGGTTGTTTTTCTTTATTAGCTTCGGCTTTATATTTATTAGAAACATATCCGATGAATCCATTTTCGTATCCGAAGTATCCCCACATACGGAATGCGTTGTGTTTGAATGATAGGGCACCTGGTGCACCATCGCTGGTATTACCACCATAGATACCAGACATCATATTAACATTAACATATGCCGAATTTGGAACAAAATCTTCAGGGCGGTATCTACCATTCCCTACACCGTGTTTAGTTGCAAAGTTATTCTCAACTAGATCATTGATTGTTGTTAAAGTTTTTGTTTTTTCTTCATCATTTAAATCACGAACAAGATCCCATTGGTTAGGCTGCACTAAATTTTTGTTGTATTCATCTTTTGTACGATATTGTTTATCTACTTTTTTAAACCACATGCTATTATCTTTTATATTTTGAGATAAGACCGCATCAGCTTCTAGATGATCTAACATCATAAGTGCTTCATTGTAATTCTTCATATAATGGTTAATTTCATCTCGTGATTTTAATTTATTAGGATTATAGTTATACCATTGGTTACCGTCGTTTTCTCTTTCGAATGCCATATTCAATCCTAATGCACCATATTCACCTTGATTTCCAACAACAGCAGGAGATTGTAACATACCTTGAGCGAACGCTTCAACGAATGTACCTTCACGGTGACCATGACCGCCATAATATGCTACACGGTCATTAACGTGAGTCGTTTCGTGTGTAAATGCCGACGCCCCATACTCAGTAAGCATATCAGACATTACGAATACAACTTTATGACGGATATCATTTTTGTTATCATAGTAAGTAGCATATGCTCCAGCTCTAGCACCATTATGTCCGTAGTATTCATTAGTTGGACCGTATAATTCACGAACTGGTGCATAAATTCCCTTACCATCATCAAAGTTTCCGTATTTATTCATCCAAGATGGCCAATCATGCCCCCAAACTTTATAACCTTCCCAGACAGGGGTTACGATATCTTTTGCAAGTTTACCTTTGACTTCATCGGTAGCCAAGCGGTACCAGAAGTCAAGATAGTTGATGTGTCTATTAGCAGCAAGATCTATATCATTTTTCACATCAGCCATTGATTTTCCATACTTATTAGCAGTACCGAATGATATTGTATTGTATGTTGAAATCAAGAAAGCCTCTGTATTTGTTAAGTTTAAAAGAGGAAGAATCATCTTCTGATGGTACCCTTTAGATAGGTTGTCAAATGCTCTATATTTGGCGTTTTTAAGTCCTTCTTCACGCGATTGTTTTTCAACGACATAAACTTTACCATCTGTAGAATGAATAAACCAATCGTTTATGTCTTTATCTGATGTAAGTAGTTCCATGTTATATTTAAGGAAGTCAATCAAGTTTCCAGAACGAGTATTTTTTGCAAGAACCTCTCTAAATGAATCTTGAGTACGATAACCACGTAAGTTATTTTCTTTAGAACCAATTTCGATAAGTCTATCGATTAAGCTAACATTATTACCATAGAAATCAGGCTTAAACATCATAAGCTGTTTAATGTTGAAATCACCGAATTTAACACCATAGTAACGATTTAAGAATGCTAGACCTAGCATAAGTTTAGCTTTATTGCCTTCGATTTTCTTAATTAACGCACGTTCAGTATCTTCATCGGTATTTAATTGGTGATCTTCATTTTCGATAAGTTGTTTAACAATATCAGATATATTATTTTTAACTTCTGTAACACTTTCTTCTAAATATAGATCACGAATGTAGTTATTTTGTCGAGCTTCACTATTGGCGTTTTTATCTCTACTCGCGTCTCGTTTATCTAAGATTTGACGTACTTCAGGAGATTGTAATTCAAAAGAAGATAGTTTTTCAGTGATAGTCATAGCTAGATTATCACGATTTTTTTCAACTATATTTGGTGTATAAACAATATCATCTAATCCTTCGATACTATATTCACGAACTTGAGATACTTGAGATTCTTTCTGTGTAATAGCTTTAATTTCTTTAGTCTTATCAGAATAGTGAATCATAATGTGATCAGCATCTGAAAGATCAGTAACAAAGTTGTTGCCTTTCATACCTGTAACAGATAATACTTCGTTCTTCACAAGATTTGAATCTTGCTCTAACTTATTACCCTGATTTACAATCCAGTCTTTGTTATAAAATGGTTGAAGTTTTTCGATGTTACGGTAAGCAAGTTCACGGTCTGCTTTGTAATCTTGAGTATCTTTATAAGTATCAGCTTTTGGTTTGATGTTGTTAAGTTCCTCTTCAATAAGAGGTTTAATTTCAAATTTATCAGCAGTAATTCCCATGGCTTTAATTTTTTCATTAGCTTCATCAAGAGTGATTTCTTTGATCTTAGATGAAGTTCTATGAGTTTTTGCACCTTTACTTACACCGATAACAGTAGAATTAGATGGATAGATCCAGTTACTTACAAATTCGTTATCCATGTCATTAGAACCGAAGAAAATGTCACCTTTTTTCACATCTACCATACTTATATTTTTATCTAGTGTTCCCCATGGATAATCTTTGCTAATAAGACCCCCGTTTTCAGTGCCGTTAGGGACATCAATAGTTCCTTTTGCAACAGAGTTTTTAATGTAAGACCATGAGGTAACATCAGCAGGGTTTAAATCGTGGCTTAAAAAGCCAACAAGTCCCCCGGTACGCGCTCTATTACCTATAATTGTAGCATTAACATAGGTTTGATTTATACGACCACGATGAACTTCTCCAGCTAGCCCAGCTAAGTTATGATTACTACTTGAACCTATAGCTTCAATTTTACCGATAAAGGCAATATTTGTTAGGATACCAGCATTATCAACTTTGTTAACGACACCAGCTACACCATCTTTTCCAAGAATACTACCTGTAACTTTAACATCTTGAACAGTAGCGTTTTTAACTACTCGAGCAAGTGGAGAAATGTCATTAATCCAAGGCATGTTTATATCAACATTAGCTAAGTTAATATTCTTAACTGAACCGCCTTCTATAGAACTAAATAATTGACGCGCTATGTTGTGAATTGAATATTGCTCCCCTTCAACACTACTTAAATGACCTCTAAACACTTTAGGAACATATTCTTTATATGGAGTTGGTACATTTGTAGCATTAAGATCAGCACCAAGTTTGAATGTACCATTAGGATTATCATTTATGGCATTAACTAGTTCATTGAAGTCATAGTAAACATTATCTTTGTGTGTTTTTTTCTTAGCGATGTAGTGAGTATAAGTTTTACTTAATTTATTAGCTGAATCACGTTGGATTAAGTCAGGAGCTGTAGCAGTAACTTTAAATAAAGTTTTACCACCTTCTTCTACTTCTTCAATCTTATCAACAGCAAGTCTTGTCACTTTGCTGTCGTGAGTTGTGATTTTTAAATAGTATGATGTAATATCTGTTGGTTTTTCTGCTAATAAACTTTTATCTGATTCATTACCCTCAGCATCAACGCTTATTAAGCTTGTTTCTTTAATATTTTTAATTTCAACTTTTTTAAGGTCTAATTGAATTGATTGATTAGCTAATGTTTCAGTTACGTCACCGTTACCTCTATCGTAAACCATAGTTGTAGATAGAGTGTATTCTTTGTAGTACTCTAGGTTTTTAAATGCTGCGTTTATAGTTTCGTTATTTACATCCTCACCTATAAGCTCTACAGTGCTAACAACTGTTTCTCCTTTTTTCAGAGTAGCTGTGATTGATTTGATTTTTGTCTTAGTTGGATTCTCTAGAGAATACTTAGCAACTGCTTCACGTTCTAATACTTTCTTATCAGTGTTTACAAATTTTAATACTGGTTTTTCAGTCAATGGAACTAAGTTTTTGATAGCTTCTTGTAATCTTCTAGTAGCATCATCTACTTTACTTTGAGTGGCAGCTTCATCTGAATTTACAGGGTTTGCTGCTACAAGGGCATCTTCTAAAGCTTTCCATGTTTGAGTAGTGTATTCTTCTTTATGTTTGCTGTTAGCTGTGTTAATAGCATTTTGCAATGCAGTCTTATCGACGGCAAGAGCATTGATAGCGTCTTGAAGAGCTTTAGTAGCCGCATCTATTTCACTTTGTTTAGGAAGTGGAGTAGTTTGATCGTTGATTTCTTTGGCTTTGATTTCGGCTTGTTTGAAGTTGTTCCAAGTTTTTGGACTGTAGTCAGTTTCTTGTTTTTGATTAGCAACTGTTATTTGCTCTTGTAATTTTGTTTTATCAACATTAAGTGCATCAATAGCGGCTTTCAAGTTCTTAGCGGCTTCATCGATTTGAGTTTGAGTAGCAGTAGCGTTATCTTCTACGGCTTGAGCAGTTTTTTTCGCTTCTTCTAATGCAGACCAAGTCGCAGGACTATGATCAGCTTCTGTCTTAGAGTTAGCACTAGCAAGTTGATTTTCAAGTTCAGTCTTATCAGTTTTTAATGCATCGATGGCAGTTTTAAGTTTTTTAGCAGCTTCATCGATTTGAGCTTGAGTAGCAGTAGCGTTGTCTTCTACCTCTTGAGCAGCTTTTTTCGCTTCTACTAGAGCGTTCCAAGATGCAGCGCTGTAATCAGCAACAGTCTTAGATTTAGCATCAGCAAGTTGTTTTTCCAGTTCAGTCTTATCAGTTTTTAATGCATCAATAGCAGCTTTAAGTTTTTTAGCAGTTTCATCGATTTGAACTTGAGTAGCTTTGTCGTTGTATTTTACAGTTTGAGCGTCAGTTTTCGCTTCTTCCAAAGCGTTCCAAGATGTAGCACTGTAGTCAGTTTGAGTTTTTTCGTTTGCAAGGTGAAGTTGTTTTTCAAGTTCGGTCTTATCTGTGGTTAAACCAGCGACAGCAGCTTTAAGTTTTTCATAAACATGATCAACTTCGCTTTGCTTAGTAGCTGGGGTGTTTGTAACTTTTTCAGCTTCAGCTAATACATCTTGAAGGTTTACCCAAGATGCATCACTGTAGTGCTCTTTAGTTTTTGATTTTGCGTCAGCGATAGTTTTGTTTAACTCAGTTTTATCGACACTTAGAGCATCGATAGCCGTTTTAAGTTTATCTGTCTCACTATTTACCTCAGGCTGTTTTACAGACTCTGAAGCATAGACACCTTTTGCAGTTTCTAAAACAGGAGTCAATGCACCATAACTTGCTGTAGAATAATCAGTAGGAGAAACTGAACTAGCTTTATCAATTTGATTCTTTAACTCACTTTTATCAACTGGTTCTTTAGTACCAATACCTTTTATTTCATCTACTGGCTTGGTTGTTATTGTATCCTCTAATACTTTACTAGACTGTTTTCCATCAATAGTAGTGACTTCAGTTAAAATAGTGCGTTCACCTGCCACACCTTCTCGAATAACTTTTGTTTCTCCCTTAGTGAGATTCTCATCGTCTTGCTCAGTTGTCTTAAAAGGCACAGACTCTTTAGTTACTATAACTTCAGGCTTAATCTCTATTACATTTAACACACCTTCTTCAGGAGTTGTTTTATGTTCTACTTTTGGTGTTTCGTCCTGATGTTCTACAGGTTCTTCAGCCTTGGTATCTGGAGAGACTTCTACTGGTTTCGGGGTTTCTTCCGCAGCCTTCTCTTCTTCAGAAGCTTCTGGTTGCTTTTCTGGCTCGACTGGTGCCTGTTCGTCTTCACTTGGCGCGACTGGTTCACCTGCTTGTTCAACTTTTGGTTCCTCAACAGGTTGATTAGCAGCCTCATCTTTTGTTTCTACTACTTCTGGCTGTGCATCTTCTTGTTTCGGTGTCTCTTCCGCTACCTTATCCTCTTTAGGATCTTCTTGTTGTGATGATTCTTTTGGTATCCTTGGTTGCTCAGGTTGTGTAGGTTGCACAGGTTGTTCTGGGACTTTTGGTTGTTCTACTGGTGGTTCAACGTTTGATTCCTCAGCTGGTTTGTCTGATGATTGACTTTCTGGCTTAACTGGTGCTTGTTCATCTGTTTTTGACTCAACTACTCCACTTACTTCTTCAACTGGAGCTGATTCTGCTGAAGCTTCTTTCCCCTCTTCTGCTTTAGGAAGGGTGTCGTCAGTAGGTTTTACCTCCGATTTTGGTTCTTCCTTTGGATTTTCTTCTGTTTTAGGAGCTTCTTCTACTGAAACTTCCTCTACTCCTGCTTGGGTTTCTACCCTAGGTTGTGCTTGACTACTTGTTACTTGGGGATTCTCAACTTCGACTACAGTCACCTCTCCAGGTTTAGCTGAGGCTTCTTCTAAAACAGTGTCCAAGCCAAGCGTTTTGAGGATGTCACCTGATAGATAACCAACATAGCGATAGCCCTCCATTTCAACAACACCCTCTCGACTAGCCGGTGCTAGGGTCGCAACTGGGTCTACAGCTCCTGCACTAGTAAGAACTACCAATCCCATAGCTCCAACTAGAAAGGCGCTAGCAATTTTCTTTCTCTTGTAGATTAAAAGCAAGCTCCCAACAGTCAGCAAACCAAAAGCTGTCAAAACAGATGCTTCTGTCCCTGTTTGTGGCAGCTGGTCTTTTTGATACACCAAACCATATACAACTTCATTCCCATCAGGCTTTCCTGTCTGGATTAAATCTTTAGCTTCTTGTGAAATAACCTCTTTATCTACATAGTGATAGGTAGCTGCATCCACTACAGAAGGAGCCATCAAAAGGCTTCCAAGAAATACAGAACCTACAACTCCCTTAATCTTACGAATTGAAAAACGGTCTTTTTTAAACACTTTCATCTCCTTTATTCATTCTCACGACTTTCTAATAGAATCTTGTGGATAGTGCGCACGCGCACCTCCGATTAATTTTGGACGACTAGCCAGCGCCGTTACATGGGCATGACCAATCTCTCTCAAAAGAGGGCGAATCGGAACCTGAACATGCTTGACATGCATGCCAATTGCAGTGTCTCCGATATCCAATCCAGCATGAGCCTTGATAAATTCAACCTCAACTGGATCCTGCATAAACTTGAAGGCTGCCAACTGACCCGAACCTCCTGCATGAAGAGTTGGAAGGACACTGACGATTTCCAGACCAAACTGCTCTGCCACCTGACGTTCAACAACGAGGGCTCGATTAACATGTTCACAACCTTGAACGGCTAAATGGATTCCTCTACTACCTAGAATACCCAAGATAGTCTCCACTATCAGCTCACCAATCTCTTGACTGGACTCTTTCCCAATCTGACCACCTATCACCTCACTAGAAGATAGACCTAAAACAAAAAGGGCCCCCTGCTTCAAATTGGCCTTTTCTAAAACATCTTCTACTATCTGACGTGTTTCTCTTTGAATCTGTGTCTCGTTCATCTCTGTCACCTCTTTTGTCACTCTTCTATCATACCGTTTTTTCTTGTTTTTAGCAAGATAGACAACCTAGAAAGCTTGCCCAATTACGCATAAAACTCCCAGAATTGACTGGGAGTTAGCTAGTTTCTATTCCATTTATGTATATTTCCACTTTCGTCCCTTTTTGGGGCCTAGAATCAATCTTCATCTGGTAATTGTCTCCAAAATGAAGTTTGAGCCGTTGGTCAACATTTTGAAGGCCTACTCCTCCACGTTTGAGTTGACTTTGACTACTATCACCAGCAGCTTGGAAACCAACACCATCATCCTCAATACGGATGACTAGTCCTGAATCCTGTTTCTGGACAGAAACTCTAATATGTCCCTGACCTTCCTTTTCCTTAATGCCATGGTAAAGAGCATTCTCTACAAGGGGTTGTAAGACCAGCTTGGGCAAGACTAGATGATCAAAGGCAGGATTTTCAGCAATTTCGTATTCCAACTTGTCTCCATAGCGTTGTTTCTGGATAAAGAGATACTGGCGGACATGATTGATTTCGTCAGACAGGCAAATCAAATCCTTGCCTTGATTAAGCGCCAAGCGGAAATAGGTTGCCAAAGACTTGGTCACCTGCACCACTCGCTGACTATCCTGAAATTCAGCCATCCAGATGATGGTGTCCAAAGTGTTATAGAGGAAATGCGGATTAATCTGACTTGATAGGGCTTGAAGTTCATACTGACGGGTCGTTTCTTCCTGCCTGCGAATAGCTGCCATCAACTGATCAATCTGATCCAACATAGCATTGAACTGACGAGTCACTTCTCTCAATTCATAGGCACCAGTTTCCTTGGCACGAAGATTCTGATTACCAGAAGCAATTTCCAGCATGGTTTCTCTCAAATCCTTCAAAGGAGCAATCCAGCGTTTAAGACTAAGCCACACCAAGCAGAGACAGACAAGAAGAGATGTGATACTAGCCCCAAGCAAGGTCCACAAGAGTTGATTCCGAACCTGGTCTAACTTCTCCAGTGAAGACACTCCTATAACCGTCCAATCAGTTCCTGCAATCCGTTCCTGACTGACATAGGAATGGTGATCCAGAGTATAGCCCTGCCCTGTATCGATATAGGGTTTCATGGCCTCCATTTCGCTAGACGAACTATAAACTGTGTGTTGAGGATGGTAAACAAATTCATGGTTTTCATTGATGATAAAGGCAAAACCCTGCTGCCCCAACTGGAGTTGATTGAGATAGGCTTCCAGAGTTTCATAAGAAATATCCAAACGAAGCACACCAAGATTGGCTCCCTTTGCATCAAGAAGTTCTTGAGTGACAGAAATGACCCACTGACTATCTGATTTACGAGCTGGGGTTAAAACTGGCATGGCTCCCTGATGAATGGCCTTTTGATACCAATTCTCAGCCATCATATCAGAGGAAGTTTTCATCTGCACACTGTCATCTGTAGAAATGACCTGACCAGATTTAGTCACCAGCACAACAGTTTTCAAATCCTGGTCTGCCTTTAAGATGGTCAAAAACAGATCTCGAATTCCCTTGACCTTGTCTTGGCTGGGATTCTCAGCATAGGCTAAGACATCCGTCTGCTGGGTCAAACTGGTCGAGGTGGTTTCTAATTTTTTGATATAAGACTGGATAAAGTGGCTAGTCTGGCTGATAGTCGTCTGGCTATTGCCCTCAATGGTGGCCTCAATGGCTGATGAACTAGATCGATAGTAGAAAGTCCCAACCACAGCTAGGAGAATGAGAAAGACCAGAAAGATGGAAATAACCATTCTGACTAGGAGAGAAGAACGCTTCATCGGCCTTCTCCCTTCTTAAACTGACGAGGTGTCACACCTGCAATCTGCTTAAAACGTTGGGTAAAGTAATTCATATCTTCAAAACCAACCTTCTCTGCGATCTCATAAATCTTCAGATCTGTAGTTAAAAGCAAGAGCTTGGCTTGTTTGACACGTTCTCTCACCAGATAATCCTGAAAAGGCAGTCCTAACTCTTTCTTAATCAAGGAACTCAGATAGGTCGGACTAAAGCCCAAGTCACTGGCCAAAGACTTTAAACTAAACTGGCTATCAGCCAGATGAGACTGGATTTTCTGAGCCATGTTTCCTTCAAACTTATCGGTCAATAGATCTTGTAACTGCTCTTCCTTTTCTTCCTTATCCAACTTTTGCTTGATTTTCCCCAGCATTTCCTCGATATCCTGACGAGAAAAGGGCTTGAGCAGGTAGTCGTCCACACCTAGTTTGACAGCAGACAAGGCATAATCAAAATCATCGTAGCCTGTTAAAAAGACCAAATGAACCTGAGGATAGGTTTCTCGGACCAGACTGGCTAACTGGATGCCATTTAGCTGAGGCATGTTGATATCGGTTAAAATGATATCCGGAACCTGCTTTTGAATCAATTCCCAAGCCTGTCTTCCATTTTCAGCCTGACCGATGATTTCCATATCGTAGGCTGCTACATTGACCAGCTTGGTCAAGCCTTGTCTCACCAGATATTCATCTTCTACGATTAAGATTGTATAGGTCATGCTTCTCTCCTTTGTCACTTACTAGTATCAGTATAGCAAAATTCTCCTCTAACTGCTTAGGAAAGACTTCTTAATCGACATAATCTAGTAAATAAGCGTAGCCCTTTTCTTCCATTTGGTCTTTGGGAATAAAGCGGATGGAAAGACTATTGATACAGTAGCGCAAGCCACCCTTGTCCTGTGGGCCGTCCGTAAAAACATGGCCAAGGTGAGAATCTCCAACTCGGCTCCGTACTTCCATGCGTGTCATATTGTAGGACTTATCTTCCTTGTAAGTGACAACATCTGGACTAATTGGTTGGGTGAAACTAGGCCAGCCACAACCAGACTCAAACTTGTCCTTTGATGAAAAGAGGGGTTCGCCAGTTGCCACATCCACATAGATACCGGATTCAAATTTATCCCAGTAGCGGTTTGAGAAAGCTCGTTCCGTTTGATTTTTCTGGGTAACTGCATACTCCTCAGGTGACAAGGCCTTTTTCAATTCCTCATCACTTGGTTTGGGGTATTTGCTGGCATCAATGACGGGATAGGCCGCCTGATTAACATTGATATGGCAGTAGCCATTTGGATTTTTCTTGAGATAGTCTTGGTGATAATCCTCTGCCACCACGAAATTCTGCAAGGCCTCCTTTTCAACTGCTAGAGGTTGATCATATTTCTTAGCCACCTCATCAAAGACTTGGTTAATCACCTCTAAATCCTTGTCATCTGTGTAATAAACACCAGTACGGTACTGGGTTCCCACATCATTTCCTTGTTTATTTTTGCTGGTTGGATTGATAATGCGGAAATAATGAAGCAGGATTTCCTTGAGGGAAATTTGATTGGCATCATAAGTGACATGGACGGTTTCCGCATGTCCTGTTTGATTGATCAATTCGTACTTGGTTGTTTCCCCTCTGCCATTTGCATAGCCTGATACGGCATCTGTCACTCCGGGAACGCGGGAGAAGTATTCCTCCACTCCCCAGAAACAACCTCCAGCTAGATAAATTTCGTGCAAGTCTGCGTCTTTACTAATTTCTGTTTTTTTCACTGTTTTTCCTCCTTGGCTGACTGCCGCTTTCTCAATTTGCGAGGCATCTGTCTGCCCTGCATTTCGCATCAATAGAAAATAGAAACCGGTTATGGCTAGGAAAAATACTCCTAGTAACAAGATGATTTTTAGCTTATCATTCATAGGACACCTCCTAGGCCAATTCCTTCAAAGTTTGCAAAATTGCATCTTTTTCCATAAAACCTGGTTGGGTTTTGACCAATTTTCCTTCACCATCTATAAAGGCTTGAGTTGGGTAAGAGCGAACGCCATAAGTTTCCAAAAGTTTACCTGATGGGTCAACTAGGACTGGGAAATTTTTATAATCCAATCCCTTATACCAGTTCTTAAAGTCTTCTTCAGATTGCTCTCCCTTATGTCCTGGTGACACTACTGTTAATACCACATAATCGTCACCAGCTTCTTTAGCAATTTCATCCGTATCTGGAAGACTAGCCAGACAGATGGAACACCAAGAAGCCCAGAATTTGAGATAGACTTTCTTGCCCTTGTAATCAGATAAACGGTAGGTCTTGCCATCTACTCCAGTTAGCTCAAAATCAGCAACTTCTTTCCCTTTAGCTGCGCTTGTTTTACTAGCTGTCTGCTCCATCTTCATTTCATCTTTCATTTGGTGTTCACTGGTCATGGACTTGCCTGAACAAGCCGTCAAACAAAGGAGCGAACCTGCTCCAAGAACACATGTTTGCCATTTTTTCATACTGATATTCCTTTCCATTTTATTCAAATAATTGACTTAAAATTGAAGCATTTCCAAACAGAACCAAGAGTCCCATCACAATAATGAGAAAACCTCCCACTTTTTTGAGGATTCCGAGATAGGGATGAAGTTTTCGGAAATGTTTCAAAACATAACTAGAGGCCAGAGCTAGAAGCAAGAATGGTAGCGCCAAGCCCAGCGTATACACCAACATGAGACCCGCTCCCTGCCAAGCTCCTGAGCCACCTGAAGCCGCCAAGGCCAAAACAGACCCCAGAACCGGCCCCACACAAGGCGTCCAAGCAAAACTAAAAGTCAACCCCAGTAAAAACGCCTGACTATAGCCCTTACCATGTTGCTCCTGTCCTTGCAGTTGTAACCTCTTTTCCTTATAAAGCCCCTTAAAGCGTAGAATCTCCATCTGGTGCAAGCCTAAGAGAATGATAACCGCACCCGTCACATATTGGAACCAAGAAGCATAAAGCAAATCGCCTAAAAAACCAGCTCCATAGCCTAGTAAGATAAAAATAAAGGAAATCCCCGCTATAAAGGCCAGCGTTCGCAATAAACTAGTAACTGAGATGGAAAATTTGCCACTAGAAGCCTGAGCACCATCTTTATCATCTAGTAACACCCCTGCATAGACTGGTAACAAGGGTAAGATACAAGGAGAAAAGAAGGATAGAATCCCTGCCAAAAAGACACTTAGAAAAAAGAAAATATGACCCATAAAGTTCCTCCTATCATTTTATTGATAGATTTATTATACTCCTTCCATTTTCGAAAAAACAGGGACAATGATAGGGAAAAATAGGAATTTAATCAGATGATTTAGAAATCTTGGACAAAAACTATACAAAAAACTGTCAAAGCACAAAAGCGCATAGTATCAAGGCTTTATAGAACCTTGATACTATGCGCTTTTGTAATGAATGAAGAATGAGTTAGACTCAATGAAAATCAAAGAGCAAACTAGGAAGCTAGCCGCAGGCTGTACTTGAGTACAGCAAGGAGAAGCTGATGTGGTTTGCACTTTGATTTTCGAATAGTATTAGTCTTTTTTAAAGGCCGGATCTTTCAAACTCTGGACACTAGCATTGATAACCGCGCCTAGGATAACAATTTTAGCAATCAAGATAAACCAAAACATCATCACAACAAGAAGAACGGAACCTAAAATTCGGACATCCACTAAATGATGGACATAATAATTTAGATAACTAGAAAACAGAGTTAGTAAACCTAAAATCACTAAGAGAACAAAGGCACTGCCTGGTAGGGTATAGCTAATTTTCCTGTTAGATAGATTGGGAAGAAAATAATAAAGCATGACCAAGATAGCAAAGAGGAGGGCGTAAGTCAGAGGACCTGCCAACCCTTGTAAAGCCTGATAGATAATGCCATCTTTTGTCCAATAATGAGCAAGTAAATCCAAAATCATCTGCCCAAATAAGCTCAAAAACAAGGCAAAAGCAAAAAGGAGCTGTAAACCAAAACTGACTAGGAGACTCACCATCTGATGGGAAATAAGTCCACGACTCTTTTCGACGCCATAAGCCTTGTTAAAAGCTTTTTGTAAGAAATTCATAGATTTTGAAAAACTCCATAACGCCGACAAGACAGAAAAACTCAATAAACCTGTTGAAGGTTGCGTCAAGACTTCTCTGGCTATTTTTTCCACACCTTCATAGAGGCTTGGGGGCAGGACGTCTTTCATAAAGCCCAGAAATTCTCCCACAGGAATCTGAAAATAAGGGAGGATATTGACCACCACGAAAAGCAGGGGGAAAATCGAAATCAACCAATAGTAGGCTACTGCTACACTGGTCAACTCACTATCTGATGCTTGATAATAATGCAAAAAAGCTTTTAATAGAGGCTTATCTATCAGCTCTTTCCACCACTTTTTCATGTCACACTCCTTCACTTACAATCTTATACTCAATGAAAATCAAATAGCAAACTAGGAAGCTAGCCGCAGGTTGCTCAAAGCACTGCTTTGAGGTTGTAGATGAAACTGACGAAGTCAGTCACATATATAATCCAAGGCGACGCTGACATGGTTTGAAGAGATTTTCGAAGAGTATTAACTAATTTCTTCTTACCAATTCCACCATATCATACGGCAGGGTATTGGCAGCTTCCTTCAGAGAATAGTTCTCTAAGTTATTGACATTTTGTCGTAACTTCTTGGCATACTTGGTCGTAATCAATCGTTTTTCTTCGTATTCGAAAATCAACTTACGCTCCAGATAATAGCCTCTCAGCATTTCATCGATATTGTTGGGTTTGATACGTGTAATAACCCGTTCGACAAAGGCACCACTGGTGATAATAGCTGTTTCTCGAAGACGAGACTCCTGCATAAAACTAATCAAAGAGCGTCTATAGACTCCCTTCAGGTTTTCCAAACTTTCAATAATCATCTCTGTATTGGCAAGATAGAGCTCTGCAATTTGGTCGTAATCAAGAGCACGGAGACGGCTTTGCTCCTTGTCCTTCCAACTACGGAAAGTCTTTCCGAGAGTAAAAACTTCATGAAGGAGAAAACGTAAAATTCGCAAAGAAACAAGGAAATAATAGGTCAATCGTGACGCAAATTTACGATTGATGCCTCGTTCTATATTTTTCAGATAACGTTGGTAAACTCGGTAAGCACGATTGCTAATCTTCCCCTCTTCATAGGCCTGTTCCAATCCATCACTTTCAATACTAAGAATCAAGAGTTTCAAAGCAGCCCAGTCTTCTTGAGCCCCCTTATTTTCTTGACTCAGGATGAGATTTTCAATACGTCCATGGTAATTGTCAATAGCCGCATAGAGGGGAAGTTTATTTCTGGTGCCTTCCAACTCTTTTTCCAACTCTAGCGTTACTTCATTCAAAATAGCGATATGCATGAGATAGTCCTTGCTTTCTTCCTGTTCATCAGAAAGATGAGGCAAGACCACGAGGCCTGTTAAAAAGCTTACTAGCGTCACACCTGCGACAAGGAAAAGCAAGAGAGGATACTCCTGCTCTAAATTACTCGGTATCAGAAGGATCGTCGCAATCGACACGGTTCCCTTAACACCTGAGAAGGTCAAGAGAAGCATATCCTTCATATACTTATTTAGCTTTTTCTTGAGACGTCTAGTCCTATAGGCATAATAGCCATAAATCATGACAAAACGAATAGCAAAGAGGACAAAGGTAAGGGCTATAAGAGATACCAATAACAGTAAGGGATTATAGATTGGATTGGTCAAGATAGGCTCTGCTATCATTTCCAGCTCCATCCCTAAAATCACAAAGACAGAACCGTTGAGCATAAAGTTCACTGTATGCCAGACCGTCTCGGTCACCGTATCCACTTGGGCTTCGAGGAGCGTAATTTTCTTAAAACGGCTTGCCTTTAAAATCCCAGCAACTACAACGGCAATAATCCCTGAAACGTGGACTTCTTCTGCCAGAAAGAAGGTTATCAAGGGCAAACTCAATTCCAGAAGGAGCTCACTAGCAATATCCGTTGCTCTCACACTTAGCAAGAAACTATGGAGGAAACGGTTGGTCATGGCTGTTAAAAAGCCAATCAAAAAACCGCCTAGGATTGAAAAGATGAGCGAACTACTCGCTTGCCCAAGGGAAAAGGCTCCAGTTGTCCAGGCTGTCAAGGCCACCTGAAAGGCAACCAAGCCAGAAGCATCATTCAAGAGTCCTTCACCCTTAAGGATATTAGACACGCGCTTTGGAAAACTAAACCGCTCCGAAAGAGAGGCAAAGGCCACCAAATCCGTAGGGCCAAGTGCCGCCCCAACAGCCAAGCAAGCCGCCAAGGGAAGACTGAGCCAAAGAAGATGAGCCAAGCCACCCAAACTCAGGGTCGAGATGAAAATCACTGGAAATATGAGATAAACAATGATTCGCCAGTGTTTTAAAATAGCTGTAATATCGGCTTCTTCCGACTCTCGGAAAAGCAAGGGCCCAATAACCAGTGCCAAAAACAACTCCGTATTGAGGTGAAAATCAGTATTAGGTAAAAAGAGACCAATCACAATTCCCAAAAGAATTTGCACCAAAGGAAGAGGTAAAAAGGGCAGGAGCTTATTGGTTGTACTTGAGACAATCAAGACCAGTAAAAATAGGATGAGGTAAATCAGTAATTCCACGCACGTCCTCCTTAATCTTTTTTACAACAAGATTCAAAAATCTCCTTCTGCTCTTTGATTTTTTGGTCAATCTTGGAACAGTCTTTGTGCTCAATTTTTCTCTGGCACCGTTCCATCTCAAGAGCAACTAATTTTTTCTTGATTTTAAGCATTTTTTTGCTCATATGCGCTTGGTCTAGCACTCCCACCGCTCGTTCGTGGTGGGTTGATTCAACAAAATTCTGGCGCATGGCATCCAGCTTTTCACGTAGGTATTGTTTATCCATGTCTATATCTCTCTAATTTTTCAATCATCACTAAAAATGGTGGGTTGTTGACTTGATTTAAAGTTCGGTAAATGGCAGCTGTGTACTCTTGTTGGTTCAACTGGCTAACAAAATCCAAGACAGCATCCCTCTCGAGGTCGCCTCCTTCATGACCATAATAGATCATGATAGCAATCCGTCCCCCTTTGACAAGCAAATGGCATAACTTTTCTAAGGCTTCAATAGTTGTCTGTGGTCGGGTGATGACTGACTTATCAGCTGACGGTAGATAGCCCAGATTAAAAATCCCTGCCTTGGCTTCTGTCACAAACTGGTCCAGTGTCTCATGACCTTGCAAGATTAACTGGGCATTTGTTATTCCAGCTTGGTTCAAACGCTCTTGCGTCTTTTCTAAGGCTTGTTCCTGAATATCAAAGGCATAGACTTTCTTGGCTAATTTTGCTAGAAAAAGGGTGTCGTGACCATTTCCCATAGTCGCATCCACTACGATATCGTCCTGAGTTACTACCTCAGCCAAAAAGTCATGTGCCATCTCAAGTGGTCTTTTCATATTCAAACTCCTGTTTTACAGCCTTGCATCCTTGAACGCTTCCACGACGTCGCATCTCCATCTCAATGCTGTTGAGGACTTCCCATTTATTGAGGCTCCACATAGGACCAATCAGCATATCCCTAGGTGCATCTCCTGTGATGCGATGGATGACGATATGCTTGGGAATGATTTCCAGTTGGTCACAGATGACCTTAACATATTCGTCCTGGCTCATCAACTGCAAGCGTCCTTCGTGGTAATCTCGTTGCATACGCGTATTGGTCATCAGGTGAAGCAAGTGCAGTTTAATCCCTTGAATATCGTTATCCGTGACACAGCGGCGGACATTTTCAATCATCATCTCATGGGTTTCACCAGGAAGTCCATTGATCAAATGAGAAACAATCTCAATCTTGGGATACTTTCTCAAACGCTTGACCGTTTCCACGTACAATTCATAGGAGTGGGCACGGTTAATCAGGTCAGAAGTTGTTTCATAAGTGGTCTGCAAGCCCAATTCAACCGTCACATGCATGCGCTCCGATAACTCAGCCAAATACTCGATAGTTTCGTCTGGTAAACAGTCTGGGCGCGTTCCGATATTGATTCCTACCACACCTGGCTCGTTAATAGCCTGCTCATAGCGCTTTCGGATGACTTCCACCTTTTCATGGGTATTGGTAAAATTTTGAAAATAAACCAGATACTTCTGAACATCTGGCCACTTGCGGTGCATAAAGTCAATTTCCTTATAAAATTGCTCACGGATAGGCGCGTCTGGTGCTACGATAGCATCTCCAGAACCTGAAACCGTACAAAAAGTACAGCCTCCATGAGCCACAGTCCCATCACGATTAGGACAGTCAAATCCCGCATCAATAGGGACTTTAAAGGTCTTTTCTCCAAAGAGTTTTCGATAATAATCATTCAAGGTATTATAAGATTTCATAACCTTCATTATAACAAAAAACACCCACAATCTCAAAAGCCTGACTTTCCTATAAATTCCTCTGTTTCTCGTTTCCATTAGCCATTTTTTTATGATACAATATGGATATGATTTTAATGAAATTAGCATCTATTTTATTATTGATACTGACCTTAGTTGTCTGCATCATCATAACCAAACTTTTTAGATTAAAAAAACTAGGACGAAACTTTGCGGATTTGGCTTTTCCAGTCTTGGTATTTGAGTACTACCTGATTACAGCTAAAACCTTTACCCATAATTTCCTCCCTAGACTGGGCCTAGCCCTGTCACTCCTAGCTATTATTCTCGTTTTTTTCTTCCTTTTGAAAAAACGCAGCTTTTACTATCCTAAATTCATCAAATTCTTCTGGCGTGCAGGATTTTTATTAACCCTTGTCATGTATATCGAGATGATTGTTGAATTGATGGCTCAGAAATAAAAAAACTAAATCGAAAACACCTCAATCAAACTGAAATACAATGATTGAAGTGTTTTTTCTTTATATCTTTTTTAATAATTCTTATACTCAATGAAAATCAAAAAGCAAACTAGGAAGCTAGCCATAGACAGTACTTGAGTACGGCAAGGCGAAGCTGACGTAGTTTTAATTTGATTTTCGAAGAGTATTATTTTCCTTCTTTATCAGGAAAGAGGTAACCAATACCTACACAAGCTAGGACACCTGCTCCAATGAGCAAGCCACTTGAAATTGGCAACAGATCCAAAATTGCATTCGCGATGATAAAGGCAATAATGAAACACATCAGACTAGCCTTGTAGTCTTTTTTCAAAAGATTCTCTAGGGCAAAATAGAGGAACAAGCCTACCGGAATCAGGGACCATAGGTTGACATCCAAACTTGACCAGCCAACAGAACCAAAATACACTACTGTCGCTGCTGCTACTAAAAATACAATCCCCAATAATTTTTTCATTTCTTTATCTCCAATTTCTTTTCAGAAACTTGAACCATCTGGTATCGACGCCTCACGTCTCTTACAACAATCATTATAGCAGAGGTCAGTTTCAAGAACAAGTTCTTTTGTCTATCTGGTCTCTATATCAGTCTAAGTGGTTGAATAATAGCGATAAATAAGGAAACAGGTGAAAAACTTCCTTCCAAATAAAAAGGAATTAAGCAAGCAAACGCTACTTAATTCCTTGAAATTATCTCATCACCTCTATTAGCCTTTAAATTTTGATAGACTCTATTTTCTAATCAATATTGTCAATACTAACCCTTTCAATCAATTCATTAGTTTTCTAAACTAAGTCCATTAATACATTCTAAAAGAGTATCACTATCAAAGCAAACTAAATAATTGAATTATAAATGGCTATTTTCACAAAACTGTTTCATCATCACACTATCTTAGTACATAAACCATTTGTTCATCTATAGCTTTTGTCTTCATCTTAATCTTTTTTCTTTAATCCAAGAAATGTGCCTGCGGTAAACAGTATTCCAGCCACGAATAATGTAAAGACTCCGCTAACTGTCCCGGTTTTTGGCAACCTATCATTGTTAGTAGTTGATTTACTATCGATATTGGTATCTTTATTAGCTATGTTCTCTGGTTCATTAAGATAAACTTCCTTCTTATTTTCAAAGTTTTTATCATTTTCATCAGGAACTGTAACTTTGACATCCTCAGTTGAATCAGATCTTTGACTTTCATCTAATTGACTATAATTTACTTGTACAGGAACTGTAGCTGTGACATCCTTAGTTGAATCAGATTTGTGGGAATGATTTTCTCTTTGTAAATCCTCCTTTTTGTAATTTTCATCTAATTGACTATGATTTGCTTGCACCTTATCTTTCTTTTTCGATACATCAAAAGTAGGTTTATTTTCCTCCTCCTTTTTCTCCTCTATTTTCTTGAATACAGGTTTTATAAAGGTATCTTTTGATAAATTAAGAACATAGCCAGCATCTTTTTTACCTTCGAAACCAGAAATTTCCCAACCATCAAATTGGTATCCTTTTTCTAATTCACCCTTATAGACAGGTAAAATAAAATCTTCTTCCGACACTATCTTAGAAATCATTTCTTTTCCATTTTGAATGGTCACAGTTACCCTATGAGGTTTTAATTCTCTTACCTCTCCCGTATCTTTATTTAAAATGAATTCTTTTACGGTTGTATTTCTTGCAAAATCTTTTACAAGAATCTTAATATTTAGTGTCTTATCTGTTAGTTGTTTAATATCATCAAATGATTTATATTCTTTTCCATTTACATAAATATGTTTGTCTTGAATCTCACCATTGAATCCATTATCTCTTTTATCATTGATGTTAAAGACTACAGATTTTCCATCAGCATATTCGATACTAGTATTTCCCTCAGGATCAATGTTTACTTCTGGTTTAACATTATCATATAAAAATTGATAGTGTACTCCAACCGCTTTCGCATTCAAATCGCTATAGCCAGTTTGAAGATAAACATTTCCATCCATATCTGTTACCTTATCTGGAAATCCGTTTGCTTTATAGTCTTTCATTCCCCAGTCCATGATGTCACCGTCTTTAACATTAAGCTTAACGTTAAAATCTCTAGTGTTATCAATGTGTAAATCTCCGTAGATTAAATAATTATCTACAACCGATTCATTAACTCTCAATTCCCAGTTAAAACCACCCTTATCAGAAATCTTACCTCTTAAATAAAACTCTGGATTTCGTACATAAATTTTATTATATTTAGATGGATTAAAGTAGTTCTTGTCCATTGAAAGGTTTACTGGTTTTGCATCAATAAATAACGTAGAGCCATCTTCTTTTATAGCTTCTACATTGGACTTATCCTCTCCAGTGTACTCTTTATCATCTTTACCAAATAATACAAGTTTAGAAGGATCTGTTACAAGATTTCCATCTTTATCGATTGCCTCCCCTTTATTGTTCATTTTAAATCTAAACACTTGATACCTTACAATGTTAAAGCCGTCCAAAGCCGACATTAATACTGATTGAGTACTTCTTCCATCTTCAACATTTCTACTATCAGCATAAATTATTTTTTCTGAAAGGGCTCTTAGATTAGGATTGGAATTTTGTATTTTTGCTATATCTTCCTTGCTATAGACTCCATTTCCTTCTAACATATCCGTTTTTCCAGGATTATAGGTAGTCACTTTTAGTGCATAGCCTTTTCTCAGAATGATATTATCCTTTAATAAATATTGTTGTTTTTCTGAATCAGAATAGATTTTACCAGATTCCATTTCAGTTAAATTATTTGGTTTGTTCTTTGAAAGATCTCCTTCCCCTAATTCTATTATATTCCCATAACTTGATGCATAGGGATATTCTGTCTTAGTTTCCCTATTTTTTTCAGGCATTCTAATCTTCGCAGCTTTTCTCTGACCATCATCTGTAACAAAGAATCTCATATCTCCTGCAAAAGCTAATCCATCCACAATATCATTAATATTAGCGTATAAATCAAATGTCATCGTTTTTGAATTGGAATCATACTTGGTCGCTTTGATTTCTATATATTTATAGGTGTTTCCATAATATACCTTGGCATTTTTAGACACATTACGTATCTTTCCAAGAATTTCAAAGTGTCCATCTTTAGACGGGCTTAGAACACCATAAATTTTTGATTTGATTTCGTCAAGTTTCTCAGTTTCATATTCTAAGGCGCTACCATCGTCATAGGCAGCTATATTTCCTTTATCGTCATATCGATAATCAAGTTCTACTGTTCTTGTACCACCATTTACAAAGTCCTCTTCTTCCCTATATTTCTTTTTAATGAGTTTCTTTAGGTCTTTATTTTCAAAGTTTCTAATTGTTGAAATAGTTTTATTTATTTCAAGGCTAGCTTCTCCCTCAACTGAACTTTCTTCATCTGGTTTTGAATCTCCATCCTTAGCTTGATTATTATTGGTATTTTCCTCTGGGGTCTTTGCATTTTTGAGTTTATCTTCAGAAATTTCACCAAGTTTTTCATATTTAGAAGCATCTTTGTCAGGATCTACTAGGTAATAAGAAATCATCCCCTTTTCATCAGCATGATCAGCAAATTTAATTCTATGAATCTTTGTGAAATTACTAGAGCCATCTAATGCAATAACTTCAATGATTTTTCCTCTTAAATCTCCTGCACCATTAATTTCATAAATAGTATTTCCGTCTTTGTCAAGTTTTCTGTTTCTTCCTTGACCCTCACCTGCATAAGTTACTTCAAGATTTTTCTCAACCTCTCCATATTCATTAACCAGAGCGGCGCCAGCATACCAAACTTCGTTTGCAATCTCGTCAAATTTTTCAGGATGTTCTTTTTGATCTCTCGCAAATAGGGTTTCATTCTTGTATTGGTCTTTTACCTTGTGATAAGTATCCTTTGTGATCAGCTTAATTTTTTCAGGATTTGAAAAATCAACCGAAACAATCTTAGGGGCTGTGTTATCAATTTTTACAGGAATATAGGAAACCTGCCATGGATAATCTTTAGTTAATCTATATTTAAATTTATAGAAATATTGACCTTCCGCAATCGGTTCAAATTGACCTCTTATCTTAGTAGCAGGATCTTGATTATCCTTACTTTCTGGTGCATTTTCTTCTCTACCTCTAGGATTATAGATGAGTCCATCCCACTTCAAGTCACCCCAAACTTTTAGTTTAGATGATTTGATTCCCTTTGCATCATTGCTTTTAGAGTTTAAAATTCCTTTAATAAAGTGTTCTCTCGAAATGACTTTTAAGTCTCTTTGATTTTCTCCCTCTTTATTTGTATTTACTATTGAAATCAATCCTTCTTCTGCACTTCTTAATACAAGTGGAGAAGGTGTTAATCCTCTTTCAAGTTGAGCCTTTTGAGGATTTCCATTTGAATCTAAAGGATAAATGTTAGCAATATTAGAACCACTTGATGATGCATTTAGCCCTTCGTTATTAAAAGCAAATAATTCTGGATTTTGATCTAGGGATGTTCTATTTTTATCTTTTCTATTTTGTATAACTCCTGCTGGATTAAATTTATCTATACCATGTTCTCCACCAATTCCCTTATTTAAGGTTCCTGGAATTTTCGGTTTACCATCATCATCATAACCTCCCATTGTTTTTGATTTTGATCCTTCTTCCCAAGCCCATTTATCAAGGATTGGTTCGTGGTTCCAATTCCCAGCAAATCCCATTAGGGGCATTGATAAAGAAGGTTGGAAGTTTATTTTCTTCCCGTTAGAGTTTAGAGCTTCCATTTCTTCCACTGACTCAAAATGAATAAATGATTCTACAAATTTATTTTTGTCTTTAGCCTCTCCAACATTTATAACCGCATTCAAATCAAAGCTAGAATTTGCGCCTATAGTGAAAGTGTCATGCTCAAATGTGATATTTGCTCCTTTGACTTTTTCTGGGTGGATTTCTGGAACAATTTGCTTCCCATCTGGAGATTTTTCGTCTTTATATGTTTCATCCAGTTTTAGTCTGTCAGTTAGAGCATCTGTAGTTACTGCTGATGCTGAAACTTTAAAGGTTAAAGGTCTGTTTGATGTATTGTGAAGCTTAATTGTAAAGTATTTTTTATCTCCTTTTATTTCTTTAAGAGAAACAGAACCATAAGAGTTTACCAAACCTTTAGAATCCGTGTTTTTAAAAGTAGCTACAACTTCATTTCTCAAAGCATTGGCCACATTAATTAGCCCTGCTCCCTGTTGTCTAGGTGATGCAAAGTATTGACTTTTTTCTTTCCAAGACGTTGCGTCCATCATAGGTCGCGCAGTATTTTGTAGGGCAATTTTTGTAAGACTTGTAAGGTCTATTTTGTCATCTTCCTTAAGATTTTTCAATACAGGTCTTTCAAGCATTTCCTTTAACTTCGGTCTAATCAAAACAGTAGAAGCTGCCACGATTGGAGTTGCCATACTAGTCCCTGACATATAGCCATAAGTTGATTTCCCATTAATGACATTAAGAGTAGATTTAATATTTTTACCTGGTGCTGAGACATCAGGCTTTAAAAGCAAATCTGTTCTCGGTCCCCAAGATGTGGATCCTGCTGGAACGATGATATCTTCTTTATACAATTCTTTGTCTGTGTCAGGTGCAAACTTAAAGTCAATCTCTTTTTCGTCACCTACATTCGGTTTGTTGGAATTAAAACTTTCCATATCAATTGGATAGTATTGCTCCAATTTATCTTTAAAATCTTCTTTATTATTCCTTTTAACCTCAGTTTTTTTATCAGGATTAATCATGTTCCATAGCTTTACACCATCATCTCCTGAAATTGAAAACACTTGACTTTTAGTACCTTCATCCGCTTCATATCCCATAGCTGGAAGGTCTGTCCAATTATCTCTATTGTAGTAATTGACAGTATTTACAACCATAATGGCGCGTGCGCCCTTATTCGTTGCTCTTTTAAAAGCATCTTTTAAATCCTTGGTATAAATTCGATCCATTACTGCAATTTTGCCTCTAAGATCCAAACCTATTAACTCTTGGTCTTGGCCTTTGCCTATATATACAAATTTCAATTTATCAGGAGCTTTTGAACCATCTTCATTTGTTGTGATTTTATTCTTATCGAAAAAGGCCCCTATATTTCTGTATTTAAAATTTTCTCCACCTATGTTAACTTTATCAAACTCAACTGTTTGATTTTTAGCAGATGCGACTGCTATCGCATCTTCATGTGCTGCAGTTCGTGTTACATTTCCAGTGTCGGTCATTTTCAGATGATTATTTGCTACTAAATCCCATGAAGAACTTGAAGCAGAAGTCGCATAGTTACCCGTAGCGACAACCATTGGAATGCCTGCTTTTCTTAATGCTCTAATAGCCTCCCAATATTTCTCACCTACAAGACCTGTTCCTGTAAAGCCAGATGATACCGAAACAACATCGACATTGTGTTTGATGGAATCTTCAATAGCATGAAACATTGTTTCATCCCCTGCAAACCCAGATCCTGCGTCAGAGTACATTTTATAAGAGAAGATCTGTGCATTAGGAGCAATTCCATCTATTCCATTAAAGTTCTTGATGTCTTTTTCAGTATCATTTCCCGCAAGAATCCCTGCAATATGCATTCCATGTGGATCAAAATAATCACTTCCATCATCAGCTTTTTCTACAGTTATTTTACCACCATTATAATAATTAAAAGCATGAGGAATCTTATCACTCAACCAGAAATTTTTATCAGTACCTTTTAAGTCTTCTTTTTTAAATCTCATTGAGTCTTTAGCATCATCATCAATCCTCATGGCCTTATGCCTATAATCTGTCCCGGTATCGATATTTGAAATGACCATACCTCTACCATCAAAGTTTTTCCCAAATTGAGCATTAATGGCCTTTAGGTAATCGATAGCCTCCTCAACTCCAATTTCCTTTCGGGCATGATTCATCATGGGTTGGAGTTTTTGTGAACGTTCAACCGATGAAATACCTTCTATTAGTTTAATTTTATCCAGATTATCTGGAGTTGTTTCTATTGAAACACCATTAAAAATCGTATTATAGGTATATAAAACGTTTGTATCCTTAAGATTGGATAATTCCTTGATTGCTTTTTCTCCAGATTCTTTATCTTTAAATTCAGCAATATAGACAAGTTTATCCTCTTTTTTGGGACTTTCTGGGTCTTTACTTGCAGACGAGTCCGCTTTATCTTCTTTGGATTGATTGGAATCTTCTTTGATTTTTTCTTCTTCATTGCTAGTTTTGTTATCTATCACAGATTCTTTACTAACAACTTCTTTTTCCTCAATAACCGTTGTTTTCTTCTCTTCAGTATCTTTTGAAGTTTCTATAACATTATGAATATTTTCATGTTTTTCTTTATTTTCTGCTTCCTTATCTACTACTACTTTTTCTGTATCAGAGATATTTAAAGCATCTTCAGAGCTAGATGTGTCTGCTAAAACTACCTCATTAGGGACATATGCTGATAAAATAACTGCAGCTGTGGTTAATGACAATACTGTACTTTTTTTCATTTTAATTCCTTACATATTTATTTAACTTCCAATAGATAGTAAACTTTAACTTTGCTAGCCTTTGTTATAAAAAGTTTTACTAAGTATTATCTAGGAAATAGAGTAGTACATTTATATATAATTGTTAGCTCTCCATAAAAATAGTATATCATTTAAAAAATTTAAGTCAAGAAAAATTAACATGCGTTAATTTGTTTTTTAATGCACGTTAAAAATATAGAGTCAAAAACTTTCGTAGTTAGCTGGGTATATTATCAGAACATTCACACCATCAAAAATAGTAGCAATCAACTTAAAGCACTAGCAACATCACAAAGTCAAACATCATTGATGAAATATCAGCGCTATTAAACAATATAAAAAACCGCTAAGAATAAGACTTAACGGTTATCTTCTACATATCTATTTTTTCAAATCCTCAGTCGTTTATCTACCTATAACCTAGGCTTTACGAGTGCCTTGCTCTACCAACTGAGCTAAATCGGCGATTACACTTACAGTATAGCACTCTGAGAATAAATGTCAAGTAATATTCATCTCTATTAGAAAAAGCCTGTCCTAAGACAAGGCTTTGAGTTTCTTCATCTTAGGACCCAGCACTTTCATAAGAATCCAAGCCCCTGTCCCAGAGTTTAAGGGAAATACCAAAAAAGACAAGGGAAATCAAAATCAAACCTCCGATGTTAAAGATTACATCCTTGTCCTGCAAGAAATAGCTGGCAGGATAGTAGGCCGTAAAGGCAAAAGGTACAATAAAACTGATTAACCAACGAAGAAATGAATTATAAATTGAAATGGGATACTTAGCAAAGTCATTAAACATATAGAAAATATAAATCATGGCGCCTGACTGTTTGGTCCAAAAAGCGATACTGGCTGTCGCAATTTTCAAGGAGGTATAAATCAAGGTCGCAAAAGGAATACAGACTAGGAAAAGCAAGAATTTTGGAAGAGTCCAAGCAATGCTTGATACTGTTGTCGCTAGTAAAATTCCACCAACCAAGAGTTCACCCAAGGCATCAATCTGAAAGGTCTCAACCAAGATGTGAAAGAGAGGATTGATAGGACGAGTCAGATATTTGTCAAACTCTCCCTTTCTCACCAAGCGTTGTCCCAATGCCCAGAGATTATCAAAAAAGAGATGGTCCAAGCCCTTGGGAATCAAGGAAAAACCATAGATAAAGGCGATTTCTTGAAAAGTCCAACCTTCTAGGGATGGAATATGTTGAAAGATGACATTGAGAAACAAGAGGTTCAATCCTTGAGTTAGAAAAACTCCCAGCACACCAACCACAAAATCCACCTTGTATTCCATAATTTGTTTGATGTATTGTCTGATAAAAATCAGATGCATGCGTTGATATTTTTTCATACTAACCTCCTTGAATGGTGATAAAGGACTGGACTCGTTTCCAAATCAACTGAGACAAGCCCACCATCACTAAGAGCCAGAAACACTGCAAAGCGAGCGCCTGAAGCATCTGACTGGCATCGTATTTCCCAACGATAATCATGACTGGAGTATAAATCAAGGATGAAAAAGGCAGGAAGGACAGAATATCTGCAACAACCTTTGGAAAGAAAGCCAAGGGAATCAAACTGCCAGACATAAAGGATACTAGTGAAGCCTTAAATACTTGAGAACCCCATAAATTTTTAAATACAAAGGCTGAAAATCCAAAACAGATATTAAAGAAAAAGTTAATCAGATAAGCCAGCGTTAAGCTAAAAAGATAAAGAATCGTTATTCCCAGTACTTCTACAATACCTTGCCCAGATACGATTTTTATTAAAACAATGACACTTAAAAATGGCAGGCCAACAGAGATAAAAATCAACCACTTGGAACCAAGCTCTGTGAAAAGATAAGAGGCCGCAAAATGTACTGGTCTCAGCAAACGCATGATAATCGAACCATCCTTGACCTCATCACCTATCATAAAGGAGCTATCTGACTCAGTTAATAAATTAGTCACAAAACTCATAATGATGTAGAGGGTGATATCTGCCATACTAAAGCCCTGAATCAAAGACTCTTGCGAAGAATCAAAGACAGCCTTCCAAAGATAAAAAGCCACAAAAGCCCCCATGACATCGCCGATTCGATAGAGAATAAAGTTGACTCGATAGGTAATCAATTCCTGAACACCTGCATTGATAAAGGGTTTATAACGTCTCCACAATTTGACCATCTTAGAGCTCCTTTCGGTAGAAGCGACGGATAATATCCTCAATATCCGTATCCACCATCTTCAAATCGCGGATTTCAAAATCAGACAGGGTTTGCTTGATAATGTCAGCTGACTGGTAGCGGGAACTATCAAATTCAATATTGAGGCTATTTCCTTGTCTATCAACGGTCATATCAGGCAAGCTTTCATAGTGAGAGACGAGATGACTTTGATCTGGTAGCAGTTCAAAGGAGAGTGTCTTCATCTTACCAAAGGTTTCCTTGAGTTGGCTCACCGTTCCATCAAAAATTTCCTGCCCCTTGTCTATCATAAAAATCCGATCACAGAGTTGCTCAATGTCGCTCAGGTCGTGAGTGGTCAAGAGAATGGTCGTTTCTTCCTCCTGATTGATCTGAGTAATAGCCCGACGAATGTTATCCTTAACCGAAACATCCAAACCAATGGTCGGCTCATCTAAAAAGAGAACCTTGGGATTGTGAAGCAAGGAAGCTGCTATATCCGCCCGCATCCGTTGTCCCAGTGAAAGAGTCCGCACGGGATCCTTGATAAAGTCCTTCAAATCCAAGACTTCATTCAAAAAATCCATGCGCTTATGGAAGAGCGAATCTGGCACATCGTAAATCTCTTTCAATACCGTGTAGGTCTCTTGCAGGGCCAAATCCCACCATAGCTGGGTACGTTGTCCAAAAACAACCCCAATATCCTTGACATAATCTTGGCGATTATCTTGGGGAATCTTACCGTTAATCCGACAAAAACCAGATGTCGGTTTCAAAATCCCGGTCAGCATTTTGATGGTGGTCGACTTCCCAGCACCATTTGCCCCAATAAAACCTAAAATCTGCCCCTTTGGTACCTCAAAAGTCAAGTCCTTGACCGCTTCAAAGGTCTGCTTTTCAGGATGAATAAAGGAACGCAAAGCACCCTTCAAGCCCGGTTCCTTAACAGTCTTCACAAAATTTTTCTGAAGATGTTCCACTTCTATCATTGCCATATCTATCTCCCTATGTAAGGAATAACAACATTGTATTTTCCAATACAAGTAAGCTCAATCCTTACTTTCTACACCTTCTACATTTTATTCTTACAGAAGGCTTTATACCAACCTATTATAGTCCAATAAAAACTAAAATGCAAGCGTTTGCCTAAAATTTGTGAAATTGAAAATTTTTCTCTTAAAATAATACTTTTAATCAAAAATTCTGTTGATTAGAAATTGGTTTAAATCCCCCAATCAATTTGTCCATTTTTCATCTCATTTCACTATACAATAAGTGAGACTGAAAAAGTCTTTAAAATTAAAAAACGCATAATATCAGGTCTTGAAAACTTGATACTATGCGTTTTATTGTGGCTTCATTTTATCCTGAAATGAAGTTTTTGCCCATCTTCATTAAGGACAATCTGTTCATTGCAAACAAATTATACCCATTAGAAAGATTAGTCTTCTTTCTTCTTGCGAGCAAGAAGTCCAAATCCACTCAAAGCTCCAAGGAGTCCAAGTGCAGCTAGACTAGCGTTAGCTTCTGTACCTGTGTTAGGCAATTCTTTTTGACCATCAACATATTTAGGTGTTGCTGGCATTTGAGGTTTAGCTGGCTGTTCAGGTATTGCTGGAGTTGCTGGCTCTACCGGTTGTGCTGGTTGAGTCGGTTCAACCGGTGTTGGAGTTGGCATCTCAACTTTGCGGAAGATATGTCTGATATTTCCATTTGAATCTGTCACAGTCTTCACATATTCGTAACCTGGAATTGTTCCCGGCTCTTTAGAACCTGGCTCAGTTGGTTTCAATGGATTTCCATTCTCATCTGTCCAAGTAGTTGTATTTTGCTTACCTGGATTTGGTTGAGGAGCTGGTGGTGTTACTTTTTCATAAACATGAACAGTATCACCATTTGGCAATTTCTTCGTTTCTACGAAGCGGTATTCTGGAATGTCTTTCTTATCTACTGTACCTGGCTCACTTGGATAGTTTGGAATCTCTTTGCCTTCTTTATCTTTAAAGAAAGTTGTTACTTTTTCGTAGATGTGTTCTGTGTCACCGTTTGGTAATTTCTTAGTTTCTACGAAGCGGTATTCTGGAATGTCTTTCTTATCTACTGTGCCTGGCTCACTTGGATAGTTTGGAATCTCGTTTCCGTCTTTATCTTTGAATGAAGTTGTTACTTTTTCGTAGATGTGTTCGATATCTCCGTTTGGAAGTTTCTTAGTCTCTACGAATTTATAACCTGGAATCGTTTTAGCCGGGGTTTCTCCTTCTTCTGTTGATTTCACAGGGTTGTTGTCTTTATCAACAGTAATAAGATTGCCTTCCTTATCCTTGAATGTTGTTGTTACTTTTTCATAGATATGCTCAATATCACCATTTGGTAATTTCTTCGTTTCTACGAATTTATAACCTGGGATCGTTTTAGCTGGGATTTCTCCTTTTTCTGTTGATTTCACAGGATTGTTGTCTTTATCAACAGTAATAAGATTGCCTTCCTTATCCTTGAATGTTGTTGTTACTTTTTCATAGATATGAGTAGTATTACCCTTGCCATCAACTTTAGTTTCAACAAATCTATAACCTGGGAAGTCTTTCTTATCAACTTTGCCATCTTCTGTAGTACTTCCTGAAACAACATTCCCATCTGTGTCTTTAAACTCCGTTACAGGACGCACAGTTGGAGTATAAGTTTCAGAAACCACCTTACCATTGACGTCTTTCACTTGAACTGTTACTGGAGTTGCCTTGCCTACGAAATCTTTTTCTGGTGTAAATTCAACGACTCCATCCTTAAGTACATATGTTCCTTCTCCTGGAACTACAACTTCTTTCACTTCTTTACCAGTTTTATCAACTAATGTTAGAGTAGACTTATCAAGTTCAACTTTTTCATGACCTTTATTAAAGTTTACTGTTGTATTATCTTGATCTGGCGTATCAAATACTACAGGAGATGTTTGAATAGTTCCACGAGCTCCTTCAGTAACTGATGAAGCACCTGTTGGAGTTACAGCTGTTACCGTTGGAGTGTACATTGACTTAGTTGTGATAATTGCTGTAGTCTTATCATCAGAAGTTAAAACCGCTGATTCAACAACTGTCACAGAAGTCGGCGTTCCTACATAAGATGGCACTGGTACAAAGGTTACCTGACCTTTATCGTCTACTGTGTAGGTTCCAACATTCTCTACCACTACTTTACCATCATTATCTGCACCTTCCAATGCATAAGTGCGTGCTGTGATATGACTAGTATCAGAAATAGTATAAGTCAGAGCTTTCCCTTCATCTGTTGATTTTTGGGTATGACCTTGGATGTTTGTCGTTGCAACATCATTTCCTGCAGAGGTTACAGGATTTACTGTTGGAGTATAGGTTGTTTCAGAGGTGATTGTCGCCTGCGAGTGATCTGCAGTCTCTAATCTATAAGTAACTTTTACTCCTACACTTGTCTTATTGGCATCACTTGATACATAGCTAGCTACGGGAACAAAGGTTACTTTACCAGTTGTATCAATTGTATAAGTACCAACACCATCTACAGTTTTAGTAGTTGAATCGTTATCCAAAGTATAACTTGGAGTGACTGTAACACCCGTACCAGCTTCTGGAGCTGTGTAAATTGGCGTACCACTTTGAGTTGAACCTTGAGTTCCAGTAGATGTTGCAGGTTCAGCTGAAACTTTAACAGGCGTGACGCTTGGAGTGTAGGTTGTTGTTGCTTCAGTTCCATTGGTATCAGTAATACTTACTGTTACAGGATGTGCTTTTCCAGTAAATGTAGCAAGAGGAGTGAAGGTAACAGCATTGGCTCCAGTTGCATCTTTAACAAGCCTATAAGTACCCTGATTCGCTACAGTAACGCTACCGTCACCATTAACAGTTCCATTTTCTGCACCTACTAGCTTCACAGATGTTTTATCTAGTTCGATTGATTTAGACTCACTATTGATAATCGCAGTCCCTTTGACGAAGTTTAGAGCATTCTCATCTTTATTAACTAGATTGTAAACAATGCTAGAAGTTTGAATTTCGCCTTGAATTCCATTTGTCTTAGAAGATTCTGCGCTTGGTTTCACTCCAACAATCTTCGGAGTATAGGTTGTTGTTACTTCAGTTCCATTAGCATCAGCAATTTTCACTGTTACTGGAGTTACATTTCCTGTATAAGTGGCTACCGGGGTGAATTGAACATAAGACTTACCGTCTTCTTTTACGATAGAGTATGTTCCTTGACCAGCTACCGTTACTTTACCTTCACCATCAGCTCCTACTAGAGTCAGAGTAGCTTCATTTAAATCAACAGATTTTTCAGTTCCATTTACAGTCTCACTACCTTTGCTAAAGTTCAAGGTATTTACATTTTCATCTTTAGCATTGAGAACCACTTCAGATTTTTGAACTGCTCCCTGAATGCCTGTAGTTGAAGCTTCACTTGCAGTTGGAGTAACACCGACAATGTTTGGTGTGTATTCACCACGTTTATCGTCTTCTGGTTGCGTACCATTGTTATCTGAAACAACAACTTGGACAGGTTTTACTGCCCCAACATAAGCTTTATTGGTTGGCGTAAAGGTCACGAGACCTGTTGACTTGTCAATACCGAAGGTTCCAATCACATCACCAGCTTTCACAGTACCATTATCTGCTGCAGCGTAAGCTGGAGTTGTAGCGCCATCCGCTACTTCTGTACCTGCACTATCAAGAAGTTTATAGCTATCTGCCTTCAATGGGACTGTTTTTCTAGCTCCATTTACTTCTGCAGAACCTGGGGTAAAGGTCGGTTTACCTGTTTGAACTTCCCCTTGAATATCTGTTGAAGATACCTTAGTTCCTTCTGGTTTCACTCCAATAACAGTTGGTGTGTAATCTGCCCTAGATGTTAATGGATCAACTCCATTTACTGTTAAAGTCAAAGTTACCTTAGCTGGATTTGGGGTTCCAACAAATGTTGGATTAGGAGTAAAGGTTACCTCACCCGTATCCTTATCAATAGCATAAGTACCTACAGTAGCTCCTGTATTATCTGTAGCATTTGTTGATTCTAAGCTATAAACTTTTGTACCATTTGTGATAGAAGAAATCTTTGTTTTCTCTGCGTCATCAAAATTGAAGCTTGGACTTCCTTTTTGAACTGCTCCTTGAATGTCGCTAGTAGTTACAGGAGTTCCTTCAATACCAGCTTTAACAGTAATGGTGTAGGTTGTAGTCGATGTGGAAGTGTTCACTCCGTGGTCAGTCCCAGCAGTCGTATCCCCTACATTTGTTCCATCAACCAAGTTTGTATTACTATCTACAGCATTGATAGTAACACTATACACACCAACTTTTGTCAATTTAAGAGATGTTTCAGTTGGATAGTTGGCTGCGTCTCCAGATGTAGTCGATGCAAACACGGTGTTGCCATCTGGATCTGTAACAGTAATGCTTGTTACTTTTGTTTTATGACTTTCCTTGAATGCAGCTTCTGCGTTACTTTTAGCCAACTTATCATCTTCAGCATCGCTGACACTCACCTTAGCACTAGTAACTACAGCAGTATCAGCTGCAGGGCGGTCGATTAGGTTAACAGTTGTATTCAAGGTACTCTCGTAAGAAGTTGACCTAGCAGTTGGTTTCGAGTTGATGATAGTAGAAGTGCTGGTGTTTTCAGCCATAATTCCCTTAACAGTCCCAGTATAACCCGAACTAGTTTCAATTTCCCATGTGTCATCACCAGTCTTATTGGCTGTTATCTTAGATCCGTCACTTGCTGACCATTCCTCACTATTTTTATCATACTTAACAGTAATGTACATACCATTACCTGTAGCAGTATTTGCTGTGTCATCCTTGTTATAAACTGTCTCAGTTAAATCAACACTGTTAACAGCAGTTACTTTGTTCGCATTATTGTAGGTTCTGGTATATTCGTACAAGTCAAACTTCATGGAGCCATCTGTTTGGGCACGGGTTGAAACTTCTCGTTTGGTAATTGTGTAATTACCATCATTTAACTCTGTTCGCACCGTTGCATCAGAGTCAGCTAATTCATAACGACCTGATTTAGGGTTTAGATTTGCTGTATATTTCGTACCATTTGTTGCAGAGTTCAACTCCACCTTGGTTCTCATGAGATTAGCCGTAACATTTTCAGTTTTAGCATATACAGAAATCTTAGAAACTCCAGCTGCTGCCGTCGCTTCAGGTTTTACTGATAGAGAAAATTCATTCCCTACCGTTCCAACTTCATCTCCAGCAGAAACCGCGGTATTCGTTGTTCCCTCTTGTACAACCCACTTGCCAGCCTTATTTGTTTTTAAGATAGTCTTGGAGCCATCTGGTGTCGTAATTTCTGCATAGGTTGCCCCATCTGAAATCTCAACCGGTACGGTTGTATCATAAGTAGCTATGTTCTTTACCGTTACCTTAGGTGCGATGACAAAGGTCAATTCTCCACGACCTTCTTGTGTATCATAATTCCAACTGTAACTAGTTGCACGGTCTGTACGGTTGTAATCTTTCGCGTAGGCAGTCACATGGTAAACACCTGCCTTTGTTGGTGTTCCAGAGATTAGCCCTTTCCCATCATAGCCGACAGTTTTACCATCTTCAGTAATAGGAGTAGTCCCTGCGTTTGATCTATAAGTCAAACCAGGAATAGCGGTATCCACCGTTGACCCATTTGTTGAGATATTTCCTGAAATTCCAGAAGTCCCATCGCCATATGAATGGCGAACTAAGATATCTGTACCATCAGCCAACGTATAGGAAACATTTCCTCTTGCAGTGGTTATACGGGAACCTGACTCATCCTTGTAATGGATGTCTACAGGTGAAATCTCTTCTCCGACCGTTCCCTTATGAACTGTATTATCAGTTTCTATAGTAGGCGGCGTAGTATCTTGCCAACCAATCCAACCCCCACGGACGTTTCGATAAAATACACGCACAGTTGCAGTGGTTTTGGTATTGGTATAAGTCACATAGGTTCGTGTATCGTATACCCCATCTGCAATATTACTTACAACAATCTTACCCTCAATCGTATCAGTAGCAGCATTGTAACTTAAGCCACTTGGTAAGTTTGTTGGTTCAACTCCTGTGATAGTCCAACCAGCTGCCTTAGCATTATCTGTTAGGTCAAAACGTTCCTTAATTTTATCGATATAAACACGGTCTTGACCTTGCTCATAGGCATAGTGATAAATGTGGGTAGCTAGATACTCATATCCACCGTTAGATTGGTATTTTGAATTGTTGCCACCCGAAATCGTCGAACCGTCTATACGTTTTTTACCTTTCCAAAATTCTGCTTCTTCTGCCAAGGCTTCTGCTTGTTCCTTGGTTAAGGGATAATCCATACGTCCTTTATTATTGACACCATTACCTGCGTTACCAGGATCTTTCTCTTCCCCGTCACGTTGAGTAGAATAGACCACAGTTTCTAAGGTGCTGATATCCCCACTTCTTCGGTCAGTAGAAACATCTCCCCTTGTCGCTACAGTAGAAGTGAAGGTATAAATATCCTTACCAGTATGATTCTCTTTTGTTGGAGCGCTAGCTTTAGCTGTGTAAGTCCCATCCCCATTTGGAGTTGAGATATAGTCGCTGGCTGTTAGCAGCTGACTTCCCTCTCTCATCTCTTGACCATTACGGCTATCACGACTACCTGAGTTTGAGCCTGTTACAAGGTTTACAAGGCTGTTGCGTACACGTTTTGCTTCTTGCACACGCTTTTCAAGTTCAGGGATTGTGATACTTACATCCACAAGGCTTGATTTGATCAGTTGAAGACTTGCTTTTGCCTTTTCTATCACTACAGGGTCTGTAGCCAATTTCTCTGCTTGTGGTAAATAGCTAACAAGGTCTTCTTGCACTGTCACCAACTCTGCCTTTGCATCTTCAGCTGTTTTTTCTTCAGCTAGACTTGCCTCAATCGGTTTTTCAACTTCAGTTGCTGTTGGGGCAGCTGTTGTTGCTTTTTCCTTATTTTCCGATTCAGCTGGTGTTACTCCAAGAACTTTAGGCATGCTTGCAATAATAGAGACTTGTGAACGACTCGCTTTAGCGACTGTGTCCACTTCTGATTGGCTTGCATTTCCTTTGGCAAGGATTGCTTTCGCATCTGCCAGTACTTTCTCTGCATTTGCAATAGTAGATGCTGGAACTTTAGAACGATCAATCTTAGATAATCCTAGTTCCAAGTCAGAGATTGTATCCTTAAGAATAGTCTTATCTGCAACTGTTTCTGTAGAGGATTCAGTTGCCGTTGCTTCGGTATTCTCATCGCTAGCTTGGGATGAGGCAGTATCTTCACTAGCGTCTCTAGTTAGAACTGGCTCTGCGTCATAAGTAGTGGGTTTAGATGAGTTAGCACCTTGATTAGCACCCTCATCGCCTATGGTCGATGTTGGAGTAGCTGTTGAAGATAGTTCATTAACTCCTTCTACTTCTGTTGCTGATACCGCACCAGTTCCAAGAAACATCAAACCCGCTGCAATCGCCACTGATGCTGCCCCAAAACTATACTTACGAATACCATACCGAAGGTATCTTTCAGTTCTAAAATCTTGTTGACCTCTCTTCATGAGATTCAACCTCCTTGATTTATTTTATTCGTGTTGATTTAAAGCATTAGGGCAAATAAAAAGCCCCCCCCCTTAAATTTTTTAGTAATATTAAGAGGAGAACATCTTAAAAAAGATTGCTAAATAATTGTACACACTTAAATTCATTATAGCATTTATATTTGTAGCATTCAAGTATTATAACTGGTAATTATTGAGAGTTTGAATGAGTGTTTTTTAATTTTATTAGACATCTTTCTATTTTTCATTAACGATGATCAATGCTTTAGTATAAAAGTAATTTACATACGCTTAAAGAGTATTGTATTGAAACACGTGACCCTAAGAATAACAGCAGTAACTTAAATTTACCTTACAAGGAAATGTTTTGAAATCAAAAAAAGTTGAGACATAACGTCTTCAACTTTTTTTACATTACTTTAACTACTGATTAAAGTGAGTTTACGTCAACTTTGATACCAACACCTTGAGTAGTTGTGATAGTCAAGTTTGTTACGTAAGTTCCTTTAGCTGTAGCTGGTTTTGCTTTTTGGATTGTTTCGTTGAAAGCTTTGAAGTTTTCAACCAATTTTTCAGCTTCAAATGATACTTTACCGATGATTGCTTGAACGTTACCTGCACGGTCAGCACGGTAAGTGATTTTACCACCTTTAGACTCTTCAACTGCTTTTGCAACATCCATTGTTACAGTACCAGTTTTAGGGTTTGGCATCAAGTTACGTGGTCCAAGGACACGTCCAAGACGTCCAACAAGAGCCATCATGTCAGGTGTAGCGATAACTACGTCGAAGTCCAACCAACCGTCGTTGATTTTAGCAACAAGGTCATCTTCACCAACAAAGTCTGCACCAGCAGCTTTTGCTTCTTCAGCTTTTGCACCACGTGCGAAAACAAGAACGCGTGAAGTTTTACCAGTACCGTTTGGCAATACCATTGCTCCACGGATTTGTTGGTCAGCTTTTTTAACGTCGATGTTCAAGTTGTAAGCAACTTCTACAGTTGCGTCAAATTTTGCAAAGTTAGTTTCTTTTGCAAGTGCTACAGCTTCTTCTACGCTGTATGCTTTTGTGCTGTCGATTTTCTCAAGAGCAGCACGAAGTTGTTTGCTTTTTTTAGCCATTTTCTATTCTCCTTGTAAGTGGTTCAATCGATTTTCATCTCCCACGTCACTTCTCGAAATGATGAAGTCTTGCGGGTTTTCAGTCTATTATTTTTCTTTTCCTACTTCGTTAAGCTCCCTTGCTGTACCCAAGTACAAGCTTCAGTCACTTGCCTAGTATGAAAAGCAACTAATAGACTGCTGTGAGATTTTCTACTGTGTTATTGATTAGTCAACAACAGTGAATCCCATAGAACGAGCAGTACCTTCGATCATACGCATTGCAGACTCTACGTTTGCTGCGTTCAAATCTGGCATCTTAGTTTCTGCAATTTCTTGTACTTGTGCACGAGTAACTGTAGCAACTTTAGTTTTGTTAGGTGTACCTGATCCTTTTTCAACACCTGCAGCTTTTTTCAAAAGAACAGCAGCTGGTGGTGTTTTAGTGATGAAAGTAAATGATTTATCTTCGTAAACTGAGATAACAACTGGAATGATCATACCAGCTTGGTCAGCTGTACGAGCGTTGAACTCTTTTGTGAATCCCATGATGTTGATACCAGCTTGACCAAGAGCAGGTCCAACCGGTGGAGCTGGTGTAGCTTTACCAGCAGGGATTTGCAATTTTACAAGTTTTTCGACTTTTTTAGCCATTTTTAAATCCTCCTTTGTGGTTTTGGCGGTAATTAGAGATTTTTACCTCCCACAAGTATGCTTTTCACATACCCATCTATTATACACTATTTATCTGGAATTGCAAGAGAAAAGTTTATTTTTTAATCGACGTAATCTCCGCCTTCAAAGCCATAGTATTCTTCCAAACTGAGACCACTCTCAGCAATTTCTTTAGCTTCTTTTCCGACATAACGAAGGTGCCATTCTTCAGCCATATAGCCTGTTTCCTTTTCCTTACCTTTGAGATAACGGACAACAAAGCCATAATCAGCAGCATGGTCCAAGAGCCATTGGGCTGCTTTTTCTTCTGTTACCAAATCACCATCAGTCCCAATCACATCAAAGGCCAAGCCTGTTTGGTGTTCGCTATAACCAGGTCGAGCAGAATAACGGTCGGCAGCTTCTTTCCCATCTTGATTGACATAATCTTGGTAGAGTTTGGTCTGAGTTTCATAACTTCTAAAGCCACTGTAATGGTCACTGATTGGGAAACCCGCCTCCTGCATCGCTTTGATGAGTTTGACCAACTCAGCCTTGGCTGTTGGATTTTCCCCTGGATTATAGTCCTTTGACAATGGATAGTGTTTATTTGCTACGATGATTTCATCGTATTTCCCTTGGATACTGTAGTAATCACCTTTATTGACCACTTCTGCTTTTTTCTGGGCAGCTCCTTGAGACTTACTTCCAACTGTTCCATCAGCTTTGGCAGTTTGCTCTGTCTTAGCTGCGCCATCTTCATTTTTTGCTTTTTCTTGTGAACAAGCTGCTAGACTCAAGGCTAGCAAGGCTGTCAAGACAAGGTATCTTTTTTTCATTTCTACTCCTTTATTTCTAATAGTTTATCTACTTCTATCGATAAACGTTTAACTAATTGTTTAATCTCTTCCGGTTTTGCTTGGCAGGTTTCTGCTGTCATTTCTTCAAAGGGTACCCACCAGACTGGTCCACGTCCCTTAAGACCGTGGTCATTCATATCACCTGTCCGTCGTGGAAACAGATGCCAATGAAGATGGGCATCGCCATTTCCTAACAGTTCGATATTCATTTTCTCAGCAGTAAAGGCATTGGCAACCGCCTCTTGGACTAGACTCATTTCTTCGAGAAAACGGAGTCTTGTTTTCTTTTTCAAATGGTGCAATTCGGTGACGTGTTCCTTGGCTAGAAAGAGACTATAGCCTGCAAAATACTGGTGGTCTCCAATCACAAGATAGCCTGTTTCCAACTCTTTGACAAAATAGGGATTTTCCCCAGCTTTGATGAGGTCAATTCTCTGGCAAATCAGGCACATATTAGTCTACCAATGTACTCTTAAGATAAGCATCAACCATACGCTCCGTCGCGACAACTGAATCAATGTGTGTTCGCTCGTAAGAGTGACTTGATTCAATGCCAGCACCAAGCAGAGCGTGTTTGACTTCTGCCCCTGCAGACATAGCCGCTGAAGCGTCCGAACCATAAAATGGATAGATGTCCAGCTTAAATGGAATATCTTGCTCTTTCGCCAAGGCAACCAAATGTTGACGGAAGTCATAGTGATAAGGACCTGAAGCATCCTTAACACAGATAGATACTGTGTACTCATCTGTCTGCTGGTCATCACCCATGGCTCCCATGTCCACAGCCAGATATTCTACTACCTGAGCAGGGATATTAGAGTTAGCTCCATGCCCCACTTCTTCAAAAACTGAAAAGGCAAAATGGGTTGTTACTGGCAATTCAATCTTCTCTTCCTTATAAATACGAAGGAGGTTAAGCAAAATCGCTGCACTGACCTTGTCGTCCAAATGACGAGACTTGATAAAACCTGTCTCTGTCACGACAGTTCGTGGGTCAAAACTGATAAAATCACCGACCTCAATCCCCAAGGCACGAGTTTCTTTTTCATTTGTTACTTTGGCGTCCAAACGCACTTCCATATTGTCCTGCGTGCGTTCTGCAGTTCCTGCATCCTTATAGACATGGCAAGAAGTTTGGTGGATGAGGATGGTGCCTGATAGCTTTTGACCTGTGCTAGCCACATGAACGGTACAGTTTTCTCCTTCAATCATGTTCCAAGGAAAACCACCGATACGGTCCATTTTGAGACGGCCGTCTGGTTTGACAGCACGGACAATAGCCCCCAGCGTATCTACATGGGCAGTCACATAGCGTTGTTGCTCATCATTTTTACCTTTGATGGTCACATTGACACCGCCCTTAGCTGTACGAACTGGCTGGTAACCAAAAGCTTCTAGAGTCTTGACTAAATAGTCTGAAATCTCACGAGTGAAGCCCGTTGGCGATGCAATAGCTGTCAGTTCTTTGATATATTCTACTGTTTGATTCATTTCTTCACCTCTTTTGCTACCTATTATAACACATTTATCATCGGATAAAAAAAGAAAATCACTCCTGTAGACTTGGCTACAAAAGTGATTTTAATGATTATTCCATTTCAAAAACATCGCTTTCTTGCTTGTTTGGTAGAACCAATGAGAGCAAGATTCCGACAACGGCTGGTACCAACCATGGGAGTGATGCCTTGGCAAAAGGAAGAGCGTTGACAAGATTTGCAAGAAACTCAACTTTAAATGAGCTTCCTAGTACGCTTGCAATGGCAATAGCTGTAACCACAGCAATTGTCAACTGCATACCCGGTTTTGAAAGGGCAACAAATTTGTTGACAATGACAATCATAACGATGGCAATGGTGATTGGGTACAAGATAACCAGTACAGGGATTGAGTACTTGATAATCGCATCAAGACCCAAATTAGCAATGGCAAATCCAATCAAGGTAAAGGCTGTCGCATAAACCTTGTAGCTGATTTGTGGGAAACGTTCATTAAAGAACTCAGCTGTAGACACAATCAAACCAACGGTTGTTGTGAAGCAGGTTACGGTAACCATAGCTGCAAGGAAGAGTTGGGCTGTTGAGCCAAAGATTTCTTGAGTGGCTTGTGACAAAATGTAAACACCAGGAGTTCCACCCTTCATCGCTTCAGCTGGTACTGGGAAATGATTTCCAAGGAAACCTAAACCGATGTAAAGAGCGCTGAAAGCAAGGGCTACAACGATACCAACCACCCAAATAGTTGAAATGTATTCTTTCTTACTTGAAAATCCAAGTTGTTTCAAGGTTTGAACCGCGATTACACTGAAGGCAACTGAGGCAAGAGCATCCAAGGTATTGTAACCTTCTAGGAAACCTGTACCAAAGGCAGAAGCTTGATAAGCAGCTGACGCAGCTTGAGGACTTGTTCCACCGTATTTGAAAGCTCCCAGAACAACCAAGATAACAATCAAAATCGCAAAGACTGGCGTTAAAATACGGCCGATACGATCCAAGATTTTTGATGGATTAAGCGAAATCAAATAGGCTGCCACAAAATACAGAACCGTAAATACAATCAAGCCAAGTCCTTTATTTGCATCCGACAAAAGGGGGCTAATCCCTACTTCGTAAGCTGTTGTAGCAGTACGTGGGATAGCAAAGAATGGACCGATTGACAAGTAAAGAACTGAGAGGTAAAGAGTCGCAAACCAAGGCGCTATCTTTGTTGAAATCTCGTAGATATATCCTTTAGGATTTAGCGTTCCAATAATAAGAGTCAAGACGGCGATACCGACACCTGAAAAGACAAAACCTGCGATGGCAGGAAGAAAATGTTCTCCAGATAGAGCACCTAGAGAAGGCGGAAAAATCAAGTTCCCCGCACCAAAAAATATTCCAAACAGGAGCAAACCTGTTAGGGCACCTTTTTTAGCCATGAAAATCTCCTTCATATTTATAAAATACTGACCTAGTATATCATGAATAGGAGTATGAAAAAAGCTTCACGAAGTAAATATTGAATGTTTTCAAGATTCTTAAAAATGAGAATTGTCTAAAAATAAAGTCCCCTACCCAGTCCACGCCAAGTAGGAGAAATGCTAATGTTTACAGTTCTTCAAAGGCTAACATGCCACCTTGTACATTGATAACCTCATAACCTTGTTCAGCTAGAAATTGACAAGCACGCGCCGATCTCATTCCAGATTTGCAAATAACATAATGTAACTGGTCCTTATCCAACTGATCATAGCTATCAGCCAATTGACTAAGTGGCAAGTTGTGGGCGCCTTCTAAATGAAGTGCTTCAAACTCATCCACTTCTCTCACGTCCACTAGAGAAAGTTGCTCATTTTGGTAAAGCTGGTAAAATGCGTCAAAGGTTATTTCTTTCATTCTTTTTCTCCTAATACTCTTCGAAAATCTCTTCAAACCACGTCAGCGTCGCCTTACCGTATGTATAGTTACTGACTTCGTCAGTTCTATCCACAACCTCAAAACAGTGTTTTGAGCTGACTTCGTCAGTTCTATCCACAACCTCAAAACAGTGTTTTGAGCTGACTTCGTCAGTTCTATCCACAACCTCAAAACAGTGTTTTGAGCTGACTTCGTCAGTTTTATCTGCAACCTCAAAGCTGTACTTTGAGCAGCCTGCGGCTAGCTTTCTAGTTTGCTCTTTGATTTTCATTGACTATAAAATAGTTTTAATTCTTTTTTTCAAATCTGGCACCACTTCTGACTCAAACCAAGGATTTTTAGCCATCCAGATTTGATTTCTCGGTGAGGGGTGTACCAGTGGAAAATAGGTTGGCAAGTAGTTCTGGTAATGTTTTACCCGTTCTGTTACTTTGCCACTGATTTTCTCTTGTAAATAGTAGGCTTGGGCATACTGACCAATCAAGAGGGTCAATTGAATATCTGGTAATTCTTGCAAGAGTTGCGGATGCCATTTTTCAGCAAAACCTGCTCGAGGCGGCAGGTCGCCCGACTTTCCATGCCCTGGAAAGTAGAAATCCATAGGCAAAACAGCAAAATAACCTGAATTATAAAATGTATCTTCATCCACACCTAGCCACTCCCGCAAGCGGTCACCACTCTTATCTTTCCAGTAAAGGCCTGCTTCTTGAGTTTTAAGTCCCGGTGCTTGACCGATGATATTGATACGAGCAGTCTTTGGCGCCGCAAAGAGAGGCTCAATGCCACGCTCTGTATAGCTGACATTCTGCGGATCCGACATAATAGCCTGCTTGATTCTTTCAATTTGAGACATCTACTTTCCCTCCAAAAAGAAGTCTAAGCATACAATCTCAGACTTCTATCGTTTTATTTGATCAATTCATAAATAGCTTCGGCATAGATTGCTGCTGCTCGGAAGAGATCATCCAAGGCGATAAATTCATTGGCTTGGTGCATGGTGTCAATTGAGTCCGGGAACATGGCACCGTAGGCAACTCCGCGTTCGAGCAAACGACCAAAGGTTCCACCACCGATAACTTGCTCGTGACCTTGTAGGCCTGTTTGTTTTTCATAAACATTCAACAAGGTTTGAACAAGTGGATCTTCCATTGGCACATAGTGAGGCGTGTGACCGTGTTCAGAAAGGCTAACAGAAGCAACTGGCAAGTTTTCAAGAATTGACTTGATTTGTTCTGGACTTGTTCCTTTTGGATAGCGGATGTTGAGGGCAATGGTATTGTCAGCACTTGTTTCATCAAAGCGGAAGACGCCTGCATTCATAGAAAGGGCACCCATCTTTTCATCCACATGAGCAATCTTGAGATTTTCACCATCATGGTCGTTCAAGAGAATCTTACCAGCGATGTCAAGGTAGTCTTTGGCTGGACCAACAAAGTCAAACTGGCTAAGGAAGAGGGCTAGGTAAGTCGCACCATTGACACCTGAAGCAGGCATAGCACCGTGGGCTGATTTACCAATGATGGTCACCTTGTATCGGCCAGCTTCTTCTTGGAGTTCTCCTCTAAGTTTGTGTTCTGCAACAAAGGCATCTAGTTTAGCTTGCAAGTCAGTCAAATCACCTGAAACGACTGCTGTTGCTGATTCTGGTACCATATTTTCACGTAAACCACCTGTGAAGCTGTGAAGACGGGCAACACCTGCATTTTCTCCTGCAAAGTGAAGGTATTCCGTGATATTTCCTTTTTCACCATTGATGATAGGAAACTCAGCGTCTGGAGAGAAACCGAAGTCTGGTTTGGCAAGTCCTACGTGCTCGAAGTAGTAGTCCATGTCTGCCCAGCCTGATTCTTCATCAGTTCCAACGATGAAACGAACTTTCTTAGAAGTTGGAAGACCCAATTCTTTGATGATTTTCAAACCATAGTAACAAGCTGTTGTAGGACCCTTGTCATCTGAAGCCCCACGCGCATAAAGGCGACCGTCTTTGATAGTCGGTGTGTAAGGATCTGTATCCCAACCGCTACCAGCAGGGACCACATCCATATGGGCAAAGATTCCGAGAACTTCTTCTCCATCACCAAACTCAAAATGTCCTGCATAGTTATCAACATTTTTAGTTGGGTAGCCATCACGGTCTGCAATTTCAAGGAATTTTTCCAAGGCTTTTACTGGACCAGGCCCAAATGGATGTTCAGCATCAACCTTGCTGTCATCACGTTCTGAGTTGATTTCCAAAAGGCTAAACAAGTCAGCCAAGAGGTCTTCTTTGCGTTTTTCTACTTCTGCTGTAAAATCAATTACTGTCATATTATCTTCTTTCTATCTTTTCTCAATGATTTCATCTACTGGCAAGCGGTAGCTTGGTTCCAATTTTTCGTCTGTATAACCCACTGTGATCAAGAGTTCTGGACGGAAACGGTCTTCAATTTCCAAAACCTCGTTGACTTTTGATTTGTCAAAACCAAGAATCAAATTTGATCCGATTCCTTGGTCTGTAAGAGCGAGAACTAAGTTCATAGCAACCAAACCTGCATTGAGGGCTAGGTAGTCACTAACCTGTTGTTCATTATAGCGTGCAAATTCCGCAGGCAAATTCTTCATGAAATATTGAAGTTGTTCTTCAGAAAAGTTATTAGCACCACCAACTCGGGCAATCTTACGAGCACGTTTGGCAAGGTCTGTATCTGTAAACAAGGCAATGGTTACAGGCGCTGATGATACCTGTTCAAAGTTGGAACCGTAAGCCAACTTTGCCAGTTCAGCATTTTTCTCACGAACCACCACAAATTTCCAAGGTTGGCTGTTGTGGGCACTTGGTGCCAAGGTTGCAATTTCGATAGCCGTACGAACATCTTTTGGATCAACAGGCTTGTCAGTGAAATGCTTAGTCGCATGACGTTTTTTATTTAATTCAAGAAATTTCATAATCGATTTCCTTTTCTAATTCTACTGCTTCCATTCTACCATATTTTGAAAGAGCTTGCAGAGATTTTTCATGATTAAGATTTTTTATCACAGCCATAAAAAAGATATATTGGTTCATCAAGACAGTTTCTGATAAACTAGCAAGTACTTTACATTTGAATGGAGATATTATGAAAAAATTTAGCCTATTATTAGCCATCCTACCATTTTTGGTTGCCTGTGGAAATCAAGCTACACCTAAAGAGACTAACTCTCAAAAGACAATCGTCGTTGCTACAGCTGGTGATGTGCCACCATTTGACTACGAAGATAAAGGCAATCTGACAGGCTTCGATATTGAAGTTCTAAAGGCAGTGGATGAAAAACTCAGCGGCTACGAGATTCAATTCCAAAGAACTGCCTGGGAAAGTATCTTCCCAGGACTTGATTCCGGTCACTATCAAGCAGCAGCCAATAACTTGAGTTACACAAAAGAGCGTGCTGAAAAATACCTTTACTCGCTTCCAATTTCAAACAATCCCCTCGTCCTTGTCAGCAACAAGAAAAATCCTTTGACTTCACTTGACCAAATCGCTGGCAAAACAACGCAAGAGGATACTGGAACTTCAAACGCTCAATTCATCAATAACTGGAATCAAAAACACACTGACAATCCTGCTACTATCGATTTTTCTGGCGAGGATATCGGTAAGCGAATCCTAGATCTCTCTAACGGAGAGTTTGATTTCCTAGTCTTTGACAAGGTATCCGTCCAAAAGATTATCAAGGACCGTGGCTTAGACCTCTCAGTCGTTGATTTACCTTCTGCCGATAGCCCCAGCAACTATATCATTTTCTCAAGCGACCAGAAAGAGTTTAAAGAGCAATTTGATAAAGCACTCAAAGAACTCTATCAAGATGGAACACTCGAAAAACTTAGCAATACTTATCTAGGTGGTTCTTATCTCCCAGATAAATCTCAGTTACAATAAGATATATTAAAAACGATTGGGCCAGCCAATCGTTTTTAGTTTGCACAATTCTATTAAGAAAGCTCTATTTAATCATGTCCTGTATCCGTTTGGTATTCTACTCTTTCTTCCGCTACCTGAACCAATTCCACTTCTTCCTGCGGGTTCAACTTCCTCTGCACAGCTTCTGCAACTGCTCTTGGTACCCCAACTTCGACAATCTCATCCACACTGGCTTCCTTGATTTTGATCAAAGACTTGAAATGCTTCATGAGATTTTGCTTACGTTTAGGCCCCAGCCCTTCAATGCCATCCAATTGTGATGAAAAGGAATTTTTGGAGCGCAGTTGGCGGTGGAAAGTAATGGCAAAGCGGTGGACCTCATCTTGAATGCGTTGCAAAAGGAAAAATTCCTGAGAATTGCGAGACAACTCCACCACCTCCAGCGGATCTCCAAAGAGCAATTCATGGGTTTGGTGCTTGTCATTCTTTTGCAGACCTGCAATGGGAATATCCAAACCTAGCTCCTCTTGGATGACTTGCTTGGCGATATTGACTTGACCTTGTCCCCCATCGATGACAATCAAATCTGGAGGAGTCAAAGCCTCACGTTGAACTCGGCCATAGCGCCTGCGAATGACCTCTCTCATACTGGCATAGTCGTCTGGTCCAACGACAGTCTTGATTTTATACTTACGATAATCTTTTTTACTTGGTTTGCCGTTGACAAAGACCACCATGGCTGAAACAGGACTGGTCCCCATGATGTTGGAGTTATCGAAGGACTCGATGCGAACCGGTGTCGGGATTTGGAGCAAGCGTCCTAGATTTTCAATAGCTCCTTGGGTCTTTTCGACAGATTTTTCTAGCAGATTGAACTTCTGCTCTAGACTGACTCGAGCATTCTTTATAGCCAAATTAACCAGCTGCTTTTTCTCTCCACGCTGGGGCTTGAGAATCTTGGTATCCACCAAGGCCTTGACTGCTTCTTCGTCAATATCCTGCGGAATCAGTACCTCATTGGGAACTAGATGAGATTTTTCTTGATAGAATTGTCCCACATAGGTTAGAAAGTCCTCATCCGGATCATTGTAGTAGGGAAAGAGATTGACATCGCGTTCAATGAGCTTACCCTGACGAACAAAGAAAACCTGAACACACATCCAACCCTTGTCCACATAGTAGCCAAAGACATCACGATTTTGGAGATCCTTGGCCATAACCCGTTGCTTGGTTCGAAGCGTTCCAATGGCCTGAATCAGGTCACGGTATTCTGCCGCACGTTCAAATTCCATAGTCTGGGCTGCCGTTGCCATCTTTCCCTTGAGGTCATCGATTATTTTGTCATCCTGCCCTTTTAAGAAGTCAGAAACCTCCTGAGCCATGGACTTGAAATAGGCCTCATCTTTTTTACAGATGGTGTGGGCCATGCATTGGCCGATATGGTAGTAAAAACAGACCTTAGAGGGTGGATTGGTACACTTACGAAAAGGAAAAATCCGATCCAGCAACCGCTTGATTTCATTGGCTGCGCCCACATCTGGATAAGGTCCAAAGTAGAGACCTCCATCTTTTTTGACCTGACGAGTGATAATCAAGCGAGGATAGCGTTCATTGGTGATTTTGATGAAGGGATAGGACTTATCGTCCTTGAGCATAATATTGTACTTGGGCTTATTTTCCTTGATCAGGTTGATTTCTAGGAGAAGTGCCTCAATATTGGACTCCGTAACAATAAATTCAAAATCCACAATTTCAGACACCAGAGCCTCTGTCTTGGTATCATGACTTCCACGGAAATAAGACCTCACACGATTACGCAGATTTTTAGCCTTTCCTACATAGATAATGGTGCCGTTTTTATCCTTGTGAATGTAGCAACCAGGGCTGGTCGGCAAGAGCTCTAGTTTTGATTTAATCAAGTTATTCATAGTTCCATTATAGCAAAAAAGTAGGGAAAGATAGTCCCCTACTCATTGGTCTCATATAATTTTCGAAGTCTTTCAACATCCTCTTCCTGAATACCATAAAAGGAACCTGCAGGTTGCATCACAGACTTCTCATCTGTATGGTCCAAGCCAATCGCATGCCCCAACTCATGTTCCGCCGTATGGACAAGGCGATCATATGAATAGCCATAGTCTGGATTGGACAGATAATAATGATTCAACCGCACCGTTATGGATAAGAATTGCCCTGTTAAGAGATTAGTTTGACTTTCCGCCTCTCCTGCCACAGGAGTGCCTCCGTCGTTCATCTCCGTAGCCGTAATATTCGCCTTACTAGACTCAGTCACGATTTCAAAGTTAAAAGCACCAGTTTGATTCCAATTCTGAATTGCTTCTACATAAGCCTCTTGAAAGCGTGAATCCATCTGGGGATCCAAGTAAATACGAGCAGAAGCCTGTGGCCATCTTCCTTCAGAGTGTTGGTGGCTATCTGTCTGGTTCAACTTAGGCAGTTGCCCTGTTCTTTCCCATTGGTCAATACTTTGTTGACCAATTTTTACTGACCGCTCTGCTTGCTTTAGCGCTTCTTGAAAATCCCCGTTCAGATACCAGAGAAATCCAAAAGCAAGAGCACATAAGAGTACAACTATCCAAACCAGGCGCCAAAACAAACGCCACACAAAAGAAAAGAAAACCCCTATCAAACGAAAAAGCCAGCGCATATCCTTCCACCTTTCTAGCAAATAAAAATTATTTTACTAAAAGAAGCTGAAAGAAAGCTAAATACTGGCTTTTTCATCTTAACGTCCTACTATTTTTTTGAGTAACTGGATAGCTTTGTATTTTAAAGGCGATGGATGGTAACGGAAAGTACCTGCTTTGCGTACAATATAGCCATTAAAATTTTGTTTAAAACGTAAAACACCATCACTTCCATCAAAAATCCCTTGAATGCCTAGGAAGTTGTATTTAGGTATTCCACGTTTTATGCTTTCCAACATAATATATTTTTGAAGCAGTGCAGGGGCATAGAACTTATTAAATTCAGTGTAGGAACCACTAAAGAGATAAGTCGTTTCCTGAGGCATATAAACAAATAAACTCCCGGCTAAAACAATATCTTCTTCCCCATATTTTTCAATCAAGTCTCGCGCTTCTGCTTTTCGAACTTCAAACGTTTCAAATTGGCTAGAATATTCTCTCAGTTGATTTTGTTTTTTCTCAGAATGAGGATTTTTACTCAAATCAAGTCGCAACTTGTCCAAGATTTCTTCTAGTTTACTTTGTTCACCTTGCAATTTGCTCATATAGTCCGAAAAATTCAAGCTTGCTATGAGAAACTCCGCTTGTTCTCCAAATGAATCATAAAAGTGCTCATAATATTCTAAACTTTTATCACTATATTCTCTACGTTCAGAGGTTTCTTTTGTGATATTCTTAAAAATCGATAGTTCTTCACGTTTTAACTTTTTCAACCGAATACCAAAGGTTTCAGCCTTTTTCACCAAGGGTTTACCTTTTTTGCTAAAACTTTTAAGCAAATTCTTTTCAGTTAATTCAGTCAAATCTTTATAATATAACCAATCCGGCTCTCCACCTGGATAACCTCTTGTCAATCCATCAAATTGATAACCTAAATCAGTCAAATCTTGAATCATACTTTTTTTCTCAGCATCTATTGGATTACCTTGGCTATCAAAAGTTTGATAAGTTTCATAAGGTTTTACAAGCAACTCTAATACACCATTTTGCTTGGCATATTCTTTTAACTCCGCATAAAAAACTGGAAGAGCATCTTGTTGGGTATAAATCGGCCCCGAATTGATCTCCATATGCAGACCACCCAGCATGGGCAAGCTATAAACCAGAGCTGCAACTTGAATCTCTCCTTCTTGTTTCAAAGCAAGATAAACAATTCGAGCCCCTCTTTTTTCTAACAAGTCCCCCATCTGGACCGATTGCATAAAGGAACGAGAAGAGACCTGACTAGAATAAGCCTGAAACTCTTCTTTCGTGAGTGTAATTAGTGCCATATACTTACTTTCTATGTTTTTTTCTTAATGTTTTACGGAAATCAAGAGCAAGTCTTAACAGAGGATAGAGAGGATGAGTGGGCATTGTAAATTCACCCAAGTATTCTTCAATCGTTGGATTAAATTTTGCCTTAAAATGATAAAGTCCACCATTGAGAGAGTTTTCAACACCACCTAAATTTTGCCAGACCATACCTCGCTCAAAGGCATAGCGAGCCGTTTCATACCAAGTTAAAATTGGTGCATTGTAACGTTTAAAATCATCATCCATACCAGCATATAGATTAACAGAGGTAGTCCCAAATTCCAAACTCAAAGTAGCCGCTAAAGGAACTCTTGCTTGACCTGCATCCATATATTCCTGCAGGAAAGTCAATTCCTCTAACAAACGTTCTTTTTCCTTCTTCTGCGCTTCTACTTTTGAAGTGCGAGTCGACTCAGTAAAGGTCTCTTCCAAGGCTCTGTTTTTCGCTAACTGTTCTTCTAATTCTTGCGAACGTTTAGAAACATCCAAGGTTGCCAAGGTGATATAGGCCTTATCCTTAAAATTATCTAACAACTTTTTATAATAGGCTTCATTCCTCAAATGAATCTCTTTTCGCTTCTCGGTTTTTTTCATCAAAAAGGAAAAAGGCTCTAATAATTCAGTTCCACCAAATTGAATCTCTACCCCCTTATTCCGTGCTGTTCGAATAGCCTGTTTTGTTGACTTGGAAAGTTTATCTTCTTCAAAATTTTCCTTATATATTTTCGCCTGAATACGAGGTTGAATGGTGTCTCCCATTTCCTCTGTTTTTCCTGACCACCTTACTCCCATTTGTTGCAAACTATCAATAATAGCCAGATTTTCAGGAAATTCTGTTTTTTCCTGATTAACTAAACTTTGAGACAGGCAAATACTTGGGTCAAAAGTCACAAAAACAGCTCTCTTACTGCGAGCATAGGACTTAATAGACTGAATGACAAAACTCAAGAGTTCTGTATCCCCATAATCCAATACAGGTCCTCTTGGGATGTAAAACATTTTATAGCCTAGCGGAAGAGTTCTAATCAAAATGCTAGCTGTCGCCAGTAATTTTTCTTCCCTGTAGACACCAAACTTCTCATGTTGCCAATCAGACTTCACTTCTTCCCAAGCACTACTTTGCAATACATTGGCTAATTCATGTTCTTTGACAAACTGATCATATTCTAATGTGGGAATGCCAATTTGATAACGGTACATTTCCTACTCTCTTTCCTCCAGTATTTTATTACTATTCTACTACTTTCGTTTGAAAAGTCTAGTGAAAACATATTTTATTTTAGTTCTACTCCCCTATGCTGAAATTCAAACTAAGTCAATCTCTCTTCTAATTTGAAATCAATCGGTAGGGTTGCCAAGAACCGTTCCAATTGTTTTTCCCAATAGTACCATTCGTGAGTTCCAGCGCTATGGCTATAGGTCACATCAAATCCCAGCTTTTTGAGGTTTTTCACTGCGAGATTATTGGCTTCATACAAGAAATCCTGTTCGCCACACCAAGCCCAAAGCTTGGTCTTTTTGTCCGATTTTTTAGCCAGACTTTCAAGAGAATAGGGGCTAGCTGTCCAATCTTTAATCTCCCCAAACACACCTCTCCAATAAGCAGGTGTTCCCAGATTTTGACTCTCAGGAGAAAACTCTTGAAAGCTAAGAGCACCTGAAAAACTAGCTGCAGAAGAAAAACGATTGGTCGCAAGAGCCAGTTTAAAGCAGCCATAGCCTCCCATAGAGAGGCCAGCGATAAAGGTCTTTTCACGCTTACTGGTCATGTTAGGGAAGAAGCGTTTCAGAACCTGTGGCAATTCCTCTGCTAGAGCTGTGTAATAATCAAAACCATATTGGGTATCGGTGTACCAACCGTTGCTGGTATTGGGCATAACAGCGATGAGATTAGTTCCTCGAAGCAAGCGTTCTACATTGGTCCGCTTGAGCCAACTATTATGATTGCCAGACATCCCGTGCAAAAGGTACAAGACAGGAATATCTTCACACTCTGGTTCTTCCACTCGATTGGCATCAGGATAGAGGACATTCACTCCCCACTCCATATCTAAAACTTGTGAGTAATACTCGATTTTCATTACTGCCATATTTTTTCCTCTATTTTTCTATAAGAAAAAGCCGAAACTCGACTTTCTCTCTGTTTATTTCAACGATTATTTTGCTTCCATGACTACTGGTAAAATAGCTGGACGACGCTTAGTCTGGTCAAAGAGATACTTGGTCAGGTTATCACGAACCTTCCCTTTAAGGTCTGCCCAGTCAAAGTCATCTCCTTGAAGATAATCTTCTACCGTTTGGTTAATCAATTCTGAACTTTCACGGAGAATATCACGACTCTTCTTGAGATAAACAAATCCACGCGTATGAACACGAGCCTTGGCTACAATTTTCTTCTCACGACGGTTAACGGTAATTGCGACGATAAAAATACCATCCTCTGACAAGACCTTACGGTCACGAAGGACCACATTTCCAACATCACCGATAGCATTTCCGTCAATCAAGACATCCCCTGCTGAAACCGCTCCAGCTGGGACAAAGTCCCCATTCTCATAAGCCATGCTGGTTCCCTTTTTAGGAATGAAAATGCGTTCTGGCAACATTCCAACTGCCATAGCAGCCTTAGCATGGGCATCCAACTCACGGTATTCCCCTTGAATTGGGAAGAGATACTTGGGTTGCAAGAGATTGATCATCAACTGCAAATCACGCGCATTTCCATGTCCTGACACACGCAAGCTTTGGGTAATCAATTTGACAACCCCGCCAGCTTGGTAAATCATGTTTTCCACACGCGCCATAACTGCTTCTTTGGCGATAGACGGAGTGGTTACGATATAGACTAGGTCACCGTCCTTGATTTCCACATAACGGTGACGACCAATCGACATCTTACTAAGACCGTTGATTGGCTCACCCATACGACCTGTCTCAAGGATAATCAACTCATGGTCTTCAAAGCGAGACATATCTTTTGGCTTAATCAAAAGACTCTCGTTAGCTAGAGACAATTTCTTAAGACGAATAGCAGTGCGGACGATATTTTCAATATCAAATCCTGTCAAAACCACACGACGACCTGTTGCATCCGCAGCATCAAACACCTGCTGGATACGAGAAAGGTTGCTGGCTACTGCTGCGACGATAATACGACCCTCCCAGTCTGCAATAGTTTGGGTAATTTCATCCCCAACTTCACTTTCGCTAGCCACTTGGATATTACTGTCTGCATTGGCTGAATCGCTAAGAAGAGCTAGAACTCCATCACGACCGATTTCTGCCAAACGAGCGAAGTCTGTCGCATAAGATTCACTAGCTGTCTGGTCAAATTTGAAGTCACCTGTATAAACGATGCTTCCTTCAGCTGTCTTCAAGACCACACCCAGACTTTCTGGGATAGAGTGGGTCGTACGGAAGAAGGACACCACAGTCCCTCCAAAATCTATCTCCGTATCCTCATCAATGACATGAAAATCATTAAATTTCTTAACTGTGTCATTTCCTTTGACAAAGAGTTTGGCCAACTCAATGGTCAACTCAGAGCCAAATACAGGGACCTTGGCTTCAGCCAAGAGATAAGGCAGAGCACCAATGGCATCCGCATGGCCGTGGGTCAAGAAGACCCCAGCGATACGATCGCTATTTTCAAAAAGGTAGTCCATATTGGGAATGACCACATCCACCCCTAGTTGTTCATTTTCAGGGTATTTTAGACCTGCATCCAAAACGAAAATAGATCCATCGATTTCAGCGATATACATATTTTTCCCGTTTTCACGTACACCACCAAGTGTTGTTAAACTGATATTACTCATTTTTCCTCCGAAAGCTTTGTTTATCTTGATTATAGGGTTGCTTACCCTCTTATTCTAAAAGCACTATTACTTTTAGCCGAATCTTTTCTTACCATTATACCATTTTTTTGATGATTTTCAAAATGAAGATTTGTTTTCAAAAAAGAGCTGGTTGCCCAACTCTTTCCTACGTCTACTCTTTTTCCATTAAAAAGTCATAAATTTCTTGCACGGTACCCAGCGCCATCATTTCTTGGTCTTTGACGGTTTGTTTGAGATTTTGGTAAATCTGACTTTCTCCGATTTCCCGTTTTGGTGCCTCTTTATTGACTGTCATAACCCCATCTTTGATGGTCACAAAGTCCAACTCTTCAAATACTTGAATCATCTTGACCAGCAAGATTTGTTGAATATTGAGATAAGTGGCCAAATCTTTCAGCTTGTAGCGAATATCAAACTCTGGAAACTGGTAGATAGTCTTGTACAATTTGGCAAACTGCTCTCTAGTCCCATATCCTGTCAGATAGTAGGCCTTGTCAATATTATTTTTGAAATAGACAGCAGAGAAATTCTGTTCCTGAAAAATGGTCTTCAGCAAGGTAATATCCTCAGGAATAGTTTTTACGACAACAGCTTCACTAGTCGCTATATCTGGCACTTCTCCAGCAAAATCCAAGACTGGAACTCCTTCTGGCAAGACCGCATTCTTCCCACGAATGTTAAAAAGTTGAACACCTTCCACACGCGCATCCACCATCATCAACTGGAGGGCAGTTTGGCCATTCCATTGGTTGACAGACAATTTAACCGCCAATTCTAGATTTTTGGTTTGAGCAAACTCTGTCGCCCATCTGCCTTGGCCAAAGGCTACCACTTCAAAACTCGCCTCGCCTTTAGAAATTTTCAGTTTGAGATGGGCGTTGCCTGCTCCCATAGTACGGGCACTTTCGACCTGAAAATCCTTTATATAAAAGATAGGTTTCTGATTGTCCATGCCAAAAGGTGCCAAACGCTCAAAGTTCTTGACTGTTTCAAGACTCAAAGTCTCCAAATCCAGTTCTTCATCTAGATTTAACTTGTTCTTGCCACCAGCATCGGCGCCTTTTTCACGGACATAATCTTCCAAGACCTGAGATAAATCTGAGAGTTTCTCCACTTCCAGCGTCATCCCAGCTGCACCAGCATGGCCACCAAAGGCGATAAAGAGGTCTCGATGAGGATCCAGAGCCTCAAAAATATCCACTGCTTCCACACTACGAGCACTACCCTTGGCACGACCGTCCTCTATATTAAGAACAATAACTGTCTGCCCTAGTTCTTCCAACAAACGACCAGCTACGATTCCTAAAACCCCAGGATTCCAGCCTTCCTTAGCCAAGACTGGGACCTTCTTCTCAGGGTCCACCATGGTCTTAGCTTCTTCATAGATAGACTGGACGATTTCCTTGCGCTCTTCGTTTTTCTGATGAATCATGAGGGCAATCTCGTGAGCTTCCTCATCATCAAAGCCAGTCAGCAAATCAATGGCAGGATTGGGATCATCCAAACGGCCCAAGGCATTCAAACGAGGGGCAATCTGGAAACCAACCGTTTCTTCTGTTACTTCGTTGGCGGCAATCCCAGCCATGTCCAACATTTCTTGTAGACCAATACGCTGAGTATGTCCCAACATTTCCAGACCATACTGAACCAAGATACGGTTCTCATCCGTCAGACTCACCATATCCGCAATAGTTCCGATAGCGACCAAATCAAGCAATTCCACTTGTACTTCTTCTAAAAGAGCACAAGCCAGCTTGAAAGCCACTCCACAACCGGCCAAATATTTAAAAGGATAGTCCGCATCTGGATGCTCAGGATGGACAATAGCATAGGCATCTGGTAAGGTTTCAGGCATAGAATGGTGGTCAGTCACAATGACATCGACTCCCATAGACTGGGCCAGTTCAATCGCCTCGTGACCAGCAACCCCATTGTCCACCGTCACAATCAAGGAAATTCCTTCTTGCTCAATAAAGTATTTATAGACACTGGCATTAGGTCCATAACCGTCTGTAAAACGATTGGGCAAGTAAACACGGCACTCAGCGCCAAGCTGTTCCAAACTTTCCTTAACAATAGAAGCCGAGGTCATGCCATCCGCATCGTAGTCTCCGTATATGAGGATATTTTCCCCTTCTTCAATAGCCTGACGAATCCGTTCCACTGCCTTATCCATATCATGGAGTAGATAAGGGTCATGCAAGTCCTCCAAGGAAGGTTCTAAAAACTTTTTCAGACTTTCTTGGTCCTGAATCCCTCTCTCAAACAATAACCGAGCCACCTCAGGACCCAGTCCAGCCTTCTTGGCTATTTTTGTAAAATCCGCATCTTCTACCTGCGGGGCAAACTGCCATTCATAAGTAGGTGTTATCAAAAAGACATCCACTCTTTCTAAGAATTCTATTGCTTCATTATAACATGATTTAGACGTTTTCTCTATCCAGATTGCTTTTTTATAAAATTTTAGTGAATTTTTTCAGATATGATTTGACAAGACAATTTTTTTGGTGTAGAATCATGTTATAAAATCTAACACAAAGGAGATTCCTTATGGCTTTAGTAGAATTTGAACACGTCGAAAAATATTACGGGGACTACCACGCGCTCCGCGACATCAATCTCCGTTTTGAAAAAGGACAAGTCGTTGTCCTACTCGGACCATCTGGTTCTGGGAAATCCACTTTGATTCGCACCATCAATGGTTTGGAGGCTGTTGACAAAGGAAGTCTTCTAGTAAATGGCCACCAAGTTGCTGGTGCCAGCCAGAAAGATTTGGTACCGCTTCGCAAGGAAGTCGGCATGGTTTTCCAACATTTTAACCTCTATCCGCACAAAACAGTGTTAGAAAACGTAACACTTGCACCTATAAAAGTTCTAGGAATTGATAAAAAAGAAGCTGAAAAAACAGCCCAAAAATATCTGGAATTTGTAAATATGTGGGACAAGAAAGATTCTTATCCAGCTATGCTTTCTGGTGGACAAAAACAACGAATCGCCATTGCTCGTGGACTCGCTATGCATCCTGAACTCCTTCTCTTTGATGAACCAACATCTGCCCTTGACCCTGAAACCATCGGTGATGTTCTAGCAGTTATGCAAAAATTGGCCCACGATGGTATGAATATGATTGTCGTTACCCATGAAATGGGCTTCGCCCGTGAAGTTGCTGACCGTATCATCTTTATGGCTGACGGTGAAGTTTTGGTAGATACGACCGATGTCGATGACTTTTTCGACAATCCAAGCGAACCTCGTGCTCAACAATTCCTCAGCAAAATCATCAACCACGAAAGTGACAAAGTCAAATAAGGAGGCACCTATGAAAAAGAAATTCTTTTTATCAGCATTACTGATTAGCCTTTTCGGCCTTGCTGCTACAAAACCAGTTCAGGCTGATACCAGCGTCGCAGATATTCAAAAAAGAGGCGAGCTGGTTGTCGGTGTCAAACAAGACGTTCCCAATTTCGGTTACAAGGATCCCAAGACAGGGACCTATTCTGGTATCGAAACGGACTTGGCCAAAATGGTAGCTGACGAGCTCAAGGTCAAGGTTCGCTATGTGCCTGTTACCGCTCAAACCCGTGGACCCCTTCTAGACAATGAACAGGTCGATATGGATATCGCAACCTTTACCATTACAGACGAACGCAAAAAACTCTACAACTTTACCAGTCCCTACTACACGGACGCATCTGGCTTTTTGGTCAATAAGTCTGCCAAAATCAAAAGCATCGAGGACTTAAACGGAAAAACCATCGGAGTCGCCCAAGGTTCCATCACCCAACGCTTGATTACCGAACTAGGTAAAAAGAAAGGCCTGAAGTTTAAATTCGTCGAACTTGGTTCCTACCCAGAATTGATTACTTCCCTACACGCTCACCGTATTGATGCCTTTTCCGTTGACCGCTCGATTCTATCTGGCTACATCAGCAAGCGCACAGTGCTACTAGATGATAGTTTCAAGCCATCTGACTACGGTATCGTTACCAAGAAATCAAATACCGAACTCAACGACTATCTTGATAACTTGGTTACTAAATGGAGCAAGGATGGTAGTTTGCAGAAACTTTATGACCGTTACAAGCTCAAACCATCTAGCCATACTGCAGATTAAGGAGGATACCCCATGACAGATTTATCATCTTGGACAGCCTATTTTCAGGATTTTGGACAATTTTTCAATGGTTTCCTCTTCACTCTTGCACTAGCTATCGGATCTTTTATCCTAGCCATGGTTTTGGGCATCTTCTTTGGAGCCATGTCAACCAGCAAGCGTCCAATATTGAGAATTTTAGCTCGCATCTTTGTCGAATTTTACCAAAATACTCCCCTCTTGGTGCAGTTTGTTATCGTTTTTTATGGCCTACCTCTTATCAGTGACCATATCATCATGATTCCAATTTATTGGACAGCCGTTCTCTGCGTGGGTCTCTATCACGGCGCCTATATCGCTGAGGTGATTCGCTCAGGTATTCAGTCTATTCCTAGCGGTCAGATGGAGGCCGCCTTGTCGCAAGGTTTTACCTATATCAGCGCCATGCGCTTGATTATCTTGCCTCAAGCCTTCCGTATCATTCTCCCTCCTTTGACCAACCAAATCGTCAACCTCATCAAGAACACCTCGACAGTCGCTATCATTTCTGGAGTCGACTTGATGTTTGTGACCAAGTCTTGGTCGGCTCTTAACGGAAACTACATTCCAGCCTTTTTAGGCGCTGCCCTGCTCTACTTTTCTCTTTGCTTCCCTGTTGCCCAGTTTGGTCGCAAGATGGAGCAAGCCAACAAAAAAGCCTATTCACTTTAGGAGGTTACTATGGAATCCATTTTAGAAGTTTTGACCCCAGATAACCTAATCTTTATCTTTAAAGGATTTGGCTTGACCCTCTATATTTCTCTGATTGCAATTGTCCTCTCTACCCTTATCGGAACGGTGCTAGCCGTCATGAGAAATGGGAAAAATCCTGTCTTACGCATTATTTCCAGTATTTACATCGAATTTGTACGTAATGTTCCTAACCTCCTCTGGATTTTCACCATCTTTTTGGTTTTCAAGATGAAGTCCACTCCAGCAGGTATTACAGCCTTTACTCTCTTTACATCAGCAGCCTTGGCTGAGATTATCCGAGGTGGTCTCAATGCTGTGGATAAGGGGCAGTACGAAGCAGGAATGTCACAAGGCTTCACCTCAGTCCAAATCCTCTACCACATCATTCTTCCACAAGCTATTCGCAAAATGCTGCCAGCCATCATTTCTCAGTTTGTAACCGTGATTAAGGATACCAGTCTTCTCTACTCTGTTATCGCCCTACAAGAACTCTTTGGAGCTAGCCAAATTCTCATGGGCCGTTATTTCGAACCAGAGCAGGTCTTCAGTCTGTATATCCTGATTGCCCTCATCTACTTCAGTTTTAACCTAGCCATTTCTAGCCTATCTCATATGCTAGCCAAACGTTGGCAACAAGCTGCAGAATAAACAACCACTCTCCAGTTCATTGGAGAGTTTTTTTGATGATAGTTGATATTTATAGACCTCAATTTGACACCATACATTTTCTATGATAAAATGTAACAAATTTGTTTACAACAAATCAAATCTAAATGAAATGGAATTTTTTTATGAAATCACTCAAAGGACTACTCTTTATCATAGCTAGTTTTATCTTGACTATTTTGACTTGGATGAACACTTCTCCCCAATTCATGATCCCAGGACTAGCTTTAACAAGCCTATCTCTGACTTTTATCCTAGCCACTCGTCTCCCGATAATAGAAAGCTGGTTTCACGGTTTGGAGAAGGTCTATACTGTCCACAAATTCACAGCCTTTCTCTCCATCATCCTACTCATCTTTCATAACTTTAGTATGGGAGGTTTGTGGGGCTCTCGTTTAGCTGCTCAGTTTGGCAATCTTGCCATCTATATCTTTATCAGTATCATCCTTGTCGCCTATTTAGGCAAATACATCCAATACGAAGCTTGGCGATGGATTCACCGTCTGGTTTACCTAGCCTATATTTTTGGACTCTTTCACGTCTACATGATCATGGGAAATCGTCTCCTTACATTTAATCTTCTAAGTTTTCTTGTTGGTAGCTATGCCCTTTTAGGCTTGCTAGCTGGTTTTTATATCATTTTTCTATATCAAAAGATTGGATTCCCCTATCTAGGGAAAATTACTAATCTCAAACACTTAAATCACGATACTAGAGAAATTCAAATCCATCTTAGCAGACCTTTCAACTATCAATCAGGACAATTTGCCTTTCTAAAGATTTTCCAAGAAGGTTTTGAAAGTGCTCCGCATCCCTTTTCTATCTCAGGAGGTCATGGTCAAACCCTTTACTTTACTGTTAAAAATTCAGGTGACCATACCAAGAATATCTATGACAATCTTCAAGTCGGCAGCAAAGTAAGCTTAGATAGAGCTTACGGGCACATGATTATAGAAGAAGGACGAGAAAATCAGGTTTGGATTGCTGGAGGTATTGGGATCACCCCCTTCATCTCTTACATCCGTGAACATCCTATCTTAGATAAACAGGTTCACTTCTACTATAGTTTCCGTGGAGATGAAAATGCAGTCTACCTAGATTTGCTCCGTGACTATGCTCAGAAAAATCCTAATTTTGAACTCCATCTAGTAGACAGTAGGAAAGACGGCTATCTTAATTTTGAGCAAGAAGAAGTGCCCGAACAGGCAAGCGTCTATATGTGTGGTCCTCTTTCTATGATGAAGTCACTTTCCAAACAGATTAAGAAACAAAATCCAAAAGCAGAGCTTATTTACGAAGGATTCAAGTTCAAATAACCACTCATACTCTCCTGAAATTTCCCAGGAGAGTTTTTTATAGCCAAATGAAATAAGACCGGAGCGATGGAATTTTGGCATTCAAATCAATTGATAAGAATGTTTTATAGTGGAGTGAAATAGGATACGAACAAATTGATTAGGAAAATCAAATGAATTTATAGAAATCTTTTAGCAGTCATGGCGTCCTATTCCAATTTCAAAATGCTATAGAAGCAGCATTGTGCTAGTCTAGTTTCAGTTGACTATACTAAAACGAGTAACTTGAAACCAAAAAACCTACCCAATGGGCAGGTTCTGTATGTATTGTTCAGCTAGATTAAGCTTTGCCTTCTGAACCGAATACGTCGATACGTTCTTCAACTGATGCTTGGATAGCTTTTACACCGTCAGCCAAGAATTTACGTGGGTCGAAGAGTTTTTTCTTGTCGTATTCTGCTTCGTTTGCTTCGTAGTCACGAGCAAATTTACGAGTTGCGTTAGCGAATGCGATTTGGCATTCTGTGTTAACGTTAACTTTGGCAACACCAAGTTTGATAGCTGCTTGGATTTGCTCATCAGGAATACCTGAACCACCGTGCAATACGATTGGGAATCCTGGAAGAGCTTCTGTCAATTTTTGCAAGTGGTCAAGGTCAAGACCTTCCCAGTTTGCTGGGTAAGGACCGTGGATGTTACCGATACCAGCTGCCAAGAAGTCGATACCAGTTTCAACCATTGCTTTAGCGTCTTCGATTGGAGCCAATTCACCTTTACCGATGATTCCGTCTTCTTCACCACCGATAGTACCAACTTCAGCTTCTACTGAGATACCTTTAGCGTGTGCTTTTTCAACAACTTCTTTAGCCAATTTAAGGTTTTCTTCAACTGGAAGGTGTGAACCATCAAACATGATTGAAGTGTAACCAACTTCGATACACTCAAGTGCATCTTCGTAGTGACCGTGGTCAAGGTGGATAGCTACTGGTACAGTGATACCCATTGATTCAACAAGGTTAGCGATCAAGTTGCGAGCAACTTTGTAACCACCCATGTATTTAGCAGCGCCCATTGAAGTTTGGATCAAAACTGGAGCTTTTTTAGCTTCTGCTGCGCGCAAGATAGCTTGAGTCCACTCAAGGTTGTTTGTGTTAAATCCACCAACTGCATAACCGTTGTCACGAGCTGCTTGGACAAATTTTTCTGCTGAAACGATTGCCATTTTATCAGGCCTCCTGTATATTTTTATGGGTCATCCCATTTACATTGTTCATTTTATCACTTTTTGACAAAAAAATCTAGTTTTTCCCGTAGTTTCGATTGAATTTCTTCTAGCTTCATCTATGTAAACCCTTTCTCTCCCTAGTCTTGGACAACTTTTGGAAAAGCTATAAAGAAGGTTAAACGATTCTCCTCCATCTCGAAACGATAAGCTAATTTTTCATGTTCCAATAGACTCTTAACCACAAAGAGACCCATCCCAGACCCCTTGGCCTTGCGACTAGCATTATCAGAAAAAGACTGGGCTAGTTTTTCTTGTTCTTCTGGACTGCAGCTATTTTCTATAAAAAATTCCCCTTCTCTTTCTCCAATGCGAACTAAGCCACCTGAAACAGAGTGCTTAATGGCATTGCTGATGAGGTTAGAAAGAATCAACTTCATAACTGATGAGTTTAGATAAGCTTGCTGATGAGTCAAACTATTGTCTATCTGGAGTTCTCTTTCCTTGGCGAGCAAGGCATAATCCTTAACCAGACTTTGCGTCATCTGGTGTAGGTCAATTTGTTCCCTATCATCTCGCAATTCCTGCACAGAAGAGAGGGAAAGTATCTGTAGAACGTGATGATTGAGCTCATCCACAATCTCCAAAGCAACTCCCAGATAGCAGTCTCTATCCTTATAACGCCCGACATTTTCTTTCATGTTTTCGATCAGGATTTTCAAACTAGCCAAGGGTGTTTTCAGTTCATGAGAAGCCCCTCGTAGGAATTCGACCTTCATCTTTTCCAGCTGGAGAATGGCTTCATTTTTGTCATGCAAGTCCGCAATGACAGTCAAAAGATGCTGGTAGAGGCTATTGATTTGTTCCTTGAGATCACCAATCTCATCCTTGGAATCCACGCGCAATCGCACTTGGGAATCCAGTTCCATCATTCTACGAGTCACCCGTTTGATTTCCAAGATCGGGGCAACAATGGTCCGAGCATAGATGTAAGCCACCAAAAGTGAAATCAGAAAGGATGCCAGCAAGGTATAGGGAAGAAACTGGAGACTGATTTGCTCTGCTTCCTTTTGCAAGTCCATGGAAGCCAGAAACTGGAGAGTCATGGTGCCACCATCTTGCGTTGTCACCTCCCGCTCCTCGATAAATAGAGAGGTAGTCTGGCTGTCCGTATCCAGAGGAAGACTTTCCTTGACTTCTAACTTGTCCTCGGTCATCTCTCCCTTGACCGCTCCCTTAATCTCACTAGTCTGGGAATACAAGTCTAAGACTTGCTCGATGCTCTGCCTATCCTTTCCCTCTAGGGACTGGGCAATGGCTGTCGCTTTCTGACCAATGGTTTCCTGACGGTGGCTCAGATAAGTCGAAGGGAAGAGAAAATAAATGGCCAAATGAAGGCAGATAACCAGAACACTAAAAATCGAGAAGGTGTAGATAAATATCTTTGTAAACAAGCCTGTTCGTTTCATTTTCGCTCCAATTTATAACCAACATTGCGTACAGTGAGGATGCAGTCCAAGTCTAGCTTTTTCCGCAATTCCTTGATATAAACATCAATGACACGGTCAAAGGGAACCTCATCTGTCGCTTTCCAGACCGCATCGATTATCTGAGATCGGGTCAAAGCCCGTCCTTCATTTTTCACCAAGTAGTCAAGGATTTCCAACTCTTTGGCATTGATAGGCACTTCTTGACCTGCTAGGCTGGCACTGTAGCTTTCAAAGTCCACCTTGGCATCCTTATAGGAGAAGACTCGTCCCATATCATAATAGCGCTTGAAAATCGCGTCCACCCTTACTTTTAAGAGAGAAAGGGAGAATGGTTTTTCCAGATAGCCATCTGCCAGAGAGGCAAAGGCACTCATTTTGTATTCCTCATCCTGAAAGGCAGTCAGCATCAAGACAGGGACTTGGCTGGTTTTGCGAATCTCAGCTAGCACTTCTAGACCATTGAGCTTGGGCATCTGGATATCTAGTAAAACTAAGGCCACCTCATAGCTGGAAAATTGCTCCAAGGCTTCTTGCCCATCTGCTGCCTCAATGGTTTCATAACCACAATCCGTCAAATAATCACTGACCCCCTCACGGATCATCTCTTCATCTTCTACAATTAAAATTTTCATACTTTAACTGCTCTCTATTTTTTATTTTTCTTAGAATAAATACCTACTCTATTTCTATTATAGCCTCTTACTGACCTTTTGTCTGTAAGCAACTGACCACTAGATAAAACAAAGAGAGCCTATCGCTCTCTCTGCTTGCATTTCACTCCTTGTGGAAGGAAGGTTATTTGGTTTTTAAACTAGTGGGACTTTTTTAAAAGGCTGTAGTCCTTACTGGTTGTATCTTAACTTATTTTGTAAACTCTACAACATAATCGTAGCCTTTTTCTGTTTTCGCCCCAAAGTAGAAATCATTTACTCTATATCCACGACTTTCAACCTTAGCGATTTTCTCTTGAATTGCTTCTTTGACTTCTTCTTCACTAGCATTTTTTGGAAGTTTGATAGTAGTCTCTCCATCTACATCCAATGCACCAGCTATACCTGGTAGAGTTTTTAGGTTGAAGTAAATGTTAACATTCACAGTTTCTTTTACTTCTGTTGATCTTTTAGCCCTTCTTTGAACTAATGGAGCTTTTCTAAAGCCTGTAGTTCCTACTGGTTGCGTTTTGGCTTCTTTTGTGAATTCTACAACATAGTCATAGCTATCTCCACCTTCAATGATTTGATCTAAGTCTGTTTTTGACGTAACTGTAAAGCCTTGTTTTTTCAGTTTCTCGATTTGGGCTTTTGTTTTTTCTTCAACAGCTCGTTTTAATTCCTCTTTAGATGTCTCTCCAGAGAAAGTAAGCACATTTTCACCACCTAATTCACCTAATGCTCCAGCTATATCTTTAAGAGATGTTAAATTATAGTAGACATTTATGTGTTTAGTTTTATTAGATAAATCTCTTTTTGCAACTTTTTTAGCTCTCACTTGAACTTTTGGTGCAATTCTGAAACCTGTAGTTCCTGCTTTTTCCTTAGTGAAAGTTACTACGTAGTCATAATGAGTTGCATCTGCTTGATCAATACCTACAAAGTACTCATCAGAAATTTTGTATCCCTTTTTTTCAAGCTCTGCTTTTTTCTTATCTATTCTTGCTTTTAAAATAGATTTCAAAGCTTCACCAGAGACATCTTTTGGTATGTCTACTTCATTTTTACCACCTAAATCATCAAAGAATCCAGGAATATCTTTCATACCATCAAAATTGTAATAAATAGAAACTTTATTTTGAGGTTCATTTACACTTCTAGGACGACGAGTTACTCGAGGTTGGTAAGTTCCTGCACTTCGGAATCCTGAGTTAGCAGTTGTAGAACTGTCCGACGTTGCCGCAGGTTGTGTTTGTGATGAATCTTCAGATGAGGATGGCTGAGAAGATGGATTGCTAGAGGTTAGTGCGCTGTTTGCGACCGTACTATTTTCATCTATAGTTGTGCCACCTGTATGACTTTCTATTGGTCTCTTGAAATCAGGGCTGTCATAGGTTACACCTGGGGTATCAATTTCATTTAATTTATCACGATATTCATCTACAAGAGCTGCTTGTTTCTCCGTATCATTTTCTTCAGCAAGCTTCTTGTGATACTCTTCAGTGAGTTGTTCTACTTTTTCAAGTGCTTCTTTTTTCCTCTCCTCACTTAAATTACTATTTTTGATATTTTCTTCAGTTTCTTTCTTTTGGTCGTCAATCGCAGCTTTATTACTATCTTCAGTTTCTTTCTTTAAAGACTGCTCTGAATCCTCGTGTTCTTCAGCTGGTGCATCGGCTTGAGGTTTTTCTTCTTTCGATTCGGATTCTACATTAGCTACCTCTGTTCCTTCAGTTCCATTCGCTACTTCTCCTGGTGCTGATGTTGAGGCTGTTTCTGATGGCTGTTCTTTTGCTTTTGGTGTTGAATCATCCGAACTAGATGTTGAGGCTACAGGTTGACTTGCTCCTGCTTCTTCGCTTTCTGTAGCTGCTGAACCTGATTCTGATGACTCTTCTGCTGGTGCACCTGGTGTAGCTACTTCTGAACCTGTCCCTGCTTCTACAGCTGGTTGCGTAGCTGTTAACTCACCTTCAGAGGCAGTTGATGAAGATTCAGTTGATGAACTTGAGTCAGCTGAATTACTTGTTGCACTTGATGAAGCCGTACCGTCTGTAGCCGGCTGTTCTTCTGTGACTGTTGTTTCTTCTGCTACTGGTTTTTCTGATTTACTCTCGTTAGTATCCTCACTTGTAGAGTCTGCTGCTGGCGCTGTTGTTGCTGGTTCTGTAATTTCAGATGTTCCTGGTTCTTCAGCTTCTTTTGGTGCTACCTCTGGGGCTGTTGCTTTTGCTTCAGTTGATCCTGTTGAAGCTTCTCCTGTTGCTCCTGAAGCTTCTGAACCTGTTCCTTCAGGTGTTGATTCTACACTATCTTTCGGTTCAGTTGATTCCCCTGCTGTTCCTGAAGCTTCTCCTGTTGTTTCCCCTGCTTCTGCTGTTGCACCTGGTGTAGTTCCTTCTGTTTCTCCTGAAGCTTCTGCTGGTGCTTCTGTTACATTTTCTTTAGGTGTTGGGTTGGCTTCTGATTCTTCAGTTTCTTTTTCTTCTTTTCCTTCATCTCCTGATGTTGCTCCTGAAGCTTCTCCTGTTCCCCCTGGAGTTACGTCTGAAGTTCCTTCTTCTGTTGTTGTGCCTGTCTCTGCTGTTGCACCTGGTGTAGCTCCTTCTGAAACTGTTCCTTCAGGTGTTGATTCTACTGAAGTTCCTGAAGCTTCTCCTTCTGAGACTGTTGTTTCTGCAGTTGGTGATTCTTCTGAATGATTACCTGTTGATGAAGATTCAGTTGAAGAAACTGAATCCTCCGCTTTACCTTCTTCTCCTGATTCTTTTGGTGCTGGGTTTTCTTCTACTGGTTGACCTTGTTCTCCTGCAGTTGTACCCTCTACCGCTGGCGCTGGCTCTTCAACTTTCGGCATTTCTGCGTTTTCTTCAGTTGCATCTTCTTTAGGTGTTGTTTCTGCTGAAGTTCCTGAAGCTTCTGTTGATTCTGTTGCAGCTTCTGCGTTTGATTCAGCTGGTTTTGCTACCTCTGGCTCTGTTGCTTTTGATTCAGTTGATTCTGTTGTTCCTTCAGCTCCATTTGCTACTTCTTCTGTTGAAGCTGGGGTTTCTGGTTTTGATAATGCTGGAGCTTCTTCTGCTGGTTGATCTTGTTCTCCTGAAGTGCCTTCCTCTACCACTGGCGCTGTTTCTGTTGGTTCAGCTGACGCCTCTGGTTCTTCAACTTTCGGCGCTTCTACTTTTCCTTCAGTTACATCTTCTTTAGGTGTTGGAGTAGTTGACTCTTCTGCTTTTGACTCTGCTGATTCTGTTGCGTCTTCTGCTTTTGGTTCAGCTGGTGTTGTTGCTTCTGAGTTTCCAGTTTCTGTTACCGGACTTGAGTCAACCGAATTGCTATCAGTTGTAGCGTCTGTTGATGGAGTATTTGCTGTTTCTGACGTGTTCTCAGGTTCTTTTCCTGATTCTCCTTCAGTTTCTTTCTCTGAAGCTTGATTTTCTAGATCTGAAGTAGATGATTCTGACGTTGCTTCTGTTGAACCCGGTTGTTCTTCTTTATTTTCCGGAGTTGTCGGTGCTTCTGTTTTTGGTTCAGCCGATTCTGCTGACTCTTCTACTTTCGGCGTTGGAGTTTCTGCATTTGGTACAGCTGGTTTAGCTACCTCTGGCTCTGCTGATTCTGTTGCCGCTTCTGGTGCTGTTTCTTTTGGTGCTGGGGTAGTCGCTGTGTCTTCTGCTTTTGGCGTAGCTGGAGTTGCTGTTTCTTCTTTAACTTCTGGGCTTGTCTCTGCTGATGTTTCTGAGGCAGGCTCTTCACCTAATTCTTCTGCTCTTTCCACTACTGGTGCTGATACAGGCTGATAGACTGGGCTATAGTTTACAGCCATTTTTTCAACTTTCTCAGTGACATCTGTTAATTCAAAGGTAACAGCTTTTGTTTCCTGATCTTTCTTGAGCAAGACTTCGTAAGTGCGAACTTCGCCACTGGCACCACTTTCTTTGATGACAATCTTGTGTTTTGTGACTGTATCTGAAACCGTTTCAGCTTCAGTAAAGTACAATTCATTGTGCGGTAAGAATAAATTCTTGCCTGAAGCTTGATTCATTTCTTGAAGTACATCTACAGGGATATTGCTTGCTTCGCTGATAACACTTAATGTATCTCCCCACTTAATGACATACTTAAATAAATCACCTTCTTTTTGAAGGTCAGCTTTCACTTCCTCAACTGTTCTGGCTACCCAGACACCATCTTGTTCACTGGCTGATACAGTTGGAGCTAAAAAGCCCAGACCTAGCAAAATGACACCTGTCGCAACAATTGCACCAGTTCTTAATTTTCTAAAACCACGGAGGGACAAGCTTCCTCTAACATTTGTTTGTCTCATAATGTTTATTTTTCCTCACTATTCTATATTTTCCAAGGTAGACCCTGCCTAGGTCTACTAGCCTATGTTTGCGATATGGAGAGGCTTCTACAGATTTATCTATCTATTTTCAAGATAAGATTTCTATAGATTTTTATGCACAATTCCATATATAAGTTTTGAAACCCCTTTCTAATAAATTCCATAACCTTAGTATATCATATTTAAGTACTAAAGTACAAAGAAAGCAACTGAAAGCAATGATTTTCACCATTGCTTTCTACTTCATTTATCATTTTAGAACTTTCAGTTGCTAGCCTCATTTTTCAGTCTAGCATCAGTATTATTCACCATCCAGCAGAAGTTCTTTTGGTTGTTTTCTGAGGAGATTGCTTGAAGCAAGCGCCATAACGAGAACCACTAGAACTAAAGCAAGGACAAAGACGATGATAAAGTCTGATGTCTGAATGGAAATATCTAGGCTTGACAAGGTCTTGTTAAAGCCATCTACTTCTGCACCACCACCAAGGTTAGAGGCTTGAGCCGCCTTGCTAGCCTGTTTGGCAACACCTGAAGTGACATTGGCAAGAACAGTATTCCCGATGGCACGAGCTGTGTAGTTGGCTAGGAAGTAAGCAGAAACAAGAGCTGGGATGGCAATCAAGATGGATTCGGTGATAAATTGACCCAAGATACTTGCCTGCTTAAGACCGATAGAGAGGAGAATTCCCACTTCCTTGCGACGAGCGTTGATCCAAAGGCTGAGCAAGAGGGCAAGGAGAAGAACTGAGAAACTCAAGCTACCCCAGAAGAGGAGGTTGGCCATCTTGTACATACCAGAGATGGATTGCTCAAGGGCTGGGTAGTTAGATGAGCTCTTCACCAGTGTGTAGCTCTTCCAGTTGATACCACTGATGCCGTTCAACTCTTTCATAACATCATCCAAGTTCTTGTCTGCTGTTACAAAGAAGGTTGCGTCCCCATAAATGGCTGTGTCTTCTGTGTATCCATAAAGTTTTGCAGCAGTGTGAATGTCTGTAATAGCTGTGTTTTCGTAGAGCTCTTGTGAGTAGGTTACTGCAGACTTATTGTGACCATCAAAGAGTCCCTTGATTGTCACTTCAACTGTTTCCTTGGCACCTTTTTCATTATCAGCATCGTAGATATTAGAGTCTAGTTTGACCTTATCGCCGACTTTCCAGCCATGTTTGGCTGCCAAGTCCTTGTGCATGAGGATCTTGTCCTTGTCGTCGTTGGTTAGATGCTCTCCTTCGACCAGCTTATAAGAACCTGAGACAAACTTGTCTTCTTTAGAAGAGTCATTGACACCTGTAATCATCAAGCTACTTCCAAAATGTTTGGCACGGTCAGGAGTCAGATTTTTCTTGGTTTCTGGCGTTTCGATGAGTTCATAGCCAGTCAAATCTCCGATAGCGTTGATGCGTTTTACATAAGACTCAATGGCCTTATTTTCGGTGATTTTTTTGATGTCTTCACCCTTAATATTCCCAGCACCACGAGGCGTTCCTTGATTGACGCGACGATTGATTTGCATGGAGAAGCTGTTGGTGATATTTTTAAAGGTCTCCTGAGAAGCCTTAGCAGTAGCTCCCTTGATTGACAAGCCAACCAAACTCAAGCTCGCCATAAGGAGAATAATCAGGAAGATGACAATCGATTTGAAAAACTTCCTTGTAACATAGGCAAATGCATTGTGTAACATAGGTTCCCTTTCTAGATTTTGTTCTATTTCAATGTCTTATAACTTATATAAATTATTTTTTTTACTATTTCCCTTAGATTGTTCGGACGGGAGCAACTTCCTGTAGGAATTTCATCCCTAATTTTTGAGCCGTATGTCTCAAAAATTCCGGCCTAGATAATAACTTTGTTATTATCTAGGCTATCACTACTGCGGGAAATAGTTGTTAAAGACTCACTTCGTTTATTATTACTTTACACGTATCTGGTTACCAACTAATACTATTTTAAAGTTTAATAACTAGATTCTATATTTCAGTCAGTTTCTTGTCCTTCAACTCAAGTGTAATATCTGACGCTTGTGCCACTTCTTTACTGTGGGTAACGACGATGACACATTTACCTGTTTTCTGGGCAAGTGATTTGAGCAGTTCGACAATATCTCCAGCAGTTTTAGGGTCCAGATTTCCCGTTGGCTCATCCGCCAGAATAACTGGAGCTTCTGAGACCAAACTACGAGCAATGGCAACACGTTGTTGTTGACCACCTGATAACTGGAGAACATTCCGCTTGATCTGACTTTCATCCAAACCAAGCTCAAGCAGTGTATCCTTGCTTGCCTTTTTATTGACCAAGCGGATATTTTCCAGTGGAGAAAGATAATCTATCAAGTTATAATTTTGAAAGACCAGGGAAATATGGTGCATGCGATGGTAGGAATAGCCCTTCTTACGAATGTCCTCTCCTTGGAAAAGAATAGAACCTTCAACTGGACTATCTAGACCAGCAAGGAGGGACAAGAGAGTCGATTTTCCTGCTCCTGACTCCCCAATAATACTGTAAAATTTCCCGGGTTCAAAATGATAATTGATCTGATATAGTACTGCTTCAGCAGTGTTCTTATAACGGTAGGTAAGGTCTTGTAATTGTAATAAAGTCATGATTTCTCCTTCTTATACTCAATGAAAATCAAAGATTAAACTAGGAAGCTAGCCGCAGGCTGTACTTGAGTACGGCAAGGCGAAGCTGACACGGTTTAAATTTGATTTTCGAAGAGTATTAACTAATAGATGATAAAATTTCCTTAGGCGATTTTCTAAATAAAAATAGGAAACAAAGGGCTACAGACAAGCAACTAAGCAGAACTAGAAAAACATAGGATTCTGCAAAAGATAAGATGCTGGTTGATAAACTGCTTGCTTTGGCTAGCGTGTCTTGTAAGCTTGCCTGATCTCCACTTGCTAGTAGAGTTTGGAGTAGGTAAGTTGTGATTCTGTTTCCTGCAACAAATGCTGGAAGCAAAGCTCCAAGAGATACCAAAACTACCTCTAAACAGAATTGTAGGAAGATCGAGCTCTTGCCTTTTCCAAGTGCAAGTAAAATCCCCACTTCATAGACCCGTTCTCTCAACCAGAGAGATAAAACCAGAATTAAGGCTCCAGCTCCTGCTATCAACATCCCATAAAGGAAGATGGTAAGGAAGGTTTGGAAAGTTGCAACTGAGTCTTTGATTTGTTCAAAAGCCTTGTTTTCCTTCTCGACTTGGTAGCCTTGATTTTCCAAGGCCAAGTTTTCCACCTGCTTCATGAGTTCGTCCATTTCCTTAGGATTTTCTACATAGAAACGGGCTGCACTAACTTGCGGTTCACTATTGCCCAAAAGGGTTTGGCTACTTTCATAGTCTGTAAAGACTTGGTTTTCACTGAAGTCTGAAGACAAGCCTGTAAATTTCTCTTGTTTTTTACCAGAGAAGATTCCGACGATTTCATACTCAACTGTGTGTCCTTTTCCAGCTTCTGACTGTCCAGCATCTAAACGAATCTTATCATGAAGAGAAAGACTATTCTTCTTAGCCAGCTCTTCGTGGATGAGAATTTTCTTGGAATCCCCTTTTTGAAGATGTCTCCCTTCTTTTAGATTGAAAGCCGAACTGGTAAAGGTGACATCCTTGGATGAATCCTCAAGAGCCGTTAAGCTAACCAAGTTCTTGTCCGCAGCTGACAAATCATCACGCTCCACGCTCTGCTCGCCACTCACCGCTTCCTTGTCTTTTAGTTTTGCAATCGTCTCGAGTTCAGGAGAAACATTTTCCAGTCCCTTAATCTTGCTTACAGATGCTAGGTCTGACAACTTGAAGGTCTGACCATTTTCTATCTTCTTAATAGAAAAAGATGTGTTGAGTGATTTGTAAAGATTGGTTTCAACTGTTTTGTTGGACTTCATCAGAGTCAAACAGGCTGAAATTCCAGCCAACAGAACCAATAAAATCAGAAATAAAATAAAACTTCTCAGTCGTTTTCTGCTGACATAAGCCCAAGCTCTTTGGATTGGATTCATTTGTCACCTCCATATTTGTAAGACTATTATAAAACCCAAATATGAAATGTTTATGAAATACGAAAAAAATCTCAAAAAGAGCAACGGCTTTCACCGTTGCTCTTTCAATCACTATTCTAGCTAGTTTCCGACTCGTCTAAGCTTTGCTTATCTTAACTGAGCAAGAATAGCTTTGAGTTTCTCAATCAACTCATCTTCTGTGTGGTCAGACTCTTTCTCATTGGCTAGGAAGGCAACCGCTTGAGCGAGAGCTTCTCGTGCTTGGTCGAGAACTTTCGCATCTACATTTGTAAGGTCACTTTCTTGCAGAACCTTAGTCAATTCCTTGGTCAATTTCTTGAGTTCTGACTCTTTCTTACGACGAGCGATGAGGAAGAGAAGGAGACCAAGAAGGGCGAGCAGGCTGCCAATCATGGTACCGTATGGAAGATGACCTTGCTCTTTGCTTGTTTCTTGCATTTCCTCTTCATCCTTAGTCGCTTGCTTGCCTTTCAAGGATTCGAGGGATTCTTTGACCTTAGCAGTAACCTCTCTCAAGCCTGCCTCTGTCAAGTGAGCATTTCTAAGGGCTTCTTGACCCTCTCCGAGAATGATCTTAGCAGCGTCGATGACAGATTGATCAATACCATCCAAGTCTTTCAAACGAGTTTCTAGTTCTTCAACCAATCGAGCAAGTTCAGACTTGTCAACAGGACGAGTCTCGCTAGGAGTTGCTGTATCGCCTGAATTGTTTGGAGTGTTTGTAGAAACTGGTGTTTCTTGAGCTGGAGTACTTGCTTGAGCCTGCCCAACAGTAGATGACGGAGTAACAGGGTTGGTGTTACTGCTATCGTCGGTCGTCACACCAGGGACTGGAGTGTTGCCACTGTTATCTGGTGTCACACTGTTGCTATTGCTGTCAGCAGGGGTGGTAGTACCGCCGTTGTTCGTGTTAGCACCGTTATCGGCATTAGTACCGCTGTTGGTGTTAGCACTGTCGTCAGGACGTGGAGTTGGATTTGGACGAGGAGCAGGCTGAGGATTGATGTTATCGATAGCCTGTTTGCCATTATTCTTCGCTTCATCTACCTTATCGTTAGTTGTCGCGTCGTCAATAGCTTTCTTAGCGACAGTTACTGCTGTATCAACATCAGTTTTCGCTTTGTCCTTCTCTTCTTTCGTCAAGTCGGTACGCTTATCAATCTCATCTTTCTTAGCCTTAGCCGCTTGGTCGATTTCTTTCTTAGCGTCAGATTTCTTATCGCCAGTTGGGTTGATATTATCGATAGCTGTATGGCCATTATTCTTCGCTTCATCTACCTTATCGTTAGTTGCTGCGTCGTCAATAGCTTTCTTAGCGTCTTTTGCTGCTGTTTCAACATCAGATTTCGCTTTGTCCTTCTCTTCTTTCGTCAAGTCGGTACGCTTATCAATCTCATCTTTCTTAGTCTCAGCTGCTTTGTCGATAGCCCCTTTAGAAGCATCTGTGACTTTGTATTTGGCTGGTACATTTTCCGTACTACCATCTTCATATGTCACTGTAAGTTCAATATCATGGAAACCATCTGTTGTAGGATAACTTGTTCCATCTTTCAGATTAACAGTCTGTTTGTGTTCAGCATTTACAGCGTCTAACAAATCATTATCTGTAACATTTTGTTTGTATGGTTTGACTAGTGTATTTGTAGTCACACTGTGTTCTGGTACTGTGTATTGGGTGCTTGAAGCGTCACTTAGGTACTTGTCGCTTCCTGCTGTGGCACTTGCTTGGATAGCTTGACTTCTGTCGATGTCTTTGTATCCTAGTACCACTTTGCCATCCTGTAGTAAACCTGCTTCTCCTTCTGTTACACTCCAGTTTTGGCCTTCTTTTGATAGTTTGACCGTCTCTTGTGCTCCAGCTTTGTTGGTATACGTGATGGTTACTTTGTCCGCATTTGTTGGCGGTGTTAAGACTGCATCTCCATTTTGTTTGTGGCTTGCCACCACTTGATCTGGGGTGGCTGTCTTAGAGTTAACCGTTACATCTACTTCTTCTGTTGATCCATCCGCATAAGTTACTACTGCTTTGACTGTCGCGCTTGTTCCTGCACCTACTGGTGTTAAGTTTCCTTTGGCTACTGCATTTTGTTTCTTAGTAGCTGTTATTGCCGCATTGATTTGCTCTGCTGTTGGCGTTGCTCCTGCCGCTACTGTAACTTCTGCTACAGTTGGTTTTGGATGCTCTGGTACAGTTGTAGTGAAGTCGCGTTGTGTACTTTCTCCTGTGCCTGTTCCTGCCTTAGCTGTCGCTGTAATCGTACGGTTGCCTGAAATCTTATCGCTTGGTACAGTTACTTTGCTTGCGCTATTGTCTTGTGGATTTGTAATCGTGATACCTGAGTCCTGTGGCGCTGTCCATCTTCCATCTGCTTCTTTTGTAAGCGTTACTGTCTTAATTTCTGTATCGCTTACTGGATAGTTGATGGTTGCGCTGTCCGCATTTTCTGGAATTGTAATTTCTACATCTCCGTTGTCACGTACGTGCTCACTAAACTCATTTGGTTGCGGTGCTTTTGCAGTCGCTTCTTTTTCTTCACTTAGTTTCGTTGCGCTTTCGGCATCTCCCGTAACTTTTGTTCCATCTTTGACTTTGTCTGCTGGTACGGTTACGGTTACTTGACCTGTCGCGTCGTCTTTGCGAAGTTCTAGTCCTGAGTCTTGTGGTAGTGACCAGTTGCCGTCTGCTTGTTTTGTAATCTCTACCGTCTTAGGTGATGTTTCTCCTTCTGGCGTGTAGGTTACTCTTGCTTTGTCGGCTTCTTGTGGAACTGTTACATCTACTGAACCATCAGCTTTTGTTGTCGCATTTACGCCGTTTAAGCGGTCTTTAGCTACAAGGCTTCCCTCTTCACTAAACTCTGAGTTGTCTTTCTTCTGTTTAGCGTATACGGTTGTTCCTACTTTGGCTGTTCCACTTGTCATGTGCACTGTCGCTGTTCCATCTACGTTGTTTGTGATTTGAACGGTCGGTTGTGCATTGGCGTCATCTTTATCCCATTGTCCGTTTGTTCCTTTTGTGAAGCTTACTGTCTGTTCTTGACCTGCTGCGTCTGTAAAGCGAAGTTCTGCTTTTCTTGAATCCTCTTTACCTACTACTGCTGTAATCTCTAAACTTGTTCGGTCTTGGGCTAAGGCTGGTTGCGATGGTTTTTGTGATAGGACTGTAATCTCTACTGTAGTTTCTACACTCTGACCTCTAAGTTCTTCTGGTACGTCTGTACCTGTTCCAAACCTTGTCACTACTGTGTAGTTTGCTTTTCCTACTGTAGCTGATGTCGGTGCATTGCCATCTTTCCATGTGTAGGTTGTTCCGTTTGGTAACGCACTTGTGTTTGCTACTGGTACGACATAGTCACTTGCCTGTGGATTGAAGGTGTCTCCTACCGTTACAGTCGTTTTCGCATCTGCTTTTGCTTCTAAGCTGTATACACTTGGAGTGATGTATTGATCTGTTATGTCTGTCAATGCTACTCCGTTTTGTGGATACGTTACTTTGATACGTGGTAAGCTTTGTCCTACTTTCACTTCTGCTGGATCATTTTCCCAACTTAGTGTGCCGTTGCCTTCTGCTGTTACGTAGTTTGATAGATTGTCATTTGTGATGTTGGCATCTTTTTCTTTCAAGACTGCTTTTGCACTTGGTTGGGCTAGAGTTGTCACCGTTACTTGGACTTCTTGGTTTTCTGTCTGACCTTTTAGTTTCACTAGTAAGGTTTCTACTCGTGTTCCTGCAACGCCTTTTTCTAATGCTGTTTTGTCTTTCCACTGAGCCGTTGCTCCCGTAAAGTCTACTCCTGCATTTTCTTGACGTAAGAGTTTGCCCAAGGTTTGCGCATCTAAAGTGTCTGTGCCTACTATGTTGCCTGAGCCTGCTAGTGTTTGGATGCTTCCTTTTGCACTTAGCGCGTTTAACTTAGCTGTCACATCATCTGATTTGTCAGATTCTACTTTCTCTGCTTGGTTATCTGGCATGTAGATTGTTTTGACGTAGACTTTTCCTTTTGGTAAGTCTTTTGTCGGTGTAATGGTTGTAGTCGTTGCTGTCGCATAGTCTGTGCCTTTTGGTACGTCTGTATGTCCTAGCTCGTTTCCTTGCTCATCATACAAGACTACTCGTGTGCCGCTTGTGACATTGCCTACTTCTACTACTGATCTTGTGCCTGACTTCCATTCCAAGTCGGTTGTGATGCTTGGTTTGGCTGGTTTTTTGATGAAGGTGATTTCTTGTGTCTCTTCTGCTAGAGCTTCTGATTTCTCATTGCCTCCATCTGCGTTTGGATAGTAAACCTTAACCTTGTTGGTCTTCTTACCAATCCAGTCGCCATTTACTCCGCCCCATGTGTCTGAACCGTATTCTTGGTTGGCTGTGCCATCTGTCTTCCATGCGTATTCTGTGCCTTGTGGCGCTGTTGGACTTGTTGTCACATAGTTCTTCGCGTTTGTGTTGAAGTTATCTCCTATTGTTAGGGTGTACTCTGAATTTGCTTCTTCTGAGTGGTAAGTTGGTAAACTTACTTCTAACTCTTTTACGACTGTGTCTGTTGATGAAGCATTTCCTGGGTAGACAACTTCTATCACTGCTTTGCGATCAGCTGATGCTGTCGATAAATCTGGGGTACCATCTTTCCAACGAACTGTTACATTGTTTGGTTTGGTATCTGTTCCTTCAAACTTCACGTAGTTTTCAGCTGCAGCTCCATTTGACAATGTTCCTACTTTGTTGTTGTAGCTTGATTTCTTCAAGCTAGCAGTTGGATATACATGAACAGGTACTTCTACTTCTGTACTTCCTTGTCCTGGTATTGTCACTACCGCTGTGTAGTTTCTTGTTCCAACCGCGTTGTAGTCTGGTGCTTGGTTATCTTTCCATTCTACTGTTGCGTTGTCTGGTAGGTTTGTTCTAAGCGCTTCGTCTGTATTGTCGTTGTAGCGAATACGTCCTTTAGCTTCACCTGTGTAAGCTTCGCCCTTAATCGCATGGATGCTATTTACGGCTAAGCCTTCTCTAACTGTTAGGCTTTCTCCTAAGTCTGATTCTGTTCGCTCGTCTTGTGATGTTGGTTTGTAGATCACTTTCGCTGCGATTTTTTGATCTTTTGTTAGAGTTGTGACTGTTACGTCTACTCCGTTTTCTTTGGCGTCTCCCGTTGTTCCTGTGATGTCTTTGCGTCCTAATTCTCTTGGATTTGTTGGATTGCTTACATCATACAAGACTACGGTTGTTCCTGGAGTGACTCCGTTTACAGTTACACTAGTTGCTCCTACTTTTCCTATACTTGTTTGAACACTTGGTGCGTCTGGTTTGATAGTGTACGGAATTTCTACATCTTCTGTACTTTGATCATCATACGTTACCGTCGCTGCAATCTTGTTCTTACCGATACTTTCTGGTAAGTCTCCTTTTTTCACTACACTTGCTTTGTTGTCTACAGTAACCGCATCTTCGATGGCTCTTGGTTGTAGGCTATCGCTTTGTGCTCTTGTGATTGGAGTGATGGTCACACTGTGTTCTGGTACTGTGTATTGGGTGCTTGAAGCGTCACTTAGGTACTTGTCGCTTCCTGCTGTGGCACTTGCTTGGATAGCTTGACTTCTGTCGATGTCTTTGTATCCTAGTACCACTTTGCCATCCTGTAGTAAACCTGCTTCTCCTTCTGTTACACTCCAGTTTTGGCCTTCTTTTGATAGTTTGACCGTCTCTTGTGCTCCAGCTTTGTTGGTATACGTGATGGTTACTTTGTCCGCATTTGTTGGCGGTGTTAAGACTGCATCTCCATTTTGTTTGTGGCTTGCCACCACTTGATCTGGGGTGGCTGCTTTTACAGTTACTTCTACTTCAATTTCTTGAGCAACCGCATCTGCTTTATTTGCTTCAAATACTTTGGCAATATAGGTTCTAGTTCCGACTTCTGTGATATTTGGTGTTTCCTTCCAACTTGCAGAAAAGTCGCTTGGAAAATCTTTTGGAACATTTCTTTCTGTGTACTTAATTCCTAATCTAGGATCATTCTTCAGATTAGTAAGTTCTTGATCTCCTGCTTTACCTACTATTGCTTTCCCTTCAAAGTTACGGTCTTTTGCAACATATACTTTCTTAGCGTCACTAACTGCATCAAATACTGTTTGTGTTACAGATAATGGTACAGTTGAAGAACCTGGTAGACTTGATTGTTCTGTTTGACGGAGGTAACGTCCTGATGGAAGAGTATAAGTCCATTTACCATTAACAGGTGTAACATCTACATGTCCTTCTGTTCCTCGTCCATCTTGGAAATGAATGGTTACTTTTGTCGCGTTTTGAAGCGCTGTACCAGAAATCGTGCGATCCGCATCCGATACCTTATCACCGTGGGTAGGAGTAATCGTTGGCACTTCTGGTTTGGCTACAACCGCATGTGAAATATCAATAGTAGAGCCATCTGGGAAGTTAATCACAGCTACTTTTGCCTTATCGTCCGTATTGCCAGCTGTATAGGTTGTTGTAGTTGGAAGTGCCGTACGATTTAGCTCTTGGATCTTATCTTTAAAGCTTGTTTTAGCTGCTGTTGTAAAGTTACCATTCGTGATGGCTGTATCATTATAGGTTACTTTTTCTTCAGTTCTTGGATACTTGACAGTGTCACGATAGTAATCAGCATGACTCTGAATCACGACATTTCTTTCAAGAAGATTAGACTCTGCTCCTGCAGCATCTCTTGTTGACAAGACAAGAGTATAGGTACCTGGAGCGATGCGACCATTTGCTTGAGCACTGACAGAAGTTCCCTCGATATTGCGAGCAGTGTCTCGACCAGTGAATACACGAACACGAAGTTTTCCTCTATTAGAAGCGGCGTAACCTACAGTCAAGCTTGCATCATCTTCCACGTCCGCTCCCTTGAACAAGTCCTTCAACTCGTCTACCGTAGGTGATGGAATCTTTTGCCCGTCTTGTACTTCTTTGCCAGTTTGCCAAGAAACTGTCGGAACGGTATTGGTTGGTGTTTCAGATAAAATCCAATCTAGATCAGAGGTACGTCCACTTGGAACTGGTCCATTGATATTTCCACCATTATAGTAGTGAGCTCTGAACTTGACATTTCCTCTATCAGAACCAATGGTAAACGGTGAACTATATAAAGCAGCATCTGTATCTTTCACCTTGAGCGTGAGCTTGGTCATGGCTGGATTTGTCGGATCTGCTTCATTTACTAATTCTAGTTTATTCGCCTTATCAGCATCCGTAGACAAGATCCATGTATCTCCGACTTTCTTCAAACCGATGTCCACTCCGCCTGTAGAGGTTGTTCCTCCGATACGGATATATCCAGAAGTCATATCATGTGGAATATGAACTGTGATCTTACGTCCAGCTTGGAGTGGTGTATCGACAATCGCACGTCCCATTACAACACCAACATTCGTTGCTTCAGACTCTACATTGTTTTTCACTTGCACAACTTTCACTTGATCACTGCTGTATTTGGCATTAAATCGTGATGTTGTTTGTGTAAGGAATTCATTCGCAGCAAGCGTGTAAGACCAACTTCCATTAGCTTCAGGAGTTATCTCTTTAACGTCACCATTTTGTAAAGTTAATTTAACTTTTTCTGCGCCAGCCATAGCTGTACCAGAAATCTTACGAGCAGTTGACAAGAGACCCGGTCCTGATGCATTCGGACGGTTTTCTAAATCATTAACTGTTGGTGCTGTTGGTTTTGAGATGACTGTTACATTCACAGTTTCACTTGAGCCATCTTGGTAAGTCAAGGTAGTTGCAACAACTTTCGTCGTTCCTGCAGCAACAGCGGTTAGTGGGTCTTTAGCTACAACGGATTGTTTGGTTGCGACTGTTACACCTGTAGCTAGCTGCTCATTTGTAGGTGTCGCACCGGCAGCGATAACAACGTTTTGGGTTGTTGGAGCTGTGTGTTCTGGGATAGCATAACTTTGGTTATTTGCTTGAGATTCAACATCACCCTTTCCTCTAGTAGAGGCTGTTGTGATATTTGTGTCCCTATTTACTTTTGTATAATCAAGCGTAACCTTACCATTTGCTAGACTGACACCATCTGGTAAGTTTGTTGAAGATGTCCAATTAGTTCCTTCTTTAGCCAAGGTTACTGTGGCATTGGTATTTTGTTTATTCTTATAAGTTAAGGTTACTTTTTCTGCATCTGTCGGTAATGTAACTTCTACATCTCCGTTTTGACGTGTAGTACTAGTTGTTCCGCTCGGTTGTTCAAACTTGGCTTTACTTACTACTGTAGTAGTTGTACTATTGTCATTTGATGCGATGACCGAAACTGTTGAGCCATCCGCAACATTAGCTTTCGGAATAATAATCTTACGATCAAGTGAATAGGTTTCTGTTCCAGTGTGTGATGTCCAGGTTGATCCCGTTTTGGTATATTCTAATGTCTTAGATGCTGTTTGACCTTGTGGTGTATAGGTCAAACTCATACGAGTCGCAGCTTCTGGAACACGGATTTCCACAGAACCATCTGCTTGAGCTGTATTTGTCAAGCCATTTAATCGTCCCAAAGCCCTGGTCGTTCCCGGAGCACTAATAGCCGATTTGTCTGTATTCTGTACAACTGTTACAGTTGACCCTGCTCTAGCTGTATCTGGTTGGATTTGGATTTCTCCTCTTCCGTTTGTACCATTTATAATGGACACTGTAGTGTCAGCGTTGGCATTATCCTTATCCCAATAGTCTCCATGTTTTGTAAAGCCTACTGTTTTGGTCTCACCATTGGCATTGATATAGGTCAAGGTTGCTTTCGTAGCACCATCTTGTCCCACTTCTGATTTCACAATCAAGTCTTCTGGACTTTGAGACACTGTAGGTGCCTGTGGTGCTTGAGTTGTGCTTCTAACGCTAGCACTAAAGTCAGACGCTACGTTTTGGTCAGGATTGTTTGGCTGGTAAATGGTTTTAGCACGAAGATTTGTCGTGTATGGTAACACTCCGTTTACTGTAATATTCGCAGTCTTCGTCGATGTATCAGTTTCATTTCCAGCTTTTGGTACATCTACAGAACCAATTTTCGTATCACCATTATAGAGCTCAACAGTTGTTCCTGGTGTTACATTGTTAATCCTTACGGTTTGATTGTTCTTTTCTGCTTTCCCGCTAACCGACGCTTCATCTATAGACGGAGTCTTAGGCTTCACAATAAAGGTAACAGCTAGTTCTTGTCTTCGATCTTCATTATAATCTATATTTCCATCTGCATTTGGGAAATAAACTTTAATCTTATCCACTACTTTTCCTAAAGTAGTAGCAGAGGCATCCCTAATTGAATTTCTGTAATCTCTTGATTCCCAATAAGATTTAACTGCCCGATTGCCTGGGACTGGATAATCATGAGTATAATTGTCATAAGTATTAGGATTATCAAATCTTGTCCCTACCGTCGTTTCTTTCGTAAAGATTGTCTGAGTTGCGCTATAAGTCGGTAAACTCACTTGCAAGTTCCGTTTAATCGGATTTGCAGCGTCATCTGTAGCATAAGAAACTTCAATATTGCCTTTTAGATTTGGATTTGCTTGGCTGACATCTGGCACTTGGCCTCCTCGCCATGCAACTGTCACTCCCTGAGTCACCCCATTTACATAGTTCGCTGCATCGGTTCCATTTGCTAATTTCCCCTTAGCATTAGTATGTGTTGGCGCCTTGAGCGTCACCTTGTCATAGACTTTAACTGGGACGTTCAAGGTTGTATCTGCCTGGTTAGGAACACGGACAGTTACTTGATAATTTTGTTCACCGGCTGTAGTTGTCGTAACTGAACGAACCCATGTCACGGTTGTTCCTTGCGGTAGGGCAGTTTTCGTGCCATTTTTATCCCAATAAACATAATCTGAAGCTGTAAAGTTCGCTGCATCATCTTTGACAGTATAGATCTTCTTGGTAGCCAGTTTATAGGTTGAAGTTTGAGCGTCGCTCTCAGGAGAGGTTAAGGCTATATCTTTAGCTCTTCCTTCTGTATAGGAATAAGTGTTATTGGTTACTTTTGTGCTTGCCTTGATGGTTCCAGCTGGCAATTCCCCTCTAACAGTAACTTCTGCTAGGCTTCCAACACGTCTCACAGTGGTATTTGGAATCGTTGTGCCATTAGCGGTTAGATTCACTTCTACCGTGCCGTCTTCTGGGACGTTAGACACTGTGATTGTTTGGTTTGTCAATCCTGCTTTGTCGTGCAAATCACTTGTAATAGTCGGAGCGCTTGGTGTCACGCTGGTAACAAGCCCTAGGTTTTGGGTCTGACCATTATCGTAAGTGACTTTAATCTCTTTATTGAGACTTCCAGCCTTGGCAGTTGATGGAGCTGTCGCAGTTGTTCGACTTGTAGGAACAAACTCTTCACGTTGGATATGAGTTTTTGAACCTGTTTCTGCTCGTGTATAGCTTGAAGCCTCAGAGTCGTTTCCTGTTGTCAATTTGCCGCCTTGAGTAGCAGTGAAGACATCTTTTACCAGAACTGTATTAACTGTCGTATAGTTTGTAGTAACTTCTCTAGTAATAGGCTGACCGTTTCTATCCACTCCTGGATAGGTCACAATCGCTGTTGCTGTATGCGTTTGACCTGAAGTTGCATTTTTATCTGGTGCTGAGCCAGCCTTCCACGCAATAGTCTTACCAGTGGTATTGTCATAGAAGTCTGATGCCACTGCCGCAGTCGTAGTGTTTGGTTTGACAAAATCTTTTCCTTTGACCGTATACATACTGTTCTTAGGGGTCACAGGCGCGACTACATCATAGGTCAACTTCAGTGTCACAGTACCGCGTCCAGGATAAGACGCTAAAACATCCACAGTTTTTCCAGTACCTACTGTTAAGTCAGGATTTTTCGGTGCAGTAACATTAAAAGTCTGAGGATCCTCTTTCCATAGGAAAGTTCTATCTGCCCCGATAGCAGAGCCATCTCCATAAGTGAAGTAGTCCTTAGAATTTCCCCAAGTAGGTGTTTCCCCTTGGATAAAGGTTAAGCGTCCTGGTTTTTGGGCATAGTCTGTTCGAGGAACGGTAGCCTTGATTGTGCTCTCACTCAGACTAGAGTTGAGATTTTCAAACACCTGGTCAGTTCCAGTTTTTACCAGAGCTGTTACCAAACGCAAATTATCTGTTCCAATCTCCGTTTGACGATAGTCACTTTCATTAAAGACCGCTTTCCCGTTAGCTTGAATATTAGTAGCGGCCACTACCGTGTAATTTTGAGCTTCCTGGACATAAGAGTTAGGGTTGTTCTGACCTCCTTTTACCAAGTAAGCTTTCCACTCGTAACCTGGCAAAGTTGCTGTGTTGGTTAAAAATCCTGTTGCAGTCACTTGTGGTTTGCTATTGGATTTTTCACGTAGGTCATCATTAGTCGTCTCAAAACGTCCTGCTGTCGGCGGAATAAAGAGATGGGTTTTATAGGTAGAGGTTGAGTTGTCTTCTGCAGTTGCCGTTACAGTCAACTCATAAACTCCACGTTTATTGCCATCAAAGCCATTTGGTTTCTCTATTCTAATAGTCGCTTCTTGGCTATTTAGCCCCTCTGTACGCCATTCGCTAACAGCTACGATATTTTCTGCGCCCGTAACGACTAATTTCTTAATATTCTTAGAACTTCTAGCGATAAACTTAACACTGTTGTTTGTAACAATGTCATTAGCTGGGTAAGGGATAACCTTTTCATCTTTCAGATTCGGTTTCTGTGTTCCTGGTATGTTTCCTGTGCTGACCCCCATTTCAAATTTAAGAGTATCTCTCTCATTTGATGGGTCTGATTCTACAGTATCATGTTTTTCGCCGTTATTGCGTTCATCTAACCAGTGTCCATCCACAACTGTCTTAACAAGATAGGTCCCCAAGGCTGGTAGGGTTACATTTGTAAAGGTTGCAACTCCTGATGCATTTGCAGTCGCACTCGTCACCTCTTCCAAGTTGCCATTAGATAGTTTTCGATAGAGAACCATTTTAGAGTTGGCTGCTCCACCACTAGCCTTGATTGTGACAGGGTTGACCGTCCCTAGCTTGCTCAAGTCTGTATCTAAGGTTGGAGTCTTCGGCTTGGTCACAAAGTAGAAAACGTCAGAGTCACTAGAACCATCGGTAAAGGTTCTGACATACTTATAGGCATGAACACCCGGAGTCAAAATAGCATCTCGGGTCAAGTCTTCCTTACTTATTTCCGTATTTTCACCAACTCTGTACAAGTGCCACGTTTGACCTTGTTTAGTAGCTTCAGCTTTCCCTTCTCGCTCTTTTTCTAACTTAACACCATTTTCATTGAAATAATCTCCATATGAAGTTATGTCAAAATATTTATACTCTGTAATTGGTTGTCCGGCAGCTATTTCTGCAGATATTACCCCGTCAATTCGTGAGTTATAGGGTTGGTCAGACTCATCACGTCTATTTTTATAGGTGATACCATCCTTAGTCACTTGATAAGTATTGTACCCTGATAAAAACTTGGAGTTTACTGTATTTTGATTAACAGGGTAATAGTGATTCCCTGTCAAGTCAAATTTAAACTTATCCGTAGAATCTACTTCGCCTGGTGTGCGAGCATACCATTGTTGGACTAATAGTCTACGTGGGTTACCTCCACTGTTTACATCCACCCCCTTGATACCAGATAGGTAGCTTAAGTTAGGTATCTTATTGCTACCTTCCGTTCTAAAGGTGATTTTATAAGCAGCAGTTGGGTCTGCAGAGTAAACGCCGTTTTCTATAGCCCCTAGTTGACCATAGTAGACAGTTTGCGTATCTTTCTCAATTTGGTCAAACTTCTTATTTCCAAGAGTTACTTCATCTGAGGATTCATGACCCCTCTGAAAGAAAACACCTTGTTTAGCCAAGCCATTAAGGGTTGATACTTCATAATCATAAACAGAATTTAGAAATTTAGTTGGCCTCGGAGCATTTGTTCGTTCCGGAGTTCCTTTCCTTACATCGGTCAGACCTGCAGCTTTTAAGCTGGCAGTTATTTCATCATCATTCCCGTTTCCAGGAGATGAAAACGAACGAGTTTCAGTAGACGTCACCCTAGTAATGGTAAAGCTATTTCTAACCAAACTTTGCCCTTTAGGAAGAGTAAAGAAGAAACTCATGTTTTGGAGATTTTTACGATCAGGATTAACTGTGATTTCCCAGTCAATTCCGTTTTTAACGCCTTTAGATGGATCTGCCGTTACTTTAGTAACTTTTTCACGCAAATACTTCAAGATGTCTACCACAGGGTCATCTTTACCTGCAGAAGTTTGTCGTTTAACATTGTAATACACATAAGTGTACTTGTCGTATGGAGATGTTGAGTCATCACCTTTATCAAAGTAACTGGTGTACTTATCAATGAAGTAGCTTCCTGGTCCTACGCGATTTTCCCCTGAACGTTCCTCAATTGAACGAGCCGCACGTGTTCGTACTCCTGCTGGCACATTGCGGAAACCTGACCATCCTCTAGTGTTGGTTCGTGGTTGGATGGTTACATTGTTTTCGCTTGGAGTTGCAGACTCGGCTGGATTTACAGGTTCTGTTACTTCTCCTGCATTCGCGTCCTTCTCACGAAGTACCCCTTCGATCAGTTCACGCGATTTTTTCAGGTCTGCTAAGGCAGCATCAAAATCTGATTGACTGATGGTGTCGCCTTTAGAGAAGGCTTCATTGAACTTATCAGCAGCTGCCTTGGCTGCTTGGATTTTATCTGCTGATGCTCCGTTAGCTCGGAGTTGCTCAGTGATGAACTCTAATTCATCTTTTAGTCCATAAACACCATTTTTACCTTCTGTATTTGTGTAGGTTGGGAGTTCTCGTGGAGTCGCTTGAGAGCTAGCTCCAGGAGTAGTTGCGTTCCCTCCAGCAGATGGCCTAACTTGATTTTCATCTGGTGCTGCCGCGCTCAAGCCTCCTCCTCTACGACGCTTCCCTCCGGTTGGTTGCTCGGTCACAGCTCCGTCTGGAGTAGCGAGTCCGGTAGAGGTCAGACCTGTAGATGTGAGGTCTGTAGATGCTAGACCTGCTTTTTCCAAGATTGTTGGATTTTCTAGGGCAGGTGTCAAGGCTTGGTTGACACGGCTCGTAAGCTCAGCCATCAGTCTTGCTTGCTCATCAACCTGCGCTTGCGTCGCTTTTGGATCTTCCAAAACTGCCTTAGCTGCTGCTAAACGCGCTTCCACTTCAGCATGAAGTTCCTGCATTGAGCTAAGCGTTAGTTTTTCCAACAAAGCTTGCAGATTGCCTTGAGTCGAGTTGGCTACCTCTGTATTAGCAACAGCAGCTGGCTGGTCTTGCTCTTTTACTTCTCCTGCTTGAGTCGCTTCTTGGTTAGCTGGATTTGTCTCTGACTGAGCAGAGTTGGATTCTGCTCCAGTAGTGTTAGAATCAGCTCCTGCTTGCCCTTGATTGGTTTCCTCAGCTGACGCTTCTTGCCCTTTCACCTCATCAGCTGGTTTGAGTTCAGCTGGCTGGCTAGTCAGAGTTTTCTTGGACTCTCCCTCATCCGAGGCCCCTGAATCCCCATCTGCATTGCCATCAGAACCTGCCGTAACGACATCACTTGCCGTAGCTGGAGTAATTGTTTCACTCGCCGCCACAGCCCCATTAGCAAAAAACATCAGAGCCGCAACCGCAACGCTGGCAGCACCAAAGTGGTATTTACGAATGGAGTAACGGAAAATCTTTTCCCCGTTATCATCACGATATGATTTTTTCATGATTGAATTACCTCTCATTTTTCCTTTCTGGAGGTACTAAAAAATACCCCCCCCCCCTTAAATATTTTAGGTATTTAAGAAAGGATATGTTTTTTTTATTCCGACACTTGTCAAAAGACAAATTTCGAGACAGTATTATTATATACTATTTTCGCAAATTTGAACAGCAAAACGCGAAGTTTTTAGCAGTCTCGTGGAGACGTTAAAAAAGGCTAACTTCTCAAAGTAACTTCCACTTGCCTGACCAAAGTGGAAATTAGTCTAAAACGGATTTTTATGGT
>NZ_CKQD01000002.1 GCF_001171885.1 Streptococcus pneumoniae
AGCGTCTTTAGGCGCTGGCTGGTAATTTGGGCTTATAGCCCTGGTTCAAACCACCCGTTAGACGGGTGGTCATGATTTATACTCAATGAAAATCAAAGAGCAAACTAGGAAGCTAGCCGCAGGTTGCTCAAAGCACTGCTTTGAGGTTGTAGATAGAACTGACGAAGTCAGCTCAAAACATGGTTTTGAGGTTGTGGATAGAACTGACGAAGTCAGCTCAAAATACTGTTTTGAGGTTGTAGATAAGACTGACGAAGTCAGCTCAAAACACTGTTTTGAGGTTGTGGATAGAACTGACGAAGTCAGTACCCATACATACGGTAAGGCGATGCTGACGTTGTTTGAAGAGATTTTCGAAGAGTATTAACTATTATGCTTTACAAACTAGTGTAGAAGTAGTATACTATAGGTGAAGCAACTAGTAGGTATTACAAAATAGATTAGAAGGGGGAAGGGATGAAGGAAACTCAGCTATTAAAAGGTATTCTTGAAGGTTGTGTCTTGGATATGATCGGTCAAAAAGAGCGGTATGGTTATGAGTTGGTTCAGACTTTGCGAGAGGCTGGATTTGATACTATCGTTCCAGGAACTATTTATCCTTTGTTGCAAAAGTTAGAAAAAAATCAATGGATAAGAGGCGACATGCGTCCGTCGCCAGATGGTCCAGATCGGAAGTATTTTTCGTTAACTAAAGAAGGAGAAGATCGTGTCTCAGTCTTTTGGCAACAATGGGACGATTTGAGTCAAAAAGTAGAAGGGATTAAGAATGGGGGGTAAACCATGAAGAAAATGAAGTATTACGAAGAAACAAGCGCTTTGCTGCATGAGTTTTCTGAGGAGAATCAGCAGTATTTTGAGGAACTGTGGGATAGTTTTAATCTTGCTGGATTTCTCTATGATGAAGACTATCTCAGAGAGCAGATTTATTTGATGATGTTAGATTTCTAAGAAGCAGAACGAGACGGGATGAGTGCAGAGGAGTATCTAGGTAAGAATCCTAAAAAAATAATGAAAGAGATGCTCAAGGAAGCACCTCGTAGTTCTATCAAGGAGTCACTGTTGACGCCAACCCTTGTCCTAGTGGTATTACGTTATTATCAACTACTCGGTGATTTTTCGAAAGGCCCTCTCTTAATAGTTAATTTGCTCACATTTTTAGGGCAACTTCTTCTTTTTCTGATTGGATTTGGGCTTGTGGCTACAATCTTACGATGGAGTTTAGTCCAAGATTATCCTAAAATGAAAATTAGCACCTATATTGTCGTTGGGATTCTTGTTCTGCTAGTCGTTCTAGGATATGTAGGAATGGCAAGCTTCATACAAGAAGGAGCCTTTTATCTTCCTGCTCCCTGGGATAGTTTCCTTGTCTTTACGCTTTCTCTAGTCATCAGTATTTGGAATTGGAAAGAAGCGGTCTTTCGTCCCTTTGTCAGTATGATTATTGCCCATCTTGTTGTAGGCTCTCTGCTCCGTTACTATGATTGGATGGGAATTTCAAATGCTTTCCTCACAAAAATCATTCCTTTAGCTGTTCTCTTTATTGGTATTTTTCTCTTGTTCCGTGGGTTTAAGAAGATAAAATGGAGTGAAATATAGTCAAAAAGCCGTTGCAAAACGGTTTTTTGTTATAATGAAGGGAAGAATGTTAGAAATTTAAGGAGAAAAATTTGATGAGATACATAACTCTTGGTCAAGATGACAAAGAATTATCAGAAATTGTTCTCGGAATGATGAGAATAAAAGATAAGTCTGTAAAAGAAGTTGAAGAGCTTGTAGAAACAGCACTTTCTGTTGGAATCAATGCTTTTGACTTGGCTGATATATATGGTCGTGGTCGTTGTGAAGAACTGTTAGGTCTTGTCCTAAAAAATCGTCCAGATTTAAGAGAAAAGATGTGGATTCAGTCCAAATGTGGCATTCGCATTGAAGAATTTACCTATTTTGATTTTTCTAAGGACTATATTATAAAATCAGTAGATGGTATTTTGCAAAGATTGAAGATTGATCATCTGGACAGCTTGCTTCTTCATCGACCAGATGCTTTGATGGAATCTGACCAAGTAGCAGAAGCCTTTGATCTTCTTTATAAACAAGGTAAGGTTCGAAATTTTGGAGTTTCTAATCAAAATCCTATGATGATGGAGTTACTTAAAAAAGATGTCAAGCAGCCGTTAGCTGTTAACCAGCTACAATTGAGTGCGGCTTTTACTCCAGGATTTGAATCAGGTTTTCATGTTAATATGGAAGATAGTCAAGCAGCTATGCGAGACGGCAGCATTTTTGAATATTGCAAATTACACGATGTGGTCATTCAAGCATGGTCTGTCTTACAATTCGGGTATTTTAAAGGGAATTTTGTTGGAAATGAGAAGTTCCAACAACTAAACCAAGTCCTAAATCGACTAGCATTAAAATACAGTGTGAGCCCATCAGCTATTGCTATCGCTTGGGTGTTACGCTACCCAGCAAAAATGCAGGCAGTCGTAGGTACAACAAATCCTAAGCACTTGAGAGAAGTTAGCCGAGCGGCAAACTTTAGCTTAACAAGAAAAGAATGGTATGAAATTTATCTTGCTGCAGGGAATGATTTGCCGTAAGTAGAAGCAGTTTTAAATAAATCACAGTCAAAAAGCCGTTTTAAAGCGGTTTTTTTGTTATAATGAAGGGGAGAATTATTGATATTAAAGGAGAATAATATGACATTTGAAGAGATCCTGCCTGGGTTAAAGGCTAAGAAAAAATATGTACGTACTGGTTGGGGAGGTGCTGAAAACTATGTCCAACTCTTTGATACCATCGAGCAAAATGGTGTAGCTTTAGAGGTAACTCCTTATTTTTTGATTAACGTTTCTGGCGAAGGAGAAGGATTTTCCATGTGGAGTCCGACACCTTGTGATGTTTTGGCGACGGATTGGGTAGAAGTGCATGACTAGACGTGTATTGATTACAGGAGTGAGTTCAGGTATCGGATTGGCTCAGGCTCGACTCTTTTTAGAGAAGGGCTATCAAGTTTATGGAGTTGACCAAGTTGAAAATCCACTCTTAGAGGGTGATTTTCACTTTCTACAGAGAGATTTGACCTTGGACTTGGAGCCTATTTTTGACTGGTGCCCTCAGGTTGAGGTTTTGTGCAATACTGCTGGAGTTTTGGATGATTATAAACCACTGTTGGAACAGACAGCGCAGGAAATTCAAGAAATTTTTGAAATTAACTACGTGACTCCAGTAGAGTTGACTCGGTATTATTTGACCAAAATGTTGGAGAATAAAAAAGGGATTATTATCAATATGTGCTCCATTGCTTCTAGTTTAGCAGGTGGTGGTGGACACGCCTATACCTCATCTAAGCATGCTTTGGCTGGATTTACAAAGCAGTTGGCTCTAGATTATGCAGAAGCTGGGATTCAGGTCTTTGGGATTGCTCCAGGAGCAGTCAAGACGAGTATGACTGCTGCCGACTTTGAACCAGGTGGTTTAGCGGACTGGGTGGCTAGTGAAACCCCAATCAAACGCTGGATTGAACCAGAGGAAGTGGCAGAGATTAGCCTTTTCTTAGCAAGTGGGAAAGCGAGTGCCATGCAAGGACAAATTTTGACAATGGATGGTGGCTGGTCTTTGAAGTAGAAGTAGTTGAATGGAAATCAAAAGACACTTTGGAGTCTACGCTGTTTGCTTTGAAAATGGGAAGTTACTCTGCATTGAAAAAACGAGAGGCCCTTATCAACATCTATATGATCTATCTGGAAGCAGTCAGCAACTTGGAGAAGGACTGACGGAACCTCTTAAGAGAGAAGTTTTGGAAGAGACAGGATTTACTGTTAGAAGCTACTCTAATCCTCGAATCTACGATGTTTTCGTCAGGGAAAAGTTAAAAAATTTTATGGTTCACCATGTCATGGCCTTGTATGATGTTGAAATGAATGAGAGTGCACCTCAAGTTACGATTTCGGAAGCTGTCTCTGATGGTGCGAATGATTCGCTTGGATATATTTGGATGAATATTCAAGAGATCACAGAAGAAAATGCATCGCCATTAGTCTTGAAGGTTAAGTCTGAATTATTAGGATTTCCAGAACTGGACAAGACTTCTTACATGAATTGGAAGGTGAATGATGAGAAACCAACTAGCTCTTAGTGGCGAAAAAATTATTGAAAAAGTTCACCCCCAACTATTTCATCATGTTGGCATGATTCGTGGGGAATATTTGTTGAGAGAGCTTAATCAAAACATCCTATTACCAAGTTGTCAGCAATTTGTAAAAGACTATCTTGATACTATCTGTTCCTTGTACTCAGATGAGGAGATCTGGTATCGTTTTTCTGAATTAACGAATACAGAAGCTAATTGTCTAAAGGGGACTAAAGAGTATTTTGATGAAAATCATCCCTTATTTGGCTATAGAGGAACGAGGCGTTTGCTGGCGTGTCCGGATGAATTTCAGGCTGAAGCACATGTCGTTACAGAAGTTTATCAAAACAATCCTAATCTATCTCTTATCTTTCCTTTTGTCAATGATGCTGAGCAGTTAAAGCAAGCTATTAGAGTATTGCGTCAGCATGGTTTTACTGGGAAAGTTGGCACGATGATTGAATTACCGTCAGCGTATTTTGATTTAGACAGCATACTGGAAGCTGGTATTTCAAAGATTGTAGTTGGAATGAATGATTTGACTTCTTTTGTTTTTGCGACTGTGAGAAACAGTCAATGGCATGATATGGAAAGTCCCATTATGTTAGATATGCTGAGACAGATGCAGGATAAAGCAAGGATGAAAAAGATTGACTTTGCTATAGCAGGATATCTGAATGCTTCTTTCATACAAAAAATGAATCAGATGGATATCGAATGCATTATCCACTATAGTTCTATTCCAGAGATTTTTGATTTAGAAATTGACCATCCAGACCATCTCAAACGTGTAAAAGAAGAAAGTAAAAAATTACAAAGGAGCACCCATGACACCGCAAGAAATGTGGAATAAATACAAGCAAATCAATCCTTCAATCGGAGATGAAATCGATGCTTGGGCTTTTGGAGTTGAACCAGACCTTTTAGCGGATTTGGTTTTTAAAGGCGAAAAGACAGCAACAGCGTCAGCCTATGACCTCTATGTACTAGAAGACGAACTACTTCCCCAATTAGGAACCTTTGACGTCATTTTAGACAGTCAAAATCAGGCTGTCTGCATTGTCGAAATTACAAAGGTTTCCGTTGAACCCTTCAATCGAGTGTCAGCTGACCATGCCTACAAGGAAGGCGAGGGAGATAAGACGCTTGTCTATTGGCGCCAAGTTCATGAGGATTTTTTCAGAGACTGCTTGGGTGAAGCAGGATTGACTTTTACACCTGAAAGCAAGGTTGTTTTAGAAGAATTTCGCAAGGTCTACCCACTGTAGACTGTTAGATGGAAGAAAGTTTTGAAAATCACCGTCCAATCCTTTTTTCTCCAGCAAAATATGATATAATAAGTTTGTTTGAAGAAGAGTAGCAGCTCTTAAACTTAGAATAGGAGAAAACTATGCAAGCAGTTGAACATTTTATTAAGCAATTTGTTCCTGAACATTATGATTTATTTTTAGACTTGAGTCGTGAGGCCAAGACGTTTTCAGGGAAGGTGACCATCACTGGTCAAGCACAGAGTGACCGTATTTCCCTTCACCAAAAAGACTTGGAAATCGCTTCCGTAGAAGTTGCAGGTCAAGCTCGTCCATTTACAGTTGACCATGAAAATGAAGCCCTTCATATCGAATTGGCTGAGGCTGGTCAAGTTGACTTGGTTATTGCCTTTTCAGGAAAAATCACGGATAACATGACTGGGATTTACCCTTCTTATTATACAGTTGATGGAGTCAAGAAGGAAGTCTTGTCTACTCAGTTCGAGAGCCATTTTGCGCGCGAAGCCTTCCCATGTGTGGATGAGCCTGAAGCCAAAGCAACCTTTGACCTCTCTCTACGTTTTGACCAAGCAGAAGGTGAATTGGCCTTGTCAAACATGCCAGAAATCGATGTTGAAAAACGTAAGGAAACAGGTATCTGGAAGTTTGAGACAACACCTCGCATGTCTTCTTACTTGTTAGCCTTTGTTGCAGGTGATTTGCAAGGTGTGACGGCTAAAACTAAAAACGGTACCCTGGTAGGTGTTTACTCAACCAAAGCTCATCCACTATCTAACCTTGATTTCTCACTGGATATCGCTGTTCGCTCCATCGAGTTTTACGAAGATTACTATGGAGTTAAGTACCCGATCCCTCAATCTCTCCACATCGCCCTTCCTGACTTCTCAGCTGGAGCTATGGAAAACTGGGGTCTTGTGACCTACCGTGAAGTTTACTTGGTTGTGGATGAGAACTCTACCTTTGCCAGCCGTCAACAAGTTGCCCTTGTTGTGGCCCATGAATTGGCTCACCAATGGTTTGGTAATCTCGTAACTATGAAATGGTGGGATGACCTTTGGCTCAATGAAAGCTTCGCTAACATGATGGAATATGTCTGTGTGGATGCCATTGAGCCAAGCTGGAATATCTTTGAAGATTTCCAAACAGGTGGTGTTCCGTCTGCCTTGAAACGTGATGCGACTGATGGTGTTCAGTCTGTTCACGTTGAAGTGAAACATCCGGATGAAATCAATACGCTCTTTGACGGAGCTATCGTCTATGCCAAAGGAAGTCGTCTCATGCACATGCTTCGCCGTTGGCTAGGTGATGCGGATTTTGCCAAAGGTTTGCACGCCTACTTTGAAAAACACCAGTACAGCAATACCATAGGTCGTGACCTTTGGAATGCTCTTGGTCAAGCATCAGGTCGTGATGTTGCAGCCTTTATGGATTCTTGGTTGGAACAACCTGGTTATCCAGTTCTCACTGTCAAAGTTGAAAATGATGTCTTGAAGATTTCACAAAAACAATTCTACATCGGTGAGCACGAAGATAAGAACCGTCTCTGGGTTGTTCCACTCAATAGCAACTGGAAAGGCTTGCCTGATACACTCGAAACTGAAAGCATCGAAATCCCTGGCTACGCAGCCCTTCTTGCTGAAAACAAAACAGCACTTCGTCTCAACACTGAAAATACAGCCCACTACATTACAGACTATCAAGGAGACTTGTTGGATGCCATTCTTGCTGACCTAGTTGATCTTGATAACACAAGCAAATTGCAAATCGTCCAAGAACGTCGTTTGCTTGCTGAAGCAGGGCACATTTCTTATGCAGACTTGCTCCCAGTTCTTGATAAACTTGCTAAGGAAGAATCTTACCTTGTCGTTTCAGCTGTTTCTCAAGTAATTTCTGCTCTTGAGCGCTTTATCGATGAAAGAACAGAAGCTGAGAAAGCCTTTAATAGTCTGGTTGCTAAATTGGCTCGTCATAACTATGACCGTCTTGGTTTTGAAGCTAAAGACGGAGAATCAGATGAGGATGAATTGGTTCGTCAGTTGGCTGTTTCGATGATGATTCGCTCAAATGATGCAGAAGCTAGTCAAGTCGCTAGCCAAATCTTCGCGGCTCACAAGGAGAATCTTGCCGGACTTCCAGCAGCTATTCGCTCACAAGTCCTTATCAATGAAATGAAACATCATGAGGCTAAAGACTTGTTAGCACTTTATCTTGATACTTATACTCATGCAACAGATGCTGTCTTTAAACGTCAGTTGGCAGCTGCTCTGGCCTATAGTGCAGATGCGGACAATATCCAAACCTTGATTGCTGCTTGGAAGGACAAATTTGTGGTTAAACCACAGGACTTGTCTGCTTGGTATTACCAATTCCTAGCTCATCAAGCAACTCAGGAAACAGCATGGTCTTGGGCTCGTGAAAACTGGGCTTGGATTAAGGCAGCTCTTGGTGGAGATATGAGCTTTGATAGCTTTGTTATCCTTCCTGCTCATGTATTTAAGACTCAGCAACGTTTGGCAGAGTACAAGGAATTCTTTGAACCGCAACTTTCTGACCTTGCTCTTAGCCGTAACATCGGTATGGGAATCAAGGAAATTGCAGCGCGTGTTGACTTGATTAACCGTGAAAAAGCTGCAGTGGAAGCAGTCGTTCTTCAATATGGGAAAGCATAAATAAGTCTAAAATAAAAAGAAAACTCAGCTATCTCATATAAAATGCAGAGAGTTGAGTTTTTTTTAAGGCAAATTTGGTATAATGGTTTTAATAAGGAGGAGTTTCTCATGATAAAAATCTTATTGGTTGAGGATGACCTAGGCCTGTCAAATTCAGTATTTGACTTTTTAGACGATTTTGCGGATGTCATGCAGGTATTTGATGGTGAAGAAGGTCTCTACGAAGCTGAAAGTGGTGTCTATGACTTGATTTTGCTCGATTTGATGTTACCAGAAAAAAATGGCTTCCAAGTCTTGAAAGAATTGCGTGAAAAGGGAATTACGACACCAGTTCTGATCATGACCGCTAAGGAAAGTTTGGATGACAAGGGACATGGATTTGAACTGGGAGCGGATGATTATCTGACCAAGCCTTTCTACCTAGAAGAACTCAAGATGCGGATTCAGGCCCTACTCAAACGTTCAGGTAAGTTTAATGAAAATACGCTATCTTATGGAGATATTCTCATCAATTTATCAACAAATACCGTTAAGGTTGAAGATACTACTGTCGAATTGCTGGGGAAAGAGTTCGATTTACTAGTTTATTTCCTTCAAAATCAAAATGTTATTTTGCCTAAGACGCAGATTTTTGATCGTCTATGGGGATTTGATAGTGACACAACGATTTCGGTTGTCGAAGTTTATGTTTCAAAAGTCCGTAAGAAATTAAAAGGAACCACTTTTGCAGAGAATTTGCAAACCTTGCGCAGTGTTGGGTATATTTTAAAAGATGTTCAGTAAACTAAAAAAAACATGGTATGCGGATGACTTTAGTTATTTTATCCGCAACTTTGGTGTCTTTACCTTGATTTTCTCGACAATGACTCTGATTATTTTACAGGTCATGCATTCGAGTCTCTATACTTCGGTGGATGATAAGCTCCACGGACTGAGTGAAAATCCTCAAGCAGTTATTCAGCTGGCAGTAAATAGGGCAACAGAAGAGATTAAAGATTTAGAAAATGCCGCTACAGATACTAGCAAGACTGAGATAAAACCCAATGTCAGTTCCAATACGGAAGTCATTCTCTTTGATAAGAACTTTACTCAACTTCTTTCTGGAAATCGATTTTTGGGATTGGATAAGATTAAGTTAGAGAAAAAAGAACTAGGACATATCTACCAGATTCAGGTTTTTAATAGCTATGGGCAGGAAGAAATCTATCGTATGATTTTGATGGAAACCAATATCAGTTCGGTTTCAACCAATATCAAGTATGCTGCTGTCTTGATAAATACCAGTCAGTTGGAGCAGGCCAGTCAAAAGCATGAGCAATTGATTGTGGTCGTGATGGCTAGTTTCTGGATTTTGTCTTTGCTTGCCAGTCTCTATCTAGCTAGGGTCAGTGTTCGTCCTCTTCTTGAGAGCATGCAGAAGCAACAGTCCTTTGTGGAAAATGCCAGTCATGAGTTACGAACTCCACTTGCAGTTTTGCAAAATCGTTTAGAGACCCTTTTCCGTAAGCCAGAAGCTACCATTATGGATGTGAGCGAAAGCATTGCATCGAGTTTGGAAGAAGTTCGAAATATGCGGTTTTTGACAACGAACTTGTTGAATTTAGCTCGTAGAGATGATGGGATTAAGCCGGAACTTGCAGAAGTTCCAACTAGCTTTTTTAATACAACTTTCACAAATTATGAGATGATTGCTTCGGAAAATGACCGTGTCTTCCGTTTTGAAAATCGGATCCATCGTCCGATTGTGACGGATCAACTGCTCTTGAAGCAGTTGATGACGATTCTCTTCGATAATGCCGTCAAGTATACTGAAGAGGATGGTGAAATTGATTTTCTTATCTCGGCGACCGATCGCAATCTGTATTTACTTGTTTCTGATAATGGAGTCGGTATTTCGACAGAAGATAAGAAGAAAATTTTTGACCGTTTTTATCGAGTAGACAAGGCTAGAACCCGGCAAAAAGGTGGTTTTGGTTTAGGATTATCCCTAGCCAAGCAAATTGTAGATGCTCTAAAAGGAACCATTACTGTCAAAGATAATAAACCGAAAGGAACAATCTTTGAAGTGAAGATTGCCATCCACACACCATCTAAAAAGAAAAAATAAACATATCGCTCCGGATGGGGCGATATGTTTATTTTTTAAGTTTTCGTTTGATAACAGAGCGTTGGACTTTTAAAACAAGTAAGCTGGATACTATTGCTGCAGGTAAGGCGAGCACAGTTGTTAATTTTAATGATAAAAAGATAAAACTAAAGATGGCAATGCAGATACAAAAAACAGCGATATTGACAAAAAATAAAATTTCTTTGAGATTGCTATCAGTTTGTGCTTCAGGTGTATAAGCTTGATAATGAGGAAGTTGCTGGTTTAATTCTTCTTGATAGTCTACCTCATAGGATTGTAATTTTCTTACGGGCATGATTCTCTCCTTAACAATACATACCTATTTTATCATTTTTTCAGCAGAGAATTATTACAGAAAGGTTACAAAAAGAATAAAGTCCCTTTTCATTTTCAAAGCATGGCTGATTTTGGAGAAATGTGGTATAATTTTTCTTATGGAAAAGATTATCATTACAGCAACTGCTGAAAGTATTGAACAAGTTGAACAACTGCTCGAAGCTGGCGTAGACCGTATCTATGTCGGTGAGAAAGATTTTGGTCTTCGTCTACCAACGACCTTTAGTTATGACCAATTGCGTGAAATCGCTAAGCTGGTTCATGATGCTGGTAAGGAATTGATTGTTGCGGTCAATGCCCTTATGCACCAAGATATGATGGACCGTATCAAACCTTTCTTAGACTTTTTGGAAGAAATCAAGACAGACTACATTACGATTGGGGATGCAGGCGTTTTTTACGTGGTCAATCGCGATGGTTATTCATTTAAGACCATCTACGATGCTTCAACCATGGTCACTAGCAGTCGTCAGATTAACTTCTGGGGACAAAAGGCTGGCGCATCTGAGGCTGTTTTGGCGCGTGAAATTCCATCAGCTGAACTCTTCAAAATGCCAGAGATTTTGGAAATTCCTGCTGAAGTTTTGGTTTACGGTGCTAGTGTTATTCACCATTCTAAACGTCCGCTCTTGCAAAACTACTATAACTTTACGCATATCGATGATGAAAAGACTCGCAAGCGTGACCTCTTCTTGGCTGAGCCAAGTGACCCAGAGAGCCACTATTCCATTTTTGAAGACAGTCATGGGACTCACATCTTTGCCAATAACGACCTTGATTTGATGACAAAATTGACAGAATTGGTAGAGCATGGTTTCACTCACTGGAAACTAGAAGGGCTCTACACTCCAGGTCAGAACTTTGTTGAGATTGCAAAACTCTTTATCCAAGCGCGTAGCTTGATCCAAGAGGGCAACTTTAGCCATGACCAAGCCTTCTTGCTGGATGAAGAAGTTCGTAAACTTCACCCTAAAAACCGTTTCCTTGATACAGGATTTTATGACTACGATCCTGACATGGTTAAATAAAGTAAATGATTCGTTGAGAGAAGGAAGATGCAAATATTTCTTCTCTCAATTTTTCGTATTTCTTCACTATTTTAAAAAAATCAGCAGGCTAGGATGCTCTATTTGATGGGATTTTTAAGGCAAGTAACCTTCTTGAGTTTGAAAATTATCCCATGTTTGCAGGTGCCAAATGGCCCTTTTTTTGGTATAATTTTTTATAATGAAAACGATTGGTAATCGCTATGTTGTGGTTGATTTAGAGGCAACTAGCACAGGTAGTAAGGCTAAAATTATCCAAGTGGGAATTGTCGTGATTGAGGACGGAAAAATCGTCGATCACTATACGACGGATGTCAATCCACATGAACCTTTGGATGCTCATATTAAAGAATTGACAGGGCTAACTGACCAACGTCTGGCGCAAGCACCTCATTTTTCGCAAGTTGCTAGAAAAATCTTTGACTTGGTGGAGGATGGGATTTTTGTAGCCCATAATGTTCAGTTTGATGCTAATCTCTTGGCGGAAAATTTATTTTTTGAAGGTTATGAGCTAAGAAATCCTCGTGTTGACACGGTCGAATTGGCCCAGGTCTTTTTCCCTGAACTGGAAAAATATAGCTTGCCTATTTTGTGCCGGGAATTAGGAATTCCTCTAAAACACGCTCATACAGCCCTTTCAGATGCCCAAGCTACTGCGGAATTACTCTTATTTCTACGGGAAAAGATGGCCCAGCTTCCTAAAGGTCTCTTGGAACGCTTGCTGGAAATGGCTGACGCTCTCTTATATGAGTCCTACCTGGTTATTGAGGAAATTTATCGCAACAAATCTATCCTGACTTCTCCAGATTTGGTCCAAGTTCAAGGATTATATTTCAAGAAAACTGCAGCTCTCTTGGAGTCACGAAAACTATCTCAAGATTTTTCTAAAAATATTTCTCTGTTGAACCTTGAAGTGAGGGAGGAGCAAGAAAGTTTTGCTAAAGAGGTTGGCTTGCTATTGAAAGATGAGCCTGTCTCTCTGATTCAAGCGCCGACTGGGATTGGGAAAACCTATGGCTATCTCTTACCCGCTTTATCTCAAGCCAAAGAGCGTCAAATTGTCCTTAGTGTTCCGACAAAGATTCTTCAAAATCAAATTATGGAAGAAGAAGGTAAACGTCTCAAGGAAGTATTTCATACAGATATTCATTCTTTAAAGGGACCACACAATTATCTGAAGTTGGATGCCTTTTATCGCTCCTTGCAGGAAAATGATGAAAATCGCTTATTTAGACGCTTTAAAATGCAACTCTTGGTCTGGCTGACTGAGACAGAGACAGGAGATTTGGATGAAATCGGGCAACTCTACCGTTACCAACATTTTCTAACAGACCTTCGTCATGATGGGAATTTATCATCTCAGAGCTTATTTGTGACGGAAGATTTCTGGAAACGTAGTCAAGAAAGGGCACAAACCTGCAAGCTTTTAGTGACCAATCATGCCTATCTTGTAACCAGACTGGAAGATAATCCTGAATTTGTCAGCGACCGTTTATTGATTATTGATGAAGTTCAAAAGATTTTGTTGGCTCTAGAAAATCTGCTTCAAGAGACCTACGATATCCAGTCTATTATTGATTTGCTTGATAAGGCTTTACTGGAGGAGCAAAATAAGGTCCAGCAACGAATACTAGAAAGTATTCGCTTTGAGTGCCTTTACTTGATTGAACAATTTCAGTCTGGAAAATCTAAGAAAAATATCTTAGATTCTCTTGCCAATCTCCACCAGTATTTTTCAGAATTAGAGGTAGAAGGCTTTGAGGAGTTGGTTTGCTATTTTACAGCTGAACGAGATTATTGGCTTGAAGCAACCGAAACGAGTCAAAAGAAAATTCAGATTTCTTCTACGAAATCAGGCCGTATTCTTCTATCTTCTTTAGTGCCTGATTCATGTCAAGTCTTGGGAGTGTCGGCTACTCTTGAGATTAGTCAGAGAGTTTCTTTGGCAGACCTTTTGGGTTATCCTGAAGCTAAATTTGTTAAGATTGAAGCTGGTAAAAAACCGGATCAAGAAGTGCTCTTGGTCAAAGATTTTCCCTTGGTAACAGAAACCTCCTTAGAAGTTTACGCCAAAGAGGTAGCTGCTTTACTAGTGGAAATTCAAGTTTTCCAGCAACCGATTTTAGTTCTCTTTACTGCTAAAGACATGCTTCTAGCAGTATCGGATTTACTTCCAGTTAGCCACTTGGCCCAGTATAAAAATGGGGATGTTCATCAGCTTAAGAAACGCTTTGAAAAAGGTGAACAACAAATCCTGCTTGGTGCAGCAAGTTTCTGGGAGGGAGTTGATTTTTCAAGTCATCCTTTTGTGATTCAAGTTGTACCAAGACTTCCTTTCCAAAATCCTCAAGAGCCCTTGACGAAAAAGATTAATCAGGAACTGAATCAAGAAGGGAAAAATGCCTTTTATGATTATCAATTGCCAATGGCCATTATTCGTCTCAAACAGGCTTTAGGAAGAAGTATGAGACGCGAACACCAACGTTCCTTAACCCTTGTTTTGGATAGGAGAATCGTCGGAAAGCGATATGGCAAACAGATAGTAGCATCTCTAGCAAAAGAAGCGACTGTTAAAACCATATCTCGATCCGAAGTTGATGAGGCTGTTGATAAATTTTTAAATGAACTTTGATAAATAGTATTGTATGAAAGTATAAGGTTAGTGTATATGAAACGTTCTCTCGACTCTAGAGTCGATTATAGTTTGCTCTTGCCAGTATTTTTTCTACTGGTTATTGGCGTGGTGGCTATCTATATAGCTGTTAGTCATGATTATCCAAACAATATTCTGCCCATTTTAGGGCAGCAGGTCGCCTGGATTGCCTTAGGGCTTGTGATTGGTTTTATCGTCATGCTCTTCAATACAGAGTTTCTTTGGAAGGTGACCCCCTTTCTATATATTTTAGGCTTGGGACTTATGGTCTTGCCGATTGTCTTTTATAATCCAAGCTTAGTTGCATCAACGGGTGCAAAAAACTGGGTATCGGTAAATGGTATCACCTTGTTCCAACCGTCAGAATTTATGAAGATATCCTATATCCTCATGTTGGCTCGTGTCATTGTCCAATTTACCAAAAAACATAAGGAATGGAGACGCACGGTTCCGCTGGACTTCTTATTGATTTTCTGGATGATTCTCTTTACTATTCCAGTCCTAGTTCTTTTAGCGCTTCAAAGTGACTTGGGGACTGCTTTGGTTTTTGTAGCCATTTTCTCAGGAATCGTTTTATTATCAGGGGTTTCTTGGAAAATTATTATCCCAGTATTTGTGACTGCTGTAACAGGAGTTGCTGGTTTCTTAGCAATCTTTATTAGTAAGGACGGACGAGCTTTTCTTCACCAGATTGGAATGCCGACCTACCAAATCAATCGGATTTTGGCTTGGCTCAATCCCTTTGAGTTTGCCCAAACAACGACTTATCAGCAGGCTCAAGGGCAGATTGCCATTGGGAGCGGTGGCTTATTCGGCCAAGGTTTTAATGCTTCTAATCTGCTTATTCCAGTTCGTGAGTCGGATATGATTTTCACGGTCATTGCAGAAGATTTTGGCTTTATTGGCTCTGTCTTTGTTATCGCCCTTTATCTCATGCTCATTTATCGTATGTTGAAGATTACTCTCAAATCAAATAACCAGTTCTACACCTATATTTCCACTGGTTTGATTATGATGTTGCTCTTCCACATCTTTGAGAATGTCGGTGCTGTGACAGGCTTGCTTCCTTTGACCGGAATTCCACTGCCTTTTATTTCGCAAGGGGGATCGGCTATTATCAGTAACTTGATCGGTGTTGGCTTGCTTTTATCGATGAGTTACCAGACAAATCTAGCTGAAGAAAAGAGTGGAAAAGTCCCATTCAAACGGAAAAAGGTTGTATTAAAACAAATTAAATAAGGAGAAAATCATGGTAACAGTAGCAGTTATGTTGGCTCAGGGCTTTGAAGAAATTGAAGCTTTGACAGTTGTGGATATCTTGCGTCGGGCAAATATTACTTGTGATATGGTTGGTTTTGAAAAGCAAGTAACGGGTTCGCATGCAATCCAAGTAAGAGCAGATCGTGTCTTTGATGGAGATTTATCAGACTATGATATGATTGTCCTTCCTGGCGGCATGCCTGGTTCTGCACATTTACGTGATAATCAGGCCTTGATTCAAGAATTGCAAAGTTTCGAGCAAGAAGGGAAGAAACTGGCAGCTATTTGTGCAGCGCCAATTGCCCTCAATCAAGCAGGGCTATTGAAAAACAAGCAGTACACTTGTTATGATGGCGTTCAAGAGCAAATCCTTGATGGTCAATATGTAAAGGAAACAGTAGTGGTAGATGGTCAGTTGACAACCAGTCGAGGCCCTTCGACAGCTCTTGCCTTTGCCTACGAGTTGGTGGAGCAACTAGGAGGGGACGCAGAGAGTTTACGAACAGGAATGCTCTATCGAGATGTCTTTGGTAAAAATCAGTAAAACGGGAGTTATTCTCTCGTTTTTTAGGTGGAAAAATCAGGGAAATCATCGCTTTTTTCATAAAAAAATGCTATAATGAAGGGTATGAAATATCACGATTATATCTGGGATTTAGGTGGAACTTTACTGGATAATTATGAAACTTCAACAGCCGCATTTGTTGAAACATTGGCACTGTATGGCATCACACAAGACCATGACAGTGTCTATCAAGCTTTAAAGGTTTCTACTGATTTTGCGATTGAGACATTCGCTCCCAACTTAGAGCATTTTTTAGAAAAGTACAAGGAAAATGAAGCCAGAGAGCTTGAATACCCGATTTTATTTGAAGGAGTTTCTGACTTATTGGAAGATATTTCAAATCAAGGTGGCCGTCATTTTTTGGTCTCTCATCGAAATGATCAGGTTTTGGAAATTTTAGAAAAAACTTCTATAGCAACCTATTTTACGGAAGTGGTGACTTCTAACTCAGGCTTTAAGAGAAAACCAGATCCTGAGTCCATGATTTATTTAAGAGAAAAATATCAAATTAGTTCAGGCCTTGTCATTGGTGATCGACCGATTGATATTGAAGCAGGTCAAGCTGCTGGACTGGATACCCACTTGTTTACCAGTATCGTGAATTTAAGACAAGTATTAGACATGTAAGAAAAAGGAATAAGATGACAGAAGAAATCAAAAATCTGCAGGCACAAGATTATGATGCCAGTCAAATTCAAGTTTTAGAGGGCTTAGAGGCTGTTCGTATGCGTCCAGGGATGTATATCGGGTCAACTTCAAAAGAAGGTCTTCACCATCTAGTCTGGGAAATCGTTGATAACTCAATTGATGAGGCCTTGGCAGGGTTTGCCAGCCATATTCAAGTCTTTATTGAGCCAGATGATTCGATTACTGTTGTCGATGATGGACGTGGTATCCCAGTCGATATTCAGGAAAAAACAGGTCGCCCTGCCGTTGAGACTGTCTTTACTGTCCTTCACGCTGGAGGAAAATTTGGCGGTGGCGGATACAAGGTTTCAGGTGGTCTTCACGGAGTAGGGTCTTCAGTAGTTAATGCTCTTTCTACTCAATTAGACGTTTATGTCCACAAAAACGGAAAAATTCATTACCAAGAATACCGTCGTGGTCATGTTGTTGCAGACCTTGAGGTGGTTGGGGATACAGATAGAACTGGAACAACGGTTCATTTCACACCAGATCCAGAAATCTTCACGGAAACAACAACCTTTGATTTTGATAAATTAAATAAACGGATTCAAGAGTTGGCCTTTCTAAATCGCGGTCTTCAAATCTCTATCACAGATAAGCGCCAAGGTTTGGAACAAACTAAGCATTACCATTATGAAGGTGGGATTGCTAGTTACGTTGAATATATCAACGAGAACAAGGATGTAATCTTTGATACACCAATCTACACAGATGGTGAGATGGATGATATCACAGTTGAGGTAGCCATGCAGTACACAACGGGTTACCATGAAAATGTTATGAGTTTCGCCAATAATATTCATACACATGAAGGTGGAACGCATGAACAAGGTTTCCGTACAGCCTTGACACGTGTTATCAACGATTATGCTCGTAAGAATAAGTTACTGAAAGACAATGAAGACAACCTAACTGGGGAAGATGTTCGCGAAGGATTGACTGCAGTTATCTCAGTTAAACACCCAAATCCACAGTTTGAAGGACAAACCAAGACCAAATTGGGAAATAGCGAAGTGGTCAAGATTACCAATCGTCTCTTCAGTGATGCCTTTTCTGATTTCCTCATGGAAAATCCACAGATTGCCAAGCGAATCGTGGAAAAAGGGATTTTGGCTGCCAAGGCTCGTGTGGCTGCCAAGCGTGCGCGTGAAGTCACTCGTAAAAAATCTGGTTTGGAAATTTCCAACCTTCCAGGGAAACTAGCAGACTGTTCTTCTAACAATCCTGCTGAAACAGAACTCTTCATCGTCGAAGGAGACTCAGCTGGTGGATCAGCCAAATCTGGTCGTAACCGTGAATTTCAGGCAATTCTTCCAATCCGCGGTAAGATTTTGAACGTTGAAAAGGCAAGTATGGATAAGATTCTTGCTAACGAAGAAATTCGTAGTCTTTTCACAGCCATGGGGACAGGATTTGGAGCAGAATTTGATGTTTCGAAAGCCCGTTACCAAAAACTCGTTTTGATGACCGATGCCGATGTCGATGGAGCCCACATTCGTACCCTTCTTTTGACCTTGATTTATCGTTATATGAAACCAATCCTAGAAGCTGGTTATGTTTATATCGCCCAACCACCAATCTATGGTGTCAAGGTTGGAAGCGAGATTAAAGAATACATCCAGCCAGGTGCAGATCAAGAAATCAAACTCCAAGAAGCTTTAGCCCGCCACAGTGAAGGACGTGCCAAACCAACTATTCAGCGTTATAAGGGTTTGGGTGAAATGGACGATCATCAGTTGTGGGAAACAACCATGGATCCCGAACATCGCTTGATGGCCAGAGTTTCTGTGGACGATGCTGCAGAAGCAGATAAAATCTTTGATATGTTGATGGGGGATCGAGTAGAACCTCGTCGTGAGTTTATCGAAGAAAATGCTGTCTATAGCACGTTGGATGTCTAAAAAATTGGGAGAAGTAGTTCCCTTGGTCTAAAAAATATGATATAATCATTACGATTGTTTCAAGTAAAAAAGGAGTTTGATATGTCTAATGGACAACTAATTTATTTAATGGTTGCAATTGCAGTCATTTTAGTTCTGGCTTATGTAGTGGCAATCTTTCTACGTAAGCGAAACGAGGGAAGATTAGAGGCGCTAGAAGAAAGAAAAGAAGAACTATACAATCTTCCAGTAAATGATGAAGTAGAAGCTGTAAAAAATATGCACTTGATTGGACAAAGTCAAGTGGCTTTCCGAGAATGGAATCAAAAATGGGTCGATTTATCTCTCAACTCTTTTGCTGATATTGAAAATAATCTCTTTGAAGCAGAAGGCTATAACCATTCATTTCGTTTTCTCAAGGCCAGTCATCAAATTGACCAAATTGAGAGTCAAATTACTTTGATTGAAGAAGATATTGCTGAAATTCGCAATGCTTTGGCAGACTTAGAGAAGCAAGAATCTAAAAATAGTGGTCGTGTTCTTCATGCTTTGGATTTATTTGAGGAACTTCAGCATAGAGTTGCTGAAAATTCAGAACAGTATGGTCAAGCCTTGGATGAAATTGAAAAACAATTAGAAAATATCCAATCTGAATTTTCACAATTTGTAACCTTGAATTCATCGGGCGACCCAGTGGAAGCTGCTGTGATTTTGGATAATGCTGAAAATCATATCTTGGCTTTGACACATATCGTTGATCGTATACCAGCAATTGTAACAACATTATCTAAAGAGCTACCAGATCAACTAGAAGATTTAGAAGATGGTTATCGTAAGCTCTTAGATGCTAATTATCATTTTGTTGAAACGGATATTGAAGCGCGTTTCCACTTGCTTTATGAAGCATTCAAGAAAAACCAAGAGAATATTCGTCAGTTGGAATTGGATAATGCCGAATATGAGAATGGACAGGCACAAGAGGAAATCAATGCCTTGTATGATATTTTTACTCGAGAAATTGCTGCTCAGAAAGTAGTGGAAAATCTACTTGCAACTCTTCCAACTTACCTTCAACATATGAAAGAGAATAATACTTTATTGGGAGAAGATATTGCACGTTTGAGCAAGACCTATTTACTTCCTGAGACAGCTGCAAGCCATGTTCGTCGTATTCAGACAGAATTAGAGAGTTTTGAGGCAGCTATTGTTGAGATAACTTCAAATCAAGAAGAACCAACCCAAGCTTATTCAGTTCTTGAAGAAAATCTTGAGGATTTACAAACTCAACTAAAAGATATTGAAGATGAGCAAATTTCAGTTAGTGAGCGCCTGACACAAATTGAGAAAGATGATATCAATGCACGTCAAAAGGCCAATGTTTATGTCAATCGTCTCCATACTATCAAGCGATACATGGAAAAACGCAATCTGCCAGGTATTCCACAAACTTTCTTGAAGTTATTCTTTACGGCAAGCAATAATACCGAGGATTTAATGGTTGAGTTAGAACAGAAAATGATTAACATTGAATCTGTTACCCGAGTTCTTGAAATTGCAACGAATGATATGGAAGCTTTAGAAACGGAAACTTATAATATTGTACAATATGCAACTTTGACAGAACAATTATTACAGTATTCTAACCGTTACCGCTCATTTGATGAACGCATTCAAGAAGCATTTAACGAAGCTTTAGATATTTTTGAAAAAGAATTTGATTATCACGCTTCATTTGACAAGATTTCTCAAGCATTGGAAGTGGCAGAGCCTGGTGTAACAAACCGCTTTGTTACCTCATATGAGAAAACACGTGAAACGATTCGTTTTTAATAAAAGAAAAAGATTTGATTGTGTGAGAAACAGAATCAAATCTTTTTCTATAGTAATATCATGAGCAAAAGAATTCAAAATGATAAAAACGCATAATAGCGGGTTTAGGAACTCTTGCTACTATGCGTTTTATTATGGAAAGACTTATTGGACTTTCTCTCAAATCGAGTTTTTACTCAAGTTCTTTATTTGATTGGAATTGAAATTCCAATCAATTTTTCTGAGTAGAGTGTCTTGATATTGGCCTCATCAATAGAGTCCTTATCAATTTTACGTTTCAAGAAAAATTCTTGAATGGTTTCGATTTCAGGCTCACGAATAGCACGGTGTTTATTTGAGATGAGGATTTCATAGTGAAGCGGAGCTTGGGTAAAAATAACATCTGTATTCCCTGCAGAATAAACCTCAACAAGGGTTGCATCGGTACTTTCTAGCTGACTTTTTACAAGTTGCGAGTGTGAGTTTGTCGTATTGATAAGCTTCATAATATTTCCTCCGATTTTCTAATTCTATTATAGCACTTTTTGAATAAAGTCGCTTGATTTATACTCAATGAAAATCAAAGAGCAAACTAGGAAGCTAGCCGCGGGTTGCTCAAAACACAGTTTTGAGACTGTAGATAAGACTGACGAAGTCAGTGACCATATCTAAGGTAAGGCGACGCTGACGTAGTTTGAAGAGATTTTCGAAGAGTATTAGTCAATCTTATGCTGTTTTTTCCAAGATTGGATGGCCCATTTATGACTACCACGTTTAAGGTTTTGGATAGCCTCGTCAATAGGGAACCAGGCAATATGATTAAAGTCTTCTAGTGGTTTTTGAACTTCTTTGAAAGAAGTCGCTTCATAGAGGTAAGCAGGATTGTAGTAGTAGGTGTCACGGTGACGAGAGTAGAAATATTCGTCAGCTTGTCCGTAATAAGTACCAATTTCAGCTGTGAAACCAAGCTCTTCAATCAATTCACGCTTTAGGGCTTCCTGATGATTTTCCCCTGCTTCAATTTCGCCACCTGGTAAGAACCAAGCGCCATTAGGCGCTTGAACAAGAACAATTTGTTTTTGTTCAGCGTCAGGGATAACTGCATACACTCCATAGCGTGCAACATAGTCTGTATTCGCTTTTTTTTCTCCGAAAGTTGGGTTTGCCATTGCATTTTCCTCATTATCTAGTATCGTTATTATTATCTTAATGGACAAAGGGCAAGCTGTCAAGAAATTACAGTTATTTTAGTAAAAAAGAAGCAGAAACATTTCATTTTCTACTCCTTTTCTATAGGATTTATTTTTCTTTTTCAGAAGTTTTAACTTCAACTTTTTTGGCAGATTTAATCTGAATGTTTCCCTTGTTAGTCATAACTGCCTTGAGATCTTTTTCGATTGGATTTTCAAGGTAGTAGTCAGTGATTGCGTCCTCTATATAGTCTTGAATGGTACGACGGAGTGGGCGTGCTCCCATTTTGGGATCATAACCTAGGTCAACCAACTTTTCCTTGACCTTGTCCGTTACATCCAAATGAATGTTGTTGCTAGAAAGGCGCTTGTTAACGTCTGCTAGCATAAGCTCGACAATCTGAAGGAGGTTCTCCTTGCTGAGAGCCTTAAATTCGATAATGCCATCAAAACGGTTCATAAACTCTGGGCTAAAGAAGTTACCGAGTTCACCGAGAACAGAGTTGGTACGTCCTTCTCTAGCAGCACCAAATCCAACGCTGGCTTCGGCTTTACCAGTACCAGCATTGGAAGTCATGATGATGATGGCGTCCTTGAAGCTAACGGTACGTCCTTGCCCATCTGTCAAACGACCATCGTCTAAGACCTGGAGGAACATGTGCATAACATCTGGATGGGCTTTCTCTACTTCATCCAAGAGAATAAGAGAATATGGATTGCGGCGAACTTTTTCAGTTAATTGACCAGCCTCATCATAGCCAATATAACCTGGAGGGGCACCGACCAACTTAGCTACGCTGTGTTTTTCCATGTATTCACTCATATCAAAGCGAATCATGCTGTCAGCAGAACCAAAGAGTTCAATAGCTAGTTGTTTGGAAAGTTCTGTTTTACCGACACCAGTTGGTCCGACAAATAGGAAGCTTCCAATTGGACGGTTTGGCGTACCGAGACCGACACGATTCCGGCGAATAGCCTTGGCAATCTTATCGACTGCATCATCCTGTCCAATAACATGAGACTTGAGATCTTCGGCTAGATGGATGAGTTGAGATTGTTCTTTCTCTTTCAAATCACCAACAGGGATGTTGGTTTTCTGCTCAATAATGTGCTCAATGGTTTTCTCACTGATGATAGGAGTATCTTGGTCTGTGACCTTTTTCTTTTGCATTTCCTTATACTTGGCAATCTGGTCGCGGAAGTAGGCGGCCTTCTCAAAGTCTTCGTCACGGGTTGCCTGAGCCTTGAGATTTTCGGCCTCAATCAGACGTTGATCAATAACCTTAGGATCAACAAAGTTGAGGGTCAAATTCATCTTAGAACCAGCTTCATCTAGGAGGTCAATGGCCTTGTCTGGTAAGAAGCGGTCTTGAATGTAACGATTGGAAAGAGTTGCAGCTGCTTCAATTGCAGCATCGGTATACTGAACGTGGTGGTAGTCTTCGTATTTCTTTTGAATCCCTTTGAGAATAGTGATTGTTTCGTCCACCGTTGGTTCATCGACTTTAACAGGCTGCATACGGCGCTCTAGGGCTGCATCTTTTTCAATGATACGGTATTCATTAAGGGTAGTAGCACCGACAAGTTGTAGTTCACCACGGGCAAGGGCTGGCTTGAGGATATTTCCAGCATCCATATTACCATCGCTCGCAGAACCTGCACCGACAATTTCATGGATTTCATCGATAAAGAGGATAATATCCTCACGTTTGCGAATTTCTTCCATGAGTTTTTGCATGCGTTCTTCAAATTGTCCACGGATACCCGTTCCTTGAACCAAGCTAACCACATCCAGACGGATGACTTGTTTACCTTGAAGTTTATGTGGAACATCGCCATCGACAATTTTCTGAGCTAGACCTTCGACCACGGCAGTTTTTCCGACACCTGGTTCACCAATAAGGACAGGATTATTCTTGGTTCTACGATTGAGAATTTCGATGACATGGATAATCTCATCGTCGCGCCCAATAACGGGGTCAATATCTCCACGACGGGCAATCTCAGTTACGTTGATACCAAATTCTTCCAGCAGGCCTTTTTCTTGGCTAGGTGGCGGAGTTTGAGCGGATCCACGATTTTGGGAACCATAACCGCCGTTTCCACCGTAACCTCCACCTGATTGGGTTGGGGGAATAGGAGGAGTATTGCTAGAAGGCCTGAAATTGTTTAGGTCATTGAAGAAATCACCAAAGGGATCAAAGTCACGATTGTTTAGATCCGTCATACCTTTGAAGAGGCTATTGTTAGGATCTGTCTTGATAATCTTATAGCAGTTTTGACAGAGGTCAATTTGTTTTTGTTTTCCATTGAGATTGGTGTAAAGATGAATTGTTGAGTCATTGATTTTACAGTTTTGACAAAGCATACATCTACCTCATTTCTTTCTTTAGCCTGACCTGCTTAAAGGTCAAAAATAGTCAAATTTCTATACTCTCATTATAACAGGATTGGGGTGTAAAGCAAGTAAAAAGATTGCAGCTTTGAGAAGTTGTTACAATGAAAATTTTTGTGAATTTGGACTATAAAAAAATCCTATTTGTGAGACAAAAAGGATTTTGGTTAGACATGCAGGGTGTAATCCCAGCTTGTTTTGTATTAGTAAAGGAGTTCGTAAATCTCCATTGCAATTAAGTCAATGCTATCAAACGTATACGTTTCGCGAGCTTCTACGTCACGAAGGGTAAAGATTGAGCCGTTTTCTTCGTCGTGGCTGTATGCAACTTCTGCAACAACAACTCCTTCGCGTTCAAAATTACGTTTTAAATTTCCGCCATCGTTTGCCATTGCTTCAAGGCGGTTGATGATTCTAACCAAATGTGATTCCATTTTGATTCTCCTTCATTTCTTATCGTTACTATTTTACCATAAAGGAGGCCAACTTGACTAGAAAAAACTAAGATTTCTCGCTAATTCTACCAGCTGAAAGTTTTTTTGAATAAATCGGATAAAAAGTTTGAATTTTAATTTAATACATGTTATAATTATACAGTATTCTATTTTAGAAAGCAGTGTGACTATGAATTTTTCTTTTTTACCTAAGTATTTACCTTATTTTAACTATGGGGCTGTCGTGACGGTTCTCATTTCTATCTGTGTTGTCTTTTTGGGAACCATTTTAGGTGTTGTCTTGGCTTTTGGGCAACGTTCAAAGTTTAAACCGCTTGTTTGGCTGGCCAACTTGTACGTTTGGATTTTCCGTGGGACACCGATGATGGTTCAGATTATGATTGCCTTTGCCCTTATGCACATCAATGCTCCGACTATTCAGGTTGGAATTTTAGGTGTTGATCTTTCTCGTCTGATTCCAGGGATTTTGATTATCTCTATGAACAGTGGTGCTTATGTTTCTGAGACTGTTCGTGCCGGAATCAATGCAGTTCCTAAGGGTCAGTTAGAAGCGGCTTATTCGCTAGGGATTCGTCCTAAAAATGCTATGAGATATGTGATTTTGCCACAAGCAATCAAAAATATCTTGCCAGCTTTGGGGAACGAATTTATCACCATTATCAAGGATAGTTCCCTCTTATCAGCTATCGGTGTTATGGAGTTGTGGAACGGGGCTACAACAGTTTCTACAACAACCTATCTACCTTTAACACCACTTTTATTTGCAGCCTTTTATTACTTGATTATGACTTCTATTTTGACAGTGGCCTTGAAAGCTTTTGAAAAACGTATGGGACAAGGAGATAAGAAATAATGACAGAAACCTTGATAAAAATTGAAAATTTACATAAATCATTTGGAAAGAACGAAGTATTGAAGGGCATCAACCTCGAGATTAAAAGAGGAGAAGTTGTCGTTATCATTGGTCCTTCAGGAAGCGGGAAATCTACCTTGCTTCGCTCTATGAATTTGTTGGAAGAAGCAACTAAAGGGAAGGTTATCTTTGAGGGAGTCGATATTACGGACAAGAAGAATGACCTCTTTGCCATGCGTGAGAAGATGGGCATGGTTTTCCAACAATTTAATCTCTTTCCTAATATGACTGTGATGGAAAATATTACCTTGTCACCTATCAAGACCAAAGGTGAAAGCAAGGCAGTTGCTGAGAAGAGAGCCCAAGAGCTTTTGGAAAAAGTTGGTTTACCAGATAAGGCAGACGCTTATCCACAGAGTCTGTCGGGTGGGCAGCAACAACGGATTGCCATCGCGCGTGGGTTGGCCATGGAACCAGATGTTTTGCTCTTTGATGAGCCAACTTCAGCCTTGGACCCTGAGATGGTTGGAGAAGTTCTAGCTGTTATGCAAGACCTTGCCAAGTCAGGAATGACCATGGTTATCGTAACACATGAAATGGGATTTGCCCGTGAGGTGGCAGATCGTGTCATCTTTATGGCAGACGGTGTGGTTGTTGAAGACGGAACACCTGAGCAGATTTTTGAACAAACCCAAGAACAACGGACTAAGGACTTCTTGAGTAAGGTTTTATAATCTATTTTAAAATTTCAAGACAAGATTAGTGAAAAGCTCGATCAGAGCTTTTTCTTATAGTTTGAAACTATAGGATAGCCTAGGAAAGAAGTGTTAGAGGGTGCTGGCAGTTTTTGGTATAATGAAAGATATTTGAAAGAAAAGAGAAGTGATATGACACAGATTATTGATGGGAAGGCTTTAGCGGCCAAATTGCAGGGGCAGTTGGCTGAAAAGACTGCAAGATTAAAGGAAGAAACGGGGCTAGTACCTGGTTTGGTAGTGATTTTGGTTGGGGACAATCCAGCCAGCCAAGTCTATGTTCGCAACAAGGAGAGGTCAGCTCTTGCGACTGGATTCCGTAGTGAAGTTGTGCGAGTACCAGATACCATTACTCAAGGGAAATTGTTAGACTTGATTGCCAAATACAATCAAGATTCAGCTTGGCATGGGATTTTGGTCCAGTTGCCATTACCAAAACATATCGATGAAGAGGCGGTTTTATTAGCCATTGACCCAGAAAAGGATGTGGATGGTTTCCATCCTCTAAATATGGGACGCCTTTGGTCTGGTCATCCAGTCATGATTCCTTCGACACCGGCAGGAATTATGGAAATGTTCCATGAATATGGAATTGATTTAGAAGGTAAAAATGCGGTTGTCATCGGTCGTTCCAATATCGTTGGAAAACCTATGGCCCAGCTTCTTTTGGCAAAGAATGCTACAGTGACTTTGACCCACTCACGTACCCATAATCTTGCCAAGGTGGCTGCAAAAGCGGATATTCTTGTGGTCGCAATAGGTCGTGCTAAGTTTGTGACTGCTGATTTTGTTAAACCAGGTGCGGTAGTCATTGACGTTGGGATGAACCGCGATGAAAATGGCAAGCTCTGTGGGGATGTTGATTATGAGGCAGTTGCACCACTTGCCAGCCATATTACGCCAGTCCCTGGAGGTGTCGGTCCTATGACCATTACCATGCTGATGGAACAAACCTATCAGGCGGCACTTCGGACATTGGATAGAAAATAAGAGAAAATTCGTTGAAGATAGTGTATTTTCAATAGCTATATCTAAAACGGCAGAAATGAATATTAAATTTTAGATATAAGATTACAAAAGATAAACTATAAGAAAAGTCAATAGTTTTATCTAAAATATTTCTTGTTTCAAATTTGCTGATTTTAGAGAACGTCAAAAATCCCTTGAAAAATCCATTTTTTCAAAGGTAATCCTGTGTCAAATTCAGAAGTTACATCACTTTTTGTTCGTCAAAGGGTAGCTCGTTTTTGAGAAGATAAAACAGCATTCTGATAAGTTTTTTTGCAAGGTGAATGATGGCTACATTGTAATGTTTTCCTTGTTCTAACTTATACTCATCTGTTTTCAAAAAGCATTCTAGTCCATCGCCGATTAACGATGGACTTTATCATTTCCTTCTCCAGTCCTTGTATGACATCTTGAAGTTGATTCATGACATCTTCCAAAGTTCGAAAGGCTTTATTCTTAAATCCACGTTTACGAATCTCTTTCCACACTTGTTCAATGGGGTTCATCTCTGGTGTGTGTGGAGGAATAAATGCAAAGCCAATATTACTCGGAATCTTTAAGGTACTTGATTTATGCCATATAGCATTGTCCATGACAAGTAAAAGATAATTATCTGGATAAGCTTGTGAAAGCTCTTCTAAAAAGGCGTTCATCCACTAGACTTCCTGCGAAACAAAAATATGATACAATAGAATTATGAAGCAAGTAAACAATTAACTGATGTTCGGTTTAAGCGCCTTGTTGGTGTTCAGCGCACGACTTTTGAAGAGATGTTAGCTGTGTTAAAAACAGCTTATCAACTTAAACACGCAAAATGTGGACGAAGCCCTAAGTTAATCCTAGAAGACCTCCTCGTGGCTACTCTTCCATACATGCGAGGATACCGCACTTATGAACAAATTGCGGCTGATTTTGGCATTTACGAAAGCAACTTAATCCGTAGGAGTCAATGGGTTGAAGCAACTCTTATTCGAAGTGACTTTACGATTTCAAAAACTCATCTTAGTGCTGAGGATACGGTGATTGTGGATGCAACAGAGGTAAAAATCAATCGTTCTAAAAAATCAACTAGCGAATTATTCTGATAAAAAGAAATGTCATGCTATGAAGGCTCAGGCGATTGTCACAAGCCAAGGGAGAATTGTTTCTTTGGATATTGCGGTGAACTATTGCTACGATATGAAGTTGTTTAAAATGAGTCGTATAAATATCGGACAAGCTGGTAAAATCTTGGCTGACAGTGGTTATCAAGGGCTCGCAAAGATGTATTCACAAGCGCAAACTCCGAGGAAATCAAGCAAACTTAAGCCACTAACTCTTGAAGATAAATCCTATAATCATGTGCTATCTAAAGAAAGAATCAAGGTTGAGAATATTTTTGCCAAAGTAAAAACGTTTAAAATGTTTTCAACAACCTATCGAAATCGACGTAAACGCTTTGGATTACGAATGAATTTGGTTGTTGCTATTATCAATCATGAACTAGGATTTTAATTTTGTAGGAAGTCTAATAAAATATATGAATTTGTGGAAGGTGAAAGAAAATCATACCCAGGTGAAATATGTTTTAAAAAATGTGATATTGACATGTGCGATGTATTGATATTTAACAAAACCTTGGGTGAAGGACCTTTCAATGGAAAGTATATTGGTTTACAACAATTTATGGATGAATATACATACTCAGAATTTGAAATCATTATTGAAGGCTATTATGGCAACACAACTACATATACAGGATGGCTTCGGGAAGAGGGAAAACGACCAGTGACGGCAATTATGTATGTTTGGAACAGCGGAGATATGGTGTATAACGTAAAAAAAATAAACGATTTAAAACAACAATTTTATAAATCGCCGATTGTAAAATTAAGCTAGAAAAAATAAATGCATAAAAAACCAATATGATACACTAAAACCAAATTAATCACAACAAAAATAAGTAGTGTTTCATATTGACTTACCAATCTATTAGTATAGATAAAGATTTGAATGTAGGAGATGAAATTGATTTTGATGCTTGGATTTTTCAAAAATCAAAAGTTTATTTGTTGCAAGAGGTGGTACATGAACTGAAAAGAGAAAAGATGTTGTTTGTGTTTCAAGAAAGAAATAATAAAATTATGATACTAAAAAGTGGTATGAGCCTTATTTTTGAAAAAGAAAGTGAAGACAACAAGACAATATTAATAGGTTTTGAATGTTCAATTTTTAATGAAACGATATAATAATTAAGAGAGAAATCAAAATGAGAGTACCAACTTATATTAAAGAAGAAAATTACAATATAGTAAATGTAGATGATATATTTACAAGTATTAGTATTCGCAACAACTTAGGGAGTGGAGATACCAACGAACTGTATGAAATTTATTTTTATGGTTCACTGTTTGAAGAACATATGATTTGTGGTATGTATGATGAAAAAAATGAGATTAGCAATCCTTGCATGATAGTAGCAAAATGTATACATACAGGAAAAGAAATTTTACTCTATGATGGAGCTAAATATGGATACAACCCTATGTTCTGTGATAAGATAAATTTAGAAGATATCAAAAAACGTTCACTTTCTAAATTAGAAATTCCAAACTCTAAAATTGAAATAGATTTTGCCTATAACATTGATTTTGATGAAGAGAAAGAAGATTTTGAATTTGATGAAGGTGACTTTACAGAAACTATTAACGGAGAAAAAATTTCTTTTGAAAAAGTGAAGAGAAATGGATTTGATTATATAAAAATTACTACTATAGACGAACTGGATACCAAAAGAGTTATCTGTGAGTTAGAACTTGCATAAGTTTATCAATTACGAGAGGTAAAATATGAAACCAACGAAAGAAGAATTTTGAAAATTAAGCAATGAAGACAAGTTGAAATGTATTCAAAATTTGCATGCTTACTACGATCGTGAATTGATTTTTAAACAGAATCAAGGAATACTTTTGAAAAAGTAGAAAATGCAGGTAAAACTTACCGATGATGAAGAAATAGTTAGATGGTGTTTAGAACTAGTGGCTTTTAGTGATTTTGAGGAAATCTCGGCAAAAACAAAGGAGAAATATTTTGAATATATCAATCAAGAAAATGAAAATATAGAGGAGACAAATGAAATGGGTGAAACACAAACGAAATTAAAATACGCAAAGCTTACCACAGAAAATATTAAAAGTTTAGATGAAAACTCTTATTTTGATGTTGTTGAGCCAATGTGGGAAACAATTAGTATTTATGATGGATATGATGAGTATATTCAATCAGCTCAGACTTTCACTTTAGAGCAAAGATATTTATTAGCCATTACTTGGTATTTTGCAGAAGTAAGTAATGGAGGTCATTACCAGTTTTTATATAATCCTACAGGAATAGTTTGGGAAGACGCAATAAAAGGTTTCAAACATTTTGGGATGAACGAATATGCAGGTAATTTTCAAAAAGTTATAGACTATTGTGGTGGGACAATATCTTTTGGTAGAGAAGAAAGATACCATATGCTAGAAATATTAGAAGAAAAATACGGAGAGGAATTTTTTAAGATTTTAGGTGAAGCCGATGATTTCATTTACGATTATGAAGGTGAAGAAAACGAACTAAACTACATCAAATCTCACCCTGAAAAGTTTGTATTTGAAGGAGAATATGAGAGCTTTTACAATCGGCGCTAAAAAAGAAAAAGTAATCTTCTAAAAAGTTGAGAGAATGGCGCTTGAGTGAAGAATCTTTAGCATGTGAATAAGAGAAATCATTAGAGAAATGCTTGATAGAGGAAATAGACAAACGATATGGATGAAGTATTTGAATGGTTAAAAGCACATTACCAGTACGTCTTGATAGCGGGTGGATTACTATTTTTAATCGGTGCGATAAGAGATTGGAAATGGGTGTATCAAGCTACAGGCGGAGATAAGGCAAGATACGCATTTATTTTTGAAGTGTGGGGAGAGAAAGGTTACAGAGTTTTCATAGGTATATGTGGACTATTACTTATAATTTGTGGTGTTGTATTTTTAATGTTTGATAAACGATAGGATAGAGGTTAAAGAGAATTATGGATCCTAGAAAATTATGTCAAGAGGCTTGGCAAGAAATAGCAAGTCATTTCCCAGATTTTAAGGTGCTTTCAAAAGGTCAAAAATTAAAGAGAGTTACGAAAGATAAAGATATTTTCTTTGAAATATCTTTTCAAGCAAACAGACGTAATTATAAGTGCAGCGTAGAATTTATTCCACATATTGGTATTTACTCCAAATCAATGAAAAAGGCCGGTATCAATAATGGTTTTATCTATAGTGGAGATTTAGGCTCACTAAGCTCAAGAAAACCGTATGAGTGGTGGCAACTTGCAGGTGCAAGCTATAAATATACTGTGGAAGAAGTAAGCGAGCTTATCAAAATACACATTATTCCAATATTTGATTATTTCGAGGACACCCAAGCAAATATTGATAGAATTATATCGGGAAGTTATATGTCAGATAGTTTGCTATACTATATGTTTTATTTTGGTAGAAAAAATAAAGCACAGCAATATTTCAATAAAATTCTTAAGGAAAATAAATTAAGAAATAGGTATATCAGCTTTTACGAATCATTGAAAATGCTACCTCCAGAAAACATTAATTTGAATTATTCAGAATTTTCTGGAGCTATTATGATTAAATTTGCATATTTGAATGGTATTGAAATAGAAAAATAAGTTTTAATTTTTAACGAGTTAAAATATATTTTTGAAAACTGAGGAAATTGGTAAAAATAAGATAAATAAGGAGTAAATTATGAAATATCAAAAAGAAAACAGAAAAGAATTTTTTGTGTATATAGAAAAGCTTACAGATGAAGATAAATATACGGAATGTATCACAGCGTTGGAAAGCATCCCTATGGAAGAACGGGATTACCAAGTATGGTATCAGCTTGCTCGTGCCTATCAAAACTTTGCAATTGTCGGCAATGATGATAAAGGAACTACTAGTTTTATTGGCGATAAATTTTTATTAAAATCTATAGATATTTTGAATTCAGTTAGAGAAGAGGGGAAAGATGAGGCTGAATGGAATATGCGTATGGCGTATGCCTATCAATATTTGAGTCATGAGGAAGAAAGAGCTATTCCTTATGCCTTGCGTTGGGCGGAGTTAGATCCTGAGGAACAGAATGCGTTGGAAGTAGTAAAAGAGTGTAAAGAAGAAATTGAAAAAAGAGCTTTAAGAGTAAATGTGGCTACTGAGAAAGTAATCGATCAAGAAACTGCCAAAATTGATGAAGACTGGTGCATTTATCTATGCCATGCATTTGCTTATGACTTACCGGCTGTGGTTCGAACCAATTTAGCTCTTATGAATTTTGAGTTCGCTGCAAACTACCCTAAAAGACTAGAATTACAAATATTATATAAGAATGCTAATGACAACGGGTTTCCCACAAAAGAAGAAGGGAAATATTTATATGATATAGAAGACTCTGTAGAAGAGATTGTTGAAAAACATGGAGATATTTTAGCAGGCGTTGTGAAATGCGATGAGCGGGTACATATTTTTGCTTATGCTAAGAATGAGTTGGGGTACTACGATGAAATTTCTGAGATGATGGCTGAAAAATTCCCTAATTATGCTTATACATTTGCAGTATTTGAAGATGAGGACTGGGAACTGTATTTTCAGGCACTGTATCCTGACAGATATGAATATCAAAGCATTATGAATAGGTGGCTCATTGAAGATATTAAAAGTACTGGTGATAGTATGGTGTCGAGAGTACTCGAACATTGCCTGTGCTTTACAACAGAAGAAAATGGAGAAGCCTTTTTAGCCAAAGTGATGGAAGAAGGTTTTATAAAACTTTCATCAGAAAATCTGAGCAACAATGAAGCTATGGATAAGGAACATCCATATGAACTTGTCATAGGCAGGGAAGATGCTTTTGAAGATATTGATGAAACTGTCTGGTATCTTATGGATCTAGCAGAAGAATTTGACGGGGAATATGATGGCTGGGCATGCCATATTGTAAAGTAGCGTGAAATAGCACTTTAAAGAGAAGAAGCGAGATGAAAACGTCCCTTAAAAATAGGAAGTCTCAACTATTTTTGAATGTTTGGAGTGCTTTTTTAAAACTAAATGACTATAAAACCGTATGATGATGGTACAAAAATTAAATTTAATATAATAAAGTAGGTGAATAAAATGTTAACTATGGAAAAAATTATTGCGGAATTTGATAAAAGTTCTAATGATATTAAATTCCTTGAATTTAATAAAAAAACAACGGATAGAATCGAAAGACCACAAGAAATGAAGTTTATCTTAGAACATTTTTCCTATATAACTGTTAATGGTTATTTAAAAATCTTGGGGAATGATTCGGAGAATGGCTTCATCTACTGTAATGAATTGTTTTCAAAATGTTATAATTCTAATCGTTGTTTGATAGCTTATGATATCTTGGGTGGTCTATTTGCAATAAATATTGAAAAATTAAATTCAATAGAATATTTCGCTCCTGATACATTAGAATGGGAGGATTTGGACATAGATTACAAGGGATTTTTATATTGGGTGACGACAAATCAGTTAGACACATTTTATCAAGGACTTATAGTGCCAGATTTGTTCAAATTAGATTTATCGCTTGAAACAAATGAAGTTGTTTTGACCTATCCTTTTATTTGGTCAATGGAGTACACTCCATCAGGTTCAGTTAGAAAAATAGTCCCTTTTAAAGAATTGTTAGGAATGAATGCTGATTTTTATAGACAGTTAAGTATATAAATTCATAGGTGTACCTCTCGTTCTAGATTGTTATTTATCTTATGGTCATTTAGTTGTTTTAAAAGGAGAAAAATATGAGTTTTTATAAAAAAGTTATTAACGGATTATTTAATAGTTCAAAGGAAAAAAATGAAGAGTATTCTAAGATTAAAGAAGCACCTCTTGCTTATTGGGAAGAATTTTCACATATGTTAGCTTTAGTGCCTAATAATTACTCACTTACAGAAGATATTTTTGAAAATATTAAAGCTATAGATGGTATTGAAATTAAAGAAAAAAGTCTTCCAAGTGAAGATTATCCTGGAAAGATTGTTCTATCATATAAAGGAACTGATTTTGATGTAAGATTCTATCTTGGAGATTTTAATGCAGAAGGAATGCATCAATCGGAATTACAATATTTTACAGAAGAAGAAAAAGAACAGATTTTAAATTCAAAGAATGCCTTAATTGTTTATATGAAATTTGAAGGAGATGCTAAAAAATGTTACCATTTACAGCTTAAGCTTGTATATGCTATGGTTCCTGAAATGGTTGCTCTTTGTGATGAAAGTGCTGAAAGAATGTTAAATAAAAAATGGGTTGAATTAGCAGCGAAATCAAATGTACTTCCTTCTCCATCAAGCCTATATACTGTTCAAGCTGTTTGTGATGAGAATGAAGTTTGGTTACATACTCATGGATTATGTAGATGTAATCTTCACGAAATAGAGATTTTGGATTCAAATAAGAAAGATTACCAATCATATCATAGCTTACTTTCTAATTACGCTTCTATAATGATAGATGGAAATTATTCTAATGAAGATGAAGAAGAGATACATTTAGGAATGTTTTATGATGGAGAGCCAATAGTCGCTACATCTAAAAAATGGATTGATGCTTTGAAATATTATCCTGATGTTAATATTGGAGGGATTGAAGACAGAAAAGAATCGCATAATTCTAAAACAAATATAATTTTCCTATATGAAAGCGAAGAAGATTATAATAATAATATTTTGAGTTTACCTTCAAAATTTACAGAAAAGTTTGATAATAACCCATTAATGTTCTTAAGTAATGAAGAAACTGCTAGAATGAGTGATTTAGCTAGAGAAAGATTTTCTTATGTTGAAAGAATGCTTAAGAAAAAACAAGAAGGTAATGAAGATATTACTATTATTATTAAATTAGGACTTGAAACAATAGATGAAGAAGGTAATTTGAATAGTACAAATCTTGAATATATTTGGTTTGAAGCTATTTCTATGGAAGGAGATAGTTTCAAGGCAGTATTGACTCAAGAACCATATCATATTCCAGATTTACATGAAGGTGATGAGGGGACATATTCTATAAATTATGTAAGTGATTGGGTGATTTATACTGAAAAGGATGTAATAACACCAGAGACTGTATATTTGTTAGATTTATAAGAAAATAAAATAGAGCGTATGATAAAAAGTCTGTAAATTTAATTCAAGCCTTCTATGGTAAAATCTAAATACCATAGGAGGCTATTTATTAGGGTTGTTCGACAAATCCTGTTGGTGAATCTAATTTTATTTGAAAGAGCAAAGAAATATCTCCAAGAACATTTAGGCGAGAGCAAGACCTTAAATATATCCAAATGGAAGGCAAAAATTGGCACTTTGAGGAAAGAAAAAGATAGTCTATATTCTCAAATCAAAGATATACGAAAAGAAGTGGAACAGGCTGAAAGTGTCAGAAACTGTATAGATAAATTACTGCAAGAAAAAAGGGAACTAACACAGGTAAAGAAGCATGAGTTAGGGCTGTAAAACCTAGTAAAAATATGATACAATATTCTAGATATTAAGTGAAACAAATTAGAATTTGACGCAGAGATTATTAACTATAAAAATAAGAAAGGTGATTGTCATGAAAGAACTGCAAAGTGAATTGTTTTCAAATTTAACAATCCCAGAAGATGAAGATTTTGGACTTTATGAAACTGTGCCAAAGGGCTTTGATAATGAAGTGTCTTTGTTTATTAGCAAAGACACAATCACGAATGATACTGCTCTGAAAAAAGCAGGGGAATTTTTTGACAAGGCTGTTTACTGGAATACATATTGCCGAAAACTTTTCATCGAAAATAGGGCAGACAGTGATGTAGAAGGATATTTTGCGTTTTTTGAAGAAGAAGTGCCAGAGGTATTTGAATCATACAAGACGAAAACTCTTATTCTTGCAGACAAGGTAAATCTTTTGCAATTCGAAGGCATGGCAAGCTATGGCTTTGGAGATGAACAAACATTTGTGGTGGATTTTACATTAGGCTACGACCAGATATTATGTGTTGAGTTTCACTCTGATTTTGAATACAGCAACATTGCGTGGGAAAGCTAATGCGTATAAGATGAAGTTCAACAATTCCAGTTTGTTGGATTAGTAACTAAATATAAATTTTAAATTTTAAATTTTTAATAAGGAGGTCTGCGCCTCCTTTTTGTTGGATAATAAATGCGAGAGGAAAAAAGGATGAAAGTGATTGATCAAACCTTACTAGAAAAAACTATTATTGAACGTTCTCGTACAAGTCATAAAGGGGACTACGGTCGTCTGCTATTGCTGGGTGGGACTTATCCTTATGGTGGTGCCATTATCATGGCTGCTTTGGCAGTTGTAAAAAGCGGTGCAGGCTTGGTGACCATTGGAACAGATAGGGAAAATATCACAGCTCTGCACAGCCATTTACCTGAGGCTATGGCCTTTTCTCTTCAAGACCAGCAGTTGTTACAAGAGCAATTGGAGAAGGCAGAAATTATCTTGCTAGGGCCTGGTTTACGAGACGATGCTTTTGGAGAAGATCTAGTCAAACAGATCTTTGCTAGCTTAAGACAGAATCAGATTTTGATTGTAGACGGAGGTGCTTTGACTATTCTTGCTAGAACAAGATTGTCATTTCCTTCCAGTCAGCTTATCCTAACTCCCCACCAAAAAGAATGGGAAAAACTGTCTGGAATTGCTATTGAAAAGCAAAACGAAACTACAACAGCTAGTGCCCTGACTTCCTTCCCTCAAGGAACAATTTTGGTAGAGAAAGGTGCGGCTACTCGTATTTGGAAAGTTGGCCAATCTGATTATTACCAGTTACAGGTTGGCGGTCCCTATCAGGCGACTGGGGGAATGGGAGATACACTAGCTGGAATGATTGCAGGATTTGCAGGCCAATTTCGACAGGCCAGTCTCTACGAACGTGTGACAGTAGCGACCCATCTTCATTCAGCTATTGCTCAAGAACTAGCTCAAGAACATTATGTGGTCTTGCCAACGGAGATTAGTAATTGTCTTCCTAAAGTAATGAAAATTATTTGTCAAAAAGAGAAGGTAAGAAAAGATAAACTTGTTTAAAATAGACAGATAAACCTACTTCCTTCTCTTAATTTATGGTTCTTGAAATGCGCCTGTTTTAATGCTAAACTAGATGTATCAAAGTTAAGGTCTTGTTTTGGTAACTGGAAAGAGATGAACAAATCAAATACACAAAAGACAAACTCATTTTTATTCGTTTAGTAAAAAGAAAATGCATATTTTAAAAGAAAGATTGATGAAAAATGTAAATTTGATCTTTTTACTTGAATAAAAAGCGGTTTCATAGTAGAATAAGAACTGAGAATGATGGAGGTAAATCGGTGGAAAATCTGAAGAAAATGGCAGGTATCAAGGCTGCTGAGTTCGTGAGCGATGGAATGGTCGTTGGACTTGGAACAGGCTCGACTGCCTATTATTTTGTCGAAGAAATCGGTCGTCGTATCAAGGAAGAAGGATTACAGATTACAGCTGTAACGACTTCTAGTGTGACCACTAAACAGGCAGAAGGCCTTAATATCCCGCTCAAGTCTATTGACCAAGTAGACTTTGTCGATGTGACGGTTGATGGCGCGGATGAAGTGGATAGTCAGTTTAACGGCATCAAAGGCGGTGGTGGTGCCCTTCTGATGGAGAAGGTTGTGGCAACGCCCTCAAAAGAATACATTTGGGTGGTGGATGAAAGCAAGCTGGTCGAAAAACTAGGTGCTTTTAAATTGCCTGTGGAAGTGGTGCAGTATGGTGCAGAGCAGGTCTTCCGTCATTTTGAACAAGCTGGCTACAAACCAAGTTTCCGTGAAAAAGACGGTCAACGTTTTGTGACGGATATGCAGAATTTTATCATTGACCTTGCCTTGGATGTCATTGAAGATCCAATTGCTTTCGGACAAGAATTGGACCATGTCGTTGGTGTCGTAGAGCACGGTTTATTCAACCAAATGGTGGATAAGGTAATCGTTGCTGGACGAGATGGAGTTCAGATTTTAACTTCAAAAAAAGAAAAATAGAAGGGGGCATAAGATGTCTAAATTTAATCGTATTCATTTGGTGGTACTGGATTCTGTAGGAATCGGTGCAGCACCAGATGCTAATAACTTTGTCAATGCAGGAGTTCCAGATGGAGCTTCTGACACACTGGGACACATTTCAAAAACAGTTGGTCTGAATGTGCCAAACATGGCTAAAATCGGTCTAGGAAATATTCCTCGTGAAACTCCTCTTAAGACTGTAGCAGCTGAAAGCAATCCAACAGGATATGCGACGAAATTGGAAGAAGTATCTCTTGGTAAGGATACCATGACTGGTCACTGGGAAATCATGGGACTCAACATTACAGAACCTTTCGATACTTTTTGGAATGGATTCCCAGAAGAAATCTTGACAAAAATCGAAGAATTCTCAGGACGCAAGGTTATTCGTGAAGCTAACAAACCTTACTCAGGAACGGCTGTTATCGATGATTTTGGACCTCGTCAAATGGAAACTGGAGAGTTGATTATCTATACTTCAGCTGACCCTGTTTTGCAAATTGCTGCCCACGAAGACATCATTCCTTTGGATGAATTGTACCGTATCTGTGAATACGCTCGTTCAATTACCCTTGAGCGTCCTGCCCTTCTAGGTCGTATCATTGCTCGCCCTTATGTAGGTGAACCAGGTAACTTCACTCGTACAGCCAACCGTCGTGACTTGGCCGTATCCCCATTTGCACCGACTGTTTTGGATAAATTGAATGAAGCTGGTATCGATACTTATGCTGTTGGTAAAATCAACGATATCTTTAACGGTGCTGGTATCAACCATGACATGGGTCACAACAAGTCAAACAGCCATGGAATTGATACACTATTGAAGACCATGGGCCTTGCTGAGTTTGAAAAAGGATTCTCATTCACAAACTTGGTGGACTTTGATGCCCTTTACGGCCACCGTCGTAACACTCATGGTTACCGTGATTGTTTGCATGAGTTTGATGAACGCTTACCTGAAATTATCGCAGCTATGAGAGAGAATGACCTTCTCTTGATTACTGCGGACCACGGGAACGACCCAACTTACGCAGGAACAGACCACACTCGTGAATATATTCCACTTTTGGCCTACAGCCCTGCTTTTAAAGGAAATGGTGTCATTCCAGTAGGACATTTTGCAGATATTTCAGCGACTGTTGCCGATAACTTTGGTGTGGAAACTGCCATGATTGGGGAAAGTTTCTTAGATAAATTGGTATAAGATGACGCGCTATGCTTTGCTGGTGAGAGGTATCAATGTTGGTGGCAAGAATAAGGTCGTCATGGCGGAGCTTCGGCAAGAATTGACAGACTTGGGACTGGAAAAGGTTGAGACCTACATCAACAGTGGCAACATTTTCTTTACTTCTACAGACCCCAAAGCTCGATTGGTTGAAAAATTAGAGACTTTCTTTGGAACCCATTATCCATTTATTCAGAGCTTTTCTTTACTGGGTCAAGAAGACTATGAAGCAGAAGTGGAGAATCTACCAGCTTGGTGGAACGAAGACTTGGCACGAAAAGACGTTCTATTTTACACTGAGGGTTTGGATGTGGAGCAAGTCATTGAGTCAGTTGAAAACTTAGAGCTGAAATATGAAGTTGTTCATTTCGGTAAACTTGGGATTTTCTGGGGAAAATTCTCTGAAGAAACCTACTCTAAGACTGCTTATCACAAGTACTTGCTCAAGATGCCTTTCTATCGCCACATTACCATTCGCAATGTAAAAACCTTTGACAAAATTGGTCAAATGCTAAAAAATAATAAAGGGGACACACAATGACATTTTTAGATAAAATCAATGAAACTGCTACTTTCCTGAAAGAAAAGGGGATTGCAGTCCCTGAGTTCGGTCTAATCCTTGGGTCAGGACTTGGAGAACTGGCAGAAGAAATCGAAAATCCAGTTGTAGTAGACTATGCTGATATTCCAAACTGGGGCCGCTCTACAGTAGTCGGTCACGCTGGTAAATTGGTATATGGGGAACTTGCAGGTCGCAAGGTTTTGGCTCTTCAAGGACGTTTCCATTTCTACGAAGGAAATCCTCTGGAAGTGGTGACTTTCCCAGTACGTGTCATGAAAGTTCTTGGATGTGAAGGTGTCATTGTAACCAATGCAGCTGGTGGTATTGGATATGGCCCTGGTACCTTGATGGCTATCTCAGATCATATCAATATGACGGGGCAAAACCCATTGATGGGTGAAAACTTGGATGATTTTGGTCCTCGTTTCCCAGATATGTCTAAGGCCTACACTCCAGAATATCGTGCTACTGCCCATGAAGTGGCTAAAAAACTTGGTATCAAGCTTGATGAAGGTGTCTATATCGGCGTTACTGGTCCGACTTATGAAACACCAGCAGAAATTCGTGCTTATAAGACACTGGGAGCTGATGCAGTCGGTATGTCTACTGTTCCTGAAGTGATCGTAGCAGCCCACTCAGGTTTGAAAGTTCTGGGAATTTCATGTATTACTAACTTTGCGGCTGGTTTCCAAGAAGAACTCAACCACGAAGAAGTTGTGGAAGTAACCGAACGTGTCAAAGGTGACTTTAAGGGCTTGCTTAAAGCGATTCTTGCAGAATTGTAAGAAAAAAGATTTAAAAGGGGGAATGCCTCTTTCCTTTCATGGTTGACTATTCGGAACAAAGAAGAAACATAGGTAGACTATGGGTTTCTTCCTACTCTTGTACCTGAAAGAGTCTGATAGTTAGCATTGTGAAAGACAAGAATCTAGGAAGCTGGAATTAGCTTCCTAGCCAAGCAGACTAGTATAATAAGAAGAGATAAGAATGAATTTATACTCAATGAAAATCAAAGAGCAAACTAGGAAGTTAGCCGCAGGTTGCTCAAAACACAGTTTTGAGGTTGTAGATAAGACTGACGAAGTCAGTGACCATATCTACGATAAGGCGACGCTGATGTGGTTTGAAGAGATTTTCGAAGAGTATTACTTTCTGAATTTCTCAGTCTTGTCCTAGATAGGGGACAAGGAGATTTAGTTTGAGTCTGCTTACAAATAAACGAAAAGAAAGATAAAGAATAATGAAAATTGGTCAACGAATTATGCGTTTTGGCATAAAAAAATTAAGTATCGGAGTTGTATCTGTTGCAGTCGGCTTTGCATTTCTAGCTCCAGCTGGAATTTCAGCCAATGAACTAAAACAAGATGTAACATCTGAAGTGGCAACAAGAGTGCTAGATTCTAAGGAGGAATTGAGAGAGCCAGAAAATGTTGCTCCAAAACTAGAAACTTCTCTTACAGAGGAGGCAAGACTAGCTCCTCAACCGCTTCCGGAAGCAAGTGAAGTTCTTGAAAACAAAAAGGAAGAGTCAAAAGTAGAGATAACCGAGCCTGTTCAAGACTCACCTATTCTTGCTCCTGTAGAAGAAACTAAAGAAGAAGTTGTGACAGAAAAACCAACAAATACTCGTTCTTTAACAGCAGAAGATTTGGTGAAGATTTCTAAAGGGGAATTGCATTTAGAAAATGATTTGATTGATGAATCTCTCTATGGTGAAAAAGTTCTTGATTTGGAAGGGGATGATGACCAAGATGGCATCAAAAACAAAGATGAACTTTATGTTTACAACAAAGATGGTAAGGATTATCTAGGATATAACAGTCATCCCTTGCTAGCAGACAGTGATGGGGATGGTTTGGCAGATGGAGAAGATGACAATAAGAAAGAATGGTATGTCACAGACCGTGATTCTCTTCTCTTTATGGAGTTAGCTTATCGAGACGATGATTATATTGAGAAAATTTTAGATCATAAGAATCCTTTCCCTAGTCTCTATCTTGACCGTCAAGAATACAAACTCATGCACAATGAATTGGCTCCTTTCTGGAAGATGAAAAAAGCCTACCATACAGATAGTGGCTTGGATGCTTTCTTATTTGAGACTAAGAGCGACCTTCCTTATCTCAAAGATGGAACGGTGCACATGTTGGCTATTCGTGGAACGCGAGTTAATGACGCCAAGGACTTAAGTGCAGATTTGGTTTTATTAGGTGGAAATAAACCAGCTCAAGTGGACGATATCCGCAAGGTTGTTGGGGAATTAGCCAAGGATACAAGTATTACCAAGTTGTATATGACAGGCCATTCTCTTGGAGGCTACCTAGCTCAGATTGCAGCAGTTGAAGCTTACCAAAAATATCATGATTTTTATAACCATGTATTACGAAAAGTGACGACTTTCAGTGCTCCTAAAGTGATTACTTCCAGAACGGTTTGGAATGCTAAGAATGGTTTCTGGGATGTTGGTTTGGAAAGCCGTAAATTAGCTGTTAGCGGAAAAATTAAGCATTATGTGGTTGATAATGATAATGTTGTGACTCCCTTGATTCATAATGATCGTGATATTGTTACATTTACAGGTAATTCACGCTTTAAACACCGTTCTCGTGGCTATTTTGAAAGTCGAATGAATGATATTCCTAACTTTAATATTGGTAAACGAGCTACCTTAGACAAACATGGTTATCGTGATCCGAAATTGGATAAAGTGCGATTCTTTAAGAAACAGGCTCTGCCTCAATCTTCTAGTCAACCAAGCGCTGAACCAATGGAAAATATTGCCTTAGGAAAACAGGTTACTCAAAGTTCGACAGCTTTCGGAGGAGATGCTAGAAGAGCTGTGGATGGCAAAGTTGATGGTAACTATGGTCACAATTCTGTCACTCATACCAACTTCCAATCTAAGCCTTGGTGGCAAGTAGATTTGGCTAAAGAAGAAACCATTCGCCAAATCAATATTTACAACCGCACAGACACTGCTCAGGATAGATTGGCAAACTTTGATGTCATTCTTTTAGATAGTTTTGGTAAAGAAATTGAGAGAAAACGCATAACATCACTTAAAGATGTGTCAGCACAAATTGCGATTAACCATAAAAAAGCGCGCTATGTTCGGATTGAGCTAGAAGGCTATAATGCCCTCAGTCTTGCAGAAGTCCAAGTATATCGTGCTGAGAATATCGCTTGGAAAAAACAAGCTAAGCAAAGTTCTACCGATTTTGGTGGAGATGCTAGTCGTGCCTTGGATGGTAATACCAATAGTAGTTATAGCCAGCAATCAATTACCCATACAAAATTTGAAAACCAGCCTTGGTGGGAAGTTGATTTAGGTCGTACAGAACAGGTTGGGCTTGTCCGACTTCATAACCGTGGTGATGGAGAGCTTTCTAAACGTCTGTCAGACTTTGATGTGATTTTGTATGATGAAAAAGGGAAAGAAGTTGCTAGACAGTATGTTTCTAAACTTGACGGAACGAGCTTGGATGTTCAATTAAATGGGAAATTGGGACGCCGTGTTCGTGTGCAACTACGTAAGAACAATCAAGCCCTCAGTCTTGCAGAAGTAGAAGTTTTCCGCTTTATAGCTACGAATGGTGAGACAGCGACACAAGTTTCTAAGCCAGTTCAACCAATCAGTCAGACTCCTGTGAAAGATAAAACATTGACAATTCAACATAGTGGAGCTTACATTGCCCGCTACTCTATAACTTGGGAAGAAGTTACAGTAGACAAAGATGGACACCAAGTTGTTCGTAGTCGTTCTTGGGAAGGAAACGGTCGCAACCAGACTGCAGGTTTTGTCCTCAACCTCCCAATCAAAGGAAACATGAGAAATCTGCGAATTAAGATTGAGAAAAAGACAGGTCTACTATGGAATAGATGGCAAACAATCTATGAAAACAGACCAATTTTAGCTCAACCCCACCGTAAAATTACCCATTGGGGAACGACATTAAATTCTAAGATTTCTGATGACGATGTCTTGTAATCTGATGGTACAATAACAGTTAGTTTGTCTAGTTTATAAGAAAGTACTACCTGAGCTTGAATAGAACTCAGGTAGCTCTCTGTGACAGAACAAAATTAAACAGAAAGGTGGAGCGCGTGTTCTGATTTGAACATGAGCGGAAATTCGTACCTATAAGATGCTTGGAACAGATGTGGTCGGAATGTCAATTGCTCCTGAAGTTATTGTTGTAGCCTACTCAGGTTTGAAACTTCTAGGAATTTTATGTATTACTAACTATACTACTGGTTTCAAAGAAGAGCTTAACCACGAAGAGGTTATAGAAGTGACTGAGTGTGTTAAAGGTGATTTTAAAGGCGTACTTAAAGCCGTTTTTGCTGAATTATTACTATGTTAAAAGAATTGAGGAGTATTTTTCAGAAAATCCCTTATAATCTTAAATTATTCCTAGCAGTCATTTTGCAAGGAATAGTTTCAGGTTTATCTGGTATTTTGTTACATTATCTTTTAAAGATGATAGAGGGGATAGCTTTTGGTCAATCAGAGCATCAAACTGTATTCTTGACAGATGGAGTTTCCTCATCGCGGATAGGATTAAGTTTAATAATCGTGGGTATCAGCTCATCCTTGGTCTGGTATTTCTTGCAAAAAAAATCACAGATTTTTCCATTAAAGCGCAGATGAAGGATGAGACTTCACAATACAAACTTCATTTTTTAAAACAGCTATTTCATTCAATTTGGCAAATTATTGCAGTTGGAGGGGGAGCCCCTATTGGCAAAGAAGCTGCACCACGAGAGATTGGGACTCTATTTGCAGGACCAATTGGAAAAATATGTTTTCTCTCTAAGAAGGATCAAATCTTTCTCCTTGCTTGTGGTGCTGGTGCTGGTTTAGCGGCTGTCTATCAGGTTCCATTAACAAGTGTCTTCTTTGTTTTTGAAACCCTAGGAATTGCTCTATCTATTAAACGAGTTGTTTTAGTCGGTTTGACTACCTATGTATCAACCTATACAGCAGGCTTGGTTATTTCAGATCAGGCTCTCTACCAGATTCCAGCCATTGCATGGTCATTAAAGGAAGCGTGGATTATTCCCTTATTACTTTTTTTCTTAACCCCACTAGCTTGGCTTTTTGGTCGCTTGAGTAAAGAAGTGTCTTCAAACAGGATAAAAGATAAACGAGTACTTTTCACATTGCCTACAGCTTTTCTTTTTCTTGCTGGGTTGGCAAGTTATTTTCCACATCTACTTGGAAATGGACGTATGATGGCTCAGGAAGTATTGAATGGTAGCAATGGCAAAACAGTATTCCTCTTGTTTATCTTAAAAGCACTGGTCGTTCTTATTACTCTGTGGGCAGGGGCCTATGGTGGTACACTTACGCCATCTTTTGCCTTGGGGATGGTTGGAGCTGCTCTCTTTGGAATGATTCTAGGTGGGGATAGCCAGCCAAGTATTTTACTTTTGGGATCGGTTTGCTTTTTGTCTGTGACCTTGAGGGCTCCCTGGTCAGCAACTGGATTAGTAATAGGTTTTACTGGGCTAGCTTTAGATTCTCTTCCGTATCTCTTAGTAACAGCTATTTTAGCCTATGAATTTGCAAAAATATTAGACCGTTTTTCTTGGGCTAACATACTGTGTCAGAAGTCAAAGAATGGAGTAATAAGATAAAGAACGACCGTTTCTTCTAATCAAAGATTTATCTTAAAAGATTAAAAACTATTGTCAATTTATCAATAACTGTTTGAAATAAAAAAGAAGTAGGCTTATCGGAGTCTTGATTGAATCCGATTTTTCCTAGCTATGAAATATAAAAAAAGAAAGGTAGAGTGCGTGTTCTAATTTGAACACGAGCGGAAAGCTTTTCATAACAATAAAAGAAAGGAAGGGGAGTTCGGGTTTGAATTGAAGCCGGCCTAATCTTCTCAATATCATCAAAATTAAGAAAGAAAGGAATTGAACCCACCCTAAAAGCAGTGGGAAAAAGATAGTTGATCTAGCGAGCATCGCTCACTGCGCCCAACTCCTATTTTTCCTTTGGCTTTTTAACGGGTTTGGTATCTTTCTGATTATAAATTTTAGAATAAAGAAAGGATGGGTTAACTGTATTCATTGAACTGAATACGGGCGGAGAACTGTGTAAAAAAGATAAATTGTCTAGCATCTGAGATGCTTCGCCAGTTTCCTATTTTTACTTTGTTCTCTGTCGCTATCCTAAATATACAAAAAAGAAAGGTAGAGCGTGTGTTTTGATTTGAACACGAGCGGAAAACTTGGAAAATAGATAATCTGACTGAGAAATCCTGATTTCTCGTCAGATTCCTAATTTTCAGTCGTTTTCTTGTCGCTCTTTGTATCATAAATTATGTCTATCCATATTGCTGCTCAGCAGGGTGAAATTGCTGATAAAATTCTTCTTCCTGGGGATCCTCTTCGTGCTAAGTTTATTGCGGAGAATTTCCTTGAAGATGCTGTTTGTTTTAACGAAGTGCGTAACATGTTTGGTTACACTGGTACTTACAAGGGCCACCGTGTATCTGTCATGGGAACTGGGATGGGGATGCCATCTATTTCGATTTATGCGCGTGAGTTAATTGTTGACTACGGTGTGAAGAAATTGATTCGTGTGGGAACTGCAGGTTCTTTGAATGAAGATGTTCACGTCCGTGAATTGGTTTTGGCGCAGGCAGCTGCAACCAACTCAAACATCGTTCGTAATGACTGGCCACAGTATGATTTCCCACAAATTGCTAGTTTTGATTTGCTGGACAAGGCCTACCATATCGCCAAAGAACTCGGTATGACAACCCACGTTGGGAACGTTTTGTCATCTGATGTCTTTTATTCAAACTACTTTGAAAAGAATATCGAGCTTGGTAAATGGGGAGTTAAGGCTGTGGAAATGGAAGCAGCAGCCCTTTACTATCTGGCAGCCCAACACCATGTTGACGCGCTTGCTATCATGACTATTTCTGATAGTTTGGTCAATCCAGATGAAGACACGACTGCAGAAGAACGTCAAAATACCTTCACTGATATGATGAAGGTTGGTTTGGAAACCTTGATTGCAGAATAATTATAGCCAAAAAAGGAAGCCCTTCTTTATGAATTGGAGGACTTCCTTTTCTTATCCAGAAATTGGTCTATCTCTTTTTGTGATCTGAGGATGATCACCTTATATGGATAGGTTTTTTGAATCCACTTGTATCGTTCCTTAGCGGATTTGCTACGTCCGTCCCAAAGAATCCATCGGATGAACTCCCAATTAAATTGTTCTTGACAACCAGCTGCCATACTTTCTCTGACTTTTCCACGGTATTTAAGATAACGCTTAAAGGCTCGTAGCAGACAATTCCAGCGAGAAAAATTGAGAAAGATAATTTGGTCAGCTTCTTGTATTCTTTCCTCGTAATAGCACCAAGAATAATTGCCATCGATGACCCAAGTTTTATGCTTGGTGAGAAAGTTTTTCATCTCGGTTAACATCCAGTCGCGATCACTATCTTGCCAACCAGGTTGAAATTGGAGTGTGTCCATGTGAAGTTTTGGGATGGAGTAGCAGTGAGACAACTTTTCTGCTAGAGTTGACTTACCAGCACCAGAATATCCGATAATTGCGATTTTCATTTTCTACCTTTTCCTATTTGGAGACAAAAAAACAGCCTCTATGGACTGTTTCTTATTTAGCAAGTTTAGCTGAAAGACGAGCTTTGTCGCGACTTGCTTTGTTTTTGTGAATCAAACCTTTAGTTTCTGCTTTATCGATAGCTGAGCTAGCAGCACGGAAAAGTTCTTCAGATGGGTTTGCTTCGAAAGCTTTGATAGCAGTACGCATAGCTGATTTTTGAGCTGAGTTCTTTTCGTTTTGTTTAACGTTCAATTCAGCGCGTTTGATAGCTGATTTAATGTTTGCCAATGTTCTTACCTCCATATTTACTAACTATACCATTATATCTGAAAACTTACGTTTTGACAAGGGAAAATTACTTTTTTAAGTAAATTTCATCGATTTCATGGTTCTTGCTTTTATGAAGAATCACTTCCGCACGATTTCTAGTTGGTTCAATATAATTTTGTAGATTTGTGAGATTGATACTGGTCCAGACCTGATGGGCAAAGGATTCCACTTCCCCAATCGGCATCTGAGTAAAACGATAATAGTAGCTATCAGGGTCGTTTTGGGCTAGGCTCAGCATTTTCAAGAAACGGTCCAGATACCAACTCTCAATATCATCCACTCCAGCATCTACATAAATGGAAAAGTCGAAGAAGTCAGTGATATAGAGGCGTTCGTTTTGTGGATTTTGAAAGACGTTAATTCCCTCGACAATCACAAAGTCAGCAGCTTTGACGTTTTGCTTTTCCTCAGGGACGATGTCGTAGACTTCATGAGAATAGACAGGAATATCTACATCTTGTCCATTTTTGATGCGGTCCAAGAAGTTGAGAAGAGCCTCCATATCATAGCTTTCAGGAAATCCTTTACGATTTAAAATCCCCTGCTCAATCAAGGTTTGATTGGGATAGAGAAAACCATCAGTTGTAACCAACTCAACACTAGCATCAGTTACAGTTCTAGAAAGCAGGGTTTGCAACAGTCGACTGGTGGTGGATTTTCCAACAGCAACACTCCCAGAAATCCCAATAATAAAAGGCTGAGATTTACTTTCACGTTGGAGGAAAATTCCTTTTGAAAAGGCTAAATCTTCCTTAGTTCGCTTGTAAATCTGAATCAGATGAGCTAAGGGGAGATAGATATCTGTAACATCCTGCAAGCTAATCTGGTCATTAAAACTCTTGATGGATTCTAATTCCTCTTCTGTCAAAGGAGGTGTGGTCTTTCGATGTAACGATTGCCAAGTCTGGCGGCTGATTTTTTCAAAATGTAAAAATTCGTTGGTCATTTGTTTTCCCCTAGATATTTTGTCTATCATACCATAAAAAGCTAAAAAAATAAAGCGGTTTCTTGAATGTGGTAAGTCAATAGTATATAATATAAGTAGATAGAGGATGAACAATTTATTGATGAAGTAGGAGCTGCTTTCTACTGACTTATCAGCTATAAAGGGGGCTTTGGGGTTTATAACTTATAGGAGGTGTACTATGAAAATTTTGAAACCTTACCTATTGGAACTCTGTTTTATTTTAAGTTTTGCACTACCTTTTTTAAAAGGAGCGAATGCGGATAATGGTAGACGTTTTGTGGAAACCTATTACGGTTTTACTTTTTTGATGGAACATGCCATTGTAACAGCTGTCTTTATCTGTTCGCTCTTGATTGCTTTCTTCCTAAAAAAACGATGGGCGAAATGGCTTGCTGCTGGTAGTTATCTATTTTTGATTTTGTGGATTGCTACAGAGGGTTATTTCTTCCGCATGTCGCTAGAAGATTTGATACGACTTTGGACAAGTTTGGAAATCCTGACACAAACTTATCAGCTGGGCTTTTATCTAAACATTTTGTTGGGAATTTTGTTGATAGTGAAATATTTAAAAGTAAAGAAATAGCGCTGACAATGCGTCTGATGATAGACAATAAACTTTGTGTTATGTGTTTTATCATGGCAATGATAGCTGTAGTCCTAGATGAAATACAAGTTGCTTATAAAAGTTGAAAGAGATTGAAGGGGAGTTATTTTAAAGCAACTTCCTTCAATTTTTTTGTTTTAACCTTGATATGTAAACGATACAATTTAAGGCAAATTATGGTAAAATAGTTTCATGAGTAAAATGTATTATGCAGAAAATCCTGACGCTGCTCACGATATACATGAGTTGCGAGTAGAATTGTTGGGAGAAAAAATGACCTTTCTGACGGATGCAGGTGTTTTTAGCAAGAAGATGGTTGACTTCGGAAGTCAACTCTTGCTCAAGTGTCTTGAGGTCAACCAAGGAGAGACTGTCCTTGATGTAGGCTGTGGATACGGACCTTTGGGATTGTCCTTAGCTAAGGCTTATGGTGTTCAGGCGACCATGGTCGATATCAACAATCGTGCCTTGGATTTGGCGCGACAAAATGCTGAACGAAATAAAGTAGCAACGACGATTTTCCAGTCCAACATCTATGAACAAGTTGAAGGACATTTTGATCATGTTATTTCCAATCCTCCTATCCGTGCAGGTAAGCAAGTGGTTCATGAAATCATTGAGAAAAGTAAAGATTTCTTGGAAATTGGTGGGGATTTAACCATCGTTATCCAGAAAAAACAAGGGGCTCCAAGTGCCAAGTCCAAGATGGAAGATGTGTTTGGCAATTGTGAAGTCGTTAAAAAAGATAAGGGATACTATATCCTTAGAAGTGTGAAAGAATGAGAGCAGTTGATTTAATCCAAAAGAAACGAGACGGGCAAGAACTGACTTCGAGTGAAATTGAATGGCTAGTTGAAGGCTATGTGTCAGGAACGGTTCCTGATTATCAGATGTCTGCCTTTGCCATGGCTGTTTATTTCAAAGGAATGACGACTCGTGAAATTTCTGATTTAACGATGAATATGGTTAAGACTGGGCAAGAGTTTGACCTGTCTGCCATTGATGGTGTGAAAGTTGACAAGCATTCTACGGGTGGTGTCGGTGATAAGGTAACCTTGATTTTGGCTCCTCTTGTTGCTAGCTTTGGTGTGCCTGTAGCTAAAATGAGTGGTCGTGGTCTCGGCCATACAGGCGGAACAATTGATAAATTGGAGTCCATTAAGGGTTATCAAGTTGAGCGCAGTCAAGAGGATTTCATTCGCCAGGTGCAGGATATTGGAGTATCTGTCATCGGGCAATCAGACCAGCTGGTCAAAGCAGATAAGCTTCTCTACGCCTTACGTGATGTGACCGCAACTGTCGACACGATTCCTTTGATTGCGAGTTCGGTGATGAGCAAGAAAATCGCGGCAGGGGCGGATGCTATTTTGCTAGACGTGACTGTCGGAGAGGGTGCTTTCATGAAGACGGTTGATGAGGCGCGTGAACTGGCTCAAACCATGGTGGAACTTGGTAAGGCAGTTGGTCGAAAGACGGTAGCAGTGATTACGGATATGAGTCAGCCCTTGGGACGAGCGATTGGAAATCGTCTGGAGATCCTTGAAGCATTGGAGATTTTACAAGGTCAAGGCCGTCAGGATATTACCCACTTCATCTGTGAATTGGCTCAAATTATGCTTGGCCTGGCAAATGTAAATAAAACAGTTGAAGAAGTTCGCCAACATCTTGAAAATGGTCAAGCACTGGCTAAGTTTGAGGAGATGGTGCAAGCCCAAGGTGGGGACTTGGAAGACCTCTACCGTCCTGTCAATGTAGCCCATGTGGTGGAAATCCCTGCCCAGGAAACGGGTATTATCTCAGCTCTTCCAGCAATGGAATTTGGGCTTTATGCTATGAGACTGGGGGCAGGCCGTGCAGTCAAGACTGATGATTTGGACTATGAAACAGGAATTGTTTTTGAAAAGAAAGTTGGAGATTCCGTTCAAAAGGGAGAAATTGTTGCAAAAGTATACACAAATGGAAAAATTTCTCCTCAGCTAGTTACAGATTTTCAAAAATATGTTAAAATAAATGATAGGGTGCAAAGTTTACGAGAAATTATAGAAATTATCTCATAAACCGCAGGAGAATCCGAATATGAAATTAAATAAATATATCGATCATACGCTTTTAAAACAAGATGCAACAGAAAATCAAATTGATTGTTTGTTGTCTGAGGCTAGGGAGTATGATTTTGCCAGTGTTTGCGTTAATCCGACCTGGGTTGAACATGCCAAAAAAGGGCTTGAAGACACAGATGTCAAGGTCTGCACAGTAGTAGGTTTCCCTCTGGGAGCAACAACTTCAGCCGTGAAAGCTTTTGAAACAAAAGAAGCTATCCAAAATGGGGCTGATGAGATTGACATGGTAATCAATGTTGGGGCTCTCAAGTCAGGCAATTTAGCCTTGGTTGAGTCGGATATTCGTGCAGTCGTGGAAGCAAGTGGTGACAAGTTAGTGAAAGTCATTATTGAAGCTTGCCTTCTGACAGATCAAGAAAAAGTTGTGGCCTGCCAATTAGCCCAAAAAGCTGGGGCTGACTTTGTCAAAACATCTACTGGCTTTTCAACTGGTGGTGCTACGATAGCAGATGTCAAATTGATGCGTGAAACTGTTGGACCTGATATGGGTGTCAAGGCCGCCGGTGGAGCTCGTTCTTATGCAGATGCTCTTGCCTTTGTGGAAGCAGGTGCGACCCGTATTGGAACCTCAGCTGGAGTAGCAATTCTAAAAGGAGAATTGGCAGATGGCGACTACTGAGTTGATTGAACTGGCAATTGAAACCAGCAAACAGGCCTATGTCCCCTATTCTCACTTTCCTATCGGAGCAGTTTTAGTGGCAAAAGACGGAAGTGTTTACACGGGAGTGAATATCGAAAATGCTAGCTATCCTTTGACCAATTGCGGTGAGAGAACAGCCATTTTTAAGGCTGTATCTGAAGGGCAAAGAGAATTTTCAGAGCTGATTGTTTATGGTCAAACTGAAAAACCGATTTCACCATGTGGTGCTTGTCGCCAAGTAATGGTCGAATTTTTTGAACAAGATCTAAAAGTGACCTTAGTCGCAAAAGATAAATCGACGGTCGAGATGACGGTCGGGGAATTACTTCCATATTCTTTTACAGACTTAAACTAGTCTGAGTCGCTCTTTGAGTGGCACGGTCCTTGTGGCCAATCAATCCATACTTGCAACATCGTTGCACATCTTATTTAGGAGGTTCAGTAATGAACAAGAAACAATGGCTAGGCCTTGGTCTAGTTGCAGTGGCAGCAGTTGGACTTGCTGCATGTGGTAACCGCTCTTCTCGTAAGGCAGATTCATCTTCTGATGTGAAGACAAAAGCAGCAATCGTCACTGATACTGGTGGTGTTGATGACAAATCATTCAACCAATCAGCTTGGGAAGGTTTGCAGGCTTGGGGTAAAGAACACAATCTTTCAAAAGATAACGGTTTCACTTACTTCCAATCAACAAGTGAAGCTGACTACGCTAACAACTTGCAACAAGCGGCTGGAAGTTACAACCTAATCTTCGGTGTTGGTTTTGCCCTTCACAATGCGGTTGAAGAAGCAGCTAAAGAACATTCTGACTTGAACTATGTCTTGATTGATGATGTGATTAAAGATCAAAAGAATGTTGCGAGCGTAACTTTCGCTGATAATGAGTCAGGTTACCTTGCAGGTGTAGCTGCAGCAAAAACAACTAAAACAAAACAAGTTGGTTTTGTAGGTGGGCAGGAGTCAGAAGTTATCTCTCGTTTTGAAGCAGGATTCAAGGCTGGTGTTGCGTCAGTAGACCCATCTATCAAAGTACAAGTTGACTACGCTGGTTCATTTGGTGATGCCGCTAAAGGTAAAACAATTGCAGCAGCACAATACGCAGCTGGTGCAGATATTGTTTACCAAGTAGCTGGTGGTACAGGTGCTGGTGTCTTTGCAGAAGCAAAATCACTCAACGAAAGCCGTCCTGAAAATGAAAAAGTTTGGGTTATCGGTGTTGACCGTGACCAAGAAGCAGAAGGTAAATACACTTCTAAAGATGGCAAAGAATCAAACTTTGTTCTTGCATCTACTTTGAAACAAGTTGGTACAACTGTAAAAGATATTTCTAACAAGGCAGAAAAAGGTGAATTCCCTGGCGGTCAAGTGATCGTTTACTCATTGAAAGATAAAGGGGTTGACTTGGCAGTTACAAACCTTTCTGAAGAAGGTAAAAAAGCCGTTGAAGATGCAAAAGCTAAAATCCTTGATGGAAGCGTAAAAGTTCCTGCAAAATAATGGATGGAAGTTATTTCTTAGGAAGCGGCCATCGGCCGCTTTTTAAGAGTTGAGACAAAGTCATTTTGTCTCAGTAAAGCTTGCTACTAGAGAAATTAGCAAGTTTTATTGAAATAAAATAAGACTCTGAAAGGAAGAGCACATGGCACACGAAAATGTCATTGAGATGCGTGATATTACCAAGGTGTTTGGTGAATTTGTTGCCAACGACAAAATCAACCTGCACCTACGAAAAGGTGAAATTCATGCACTTTTAGGAGAAAATGGGGCTGGAAAGTCCACGCTAATGAACATGTTAGCAGGCCTTCTTGAACCAACTAGTGGTGAAATCGCGGTCAACGGTCAAGTTGTCAACCTCGACTCACCATCTAAAGCAGCTAGCTTGGGAATCGGAATGGTTCACCAGCACTTTATGTTGGTAGAAGCCTTCACAGTGGCTGAAAACATTATTTTAGGAAGTGAATTGACTAAAAATGGTGTGCTAGATATCGCTGAAGCTAGCAAAGAAATCAAGGCTCTTTCTGAACGTTATGGCTTAGCTGTGGACCCTTCTGCCAAGGTGGCAGACATCTCAGTTGGAGCCCAACAACGTGTAGAAATTTTAAAAACCCTTTATCGGGGAGCTGATATTCTTATTTTTGACGAACCAACGGCTGTTTTGACTCCATCAGAAATTGAGGAGTTGATGGCCATTATGAAAAATCTTGTTAAAGAAGGAAAATCAATTATCTTGATTACCCACAAGTTGGATGAAATTCGTGCAGTTTCTGACCGCGTTACAGTTATCCGTCGTGGGAAATCAATTGAAACCGTCAAAATTGCAGGAGCTACTAATGCTGATTTGGCAGAAATGATGGTAGGACGTTCTGTTTCCTTTAAAACAGAGAAACAAGCCTCTCAACCAAAAGAAGTGGTCTTGTCTATTAAAGACTTGGTGGTCAATGAAAACCGCGGTGTCCCAGCTGTGAAAAATCTATCCTTGGATGTTCGTGCTGGAGAGATTGTTGGTATTGCGGGGATTGATGGAAATGGTCAGTCTGAACTGATTCAAGCCATCACAGGTCTTCGCAAGGTTGAATCTGGAAGCATTGAGCTAAAAGGAAATTCAATTGTAGGCTTGCATCCACGACAAATTACAGAACAAAGTGTTGGGCACGTTCCAGAAGACCGTCACCGTGATGGTTTGATTTTGGAAATGATGATTTCTGAAAATATTGCCCTTCAAACCTACTACAAAGAACCACATAGTAAAAATGGAATTTTGAACTATTCAAATATTACTTCTTATGCTAGAAAGCTAATGGAAGAGTTTGATGTTCGTGCTGCCAGTGAATTTGTTCCTGCAGCTGCACTTTCAGGAGGAAATCAACAAAAAGCAATTATTGCTCGTGAAATTGATCGTGATCCTGATCTCCTTATCGTTAGCCAGCCAACTCGTGGATTGGATGTCGGTGCTATTGAATATATCCACAAACGCTTGATTGAAGAGCGTGATAATGGGAAGGCTGTCCTTGTTGTTAGCTTTGAATTGGACGAGATTTTAAACGTCTCAGACCGTATTGCCGTTATTCATGATGGGAAGATTCAAGGTATTGTATCACCAGAAACAACCAATAAACAAGAACTTGGTGTCTTGATGGCTGGTGGAAACTTGGGAAAGGAGAAGAGTGATGTCTAAAAAATTACAACAAATTTCGGTTCCCTTGATTTCTGTCTTCCTAGGAATTTTACTTGGAGCCATTGTCATGTGGATCTTCGGTTATGATGCTATTTGGGGCTACGAAGAATTGTTCTATACAGCCTTCGGTAGTCTACGCGGGATTGGGGAAATCTTCCGTGCTATGGGGCCTTTGGTCTTGATTGGTCTTGGTTTTGCCGTTGCCAGTCGTGCAGGTTTCTTTAACGTTGGACTTCCTGGTCAGGCTTTGGCTGGTTGGATTCTCAGTGGTTGGTTTGCCCTGTCGCATCCAGATATGCCCCGTCCCTTGATGATTCTAGCAACTATCGTGATTGCCCTGATTGCTGGTGGGATTGTTGGAGCGATTCCGGGTATTCTTAGAGCTTATCTAGGGACATCAGAGGTTATCGTAACCATCATGATGAACTACATTGTCTTGTATGTAGGAAATGCCTTTATCCATGCTTTCCCTAAAGACTTCATGCAAAGTACAGATTCGACCATTCGTGTTGGGGCTAATGCAACCTACCAGACACCTTGGTTGGCTGAGTTGACTGGTAACTCGCGGATGAATATTGGTATTTTCTTTGCCATCATTGCCGTTGCAGTTATTTGGTTCATGCTCAAGAAAACAACCCTTGGTTTTGAAATCCGTGCTGTTGGTCTTAATCCACATGCTTCAGAATACGCTGGTATTTCTGCAAAAAGAACGATTATTCTATCAATGATTATCTCAGGTGCCTTGGCTGGTCTTGGTGGAGCTGTTGAAGGTCTGGGAACCTTCCAGAACGTTTATGTTCAGGGATCGTCATTAGCTGTCGGATTTAACGGGATGGCGGTTAGTCTGCTTGCGGCCAACTCACCAATTGGTATTCTCTTTGCAGCCTTCCTATTTGGTGTTCTCCAAGTTGGAGCTCCTGGTATGAATGCAGCGCAGGTACCATCTGAGCTTGTCAGCATTGTAACAGCGTCTATTATCTTCTTTGTCAGTGTTCATTACCTTATCGAACGCTTTGTCAAACCGAAAAAACAAGTTAAAGGAGGTAAGTAAAGATGTCTATTACAACCTTGCTCACCCTCTTGGTGTCTTCTATGCTGATTTACTCAGCCCCCCTCATCTTTACAAGTATCGGTGGTGTTTTCTCTGAACGTGGTGGTGTGGTAAACGTCGGCCTTGAAGGAATTATGGTTATGGGTGCCTTTTCTGGAGTTGTCTTTAACCTTGAATTTGCAGAACAATTTGGAGCAGCAACTCCATGGCTATCTTTGCTAGTAGCAGGATTGGTTGGTGGTCTCTTCTCTATCATCCACGCAGCAGCAACGGTTCATTTCCGTGCAGACCATGTTGTCAGCGGTACGGTATTGAACTTGATGGCGCCTGCCTTGGCTGTTTTCTTGGTGAAAGTTCTTTATAACAAAGGACAAACCGACAACTTAAGTCAAACTTTTGGACGCTTTGACTTCCCAGTCTTGGCAAATATCCCAGTGATTGGTGATATCTTCTTCAAGTCAACTAGTCTTCTTGGTTACTTGGCGATTGCCTTCTCTTTCCTTGCTTGGTTTATCCTCTTCAAGACTCGATTTGGTCTTCGTCTCCGCTCTGTCGGTGAACATCCTCAAGCAGCTGATACCTTGGGAATCAATGTCTACAAAATGAGATATTTAGGGGTTATCATTTCAGGTTTCCTAGGTGGAATTGGTGGAGCGATTTATGCTCAATCCATCTCAGTTAACTTCTCAGTGACAACTATTGTTGGACCTGGATTTATCGCTCTTGCTGCGATGATCTTCGGAAAATGGAATCCAATCGGTGCTATGCTTTCTAGTCTCTTCTTTGGACTTTCACAAAGTTTGGCTGTTATCGGCTCTCAATTGCCATTCCTACAAGGAGTTCCTGCGGTTTACCTTCAAATCGCACCTTATGTTTTGACAATTCTTGTCTTGGCAGCCTTCTTTGGAAAAGCAGTTGCACCAAAAGCAGATGGTATCAACTATATCAAATCAAAATAAGCATACAAAAAAACGTCAGTTCTGTTCAAACTGGCGTTTTATTCTTTAGGATGTTGGTGGGTTAGGTTTAAGCCCCAAGGAACCAAGTTCTCTGTCTTGTTTTGGATACGATCGATATTGTCCTGATGACGAATGATAATCAAACTAGCAAGTGCTAGGATAATGGAGATGAAGAGAGGGTCATAGTGACTCAAGATAAAACCAAAAAGTGGAAAGAGTAGAACCCCGATAACAGCTGCGATAGATGCTGTGACACTAGACAGTGAAATCATACTACCCAAATAGAGGGTTCCAAAGAAAACAACTGCTAGGTAGAGGCAGAAGACAGGCGCAAATCCGAAAATCACTCCTGCACTGGTTGCGACAGCCTTGCCACCCTTAAATCCTGCAAAGATAGGAAAGGTATGGCCAATAACAGCCAAAAGTCCAAAGATGAGAGGTGAAATCCCTTGAAGATGGAAAATAATTGGAAGAAGGGTTGCTAAGGTTCCTTTGAAAAAGTCAATCACAAAGGTTGCCATACCAGCTTTCTTACCTAAAATGCGGAAGGTATTGGTCGTTCCAGTGTTACCAGAACCATGCTCGCGCAGATTGATTTGAAAGAATACTTGTCCAATCCAGAGACCAGACGGAATCGAACCCAGCAGATAGGCTAGGATTAATAAAACTATTGTAATCATACTCCTATTATATCATGAAATGGAAAAGAAAGGCAGAGAATCTCTTCTGAAATTGTCACAGCGGAGAAAGAAAAATTTTGCAAAATCCTTAGAAAACCTGTAGAATAGTAAAGATGAACGAATAGGAGGTTCCTTGTGTCAAAAAAGGAAATCAATATTAACAATTATAATGATGACGCCATTCAGGTGCTAGAAGGGTTGGATGCGGTCCGAAAACGTCCAGGGATGTATATCGGGTCGACTGATGGGGCAGGTCTCCATCACCTAGTCTGGGAAATCGTCGATAATGCTGTCGATGAAGCCTTGTCTGGGTTTGGTGACCGTATCGATGTCACCATCAATAAAGACGGTAGTCTAACGGTTCAAGACCATGGACGTGGGATGCCGACTGGTATGCACGCTATGGGAATTCCAACAGTTGAGGTTATCTTTACCATTCTTCATGCTGGAGGGAAATTCGGTCAAGGTGGTTATAAGACATCAGGTGGACTTCACGGGGTGGGTTCTTCCGTTGTTAATGCTCTATCTAGTTGGCTGGAAGTTGAAATTACCCGTGATGGGGCAATCTATAAGCAACGTTTTGAAAATGGTGGAAAACCTGTCACGACTCTGAAGAAAATCGGTACAGCACCCAAGTCTAAAACAGGTACCAAGGTTACTTTTATGCCTGATGCGACGATCTTTTCTACGACAGATTTCAAGTACAATACCATCTCAGAGCGTCTTAATGAATCAGCCTTTCTCTTGAAAAATGTGACCTTGTCCTTGACGGATAAGCGAACAGATGAAGCGATTGAGTTCCACTATGAGAATGGGGTACAAGACTTTGTTTCTTATCTGAACGAAGATAAGGAAACCTTAACGCCAGTTCTATACTTTGAAGGCGAAGATAATGGTTTTCAAGTGGAAGTTGCGCTTCAGTATAATGACGGATTTTCAGATAATATTTTGTCCTTTGTCAATAACGTTCGTACCAAAGACGGTGGAACACATGAGACAGGACTCAAGTCCGCTATTACCAAGGTCATGAATGACTATGCGCGAAAAACTGGTCTTCTCAAAGAAAAAGATAAAAATCTTGAAGGCTCAGATTATCGTGAGGGGCTAGCAGCCGTTCTTTCTATCTTGGTTCCTGAAGAACACCTCCAATTTGAAGGACAGACCAAGGACAAGCTAGGCAGCCCTCTTGCTCGTCCCGTTGTGGATGGCATTGTGGCTGATAAGTTGACATTTTTCCTTATGGAAAATGGGGAACTAGCTTCTAACCTTATTCGCAAGGCTATCAAGGCGCGTGACGCTCGTGAAGCGGCACGTAAGGCGCGTGATGAGAGCCGAAATGGTAAGAAAAATAAAAAAGACAAGGGCCTGTTGTCAGGGAAATTAACACCTGCCCAGTCCAAGAATCCTGCTAAGAATGAACTCTATCTAGTCGAGGGGGATTCTGCCGGTGGTTCTGCCAAGCAAGGTCGTGACCGCAAGTTCCAGGCTATCTTGCCTCTTCGTGGTAAGGTTATCAATACAGCCAAGGCCAAGATGGCGGATATCCTCAAAAATGAAGAAATCAACACCATGATTTATACCATTGGTGCGGGTGTGGGGTCTGACTTCTCCATTGAAGATGCCAACTATGACAAGATTATTATCATGACCGATGCGGATACCGACGGTGCCCACATTCAAACACTTCTCTTAACCTTCTTTTACCGCTATATGCGTCCTCTTGTCGAGGCAGGACATGTCTATATCGCCCTTCCGCCTCTTTACAAGATGTCAAAAGGTAAAGGCAAGAAAGAAGAAGTGGCTTATGCTTGGACGGACAGAGAATTAGAAGAACTTCGTAAACAGTTCGGTAAAGGAGCGACCCTTCAACGTTATAAAGGTCTCGGTGAGATGAATGCGGACCAGCTCTGGGAAACAACTATGAATCCAGAAACCCGTACCCTCATCCGTGTCACGATTGAAGACCTAGCACGCGCAGAACGCCGCGTCAATGTCCTCATGGGTGACAAGGTCGAACCACGCCGTAAGTGGATTGAGGATAATGTCAAGTTTACGCTGGAAGAAGCGACAGTGTTTTAAGTCACTTTTTAATGAATGGGTATCAACATGAGAGATGAAACAGAAATGCTAGATCTGATTTTACAAACTGCCAAAACTATACAAGTTAAAGCTGTCGCCATGTCTGGTTCACGGACAAACTCAAAAGCCCTAAAAGATGAATTTCAAGACTATGACGTGGTCTATGTCGTGGACGATTTAGATAATCTGACGAGTGATCTTTCTTGGCTAGACCAGTTTGGGAAACGCATTATCGAGCAAGAGGTTAGGTTGGAACATCGCCGTCTATTTCTTATGCTCTTTGAAGATGGGAATCGCATTGATTTAACCCTCTGCCCTAAAGAACACATTCAAGAATGGGTGGATAGCGAGGCAGGATTCATTGTTTTGGAAGACCCAGAACATTTATTTGAACCCTATTCCCAAAATCTAGATCGTTACTGGACAAGCCCAGCTACTGAAATGGATTTTGAAAAAGTCTGCAATGAATTTTGGTGGGTATCAGCCTACGTGGTCAAAGGAATCTGTCGTAAGCAAGTCATCTACGCGACGGATCATCTCTATGGTATTTGTCAGCAAGAGTTGTTAAAAGTCTTAGCTTGGCAGGTCGCAAGTGATAAGGGAACAGTAGACGTCGGCAAGAATTATAAGTATCTTTTTAACTATTTACCCACTGATAAAGAAAAGGAATTCTCAGATTTGCTTGATTTTTCAAGTATAGATAAAATTACTCAGTCTTTATTGGCTACGATGCAACTTTTCCACCAAGAAGCTCAATTTCTTGCTCAAAAAATGGGATTTGACTACGATAAAGAAGTGGCTGAGAAGATGATTGAGTATGCTAAGGAAAGAGTGAAGAAGTTTGGGAATAACTGGAAAAATGAAAAAGCGAGAGGAGAAGACTCATGATTGAAAAAGTGGAACGCCTCATTACAGAGATTAATCGTATTCATCGAGAATATTCTAAAGATTATTTTGAAACGGGTAAGGTGGAAAAAATCAATCTCAAGCATACCTTTTCAAAAGTTCCGACTAAAGCGATTTTGGCCTACCGTCTGAATTTACATGAGTCAATTAATGATTATCTGATGAAAGCGGATGTCCAAGATATTGCCTATGTTTATCGTGTCAAAACTTCTGAGTCTATTTTAGATAAAATTACACGTTTTTCAGAGCGTCAAGAGGGCTATCCTGTGAATTCAATTCTTAATGATATTTTTGGTGCTCGTATGATTTTAAGTTCCAAAGAGATAGCTCAAGTTATGGAGAAACTAGATGATTGGCAAGAGCTGTACGGACTAAAAAACTGGTATTTACGTGATAAAGATGGCTATGTCGGTATTCATATCTATTTTAAAAATAAAAGTAATTTTTACTACCCATGGGAACTCCAACTTTGGGATAAGAAAGATGTAGATAGCAATATCGCCAGTCATATCAAGTATAAACGAGGATTTGTGGAGTAGACTTTCAAGTGGAAATGGCGATACAGGAATTGGATGAAACTCACTTACTCTATATTTTTTCTTTTTCCATAAAAAATACACTACATTCTTCGAAAGAAATTGAACATGCCCTAAATGCTATGTGAAATTCCTTATTAACTGAAGCAACATATTAAATTACAGAAAGGATAGTTTGGTTACTTACGGTAACTGAACATTGGACTAATCCTTTTATCATTACACATACTCTACATTCTTTGAAAGGAGTTGAACACGCCCTAAATGATGCGTGAAAAAGATAAATTCTCTGCTGAGCTTGCTTACTTCAAGAATTTTCTATTTTCACTTGATATTTTACGGGCTCTGTATCCTATATGAGTAACATTCAAAATATGTCCCTGGAGGACATCATGGGAGAGCGTTTTGGTCGCTACTCCAAGTATATTATTCAAGATCGTGCTTTGCCAGATATTCGTGATGGGTTGAAGCCGGTGCAACGTCGTATTCTTTATTCGATGAATAAGGATGGTAATACCTTTGACAAGAGCTACCGTAAGTCGGCCAAGTCTGTCGGGAATATCATGGGGAATTTCCACCCACACGGTGATTCTTCTATCTATGATGCCATGGTTCGTATGTCACAGGACTGGAAAAATCGTGAGATTCTAGTTGAAATGCATGGTAATAACGGTTCTATGGACGGTGATCCGCCTGCCGCAATGCGTTATACAGAGGCGCGTTTGTCTGAAATTGCTGGCTACCTTCTTCAAGATATCGAGAAAAAGACAGTTCCTTTTGCTTGGAACTTTGATGATACCGAGAAAGAACCAACGGTCTTACCAGCAGCCTTTCCAAACCTCTTGGTCAATGGTTCGACTGGGATTTCGGCTGGATATGCTACAGATATTCCTCCCCATAATTTGGCTGAGGTTATTGATGCGGCGGTTTACATGATTGACCACCCAACGGCCAAGGTTGATAAACTCATGGAATTCTTGCCTGGGCCAGATTTCCCTACAGGAGCTATCATCCAAGGCCGTGATGAAATCAAGAAAGCTTATGAAACAGGAAAGGGGCGCGTGGTTGTTCGTTCTAAGACTGAGATTGAAAAGCTAAAAGGTGGTAAGGAACAAATCGTTATCACTGAGATTCCTTATGAAATCAACAAGGCCAATCTAGTCAAGAAGATTGATGATGTTCGTGTCAATAATAAGGTGGCTGGAATTGCTGAGGTTCGTGATGAGTCTGACCGTGACGGTCTTCGAATCGCTATTGAGCTAAAAAAAGATGCCAATACGGAGCTTGTTCTCAATTATCTCTTCAAATACACCGACCTACAAATAAATTACAATTTTAACATGGTGGCAATTGATAATTTCACGCCTCGTCAGGTTGGGATTGTGTCAATCTTGTCTAGCTACATCGCCCACCGTCGTGAAGTGATTTTGGCACGTTCCCGCTTTGACAAGGAAAAGGCTGAGAAACGTCTCCATATCGTCGAAGGTTTGATTCGCGTGATTTCGATTTTGGATGAAGTCATTGCACTTATCCGTGCTTCTGAGAATAAGGCTGACGCTAAGGAAAACCTCAAAGTTAGCTATGATTTTACGGAAGAACAGGCTGAGGCTATCGTAACCTTGCAACTGTATCGTTTGACCAATACCGATGTGGTTGTCTTACAGGAAGAAGAAGCAGAACTTCGTGAGAAGATTGCCATGCTTGCGGCTATTATCGGTGATGAGCGGACTATGTACAATCTCATGAAGAAAGAACTTCGTGAGGTTAAGAAGAAGTTTGCGACTCCGCGTTTGAGTAGCTTAGAAGACACTGCGAAAGCAATTGAGATTGATACAGCTAGTCTTATCGCCGAGGAAGATACCTATGTCAGCGTGACCAAGGCTGGTTACATTAAGCGTACCAGCCCACGTTCCTTTGCGGCTTCCACTCTGGAAGAAATTGGCAAGCGTGATGATGACCGTTTAATCTTTGTTCAATCTGCCAAGACAACCCAGCATCTTTTGATGTTCACCACCCTTGGAAATGTCATTTATCGACCAATTCATGAATTAGCAGATATTCGCTGGAAGGATATCGGCGAGCATCTGAGCCAGACCATTACAAACTTTGAAACGAATGAAGAAATCCTTTATGTGGAAGTGGTGGATCAGTTTGACGATGCGACAACCTACTTTGCTGCAACTCGTCTCGGTCAAATCAAGCGTGTAGAACGCAAAGAATTCACTCCATGGCGGACCTACAAGTCTAAGTCTGTCAAGTATGCTAAGCTCAAAGACGATACAGACCAGATTGTAACAGTGGCTCCGATTAAACTAGATGATGTTCTTTTGATTAGCCAAAATGGTTATGCCCTACGTTTCAATATCGAAGAGGTTCCGGTTGTCGGTGCCAAGGCTGCAGGGGTCAAGGCTATGAACTTGAAAGAAGATGATGTTCTCCAGTCTGCCTTTATTTGCAATACCTCATCCTTCTACCTCTTGACCCAACGTGGAAGTTTGAAACGTGTTTCTATTGACGAAATTCCGGCAACCAGCCGTGCCAAACGAGGACTACAAGTCTTGCGTGAGTTGAAAAACAAACCGCATCGTGTCTTCTTAGCAGGAGCAGTTGCAGAACAAGGATTTGTAGGTAATCTCTTCAGTACAGAAGTAGAAGAGAACGACCAAACTCTGCTTGTCCAATCGAATAAAGGAATAGTCTATGAAAGCCGATTGCAAGACTTGAACTTGTCAGAACGCACTAGCAACGGAAGCTTCATTTCTGACACTATTTCAGATGAAGAAGTTTTTGACGCTTATCTTAAAGAAGTATTTACTGAAGCTAAATAAGTGAAATGAAGAATCAGTTCTAAGAGCTGGTTCTTTTTATTGAAGAAATTTTCTGAAAATTACAAAATATACTTGCTATTTTAGAAAAATAGTGTAGAATATAAGAAATAGGTTTTTAGAATAAGGAGTGGAATATGACAGTAACGATTGATTGGGAAAACCTTGGTTTTTCCTATATGAAATTACCTTATCGCTATATTGCTCATTTTAAAAATGGACAATGGAATCAAGGAGAGCTTACAGAGGATGCAACCTTGCATATTTCAGAGTCTTCTCCAAGTCTCCACTATGGACAACAAGCATTTGAAGGTTTGAAAGCTTATCGTACGAAGGATGGCAGTGTTCAACTGTTCCGTCCTGATGAAAATGCCAAACGCCTGCAACGTACATGTGACCGTCTCTTGATGCCACAAGTTCCGACAGAAATGTTTGTAGAAGCTTGTAAAGCAGTTGTCCGTGCGAATGAAGAATACGTACCACCATACGGAACAGGTGGAACCCTCTATCTTCGCCCTCTTTTGATTGGTGTCGGAGATATCATCGGGGTTAAACCAGCAGAGGAGTATATTTTTACTATCTTTGCTATGCCAGTTGGAAATTACTTTAAGGGTGGTTTGGTCCCAACCAACTTCTTGATTCAGGATGAATACGACCGTGCAGCTCCAAATGGTACAGGTGCGGCAAAGGTTGGTGGAAACTATGCTGCCAGTCTCTTGCCAGGGAAATTGGCTAAATCACGTCATTTCTCAGATGTTATTTACCTAGACCCTTCAACACATACAAAGATTGAAGAAGTTGGATCAGCTAACTTCTTTGGAATTACAGCTGATAATGAATTTGTAACACCATTGAGTCCATCTATCTTGCCATCTATTACTAAGTATTCTTTGCTTTATTTGGCAGAACACCGCTTGGGCTTAACTCCTATTGAAGGAGATGTTCCAATTGATAACCTTGACCGTTTTGTAGAGGCAGGTGCCTGTGGTACAGCAGCGGTTATTTCTCCAATTGGAGGTATTCAACACGGTGATGATTTCCATGTTTTCTATAGTGAAACAGAAGTAGGACCTGTGACTCGTAAACTCTATGATGAACTGACAGGAATTCAGTTTGGTGATATTGAAGCGCCAGAAGGTTGGATTGTAAAAGTAGATTAAAAATATATTAAAGGAGATTTTTATGAAATCAAAAAAGTGGATTTTAACAACAGGACTTGTCCTAAGCACAACAGCTCTTTTAGCAGCCTGTGGAAAAGCTGATAAAGAAGCAGATGCTCCGACAACATTTTCTTATGTTTATGCAGTGGATCCAGCATCCTTGGACTACAGCATAGCAACGCGTACATCCACAACAGATATTATCGGGAATGTCGTTGATGGTTTGATGGAAAATGATAAATATGGTAATGTTATTCCTTCTTTGGCTGAGGATTGGTCTGTCTCAAAAGATGGATTGACTTATACCTATAAACTTCGTAAAGGAGTGAAATGGTACACTTCAGAAGGTGAAGAATACGCAGAAGTAACAGCCCATGACTTTGTGACAGGACTAAAACACGTTGCTGATGGTAAGTCAGACGGTGTCTCTCTCATCCAAAATTCCATCAAGGGCTTGGACGCCTATATGACTGGTGAAACCAATGATTTCTCTACAGTTGGTGTTAAAGCTTTAGATGACTACACAGTTGAGTATACATTGAATTCCAGAAAGTTTCTGGAATTCAAAAGTGACCACAGCAACGATGTTGCCTGTAAATGAAGAGTTTTTAAAGGCATCAGGAAAGAATTACGGAGAGGTTAGCCCAGCAGGTATTCTCTACAATGGTCCTTATTTCTTAAAAACATTGACTTCTAAATCTTTGATTGAATATGAAAAAAATCCAAATTACTGGGATAAAGAAAATGTTAAAATTAAGAAGATTAAATTGACCTACTACGATGGTTCAGATCAGGAGTCTTTGATCCGTAGCTTCTCCTCTGGTGCTTATACGACAGCCCGTCTCTTCCCAAGTAGTTCAAACTTTGCTTCAACTTTGGAACAATACGGAGATAAAATCACTTATAGCCCGCAAGATTCAAGTAGTTATTACTTTACTTTTAACGTAAATCGTCAGTCATACAATAAAACTGCGAAAACAAGCGAAGAGCAAAAGACCTCTACAAAAGAAGCTATGCTTAATAAGGACTTCCGTCAGGCTATCAACTTTGCCTTCAACCGTCATTCGTATGCTGCCCAGCTAAACGGTGAAGATGGTGCGAACAAGATTATTCGTAACAGCCTTGTTCCAGATAACTTCGTACAAGCAGGTGGTAAGAACTTTGGTCAAATCGCTCAAGCAGAGTTGGTGAACTATGGTGACCAATGGAAAGGTGTTGAGCTAGTTGATGGTAAGGATTCTATCTACAACCCTGATAAGGCTAAAGCAGCTTTCGAAAAAGCTAAGAAAGACTTGGAATCTAAAGGGGTAACTTTCCCAATTCACTTGGATGTTCCAGTTGAACAAACAGATACCATCGCCGTTCAACAAAGTAACTCTTTCAAACAGTCTATTGAATCAACACTTGGTGCTGAAAATGTTATCATCGATGTACTTCAAATGACAGATAATGAAAAAGAAACGATTACATCACAAGCGCGTGTTCCTTCTCAAAAAGACTATGATTTGAACAGTACAGGATGGGCTCCAAGCTATCAAGATCCAGCGTCTTACTTGAATATTATGGATCCTAAATCTGGTTCTGCCATGAAACACCTTGGTATTACGAAAGGAAAAGATAAGGATGTTGTAGCGAAACTTGGTTTGGATCAATATAAGAAGTTGTTAGAAGATGCTGTTTCTGAGACCACTGACCTAGAGAAGAGATATGAAAAATATGCCAAAGCTCAAGCTTGGTTGACAGATAGTTCATTATTGATGCCAACAGCTTCATCTGGTGGTTCTCCAGTTGTAAGTAACGTAGTACCATTCTCAAAACCATACTCACAAGTTGGTATTAAGGGGGATCCATATATCTTTAAAGGAATGAGATTGCAAAAAGATATTGTTACAACAAAAGAATATGACGAAGCTCTTAAAAAATGGCAAAAAGAAAAATTGGAATCCAATAGCAAATACCAAAAAGAACTAGAAAAGCATATTAAATAAGGAATGGTAGTGCTCTTGATAAAATTTAAAAAATACTGTCATTTTGGATATAAAGGAGTTTGATATGGAGTGGATTAAGCTAATAGGAATAGCAATCATTGTTGTGGGTTTTATTTTAAAGTTTGATACAATTGCAACAGTAGTCTTAGCTGGTTTGGTTACAGCTTTAGTTTCAGGTGTTTCTCTTGTTGAATTTTTGGAGATTTTGGGAAAAGAATTTAGCAATCAGCGAGTGCTCACGATTTTTATGGTTACCTTGCCTCTTGTGGGGCTGTCAGAAACCTTTGGACTCAAGCAACGATCAATTGATTTGATTCGAAAGATTAAAGGTCTGACAGTTGGAAACTTCTATACAGTTTATTTCTTTATTAGAGAGTTAGCTGGTTTCTTTTCAATTCGTCTAGGAGGACACCCTCAGTTTGTCAGACCTTTGGTTCAACCTATGGGAGAAGCAGCAGCAGAGTCTCAATTAGGTAGAAAGTTAACAGAGGTTGAAGATGAGACAATAAAAGCGCGTGCAGCTGCGAATGAAAATTTTGGAAATTTCTTTGCTCAAAATACGTTTGTAGGTGCTGGGGGAGTCCTCTTGATAGGGGGAACATTAGATCAGTTAGGCTATGAAAGTAATTATGCAGGGATTGCTTCTGCATCTATTATTGTTGCTGTTATAACACTTATTGTAGTGGGGATTTACAATTATTTATTTGATAAAAAATTGACATCAGAAAAGACTAGGGGAGGAGAACAAAAATGACAGAGTTGGCAAAGCAACTATTAGAGTTGACCTATATTGTGATTGGTTGTCAATTTCTCCACACAGCCTATTGTAGTTATAAAGATAAAACAAATCCAGTTCGATTTGGAACATCTGCATTTTGGACTCTATTGTCTATTACGTTTATAGGTGGTTCCTATATGCCAAATATGAGTATTGGTATTATTGTAATCCTATTATCGCTGTTAACATTGTTTAAGCAAGTCCGTATCGGTACTTTACCATCCTTAGATGAGATAAAAGCAAATATTGAATCTAACAGATTGAAAAATAAAATTTTTATTCCAGTTATGCTGATGGCAATACTTGCGTTAGTCTTGGCGCAAGTGATTCCAGAATTTAGCAAGATTTCGATTAGTCTTGCTGCTTTATTTGCTACAATTTCTGTTCTTGTGATTACCAAGAGTCGCCCTAAGAGTCTGTTATCAGAAAATAATCGAATGACTCAGCAAGTTTCAACAAGTGGGATTGTTCCCCAATTATTAGGAGCTTTGGGGGCTATTTTTACTGTAGCAGGTGTTGGTGATGTTATCTCTCATCTGATTAGCGGTATTGTTCCTTCAGATAGTCGCTTTATAGGAGTTTTGGCCTATGTTCTTGGAATGGTTCTATTCACAATGATTATGGGAAATGCTTTTGCAGCATTCACCGTTATTACAGCAGGTGTTGGAGTTCCCTTTGTATTTGCTCTGGGAGCTAATCCAATTGTGGCTGGTGCTCTTGCCATGACAGCAGGTTATTGTGGGACCTTATTGACCCCAATGGCTGCTAATTTTAACGCTCTACCAGCAGCATTGATGGATATGAAAGATCAGAATGGCGTTATAAAGGCTCAAGCAGGTGTTGCGCTAGTAATGATTGTTATTCACATATTCTTAATGTACTTTCTCGCATTTTAGTAAAGGAAAATAAAATGAAAATATTGGTTACAGGTTTTAATCCTTTTGGAGGTGAAAAGATTAATCCAGCTTTGGAGGCTGTAAAATTATTACCATCTGAGATTAATGGGGCTGAAGTTCGCTGGGTAGAAATTCCAACGGTTTTTTATAAGTCGTCAGAAGTTTTAGAGGCAGAAATATTACGATATCAACCAGATGCTGTACTTTGTATTGGACAAGCAGGCGGCAGGACAGGTTTAACACCTGAACGAGTGGCTATTAATCAAGATGATGCTCGCATACCTGATAACGAAGGCAATCAACCAATTGATACACCGATTCGTATCGATGGAGCATCGGCCTATTTTAGTAGTTTACCTATCAAAGCGATGGTACAAGCTATCAAAAAACAGGGACTTCCGGCAGTTGTATCCAATAGTGCAGGAACCTTTGTTTGCAATCATTTGATGTACCAAGCTCTTTATTTAGTGGATAAAAAATTCCCTAATATGAGAGCAGGTTTCATGCATATTCCATATATGATGGAACAAGTAGTAAATAAGCCGAATACTGCAGGAATGAGTCTATGTGATATTGTAAGAGGTATAGAGGTAGCTATTGAAGCTATTGTAGACTACAAAGATAAGGATTTACAGTTAGTAGGTGGTGAGACTCACTGATAACCTAAAAAGGATAGTCAATTATGCTTGTTTACTAACTATTAGCTATACTAAATCGATTGAGGTTGTTTACATAAAACTCTATATCAGACAAGCCTGATATAGAGTTTTTTCTTGCTAGTTTTAGGATTTTCTTGTAAAATAGAAAAAGTGAAGAGAGGTATGAAATGAGTAAGAAAGATAAAAAAATTGAAATTCAAGTAGCAGATGCCAAAGTTAATGTAGGAAAAGACAGTTTTGAAGGCTATACCTTGACCATTGGTAAAAAAGTTATCGGAGAAATTGCCGAATTAGACGGACAATTTGCCATCATAAAGAATGGGAATGTCGATAGTTTTTATAAAAAATTGGAAAAAGCTGTGGAAATTTTGATTGAAAATTATAATTTAGCAAAATAAGTCTTGTTTTTTTGAAATTTTCATGATATAATAGTCCATGTTGATTGTAGGAGAGATAGCGAAGAGGCTAAACGCGGCGGACTGTAAATCCGCTCCTTCGGGTTCGGGGGTTCGAATCCCTCTCTCTCCATTTTATCAATGGGGTATAGCCAAGCGGTAAGGCAAGGGACTTTGACTCCCTCATGCGTTGGTTCGAATCCAGCTACCCCAGTTCTTAGGTAATAATCAAGATAAAAAGCAAAATATCTTAGGGTATTTTATTTTTATAATTGAAAGACGTGAATGATATGAACATGTCCTTGCGGGTGCTTAGGAAAAAAATTATAAGTATGTCAAGTTTAAGAAAAAACTTGATTGTTGGAGGATTTTTTAGATGAACGAATTTGAAGATTTGCTAAATAGCGTTAGCCAAGTTGAGACTGGTGATGTTGTTAGTGCTGAAGTATTGACAGTTGATGCGACTCAAGCTAACGTTGCAATCTCTGGAACTGGTGTTGAAGGTGTCTTGACTCTTCGCGAATTGACAAACGATCGCGATGCAGATATCAATGACTTTGTTAAAGTAGGAGAAGTATTGGATGTTCTTGTACTTCGTCAAGTAGTTGGTAAAGATACTGATACAGTTACATACCTTGTATCTAAAAAACGCCTTGAAGCTCGCAAAGCATGGGACAAACTTGTTGGTCGCGAAGAAGAAGTTGTTACTGTTAAAGGAACTCGTGCCGTTAAAGGTGGACTTTCAGTAGAATTTGAAGGTGTTCGTGGATTTATCCCAGCTTCAATGTTGGATACTCGTTTCGTACGTAACACTGAGCGTTTTGTAGGTCAAGAATTTGATGCTAAAATCAAAGAAGTTGACGCTAAAGAAAACCGCTTCATCCTTTCACGTCGTGAAGTTGTTGAAGCAGCTACTGCAGCAGCTCGCGCTGAAGTGTTCGGTAAATTGGCTGTTGGTGATGTTGTAACTGGTAAAGTTGCACGTATCACAAGCTTTGGTGCTTTCATCGACCTTGGTGGTGTTGACGGATTGGTTCACTTGACTGAATTGTCACATGAACGTAACGTATCACCAAAATCAGTTGTAACTGTTGGTGAAGAAATTGAAGTGAAAATCCTTGATCTTAACGAAGAAGAAGGACGTGTATCACTTTCACTTAAAGCAACAACACCTGGACCATGGGATGGCGTTGAGCAAAAATTGGCTAAAGGTGATGTAGTAGAAGGAACAGTTAAACGTTTGACTGACTTCGGTGCATTTGTTGAAGTATTGCCAGGTATCGATGGACTTGTTCACGTATCACAAATTTCACACAAACGTATTGAAAATCCAAAAGAAGCTTTTAAAGTTGGTCAAGAAGTTCAAGTTAAAGTTCTTGAAGTTAACGCAGATGCAGAGCGTGTATCACTTTCTATCAAAGCTCTTGAAGAGCGTCCAGCTCAAGAAGAAGGACAAAAAGAAGAAAAACGTGCTGCTCGTCCACGTCGTCCAAAACGTCAAGAAAAACGTGATTTCGAACTTCCAGAAACACAAACAGGATTCTCAATGGCTGATTTGTTCGGTGATATCGAACTTTAATCAAATTGAAAATTCATAAAATCCTTTGTTTACTAAACAAGGGATTTTTCTTTTGTCTCTGCTCCTTTTTTGATATAATAGTTCTATGTTAAAATCAGAAAAACAATCACGTTACCAAATGTTAAATGAAGAATTGTCCTTCCTATTGGAAGGTGAAACTAATGTTTTGGCTAATCTTTCCAACGCCAGTGCTCTTTTAAAATCACGTTTTCCTAATACCGTATTTGCAGGCTTTTATTTGTTCGATGGAAAGGAATTGGTTTTAGGTCCCTTCCAAGGAGGTGTTTCCTGCATCCGTATTGCACTTGGGAAAGGTGTCTGTGGGGAGGCAGCTCACTTTCAGGAAACTGTTATTGTTGGAGATGTGACGACCTATCCCAACTATATTTCTTGTGACAGTCTAGCTAAAAGTGAAATTGTGGTGCCGATGATAAAGAATGGTCAACTACTTGGAGTTCTGGATCTGGATTCTTCAGAGATTGAGGATTACGATGCTATGGATCGAGATTATTTGGAACAATTTGTCGCTATTTTGCTTGAAAAGACAGAATGGGACTTTACAATGTTTGGGGAAAAATCTTAATGTATCAAGCACTTTATCGAAAATATAGAAGTCAAAATTTCTCCCAGTTAGTTGGTCAAGAAGTTGTGGCTAAGACTCTTAAACAAGCAGTAGAACAAGAGAAAATCAGTCATGCTTATCTTTTTTCAGGTCCACGTGGAACAGGAAAAACCAGTGTAGCTAAGATCTTTGCCAAGGCTATGAACTGCCCAAATCAAGTGGGTGGTGAACCTTGTAATAACTGCTATATTTGTCAGGCAGTGACGGACGGTAGTTTAGAAGATGTCATCGAAATGGATGCGGCCTCTAATAATGGGGTGGATGAAATCCGTGAAATTCGTGATAAATCTACCTATGCCCCTAGCCTTGCTCGTTATAAGGTTTATATCATAGATGAGGTTCACATGCTGTCTACAGGGGCTTTTAATGCCCTCCTAAAGACGCTGGAAGAGCCAACACAGAATGTAGTCTTTATTTTGGCCACTACTGAATTGCACAAGATTCCTGCGACTATTCTATCCCGTGTGCAACGTTTTGAATTTAAATCAATTAAGACACAGGATATTAAGGAACATATCCACTATATCTTAGAAAAAGAAAATATTAGTTCTGAACCAGAGGCTGTGGAAATCATTGCCAGACGGGCGGAAGGTGGAATGCGGGACGCCTTGTCTATTTTGGATCAAGCCCTGAGTTTGACACAGGGAAATGAATTGACGACTGCCATCTCTGAAGAAATTACTGGCACCATTAGCCTATCAGCCTTGGATGATTATGTGGCTGCCTTGTCTCAACAGGATGTTACCAAGGCCTTGTCTTGCTTAAATCTTCTTTTTGACAATGGCAAGAGCATGACCCGTTTTATGACCGACCTTTTGCACTATTTCAGAGACTTGTTAATTGTTCAAACAGGGGGAGAAAATACTCATCATAGTCCAGTCTTTGTAGAAAATTTGGCACTTCCTCAAGAAAATCTGTTTGAAATGATTCGCTTAGCGACAGTGAGTTTAGCAGATATTAAGTCTAGTTTGCAGCCCAAGATTTATGCTGAGATGATGACCATTCGTTTAGCGGAAATTAAGCCTGAACTAGCTCTATCAGGGGCAGTTGAACATGAAATTGCTTCGCTGAGACAGGAAGTTGCGCGTCTCAAACAAGAACTAGCAAATGTGGGAACTGTACCCAAGCCAACTAGCCCAGTACCTACCCGCCCAGCAGCAGGCAAGACCGTCTATCGTGTGGATCGCAATAAAGTTCAATCTATCTTACAAGAGGCCGTCGAAAATCCTGATTTAGCACGTCAAAATCTGATTCGCTTGCAGAATGCCTGGGGAGAGGTGATTGAAAGTCTTGGAGGTCCCGATAAGGCTCTGCTAGTTGGTTCTCAACCAGTTGCAGCTAATGAACACCATGCTATTCTTGCTTTTGAGTCTAACTTCAATGCTGGTCAAACCATGAAACGAGACAATCTCAACACCATGTTTGGTAACATCCTCAGTCAGGCGGCAGGTTTTTCACCCGAGATTTTAGCTATTTCCATGGAGGAATGGAAAGAAGTTCGCGCAGCCTTTTCAGCCAAAGCCAAATCTCCTCAAACTGAAAAAGAAGCAGAAGAAAGCCTGATTCCAGAAGGATTTGAATTTTTGGCTGATAAAGTGAAGGTAGAGGAAGACTAAAGAAAGATTTCATGATACAATAAGTTTATGAATAAACAACAATTTATTATTATGGCGCTGTTTACAGCTGCTGAGACCTATTTTTTCAATGAAGCCTGGATGACTGGTCGCTATATTATGGCAGCCTTTTGGGCAATTTTACTCTTTAGAAATTTCCGAGTCAGTTATGTGATGGGCAAAATCGTTGATGTCATCGATCAGCATTTTAATAGGAAAGACTAGCCCTCAGCTTCCAGACAAAATCAAAGCCTTTTAGGCTTTTTTTTGTTATACTATAAAAGTATATTTATAGACCTTTTATACTCTTCGAAAATCTCTTCAAACCACGTCAGCTCTATCTGCAACCTCAAAGCGGTGCTTTGAACAACCTGCGGCTAGGTTCCTAGTTTGCTCTTTGATTTTTATTGAGTATTACCGTACTTTCTAGGGAAATCAAGTATGTTTCTAGTAAGCACTGTAAAGGTCTTGAAAAAGAAAGGAACTATCATGTCAGTATTAGAGATCAAAGATCTTCACGTTGAGATTGAAGGAAAAGAAATTTTAAAAGGGGTTAACCTGACCCTGAAAACAGGAGAAATCGCCGCTATCATGGGACCAAATGGTACTGGTAAATCAACTCTTTCTGCCGCTATCATGGGGAACCCTAACTATGAAGTTACCAAAGGTGAAGTCTTGTTTGATGGCGTAAACATCCTTGAGTTAGAAGTGGACGAGCGTGCGCGTATGGGACTTTTCCTTGCTATGCAATACCCATCAGAAATTCCTGGTATTACTAACGCTGAGTTTCTTCGTGCAGCCATGAATGCTGGTAAAGAAGATGATGAAAAAATTTCAGTTCGCGAGTTCATCACTAAGCTAGATGAAAAAATGGAATTGCTCAACATGAAAGAAGAAATGGCAGAGCGTTACCTCAACGAAGGCTTCTCTGGTGGTGAGAAAAAACGTAATGAAATTCTTCAACTCTTGATGTTGGAACCAACATTTGCCCTTTTAGATGAGATTGACTCTGGTCTTGATATTGACGCTCTTAAAGTTGTTTCTAAAGGTGTGAATGCCATGCGTGGTGAAGGTTTTGGTGCTATGATTATCACTCACTACCAACGTCTTTTGAACTACATCACACCAGACGTGGTACACGTGATGATGGAAGGTCGTGTTGTCCTTTCTGGTGGTCCAGAATTGGCTGCGCGTTTGGAACGTGAAGGATACGCAAAACTAGCTGAAGAACTTGGCTACGACTACAAGGAAGAATTGTAATTCCCTCGTATCTTTTAGGAGAAGTAAATGACTAAAGAAAATATTAAACTTTTTTCAGAAATGCACGCTGAACCAAGCTGGTTGGCTGACCTCCGTCAAAAAGCTTTTGATAAGATTGAGAGTTTAGAATTACCAGTTATTGAGCGTGTCAAATTCCACCGTTGGAATCTGGGTGATGGAACGATTACAGAAAGTGAGCCATCAGCAAATGTTCCAGATTTCACAGCTTTAGATAATCACTTGAAGTTGGTGCAAGTAGGAACTCAAACTATTTTTGAGCAAATTCCAGTTGAGTTGGCTGAACAAGGAGTTGTCTTTACGGACTTTCATTCAGCTTTAGAAGAAATTCCAGAACTTATTGAGGAGTTCTTCATGTCATCTGTTAAGTATGACGATGACAAGTTGGCAGCCTACCATACAGCTTATTTCAATAGTGGTGCTGTTCTCTATATTCCTGATAATGTTGAGATTAAAGAACCAATCGAAGGAATTTTCTATCAAGACAGCGATAGCGATGTGCCGTTTAACAAGCATATTATGATTATCGCTGGTAAAAACTCTAAGATTAGTTATCTAGAACGTTTAGAGTCACGCGGTAAAGGAAGTGCCAAAGCAACTGCCAATATCACAGTGGAAGTGATTGCACGTTCTGGTGCGCAAGTGAAGTTTGCTGCGATCGACCGTCTAGGTGAAAACGTCACTGCTTACATTAGCCGTCGTGGTAAATTAGGCAACGATGCAAGCATTGACTGGGCAATTGGTGTCATGAACGAAGGAAACGTCGTTGCGGACTTTGATAGCGACTTGATTGGTAACGGTAGCCATGCGGACCTTAAAGTTGTAGCTCTTTCAAGTGGTCGTCAAGTACAAGGGATTGATACTCGTGTAACCAACTATGGCTGCAACTCAATCGGAAATATCCTCCAACATGGGGTTATCCTTGAAAAAGCAACTTTAACTTTCAACGGTATCGGTCACATTATTAAGGGTGCCAAGGGAGCAGATGCGCAACAAGAAAGTCGTGTTCTCATGCTTTCAGACCAAGCGCGTTCAGATGCTAACCCAATTCTTTTGATTGATGAAAATGACGTAACTGCAGGACACGCGGCTTCTATCGGTCAGGTAGACCCAGAAGATATGTACTACCTCATGAGTCGTGGTTTGGACAAGGCAACTGCAGAACGCTTGGTGGTCCGTGGTTTCCTTGGATCTGTTATCGTGGAGATTCCAGTCAAGGAAGTTCGTGATGAAATGATTGCAACGATCGAAGAGAAATTGTCAAAACGCTAAGGGGAAGCCGATGTTAGATGTAGAAGCGATTCGCAAGGATTTTCCAATTTTAGACCAGATTATCAACGATGAACCATTGGTCTATTTGGACAATGCTGCGACGACACAAAAACCACTAGCAGTTCTGGAAACAATCAACCGCTACTATGAGCAGGACAATGCCAATGTTCACCGCGGTGTTCATACTTTGGCGGAGCGGGCGACTGCTTCCTATGAAGCTGCTCGTGAAATCATTGCTAAGTTTATCAATGCTGGGTCTACAAAGGAAGTTCTCTTTACTAGAGGAACGACAACCAGTCTGAACTGGGTGGCGCGCTTTGCAGAGGAAGTCTTGACTGAGGGAGACCAGGTCTTGATTTCCGTCATGGAACACCATTCCAATATCATTCCATGGCAGGAAGCCTGCCGTAAGACTGGGGCAGAGCTTATCTATGTTTATCTCAAAGACGGAGCTTTGGATATGGCTGACTTGCGAGCAAAATTGACGGACAAGGTAAAGTTTGTTTCGCTAGCTCATGCCTCTAATGTCCTTGGTGTGGTCAATCCAATCAAAGAAATCACTCAAATGGCCCACCAAGTGGGAGCCATCATGGTGGTGGATGGTGCTCAATCTACTCCTCATATGAAGATTGATGTTCAGGACTTGGATGTGGACTTCTTTGCCTTTTCAGGTCACAAGATGGCTGGTCCAACTGGTATCGGTGTTCTTTACGGTAAAGAAAAGTATCTGGAACAAATGTCACCAGTAGAATTTGGCGGCGAAATGATTGATTTCGTTTATGAACAATCTGCTAGTTGGAAGGAATTACCTTGGAAATTCGAGGCAGGAACTCCCAATATGGCAGGTGCAATTGGACTTGCTGCTGCAGTAGATTATCTTGAAAAGATTGGTATGGATGCCATTGAAGCCCATGAACAGGAACTGATTGAATACGTCTATCCAAAACTGCAGGCGATTGAAGGATTGACCATTTATGGTTCGCAGGACTTGGCTCAACGTTCAGGTGTCATTGCCTTTAACCTAGGTGATCTTCATCCGCACGACCTTGCGACTGCTTTGGATTATGAAGGAGTAGCTGTTCGAGCGGGTCACCACTGTGCCCAACCCTTGCTCCAGTATTTGGATGTCCCAGCAACAGCTCGTGCAAGTTTTTATATCTACAATACCAAGGCAGATTGCGACAAGCTAGTCGATGCCTTACAAAAGACAAAGGAGTTTTTCAATGGCACTTTCTAAACTAGATAGCCTTTATATGGCAGTGGTAGCAGACCATTCGAAAAATCCACATCATCAAGGGAAGTTAGAAGATGCTGAACAAATCAGTCTCAACAATCCGACTTGTGGGGATGTTATCAATCTCTCTGTCAAGTTTGATGCAGAGAATCGTTTGGAAGATATCGCTTTTCTAAACTCAGGTTGTACCATATCAACTGCCTCTGCTAGCATGATGACAGATGCCGTTTTGGGTAAGACCCAGCAAGAAATCTTAGAACTTGCGACTATTTTTTCTGAAATGGTTCAAGGGCAAAAAGACGACAGACAAGATAGTCTTGGAGATGCAGCTTTCTTATCAGGTGTTGCCAAATTCCCTCAACGGATCAAGTGTGCAACTCTAGCTTGGAATGCCCTGAAGAAAACAATTGAAAATCAAGAAAATCAGTAAGACAAGTTTCTTTTGTCTTATGAATCAGTAGAAATGAAGAATGAAAGAAAGGATATTATGGCTGAAGAAAGAGTAGAACCAAAACCAATTGACCTTGGTGAATATAAATTTGGTTTCCATGATGATGTAGAGCCTGTCCTATCGACAGGAAAAGGATTGAATGAAGATGTCATTCGTGAACTATCAGCTGCAAAGGGAGAACCTGAGTGGATGTTAGAATTCCGTTTGAAGTCTTATGAAACCTTCAAAAAAATGCCTATGCAAACTTGGGGAGCAGACTTGTCAGAGATTGATTTTGATGACTTGATCTACTACCAAAAACCATCTGATAAGCCAGCTCGTTCATGGGATGAGGTTCCTGAAAAAATTAAAGAAACCTTTGAACGTATCGGGATTCCGGAAGCTGAGCGTGCTTATTTAGCCGGTGCCTCTGCCCAGTACGAGTCAGAAGTGGTTTACCACAACATGAAGGAAGAATTTGAGAAGTTAGGTATCATCTTTACAGATACGGATTCTGCTCTCAAAGAATACCCAGACTTGTTTAAACAATACTTTGCGAAATTGGTACCGCCGACAGATAACAAGTTGGCAGCCCTCAACTCAGCAGTATGGTCAGGTGGAACCTTTATCTACGTGCCAAAAGGTGTCAAGGTAGATATTCCGCTTCAAACTTACTTCCGTATCAACAACGAAAATACAGGTCAGTTTGAACGTACCTTGATTATCGTTGATGAGGGAGCAAGTGTCCATTACGTAGAAGGATGTACAGCGCCAACTTATTCAAGCAACAGTTTGCACGCTGCCATTGTAGAAATCTTTGCCTTGGATGGAGCTTATATGCGTTATACGACTATCCAAAACTGGTCTGATAATGTCTATAACTTGGTAACCAAACGTGCTAAAGCTCAAAAGGATGCCACTGTTGAGTGGATTGATGGAAACTTGGGTGCAAAGACTACCATGAAATACCCATCTGTTTACCTTGATGGAGAAGGTGCGCGTGGGACTATGCTTTCTATTGCCTTTGCTAATGCAGGGCAACACCAAGACACGGGAGCTAAGATGATCCACAACGCTCCTCACACAAGCTCGTCTATCGTGTCTAAATCCATCGCTAAAGGTGGAGGTAAGGTTGACTACCGTGGACAAGTAACCTTTAACAAAAACTCTAAGAAATCTGTTTCTCACATCGAGTGTGATACTATTATCATGGATGACTTATCAGCATCAGATACTATTCCATTTAATGAAATTCATAACTCGCAAGTTGCTTTGGAACACGAAGCAAAGGTATCTAAGATTTCAGAAGAACAACTCTATTACCTCATGAGCCGTGGCTTGTCAGAATCTGAGGCAACTGAGATGATTGTTATGGGATTTGTAGAGCCCTTTACAAAAGAACTTCCAATGGAATATGCTGTTGAGCTGAACCGTTTGATTAGCTATGAAATGGAAGGATCAGTTGGGTAAAATTTGATTTTAGATATACTCAAAATCAAGGACTTTGAAGATGAATTTGTAATAAAAAAATCGCGATTTTAAACCGCGATTTTTTTATAATTTCTCATTAACAAATCGGATAAACTGATTCCACCAAACTTTTAAGAAGAAGGCTTTTTCAATTTTCTTTTCTGCAACCATTTCGAAACTAGGGCGCTCTGTGGTAATGTAACCTTGACCAATCAAATCCTTGTCTTCGTAAGTCAGATGGCCAACCACTGTTCCAGCTTCAAGTGGTGCTGGGATTGCTTTGGAATTAGGTGTGAATTGAACAGATTGGGAAGATTGATTCCCAACACGTTCAATTAGATAGATATCCTCTGGCGCCACTGCAGTGACCGTATCTTCTTTTCCATCTTGTACAGGGGCTTTGCTATCTTGATAGGCATCGCCTTGCTGAACGATTTTACGAAGTGTAAATGTAGAAGAAATATAATCCATTAGGGAAGATGTAGCTGTAAACCGAGCGTAGGGATTATTGTCTTGATGGTCTGCATTTAAAACAACTGTGATGACTCTCATGCCTTTTTCGACAGTAGTACCAACAAAAGACTCTCCAGCCTTATCTGTTGTTCCTGTTTTCAGTCCATCAAAACCACCGCGATAAGCAGGCATACCTTCTAACATGTAGTTGGTAGAAGTGATTGTCATCCCATCAAAAGTAGAAGAAGGTTTTTTGGTGATTTCCAAAACTTGTGGATACTTTTTGATGAGATTGCGGGCAACGATGGCAACATCATAAGCACTGAGCTTATTTTCATCATCTTTATTAGACCCTGGGTAAATGTTATCCCCTAGAGTTTCATTGTTAAGACCAGTTGTATTGACAACCGTGGCATCATTGATTCCCCATTCCAGGAGTTTGGCACGCATCATATCGACGAAGTCTTTCTCTGAGCCAGCAATTTTCTCAGCTAGGGCAATAGCGGCGCTGTTGGCACTAGATACTAGAGTTGCTTCAAGTAACTCTTCGACAGTATAATTACGGGCCTCCATAGGAACATTACTGGCTTCAGAATTTGTCGTCAATTGATAAGGATAATCAGAAATATCTACAGGAGTGGAGAGGGCAATACTTCCGTTTTCCAAAGCTTCATAGACCAGGTAAACGGTAAGTAGTTTTGTTATAGAAGCAATTTCGACAGGTTGAGTTGCATCTTTCTCATAGAGAATTTTACCAGTATTTGCCTCAACAGCAATGGAATGTTTTGCAGCAATATTAAAATCTTGAGCAGCAACAGTAGAAGCACCTCCTAAAAGGGAGACAGTTAATAAAGTTAAAAATATTTTTTTCATAGTAGTTTTATTCTATCATAAAGAAAAAAAATATTCTTGCTTTAATAATTCATCCGTTAAGCTTTTTGAAAATATGGTAAAATAGAGTGAGGGAGGTAACTCATGTTTCGTAGAAATAAATTATTTTTTTGGACCACAGAAATTTTACTCTTAACCATCATCTTTTACCTATGGAGACAGATGGGGTCTTTGATTAACCCTTTTGTTAGCGTGCTTAATACAATTATGATTCCATTTTTATTAGGGGGCTTTCTTTATTATTTGACAAACCCTATTGTTACTTTCTTAAATAAAGTCTGTAAACTCAATCGTCTACTTGGTATTTTAATTACCTTGTGTGCTTTGGTTTGGGGGCTAGTTATTGGGGTAGTCTATCTCTTACCGATTTTGGTCAATCAGTTATCTAGTTTGATTATATCTAGTCAAACTATTTATAGTCGAGTACAAGACTTAATCATAGACTTATCTAATTATCCTGCGCTCCAGAATTTGGATGTAGAAGCTACAATTCAGCAGTTAAACTTATCCTATGTTGATATTCTTCAAAATATCCTAAATAGCGTATCAAATAGTGTGGGGAGTGTCTTGTCAGCTCTTATCAGTACTGTTTTGATTTTGATTATGACTCCAGTTTTTTTGGTTTATTTCTTACTAGATGGACATAAATTCTTGCCCATGCTTGAAAGAACGATTCTAAAGAGGGATCGCTTGCATATTGCAGGCTTATTAAAGAATTTAAATGCGACGATTGCTCGCTATATTAGTGGAGTTTCGATTGACGCAATCATTATAGGTTGTTTGGCTTATATTGGCTATAGTATTATTGGTTTAAAATATGCTTTAGTTTTTGCTATTTTTTCTGGTGTAGCCAATTTAATTCCTTATGTGGGGCCAAGTATTGGTTTGATTCCTATGATCATCGCAAATATATTCACTGATCCCCATAGACTGCTGATTGCAGTGATTTATATGCTTGTTGTTCAGCAGGTAGATGGTAATATCTTATATCCTCGAATCGTAGGAAGTGTTATGAAGGTTCATCCAATCACGATTTTGGTTTTACTTTTGTTGTCAAGCAATATCTATGGTGTAGTTGGAATGATTGTCGCAGTGCCAACCTATTCTATCTTAAAAGAAATTTCTAAGTTCTTATCCCGTTTGTATGAAAATCATAAAATAATGAAAGAACGAGAAAGAGAATTAGCTAAGTAAAAGTCAGGAGAACCCTGATTTTTCTTTACTGGAAGTGGCCTTTAGATTAGAAGATTGAAAATAAGTTAAAGTCCTAAACTAATTTTCACAGCTAAGAATAGTAGAAGTTAATCTGATAAAAATCGAAAAAACCAGTGGAATTCCGTGTCAGGGTAAGTTCCACTGGTTTTCATAGTCTATTAAAGTTCGAATGAAAGCTATTTATTTTAGTTTAACAAGTAAAAATTATTCCGAATAATATAAGGATTTATTTTATGGTTTTTAAACTCAAATGAATTGAAACAAAGAGAGTAGGAAAATTCTCATCTGAAAGTATTTTAGAATAATTCTCTTCGTGAATTTCTTCAAAACAGATAGCTTTATCTTAGGTATGTGTTAAGTGGATTTCGTAAGCTCTATTCACAATCGTAAAGTTATGCACTGAGAAAGTTGTAGTTAGTCTCCCAGTTTGCTAAATTTCTCGAATAGTATCTTTTTAGGTATGTGATTTCTTTTTTGCATTTTTGTGTTAGATAAGGTATAATGGTTTTATTGTCTTTTGGGGTCGTTACGGATTCGACAGGCATTATGAGGCATATTTTGCGACTCGTGTGGCGACGTAAACGCTCAGTTAAATATAACTGCAAAAAATAACACTTCTTACGCTCTAGCTGCCTAAAAACCAGCAGGCGTGACCCGATTTGGATTGCTCGTGTTCAATGACAGGTCTTATTATTAGCGAGATACGATCAAGTCTTGTCTAGCGGCTTGATAAGAGATTGATAGACTCGCAGTTTCTAGGCTTGAGTTATGTGTCGAGGAATTGTTAAAATAATACATAACCTATGGTTGTAGACAAATATGTTGGCAGGTGTTTGGACGTGGGTTCGACTCCCACCGGCTCCATTATTCCTTTGCATTCTTTTGCATTCCTTGGTAAAACGTTGTTAAATCAACGTTTTTTATTTTTGTCTTTGGTATTCCTTTGCATGCTTTTGCGAAAAAAGGAGTCACAAACAGAGCCTAAAACAGACCCTATTTTTAAAAAAGCGATAAAAAAAGATACAACATTAGTTGCATCCAAAAAATAATTTTTCTTTTCCACGGAAGACATGGGATTCGAACCCACGCACGCTGTTACACGCCTACCGCGTTTCCAACACGGCCTCTTAAGCCTCTTGAGTAATCTTCCAATACTTACTCAAATAGTCTACCATAAAGGCTCTTATCTTGCAATAAAAATTCTGAAAATAAGAAAAATGATAGAATTTGAAAGAAAATGATAAAAAATGCTTGACTTTAAAAGAAAGTGTGATAGAATGAATAGTGTAAACGATAACAGGAGGTGATTCGGTGTTAAAAACAGAGCGGAAGCAACTGATTTTAGAGGAGTTAAATCAACATCATGTAGTTTCTCTTGAAAAATTAGTTAGTTTGTTAGAGACCTCAGAATCAACGGTTCGAAGAGACTTGGATGAGTTGGAAGCGGAAAACAAGCTTCGTCGCGTGCATGGTGGAGCAGAATTGCCCCATTCCTTGCAGGAGGAAGAAACCATTCAAGAAAAATCTGTCAAAAACCTTCAAGAAAAGAAGTTGCTGGCTCAGAAAGCAGCCTCTCTCATCAAGGAACAAGATGTCATCTTTATCGATGCTGGAACAACAACTGCCTTTTTGATTCATGAATTGGTTAATAAGAATGTTACAGTCGTGACCAACTCGATTCACCATGCAGCACAGTTGGTTGAAAAGCAGATTCCAACTGTCATGGTTGGAGGAAGTGTCAAGATGGCGACAGATGCTAGCATCGGGGGCGTTGCTCTTAACCAGATTAACCAATTGCACTTTGACCGTGCCTTTATCGGGATGAATGGTGTAGATGATGGCTATTATACGACTCCTGATATGGAGGAGGGAGCTGTGAAGCGTGCTATTTTAGAGAATGCCAAACAGACCTATGTCTTGGTGGATTCGTCTAAAATTGGACAAACTTGCTTTGTCAAGGTAGCACCACTCAAACGAGCTATTGTTATCACAAGTCAAGGGCATGAGCTCTTGCAGGCTATTAAGGAGAAAACGGAGGTAATAGAAGTATGATTTATACAGTCACACTCAATCCATCTATTGATTATATCGTTCGTTTGGACCAAGTCCAGGTCGGTAGTGTCAATCGTATGGACAGTGATGATAAGTTTGCTGGTGGGAAAGGAATCAATGTCAGTCGTGTTTTAAAGCGCTTAGATATTCCAAATACAGCGACTGGATTTATCGGTGGCTTTACTGGTAAATTTATCACAGATACTTTGGCTGATGAAGAAATCGAGATACGTTTTGTCCAAGTGGCAGAAGATACTCGTATCAATGTTAAAATCAAAGCAGACCAAGAAACAGAAATCAACGGAACGGGTCCAAATGTGGAACCAGCTCAGCTAGAAGAATTGAAAGCTATTTTATCTAGTCTGACAGCAGAAGATACGGTGGTGTTTGCGGGTTCAAGTGCTAAAAATCTGGGCAATGTCATTTACAAGGATTTGATTGCCTTGACGCGTCAGACGGGTGCGCAAGTGGTTTGTGACTTTGAAGGGCAGACCTTGATTGATAGTTTGGACCACCAGCCACTTTTGGTCAAACCAAACAATCATGAACTTGGAGCTATCTTTGGGGTTAAACTTGACAGTTTGGACCAAATTGAGAAATATGCTCGAGAGTTACTGGTTAAGGGTGCTCAAAACGTCATTATCTCTATGGCTGGTGACGGTGCTCTTCTTGTCACATCTGAGGGAGCTTATTTCGCTAAACCAATCAAAGGAACAGTGAAAAATTCAGTCGGAGCTGGTGATTCTATGGTTGCCGGATTCACAGGTGAATTTGTCAAATCAAAAGACGCAGTAGAAGCCTTCAAATGGGGAGTGGCTTGCGGAACGGCAACCACCTTCTCAGATGACTTGGCCACTGCGGAATTTATTAAAGAAACATATGAAAAAGTTGAGGTAGAAAAACGATGAAAATTCAAGACCTATTGAGAAAAGATGTCATGTTGCTGGATTTGCAGGCAACTGAAAAAACAGCTGTCATCGACGAGATGATTAAAAGTTTGACAGACCACGGTTATGTAACAGATTTTGAAACATTTAAAGAAGGAATTTTGGCGCGTGAAGCTCTGACTTCTACAGGTTTGGGTGATGGAATCGCAATGCCTCACAGCAAAAATGCTGCTGTAAAAGAAGCGACAGTTCTCTTTGCCAAGTCAAACAAGGGTGTTGACTACGAGAGTTTGGATGGGCAGGCAACTGACCTCTTCTTCATGATTGCTGCTCCAGAAGGTGCCAATGATACTCACTTGGCAGCCTTGGCAGAATTGTCTCAATACTTGATGAAAGACGGATTTGCAGACAAACTTCGCCAAGCAACATCAGCTGACCAAGTTATCGAACTTTTTAACCAAGCTTCCGAAAAAACTGAAGAGCCTGTTCAAGTACCTGCTAATGACTCTAGTGACTTTATCGTGGCTGTTACAGCTTGTACAACAGGTATTGCCCACACTTATATGGCTCAGGAAGCCCTTCAAAAAGTGGCTGCTGAAATGGGTGTTGGTATCAAGGTCGAAACCAACGGTGCTAGCGGTGTTGGAAACCAACTAACTGCTGAAGACATCCGTAAGGCTAAAGCTGTTATTATCGCTGCAGACAAGGCGGTTGAGATGGATCGTTTCGATGGTAAACCATTGATCAATCGTCCAGTTGCTGACGGTATCCGTAAGACCGAAGAATTGATTAACTTGGCTCTTTCAGGAGATGCTGAAATCTACCGTGCCGCTAATGGTACAAAAGCTGCAACAGCCTCTAACGAAAAACAAAGCCTTGGTGGTGCCTTCTACAAACACTTGATGAGTGGGGTATCTCAAATGTTGCCATTCGTTATCGGTGGTGGTATCATGATTGCCCTTGCCTTCTTGATTGACGGTGCTTTGGGTGTTCCGAATGAAAATCTTGGTAATCTTGGTTCCTACCATGAACTAGCTTCTATGTTCATGAAAATCGGTGGTGCAGCCTTTGGTTTGATGCTTCCAGTCTTTGCAGGCTATGTTGCCTACTCTATTGCTGAAAAACCAGGTTTGGTTGCAGGTTTCGTGGCTGGTGCTATTGCCAAAGAAGGTTTTGCCTTTGGTAAAATTCCTTATGCTGCAGGTGGTGAAGCAACTTCAACTCTTGCAGGTGTCTCATCTGGTTTCCTAGGTGCCCTTGTTGGTGGATTTATTGCAGGTGCTTTAGTTCTTACCATCAAGAAATACGTTAAAGTTCCTCGTTCACTTGAAGGTGCTAAGTCAATCCTTCTCTTGCCACTTCTTGGAACAATCTTGACAGGATTTGTCATGCTAGCTGTGAATATCCCAATGGCAGCAATCAACACTGCTATGAATGACTTCCTGGGCGGTCTTGGAGGAGGTTCAGCTGTTCTTCTTGGTATCGTCCTTGGTGGAATGATGGCTGTTGACATGGGTGGACCAGTTAATAAAGCGGCTTATGTCTTCGGTACAGGTACGCTTGCAGCAACTGTTTCTTCAGGTGGTTCTGTAGCCATGGCAGCAGTTATGGCTGGAGGAATGGTACCACCACTTGCAATCTTTGTTGCAACTCTTCTCTTCAAAGATAAATTTACTAAGGAAGAACGCAACTCTGGTTTGACAAACATCATCATGGGCTTGTCATTTATCACTGAGGGAGCGATTCCATTTGGTGCCGCTGACCCAGCTCGTGCGATCCCAAGCTTCATCCTTGGTTCAGCAGTAGCAGGTGGACTCGTTGGTCTTACTGGAATCAAACTCATGGCGCCACACGGAGGAATCTTCGTTATCGCCCTTACTTCAAATGCTCTCCTTTACCTTGTTGCTGTCTTGGTAGGAGCAATCGTAAGTGGTGTGGTCTATGGTTACCTACGCAAATCCCAAGCATAAAAAATAGAAAAATGAAAAGATTGTACCGTTTGGTGCAGTCTTTTTCTCTTTCTGAAATGTCTGTGAAATATGGTATAATAGAAGAATGGCAAACAAGAATACAAGTAAAACAAGACGAAGACCGTCTAAAGCAGAACTCGAAAGAAAAGAAGCGATTCAACGAATGTTGATTTCGTTGGGAATCGCGCTTTTATTGATTTTCGCAGCTTTCAAATTAGGAGCTGCAGGTATCACCCTTTATAATTTAATACGCTTGCTGGTGGGGAGCCTAGCTTATCTGGCAATATTTGGCATCCTACTCTATCTCTTCTTTTTCAAGTGGATACGAAAACAGGAAGGGCTCCTATCTGGCTTTTTCACCATATTTGCAGGCTTGCTCCTGATTTTTGAAGCCTACTTGGTTTGGAAATATGGTTTGGACAAGACCGTTCTAAAAGGAACCATGGCTCAGGTTGTAACGGATTTAACTGGTTTTCGAACGACCAGTTTTGCTGGAGGGGGCTTGATTGGGGTCGCTCTTTATATTCCAACCGCCTTTCTCTTTTCAAATATCGGCACTTACTTTATTGGTTCTATCTTGATTTTAGTGGGTGCCCTCCTAGTCAGTCCTTGGTCTGTTTATGATATTGCTGAATTTTTCAGTAGAGGCTTTGCCAAATGGAGGGAAGGACATGAGCTTCGAAAAGAGGAACGCTTTGTCAAACAAGAAGAAAAAGCTCGCCAAAAGGCTGAGGAAGAGGCTAGATTAGAACAAGAAGAGGCTGAAAAAGCCTTACTCGATTTGCCTCCTGTTGATATGGAAACAGGTGAAATTTTGACAGGGGAAGATATTCAAACTTTTCCAGAAGAAGACTGGGTGGAACCAGAAATCATCCTACCTCAAGCTGAACTTGAATGCGCTGAACAGGAAGATGGCTCTGATGATGAAGATGTTCAGGTCGATTTTTCAGCAAAGGAAGCCCTCGAATACAAACTTCCAAGCTTACAACTCTTTGCCCCTGATAAACCTAAAGACCAGTCTAAAGAGAAGAAAATCGTCCGAGAAAATATCAAAATCCTAGAAGAAACCTTTGCTAGTTTTGGTATTAAGGTAACAGTTGAACGGGCCGAAATTGGGCCATCAGTGACCAAGTATGAAGTCAAACCGGCAGTCGGTGTACGGGTCAACCGTATTTCCAATCTAGCAGATGATCTCGCTCTAGCCTTGGCTGCCAAGGATGTCCGAATCGAAGCACCTATCCCAGGGAAATCTTTAGTGGGAATTGAGGTACCCAACTCTGAGATTGCGACTGTATCCTTCCGCGAACTATGGGAACAATCTCAAACGAAAGCTGAAAATCTCTTGGAAATTCCTTTAGGGAAGGCTGTTAATGGTACCGCAAGAGCTTTTGACCTTTCTAAAATGCCCCACTTGCTAGTCGCAGGTTCAACGGGTTCAGGGAAGTCGGTAGCAGTTAACGGCATTATTGCTAGCATCCTCATGAAGGCGAGACCTGACCAAGTTAAATTTATGATGGTTGACCCCAAGATGGTTGAGTTGTCTGTTTACAATGACATTCCTCATCTCTTGATTCCAGTTGTGACCAATCCACGCAAAGCCAGCAAGGCTTTGCAAAAGGTCGTGGATGAAATGGAAAATCGTTATGAACTCTTTGCCAAGGTGGGAGTTCGGAATATTGCAGGCTTTAATGCCAAGGTAGAAGAGTTCAATGCCCAGTCTGAGTATAAGCAGGTTCCACTGCCACTCATTGTCGTGATTGTGGATGAGTTGGCTGACCTCATGATGGTAGCCAGCAAGGAAGTGGAAGATGCCATCATCCGTCTTGGACAGAAGGCGCGTGCTGCCGGCATCCACATGATTCTTGCAACCCAGCGTCCATCCGTTGACGTCATTTCTGGTCTGATCAAGGCCAATGTCCCATCTCGTGTCGCATTTGCGGTTTCATCAGGAACAGATTCTCGTACTATCTTGGATGAAAATGGAGCAGAAAAACTGCTTGGTCGAGGCGACATGCTCTTTAAACCGATTGATGAAAACCACCCAGTTCGTCTCCAAGGCTCCTTTATCTCGGATGACGATGTCGAGCGCATCGTAAACTTCATCAAGGCTCAGGCAGATGCGGACTACGATGAGAGTTTTGATCCAGGAGAAGTTTCTGAAAATGAAGGTGAATTTTCAGATGGTGAATCTGGTGGGGATCCGCTTTTTGAAGAAGCCAAGGCTTTAGTCATCGAGACGCAGAAAGCCAGTGCGTCCATGATTCAGCGGCGTTTATCAGTTGGATTTAACCGTGCGACCCGCCTTATGGAAGAACTCGAAATGGCAGGTGTCATCGGTCCAGCTGAGGGAACCAAACCACGAAAAGTATTGCAACAATAAAAAATAGCTTCTTTCCAAGTTTGGAGGGAAGCTATTTTAGTGATTATTGATTAGTTTTATTTTCCGAAGTTGGTGTATTATTGGACTGTTTTTCATTATCAGTGACAGGTTTACTTGGAGCAGGAGTAGAAGAATCCTGAGTTGATGCTTTCTGCTCTTCTTTTTTCTCTTCCTTGACGCTAGATTTTGGTGTTTCCTCTTGTTGTGTTTTTTCTTGAGAAGTGTTGTTTTCCTTATTGGGACTAGTATTTTCCTGAGGGGATTCCTTTTGAATTTCTTTGACAATGGTTGTCGTCTGGCTTGTCGTAGGTTCTTTTTTAGTATTTTTGTTATTATCCAAGGCGTTCATGATCGTGATACTTGCGGTAATTAAGCCAAGGATACTAGCGATAGTCGCAACGATTTTTTGAAAGACTGTAAAGCCTTTTTTGATGTGTTCTGTTTTTGGTTTTGAAGTTCTATGATAATTAGACATACATTCTCTCCTTTAATTAAAATTTATTATACCTCATTTCTTTAAAAAAATCTTAAAAAAAGAGGAATTGCCCTTTCTTGTCGCAAGCTCCGTTTCATGATACAATAGAAGGAGTGATTTTAGAAAGCGTGAGAAAACATGATTTACTTTGATAATTCGGCGACGACCAAGCCCTATCCTGAAGTACTTGAAACCTATATGCAGGTTGCTTCAAAAATTTTAGGAAACCCATCTAGTCTCCATCGTTTGGGAGACCAGGCAACACGAATCTTAGATGCTTCTCGGCAACAGATTGCTGATTTAATCGGTAAAAAAAGCGATGAAATCTTCTTTACCTCTGGTGGAACAGAAGGAGATAACTGGGTCATCAAGGGTGTGGCCTTTGAAAAAGCCCAGTTTGGCAAGCACATCATTGTATCAGCAATTGAACATCCAGCAGTTAAGGAATCAGCCCTCTGGTTGAAATCTCAAGGTTTTGAAGTGGATTTTGCTCCAGTAGATGAGAAAGGATTTGTGGATGTTGAAGCGTTAGCAGATTTGATACGACCGGATACGACCCTTGTTTCTATCATGGCGGTTAACAATGAAATTGGCTCTGTTCAGCCTATTGAGGCTATTTCAAAACTGTTGGCAGACAAACCAACTATTTCCTTCCACGTTGATGCGGTTCAGGCACTTGCTAAAATTCCGACTGAAAAGTATCTGACAGAACGAGTGGATTTTGCGACCTTCTCTAGTCACAAGTTCCACGGAGTTCGTGGTGTTGGTTTTGTCTATATCAAGTCTGGCAAGAAGATTACGCCTCTTTTAACAGGTGGGGGTCAGGAACGTGATTACCGTTCGACAACTGAAAATGTGGCAGGAATTGCAGCGACAGCCAAGGCTCTCCGTTTATCTATGGAAAAGCTAGATATCTTTGCTAGCAAGACTGGGCAGATGAAGGCAGTGATTCGTCAAGCACTTCTGGACTATCCAGATATTTTTGTATTTTCAGATGAGGAAGACTTTGCCCCTCATATTCTGACTTTTGGAATCAAGGGTGTTCGTGGTGAAGTCATCGTTCACGCCTTTGAAGACTATGATATTTTTATTTCTACGACCTCTGCTTGTTCATCTAAGGCTGGAAAACCTGCAGGCACCTTGATTGCCATGGGAGTGGACAAGGATAAGGCCCAGTCAGCTGTGCGTCTTAGTCTAGACCTTGAAAATGATATGAGCCAGGTCGAGCAGTTTTTGACCAAGTTAAAATTGATTTACAATCAAACTAGAAAAGTAAGATAGGAGCATTCATGCAGTATTCAGAAATTATGATTCGCTACGGTGAGCTGTCAACCAAGGGTAAAAACCGTATGCGTTTCATCAATAAACTTCGTAATAATATTTCAGACGTTTTGTCTATCTATCCCCAAGTTAAGGTAACGGCAGATCGTGACCGTGCCCACGCTTACCTAAATGGAGCTGATTACACAGCAGTAGCAGAATCGCTCAAACAAGTTTTTGGAATTCAGAATTTTTCTCCAGTATATAAGGTTGAAAAATCTGTAGAAGTTCTGAAGTCTTCTGTTCAAGAGATTATGCAGGACATCTACAAGGAAGGCATGACCTTTAAGATTTCTAGCAAGCGTAGCGACCACACCTTTGAACTCGACAGTCGTGAACTCAACCAAACACTTGGAGGGGCTGTATTCGAAGCCATTCCAAATGTGCAAGCTCAAATGAAAAGTCCTGACATCAATCTTCAGGTGGAGATTCGAGAAGAGGCAGCCTACCTTTCTTATGAAACTATTCGTGGGGCTGGTGGTTTGCCAGTGGGAACTTCTGGTAAGGGCATGCTTATGTTATCAGGGGGAATTGACTCACCTGTAGCTGGCTATCTAGCGCTTAAACGTGGGGTAGATATTGAGGCAGTTCACTTTGCCAGCCCACCTTACACGAGTCCTGGTGCTCTTAAAAAAGCCCAAGATTTGACCCGTAAATTAACCAAGTTTGGTGGAAATATCCAGTTTATCGAAGTTCCTTTTACAGAGATTCAAGAGGAAATCAAGGCCAAGGCGCCAGAAGCCTATCTCATGACCTTGACGCGTCGCTTTATGATGCGGATTACCGACCGTATTCGTGAGGTACGAAATGGTTTGGTTATCATCAATGGGGAAAGTCTTGGTCAAGTAGCTAGCCAGACCTTGGAAAGCATGCAGGTTATTAACGCTGTGACCAACACTCCCATCATTCGTCCTGTGGTTACCATGGATAAGTTGGAAATCATTGACATCGCCCAGGAAATCGATACCTTTGACATTTCTATCCAGCCGTTTGAAGACTGTTGTACGATTTTTGCACCAGATCGTCCAAAGACTAATCCTAAGATTAAGAATGCAGAGCAGTATGAAGCACGTATGGATGTTGAAGCTTTGGTTGATCGAGCAGTGGCAGGGATTATGATTACTGAGATTACACCTCAAGCTGAAAAAGATGAAGTTGATGACTTGATTGATAATTTGCTCTAATTTAGAAAATCCAAAAGAATTTAGAAAATTAAATGAAAAAGTTAGTTTTTAATTCCAAAAATGGAAGCAAAACTAACTTTTTTTCTATAATTGTGATATAATAAAATAAAATTTTGAATATAGAGAGTTTTCTGACAATGAATCATTCCTACTTTTATCTAAAAATGAAAGAACACAAACTCAAGGTTCCTTATACAGGTAAGGAGCGCCGTGTGCGTGTTCTTCTGCCTAAAGATTATGAGAAAGACACGAATCGTTCCTATCCTGTTGTTTACTTTCATGACGGGCAAAATGTTTTTTATAGCAAGGAGTCTTTCATTGGTCATTCATGGAAGATTATCCCAGCTATTAAGCGTAATCCTGATATCAGTCGCATGATTGTCGTTGCTATTGACAATGATGGCATGGGGCGGATGAATGAGTATGCGGCTTGGAAGTTCCAAGAATCTCCTATCCCAGGACAGCAGTTTGGCGGTAAGGGTGTGGAGTATGCCGAGTTTGTCATGGAGGTGGTCAAGCCTTTTATCGATGACACTTATCGTACAAAAGCAGACCGCCAGCATACGGCCATGATTGGTTCCTCACTAGGAGGGAATATTACCCAGTTTATCGGTTTGGAATACCAAGACCAAATTGGTTGCTTGGGCGTCTTTTCATCTGCCAACTGGCTGCACCAAGAAGCCTTTAACCGCTATATAGAGCGCCAGCAACTGTCGTCTGACCAGCGCATCTTCATCTATGTAGGAACAGAAGAAGCAGATGATACAGACAAGACCTTGATGGCTGGTAATATCAAGCAAGCCTATATCGACTCGTCGCTTCGCTATTACCATGATTTGATAGCAGGAGGAGTACACTTGGGTAATCTAGTATTGAAAGTTCAGTCTGGTGCCATCCATAGTGAAATCCCTTGGTCAGAAAATCTACCCGATTGTCTGAGATTTTTTGCAGAAAAATGGTAAGTTAAGAAAGGAAAAAACGAAATGCATATTGAACATCTTAGCCACTGGAGTGGCCATCTTAACCGTGAAATGTACCTCAACCGTTATGGACATGCTGGGATTCCAGTTGTGGTCTTTGCTTCATCAGGTGGTAGTCACAATGAATACTATGATTTTGGCATGATTGATGCCTGTGCTTCTTTTATCGAAGAAGGTCGTGTCCAGTTCTTTACCCTATCCAGTGTAGACAGTGAGAGTTGGTTGGCCACTTGGAAAAATGGTCACGACCAAGCGGAAATGCACCGTGCCTATGAACGCTATGTGATTGAAGAGGCTATTCCTTTTATCAAGCATAAGACAGGTTGGTTTGATGGTATGATGACGACAGGTTGCTCGATGGGGGCTTATCATGCACTCAATTTCTTCCTCCAGCATCCAGATGTCTTTACCAAGGTGATTGCTCTTAGTGGTGTTTACGATGCACGTTTCTTTGTCGGCGATTACTACAATGACGATGCTATTTACCAAAACTCGCCAGTAGATTATATCTGGAACCAGAACGACGGCTGGTTTATTGACCGTTATCGTCAGGCAGAGATTGTGCTTTGTACGGGTCTTGGTGCCTGGGAACAAGATGGTCTACCATCTTTCTACAAGCTCAAAGAAGCCTTTGACCAGAAACAAATTCCAGCCTGGTTTGCTGAATGGGGACACGATGTCGCCCACGATTGGGAATGGTGGCGTAAACAAATGCCTTATTTCCTCGGCAATCTCTATTTATAAAAGGAGTTACCTATGAATTACCTTGTTATTTCTCCCTACTATCCACAAAACTTTCAACAGTTTACAATTGAGCTAGCCAATAAAGGCATTACCGTCTTGGGAATTGGTCAGGAACCTTACGAGCAATTGGATGAGCCCTTACGCAATAGCTTGACCGAGTATTTTCGTGTTGATAATCTTGAGAACATAGACGAAGTCAAGCGTGCAGTTGCTTTTCTCTTTTATAAACATGGACCAATTGACCGTATCGAGTCCCATAATGAATACTGGCTTGAGTTAGATGCAAGTCTTCGTGAGCAATTCAATGTTTTTGGTGCCAAACCAGAGGATCTCAAAAAGACGAAATTTAAGTCTGAAATGAAGAAACTTTTCAAAAAAGCAGGTGTCCCTGTGGTACCTGGAGCAGTTATCAAGACGGAAGCAGATGTTGATCAAGCTGTGAAAGAAATCGGCCTTCCAATGATTGCAAAACCTGATAATGGAGTGGGAGCAGCGGCCACCTTTAAGCTTGAGACAGAAGACGATATCAATCACTTCAAGGCAGAGTGGGACCATTCAACTGTTTATTTCTTTGAGAAATTTGTTACCTCTAGCGAAATTTGTACCTTTGATGGGCTTGTGGACAAGGATGGTAAGATTGTCTTTTCAACAACCTTTGACTACGCCTATACACCGCTTGATCTCATGATTTACAAGATGGACAATTCTTATTACGTTCTCAAGGATATGGATCCTAAACTGCGCAAGTATGGGGAAGCGATTGTCAAGGAATTTGGTATGAAAGAACGTTTCTTCCATATTGAGTTTTTCCGTGAAGGGGATGATTACATCGCCATTGAGTACAATAACCGCCCTGCAGGTGGTTTTACCATTGATGTTTATAACTTTGCCCATTCCTTGGACCTCTATCGTGGCTATGCGGCTATTGTCGCGGGAGAAGAGTTCCCAGTGTCAGACTTTGAACCTCAGTATTGTTTGGCTACTTCTCGCCGTGCAAATGCTCACTATGTCTATTCTGAGGAGGACTTGCTTGCCAAATACAGCCAGCAGTTCAAGGTTAAAAAAATCATGCCAGCGGCCTTTGCGGAACTTCAAGGGGATTACCTTTATATGCTGACAACTCCGAGTCGACAAGAAATGGATCAGATGATTGCAGATTTCGGACAACGTCAAGAATAAGAACTATCGGATTAAGGAAATTCACTCCCTTAATCCTTTTGTTTTGTCTGATAAAAAATAAGAACATCCTAACAAGGTAGCTATCATAAAACTTGTTCGATAATTATTTGAAGCAGGATTAGGTGGTCAGAAATTGAATTTTAATATTTCAATTGAGTCATAGTATTGTGCTTTCGTATCCGTAAATCAGCTAAAAGGATCCATGACGACACCTATACGATATAGTTTTCAAGATACTAAATAAGTCTATTAAAATATTCAGGTGAGGCCTAGATATAGTTAATTGAAGCTTTGTTTGAAATCTGATAAAATAATGATATTACTAAGTTTTAAAAACTAAAGAAAAGGGAAGATATGATTACAGGCGAATTAAAAAATAAAATCGATCAGCTGTGGGAAATTCTTTGGACAGAAGGAAACGCAAATCCTTTAACAAATATTGAACAGTTGACTTATCTCTTATTTATGAAAGATTTGGATAGTGTCGAGCTTGGACGTGAAAGTGATGCTGAATTTCTAGGGATTCCTTATGAGGGAGTTTTTCCAAAAGATAAACCTGAATACCGTTGGTCAACTTTTAAAAATATAGGAGATGCTCAGGAAGTTTATCGTTTAATGACTCAGGAGATTTTTCCGTTTATTAAAAATCTCAAGGGGGATACAGATGATACAGCCTTTTCACGATATATGCGAGAAGCTATTTTTCAAATAAATAAACCTGCTACGCTTCAAAAGGCAATTTCTATCTTAGATGTTTTTCCAACTAGGGGATTAGATGTAGATTTTGATAATGACAAACAAAGTATTACTGATATCGGAGATATCTATGAATATCTGTTATCAAAATTGTCGACCGCAGGTAAAAATGGACAGTTCCGTACACCTCGTCACATCATCGATATGATGGTTGAGTTGATGCAACCGACTATCAAAGATATCATCTCAGATCCCGCTATGGGTTCTGCTGGCTTCTTAGTATCTGCTAGCCGTTACTTAAAGCGTAAGAAAGATGAATGGGAAACCAATACAGATAATATCAATCATTTTCATAATCAGATGTTTCATGGAAATGATACGGATACGACTATGTTGAGACTTGGGGCGATGAACATGATGCTACATGGAGTAGAAAATCCACAAATCAGTTACCTTGACTCGCTGTCTCAAGATAATGAAGAAGCCGATAAATATACTTTGGTTTTAGCAAATCCTCCTTTTAAGGGCTCACTTGACTACAATTCAACCTCTAATGACCTTCTTGCAACCGTAAAAACCAAAAAAACAGAATTACTCTTTCTTTCTCTTTTCTTGCGAACTTTAAAACCAGGTGGACGAGCAGCAGTTATCGTACCTGATGGTGTCTTTTTTGGTTCGTCGAAAGCTCATAAAGGAATTCGTCAGGAAATTGTAGAGAACCATAAGCTTGATGCTGTAATCTCAATGCCTAGTGGTGTTTTCAAGCCTTATGCTGGAGTTTCAACTGCCATTCTCATCTTTACAAAAACTGGCAATGGTGGTACTGACAAGGTCTGGTTTTACGATATGAAAGCGGATGGTTTAAGTTTGGATGATAAGCGACAACCGATTAGCGACAATGATATTCCAGATATTATCGAACGCTTTCATCATCTTGAAAAAGAAGTAGAACGTCAGAGAACGGATCAATCTTTCTTTGTTCCAGTTGATGAGATAAAGGAAAATGATTATGATTTGTCTATCAATAAATATAAAGAGATTGAATATGAAAAAGTTGAGTATGAACCAACAGAAGTCATCTTAAAGAAAATCAATGATTTAGAAAAAGAAATTCAAGCTGGCTTGGCTGAATTAGAAAAATTACTCAAGTAGGGAGGTGGCTGTATGAAAAAAGTGAAGTTGGGGGAAGTCTTATCTCTAAAAAAAGGCAAGAAAGCCACTGTACTTGCTGAACAAACAACTCTAAGCCAACGTTATATTAAAATAGATGATTTAAGAAATAATAATAATTTAAAATTCACTGAAAGTTTAAATATGACTGAAGCACTCCCAGATGATATTCTGATAGCATGGGATGGTGCTAATGCAGGAACAGTTGGTTATGGGTTATCGGGAGCTGTTGGTAGTACAATTACGGTCTTAAAAAAGAATGAGCGATACAAAGAAAAAATTATATCAGATTACTTGGGAGTCTTTTTGGAAAGTAAATCGCAGTATTTACGAGATCATTCAACAGGTGCAACAATTCCTCATTTAAACAAGAATATATTACTTGATTTACAATTAGAATTGCTAGGTATCGGAGAACAAGAGAACATTATCTGTATTCTTAATACGATTAAAAGGCTTATTACTAAAAGAAAATTGCAGTTAGATGAACTAAACTTGCTCGTCAAATCCCGATTTAACGAGATGTTTATGCTAAGAAACTTTCCATTAAAAAGACTTGGAGAATTAGTTGAAGAAGTCCGATATGGAACTAGTTTACCAGCCACTCTTAACGGTAAGTATGGATATTTAAGAATGAATAATATAACTGAAGACGGTCGATTGAATATACAGAATTTAAAACACATAGATGTTCCAGAGAAAGACTTAGAAAAGTATGTAGTAAGAAAAGGGGATGTACTATTTAATCGTACAAATAGTATTGAATTAGTTGGGAAAACATGCATTTATGAATTAGATTTTGATATGGTTATTGCAGGTTACATTATTCGTATTAGAACAAATAATAATATTTTAAACCCTAGATATCTATCCGAATTTTTAAATTTTCCTAGTACAAAGAAGTTTCTAAGGAACATCGCGAAAGGTGCTGTTAATCAAGCTAATATAAATGCAAAGGAATTACAAGATATTTCCCTCCCCCTCCCCCCTCTAGCCATCCAAAATGAGTTCGCAGACTTTGTAGCCCTGGTCGACAAATCACAATTGGCAATCCAAAAATCTCTGGAAGAGCTTGAAACTTTGAAGAAATCTCTGATGCAGGAGTATTTTGGCTGATATTCTGCCATTGTAATTACGGTAATGATTTGTTATAATACAACAAAGGAGGAAATCAGATGGTAGTAAAAACAAGAAAACAAGGAAATTCAATCACCATTACGATTCCAAGTGAATTTAATATTCCAAGTGGTGTTAAATACGAAGCGAAATTGTTACCAAGTGGTGAGATTATCTTTACTCCTGAAGAATTGGGGCAGCAGGTTTCTTATGTATCTGATGATGCCTTTGACTTAAATTTAGATAAAATATTTGACGAATACGACGATATTTTCAAAGCTTTGGTGGAAAAATGACTACCTATCTAACAGAAAAGCAAATTGAAAAAATAAATGCTTTAGCAATTCAACGGTATTCTCCAAATGAGAAAATTCAAACAGTTAGTCCTTCCGCTTTAAATATGATTGTCAATTTACCAGAACAATTTGTCTTTGGGAAACCTCTTTATCCAACAATTTTTGATAAAGCAACGATACTATTTGTCCAATTGATAAAGAAGCATGTTTTTTCTAATGCTAATAAAAGAACAGCTTTCTTCGTTTTGGTCAAATTTTTACAATTAAACGGCTATCGTTTTTCTGTAACGGTAGAAGAAGCAGTAAAAATGTGTGTAACCATCGCAGTAGAAGCTTTAACTGATGAAAAAATGATAAGCTACTCCAAATGGGTTTCTGAACATTCTGTTAGAGAAAAGGTCAAAAAATAACCTAGTATGCTGGATTTGAATGAGCACAAGAAAATAAATGAACAGACAATATTAGAATTCTGTAATGCAGAAACTGATATTGTCTGTTTTTATTGATGAATAAGAAAGTGAGAAATTATGGAATCAAAAGTTACAATTATCATGCAAGAAATGTTACCTCTTTTAAATAATGAACAATTACTAGCGTTGAGAGAGAGTTTAGAACATCATCTAGTAGACGGAAAAAAGCAGCAGAAGTATTCGAATAATAACCTGTTGCAACTCTTTATCACTGCCAAACAGGTAGAGGGCTGTAGCTCAAAAACAATTCGTTATTACCAGAGGACGATTGAAAACTTATTTAATGGTATTAAGGAGTCTGTGACACAACTCACAACAGATGATTTAAGGAGTTATTTAGCAAATTACCAGTCTGAAAAGGATTGTAGTAAGGCAAATTTAGACAATATTAGGCGTATATTGTCTTCTTTTTTTGCTTGGCTTGAGCAAGAGGAATATATCATTAAAAATCCCATTCGACGGATAAAGAAAATTAAGACTGAGCAAAATGTGAAGGAAACTTATACTGATGAACATTTGGAAATTATGCGTGATAACTGTGAAAATTTGAGAGATTTGGCAATAATAGACCTACTAGCATCGACAGGTATGCGTGTAGGTGAGCTTGTACAGTTGAATCGTTCAGATATTGATTTTGAAAACAGAGAGTGTGTTGTCTTTGGTAAAGGAAAGAAGGAGAGACCAGTATATTTTGACGCTCGTACGAAAATTCATTTGAGAAATTATCTTAACGACAGAAAAGATAGTCATCCTGCTCTTTTTGTAACGCTAGTTGGAAAAGTCCAGAGGCTTGGAATTGCTGGTGTAGAGATTCGCTTAAGAAAGTTAGGAGACAAACTCGGCATACAAAAGGTTCACCCACATAAGTTCAGAAGAACTTTAGCGACTAAGGCAATTGATAAAGGTATGCCTATCGAACAAGTCCAAAAACTGCTAGGTCATAGCAAGATTGACACAACCCTGGCCTATGCCATGGTCAATCAAAATAATGTCAAGCATTCACACCAAAAATTCATCTCTTAAAAGCAAATCCCGATATTCCGAGGAGGTGGTTGCATGAAGAAAGTGAAATTAGGTGAAGTGGCTACTTTTATCAATGGCTATGCTTTTAAACCTCAAGATTGGTCATCTGAAGGGAAAGAGATTATCAGAATACAGAATCTGACTAAAACTTCAAAAGAGATAAATTATTATTCGGGTACGATTGATAAAAAATACATTGTTGAAGCTGGTGATATTCTTATTTCGTGGTCGGGTACATTAGGGGTTTTTCAGTGGCGTGGAAGATCCGCAGTGTTAAATCAGCACATTTTTAAAGTGGTTTTTGATAAGATAGATATAGATAAATCGTATTTTAAATATGTTGTTGAAAAAGGTTTGCAAGATGCTGTAAAACATACTCATGGTTCCACAATGAAACATTTAACTAAAAAATATTTTGATAATATTATGGTTTCATATACAAATTTGAGAGAGCAACAAAGAATTGCAAGTGAGCTGGATTTGTTAAGCAAGCTGATTTTAAGGAGACAAGAACAACTTGAAGAGCTTAATCTACTTGTAAAATCCCGATTTAACGAGATGTTTGGGGATGTTATTCTAAATGAAAAAGAATGGAAAGTTAGCAAATGGAACGAGATTCTAACAATAAGAAATGGTAAAAATCAAAAACAGGTTGAAGATGCTGATGGGAAATTTCCTATTTATGGAAGTGGGGGAATTATGGGATATGCTAAAGATTGGATAGTGAAGAAGAATTCAGTTATTATTGGACGTAAAGGAAATATAAATAAACCTATTTTAGTTAGAGAAAATTTTTGGAATGTAGATACAGCATTTGGATTAGAGCCTGTTTTAGAAAAAATAAACTCAGAATATTTATTCTATTTTTGTCAATTATACAATTTTGAGAAGTTAAATAAGGCTGTAACAATACCTAGTTTAACCAAATCAGATTTATTAAATATTTCCATCCCCCTCCCCCCTCTTTCCCTCCAAAATGAGTTCGCAGACTTTGTAGCCCTGGTCGACAAATCACAATTTGCTTGTGAGATAGCTATAAAAGTGTGGAGAAATAGCTTGAAATTTAGTATAATATAGCTAAACTATTTGTTTAAGGTGAGAAAAAAATGGGAAATTTTAGCTTTCTTTTAAAAAATGACGAATATGAATCTTTTTCAAAACCTTGCATTGAAGCTGAGAATATGATTGCTACATCAACTGTGGCTACTGCCTTTATGGCGCGTCGTGCTTTAGAGCAGGCTGTCCATTGGATATATAGTCACGATTCATATTTAGAAGCTCCCTATCGTGCTACTCTATCTTCTTTAGTATGGGATGATGATTTTAGGGATATCGTAGATTCTGAACTCCACAAGCAGATAGTTCTGTTGATTCGGTGGGGAAACCATGCTGCTCATGGTGGTGAAATTAAGGAACGAGAAGCGATTTTAGCTTTGCATCATTTGTATCAGTTTGTTAATTTTATCGATTATTGTTACAGCAATGAGTTTGTGGAGCGTTATTTTGATGAGAAGTGCTTACCACTTTCAGCAAACATCAAATACCGAGAAACTCCACAATCTATGATAAAGTTACAAGACAGTTTACCAGAACTGCCTGATTTTCATGAACAGATGGCTGCTCAGTCCGTAGAAGTTCAAGAGACTTATACTGAAAAACGTGAGACTGCAGCGCAACGGCAAGATGTGCCTTTCCATATTGATCAATTATCTGAGGCAGAGACAAGAAAGCTCTTTATTGATATCGATCTCCGTCTAGCAGGATGGATATTTGAAGAAAACTGTCGTGTTGAGATAGCTGTTGATGGTCTCAAGCACGGTTCAGGAATTGGTTACTGTGACTATGTACTTTATGGTAAAAATGGGAAAATTTTAGCGATTGTGGAGGCTAAAAAAGCCTCTGTCAATCCAGAAGTAGGGGAAGTACAGGTCAAAGAATATGCTGAAGCTCTGGAGAAACATATCGGCTATCAGCCAATTTGCTTTATTACAAATGGCTTGAAGCACTATATACTTGATGGTCCGAACCGACGCCAGATTGCAGGCTTTTACTCTCAAGAAGAGTTGCAATTAGTGATGGATAGACGTCATCTTCAAAAACCACTTGAGGATATTTCTAGTAAAATTAGGGACGATATTTCCGGGCGTCACTACCAAAAACATGCGATTGCAAGCGTTTGTGAATCTTTCTCTAATCATCGTAGACAGGCACTTTTGGTTATGGCAACTGGGGCTGGGAAAACTCGTACAGCAGTTTCTCTAGTTGATATCTTATCACGTCATAACTGGGTAAAAAACGTTCTCTTCTTAGCCGATAGAACTTCCTTGGTTAAGCAAACCTATGATTCGTTTAGAAAATTACTCCCAGATCTTTCCGTTTGTAACTTCTTAGAAGATAAAGAAGGAGCTCAATCAAGTCGCATGGTCTTTTCAACTTATCCGACCATGATTGGAGCGATTAGTGGTCAAGAAGAAGTAAATCAACGCCCTTTTACTGTTGGGCATTTTGACCTTATCATAATTGACGAATCTCACCGTTCTATTTATCAGAAATACAAGTCCATTTTTGATTATTTTGATGCAAGGATTGTAGGCTTAACAGCTACTCCGCGTCAAGATTTAGATAAAAACACCTATGGATTCTTTAATTTGGAGAATGGGGTTCCAACATATGCATATGATTTGGAAGAGGCTGTTAAAGACGGATATTTAGTAGCCTATCATTCTATCGAAACCAAACTGAAACTACCTACGGATGGTCTACATTATGATGATTTATCCGAAGAAGAAAAGGAACATTTTGATAGCAAATTTGAAGACGATAGCTGTGAAAAAGATATTGATGGGAGTGTATTTAATTCCTTTATTTTCAATAAAAGTACAGTAGAAATTGTTTTAAATGAACTCATGACAAGAGGAATTCAGACAGCCTCGGGTGATGAAATTGGTAAAACTATTATTTTTGCTAAAAATCATGACCATGCGGAATATATCAGAGGTATTTTTAACAACCGCTATCCTGAAAAAGGGAGTGACTATGCTCAGGTGATTGATTATAGTATTAAGCATTATCAGACCTTGATTGATGATTTTAAAATTAAGGAGAAGTATCCTCAAATTGCGATTTCTGTCGATATGTTAGATACAGGTATTGATGTACCAGAGGTTGTGAATTTAGTCTTCTTCAAGAAAGTACGCTCTAAAACTAAGTTTTGGCAGATGATTGGTCGAGGAACCCGTCTATGTAAAGATTTATTTGGACCTGAGCAGGATAAGGAAAACTTCTTGGTATTTGATTATGGGGACAATTTTGATTATTTTCGTGCAGATCCAAGAGATGGAGAGGGTCGTCACATTGTTTCGTTGACTCAGCGTTTATTTAATATCAAAGTGGACTTGATTCGAGAACTTCAGGGACTCCAATACCAAGAAGATCAGTTTGCGAGAACATACCGTCAGGAGCTTGTTTCAGAACTTCAAGGTCGTATAGAGAGCTTAAATGAGTTGGACTTCAGGGTTCGTATGGTTTTAGATACAGTTTATAGCTATAGGAAATTGGAAAGTTGGCAGAATCTAACTGCTGTTACAAGTGAAACTATTCAAAAAAATCTCTCTCCGCTTTTATTTGATGAAGATAAAGAAGATGAGATGGCGAGGAGATTTGATTTGTGGTTGCTTCATATTCAGTTGGGGCAACTGACAGCTAAATCTTCCACTGTTCATATTTCCCAAGTGATGAAGACGGCTAGAGCTCTTTCTGCTATTGGTAATATTCCGCAGGTTTTTGAGCAGGCTGAAATTATCAGGAAAGTACAGGAGCCTGAATTTTGGAAAGAAGTTAGCTTGTCTGATTTGGAAAAAATTCGTCTTGCTATTCGAGATTTATTACAGTTTTTGGATAAAACAGATCGTAAACCCTACTATGTTAACTTTGAAGATCGTATACTCTCCACTGTTCACGAGACCACAGCATTTTTGCAGGTCAACGATCTTCGATCTTATAATGAAAAAGTTGAGCATTACTTGAAAACTCATCTGGATGAAGAGTCCATTTCTAAGCTATACCATAATGAAAAGTTAACATCTGATGATGTGCTTGCACTTGAAAAATTGCTCTGGGAAAAATTAGGTAGTAAATCAGACTACCAACATCATTATGAAAATAAGGCAATTCCGAGATTGGTGCGTGAGATTATTGGCTTAGATAGAGAGTCTGCCAATCGTATTTTTTCTAAATTTTTGTCGGATGAGAACCTTAATGCTAGGCAGATTTCATTTGTGAAATTGATTGTAGATTACATTGTAGAAAATGGTTGCTTAGAGATGAAAGTGTTAACGCAAGAGCCATTTAAATCTCATGGATCTGTTCAACTACTCTTTCAACACCAACTACCAGTACTTCGTAATATTGTTCAAACCATTGAGCTCATCAATTATCGAGCTGGAGAAGTGGCTTAAATTCTAAAGTGATTGTCATGCTGAGACTCATTTAAAATTAAAAATAGTGGAAATTTATGCTATATATGAGAAGTTTTATTAGGAAGAATGTCATCGTTTTCCTAGAATACAGTATCAGTTGTTAAGTAGCTGATAAATTTCAAAGTAGATACTTGTACTACGATGTTTGTTGATCGAGTTATTAACAAAAGAGCTACTTTGATTTTAAAGAAATAGAAAACAAAAAACCGAGAAAGAATTCAACTGCAGGAGAAAATGAAGTAATACTCAATGAAAATCAAAGAGCAAATTAGGAAACTAGCTGCAGGCTGCTCAAAACATTGTTTTGAGGTTGTAGATGAAACTGACGAAGTCAGCTCAAAACACTGTTTTGAGGTTGTAGATAAGACTGACGAAGTCAGTAACCATACCTACGGCAAGGCGACGTTGACGCGGATTGAAGAGATTTTCGAAGAGTATAAATCTTCCTAGGATAAAGCAAAACGCATAATATCAAGGATTTTCAACACTTGATACTATGCGTTTTCTGATGTTAAAGACTTTCTACCAGGTTTTTTTAAAGCATAATTGTTAGTTGTAGTCATTTATTATTCTTCAAAGAAAAATGGTGGGGCGAATTTTTTCAGTTCTTCAAAGCACTTCTGAGCAGCATCTGTATCTTCACAGATGATAAGGCAAACATCATCACCACAAAGGGTTGCGATAATATATTGGAAATCAAGAGCATCAATAATTGTAGCGAACGATTGTGCTAGACCAGGAAGAGTTTTGAGTAGAACTTGGTGCTGAATAGGTCGCAACATGATGAGGGCATCTTCCATATAGTTTTCCAAACGTTTTTCCCATTTTGAGATGGAACCATTATTAAGAACATAATAAGCGTTATCTTCTTCGCGGACTTTTGATAGGTTCATGTTTTTGATGTCGCGTGAGAGGGTTGCCTGGGTCACTTGAATGTCGTTCTCAGCAAGAAGGGACTGCAATTCAGCCTGTGTATGAATCTTGTTTTTTGCAACAAGAGCGCGTATGAGTTGGTGGCGGTGTTCTGATTTATTCATAATAATGTAACTCCTTTCAGCAAGGTATGGTAAGCGTGGACTGAGCGAGGTCGACAGTCAGGTGGTAGTCAGTATTGTCACGTATGGTGATTTCAAAGTCAGTCGTATAGAGGACTAAACGAAGAGTATCTCCTTCTTTTACCTTGTAAATAGTAGGTTGTAGTTCAAATTGCACATCCATCCATTCATCTGCAGTAATATCCTCTACTAACAGTAAATCATTTCTATTCTGTAAATTGAGGTAGCCTTTTGTCACGACTCGTTGTGCATCTGGCCTAAATGGTAATTCACAGAGATTTTCCAACATGTGGTAGCGTCCATTATCAATGGTTCTAGCACCTAAAACAGCAGGATAAGGTTGTAGGTATTTCTTTTGACCAAGTTCCAGTAGTTGGGCAGATAAGAGCCCCTTATTTGTACTGGATTTGATACGAAGATTGAGTTGAGCTCGACCGTTCAAGTGAAGATCTTTGGTTACAGGAAGGTCAATAGTAATCTGATTGGATTTTCCTTGATAGAGTTCCGTATTGAAGGTCTGGTAGGTTTTACCATAGCGCTCAAAATCCTTATCTGAGTACTGGTTTTGAATAGTTTGCTCTTCTTGCCCAAGTGATAAGGTTTCAAAGTTTTCTTGCCCACCGAAGTTATCAAGTGATAACCAAGTCTGTGGAGCTGTATTGTCCTGCCAGATAACAGTAGGAAGTTGAAAGTCTATTTCCTGTCCCAGTAATTTCTTTGTCAACAAAGCATTCATGGATTCACGGAAGTCAATGGACTGCCAGTTGTTCATGTACACATGGGCGCCATTGTGGAAAAAGAGATGCTTGTTTATATGAGCAGGAAGGGCATGAAACATCTGGTAAACATGAAGTGGTTTAACATTCCAATCCTGAGACCCGTGGGTAAAGACAACCTCTGCTTTTACCTTATGGGCATTGAACAGATAATTGCGGTCCTGCCAAAACTGGTTATAGTCGCCGGTCTTGCGATCCAGTTGCTCTTTTACTTTTTCTAAGTCAGCTTGGTGAGCTTCATTGCCACGGATATAGTCGCCAGCCAAGAGATTACGAGAATAGGTTAACTCAGCAAGGGAGTCAAAGTCCTCACCTGGATAGCCACCTGGGCTAGTTACCAGACCGTTTTCACGGTAGTAGTTGTACCATGAAGAAATGCCAGCCTCAGCAATGATAACCTCTAAACCATCGACGCCTGTAGTCGCAAGCCCATTGGACATGGTTCCAAGATAGGAAAGTCCAGTTGTGGCTACTTTTCCATTTGACCAGTCAGCTTTGACTTGACGTTGGCGCGTGTGGTCGGTAAAGGCACGGCAACGACCATTGAGCCAGTCGATGGCATTTTTATAAGCTTCAATTTGTTGATAGTCTCCGTTAGTCATGAAACCAGTAGAGTCTTTGGTACCAACACCTGACACATAGAGATTGGCAAATCCTCGTGGGAGGAAGTAGTCGTTGAGTGTATAGCTAGAGTTGATGTGACTTAGCTTTTCCTCAGCTTTTGACACAAGCTCAGCTTGGCCTTGAGGCTGGACGAGATTGAGTTGAGGTTCCTCTAGTTCAATCTTATGAGCAGGTTTAACCTCAAGCTCGCCCTCCATCTTGTAGAGAGCTTTATCGCTGGCTTTATCATTTGTTCCTTGATGATAAGGACTGGCTGTCATGATGGCAGGGATTTGGCCCTCATAACGAGGACGAATAATGCTAACCTTGACTAAGTCTGGTAGACCTTTTTGGTCGGTATCGACACGAGACTCAACGTAAACGACTTCACGAATGACATCATGGCTGGAAAAAGTTGCTAAACTCTTGCCGTTAAAGTAGTGGTAGTTATTATCCTCCGGAATAAGACCGTCGCTTACCAGTTGATCAATCAGGGTATTCCCCTTTTTGGTGCGAGTATTGAGTAACTGATAGAGATTTTCAATCAAGTCACCATATACAATAGGAAATCCAGTTTCTTTACGAAAAGCTTCACTGTCTTCGAAGTCAACCAAATAAGAAAAGCCTAAAAGTTGAAAGGCGACAGTATAAAAAATATCTGCTGTCAAGTCTTTGTCAGATTTGAAAAAAGTTAATATGTTAGTTTCTTTATCTATAGCTAAGCAGGAGAGTGGATAATCGGTGTTCTCATAAGTGAAAAATAAGCGACGTAAAAAAGTTTCCAGTAATTCCTTGGGATTGGCTGTGTTTTGTAAATCAAAGCCACATTTTTTTAGTTCAGATAAGATATTTTCTTTTGGAAAAGTGATATAACTATATTGATTAAAACGCATAGAACCTCCATATAGAATGATAGTTAAGGTTATTATATCAAAAAAAAAGCAGAAAGGGAATTGTTAACTGCAAAAGGAAATAATCCAATAAAAATGAATAAAGTGCTAAATTCAATATATAGAACAGTGTAATAATAGACATAATAGCTATAATATAAAAATTCTAGGAGATTTATATTGTATGTTTTCTGTTTTATATATAATACAGTATAAATACAAAAAACGATAGCAAAAATACAAATGAATAGAAAGTAAATTAGTAAGCTGATGAAATTTTTCTCAAGAGAAGCCTTTTATAGGTGAAAATGGTATAATATAGTGAGAAGGATAGAGGAGAAGTGTAAATTGATCGCACAACTAGATACAAAAACAGTCTATAGTTTTATGGAGAGCGTCATTTCGATCGAAAAGTATGTGAGAGCAGCTAAAGAATATGGCTACACTCATTTGGCTATGATGGATATTGACAATCTTTATGGGGCTTTCGACTTTCTAGAGATTACAAAAAAATACGGCATTCATCCTTTACTAGGGCTTGAAATGACTCTTTTAGTGGATGAGCAGGAAGTGAATTTGCGCTTTTTAGCTCTATCTAGTGTGGGCTATCAGCAGTTGATGAAGCTTTCAACAGCTAAGATGCAGGGAGAGAAAACATGGTCAGTTCTATCTCAGTACCTAGAGGATATTGCAGTAATTGTGCCTTATTTTGATAGACTGGAGTCGTTAGAACTAGGCTGTGATTACTATATTGGAGTTTATCCAGAAACACTAGCAAGCGAATTTCATCATCCTATTTTGCCTCTTTATCGGGTCAATGCTTTTGAAAGCAGGGATAGAGAAGTTTTGCAAGTCTTAACAGCGATTAGAGAAAATCTACCCCTCAGAGAAGTTCCCTTGCGCTCACGACAAGATGTCTTTATATCAGCAAGTTCTTTAGAGAAATTATTCCAAGAACGATTTCCGCAAGCCTTGGACAATTTAGAAAAGCTGATTTTAGATATTTCTTATGATTTGGATACTAGTCTGAAACTGCCTCGTTTTAATCCAGCGAGACCAGCAGTAGAGGAGTTGAGAGAGCGTGCTGAACTGGGGCTTGTTCAGAAGGGATTGACTAGTAAAGAATATCAAGATAGACTAGACCAAGAATTGTCTGTTATTCATGATATGGGCTTTGATGATTATTTCTTGGTTGTTTGGGATTTGCTGCGTTTTGGACGTTCGAATGGCTATTATATGGGAATGGGACGGGGTTCTGCAGTTGGTAGCTTGGTTTCCTATGCTTTAGACATTACAGGGATTGACCCAGTAGAGAAAAATCTGATTTTTGAACGCTTCCTCAATCGTGAACGCTATACCATGCCTGATATTGATATTGATATTCCTGATATTTATCGTCCAGATTTTATCAGATATGTTGGCAATAAATATGGTAGTAAACATGCGGCACAAATCGTTACTTTTTCTACTTTTGGTGCCAAGCAAGCTCTACGAGATGTCTTGAAACGCTTTGGTATTCCTGAGTATGAATTATCTGCAATTACTAAGAAAATCAGTTTTCGGGACAATCTCAAGTCAGCCTATGAAGGTAATCTCCAGTTTCGTCAGCAAATCAATAGTAAGTTAGAATACCAAAAAGCCTTTGAAATTGCCTGCAAGATTGAGGGGTATCCAAGACAAACCTCTGTCCATGCAGCTGGTGTTGTAATCAGTGACCAAGATTTGACAGACTATATCCCACTAAAGCATGGTGACGAAATTCCACTGACTCAATATGATGCTCATGGTGTTGAAGAAAGTGGGCTTTTGAAAATGGACTTTCTGGGACTGCGAAATTTGACCTTTGTCCAGAAGATGCAAGAATTACTTGCAGAAACAGAAGGGATTCATCTGAAAATAGAAGAAATCGATTTGGAAGATAAAGAAACGTTAGCTTTATTTGCCTCTGGAAATACAAAAGGTATCTTTCAATTTGAACAACCTGGTGCCATTCGCCTACTCAAACGTGTGCAACCAGTCTGTTTTGAAGATGTCGTAGCAACTACTTCCCTAAATCGACCAGGTGCTAGTGACTACATCAATAATTTTGTGGCAAGAAAGCATGGGCAGGAAGAAGTGACTGTTCTGGATCCAGTACTGGAGGATATTTTGGCTCCAACCTACGGCATTATGCTCTATCAGGAGCAGGTTATGCAGGTTGCTCAGCGTTTTGCTGGATTTAGTCTCGGAAAGGCCGATATTTTGCGTCGAGCTATGGGGAAAAAGGATGCCTCTGCCATGCATGAGATGAGGGCTTCCTTTATTCAAGGTTCATTAGATGCTGGTCATACTGCGGAAAAGGCAGAGCAGGTCTTTGATGTCATGGAGAAGTTTGCAGGTTATGGTTTTAACAGGTCACATGCCTATGCTTACTCAGCCTTGGCCTTCCAGTTGGCTTATTTCAAAACGCATTATCCAGCCATTTTTTATCAGGTCATGTTGAATTCTGCCAACAGTGATTACTTAATAGATGCACTTGAAGCAGGCTTTGAAGTGGCGCCTCTGTCCATCAACACCATTCCCTATCACGATAAAATTGCCAACAAGGCCATCTATCTAGGTTTGAAATCGATTAAGGGAGTCAGTAATGATTTAGCTCTCTGGATTATTGAAAATAGACCTTATTCTAACATTGAAGATTTTATAGCTAAATTACCTGAGAATTATCTGAAACTTCCTCTGCTAGAGCCTTTGGTAAAAGTTGGTCTTTTCGATTTATTTGAAAAAAATCGTCAAAAAGTATTCAATAATTTAGTTAATCTATTTGAATTTGTGAAAGAGTTGGGAAGCTTGTTTGGGGATACCATTTATAGTTGGCAGGAATCGGAAGATTGGACGGAACAAGAAAAATTCTATATGGAACAAGAGCTTTTAGGGATAGGTGTCAGCAAACATCCACTACAAACTATCGCAAGTAAGGCTATTTACCCGATTACTCCAATTGGGAATTTGTCAGAAAATAGCTATGCTATTATTTTGGTTGAAGTTCAGAAGATAAAAGTAATTCGTACCAAAAAGGGTGAAAACATGGCTTTCTTACAGGTAGATGATAGTAAGAAAAAATTGGATGTTACCCTCTTTTCAGACTTATATCGTCAGGTTGGGCAGGAAATAAAAGAGGGAGCCTTCTATTATATAAAAGGAAAAATCCAGTCACGTGATGGCCGTCTGCAAATGATTGCACAAGAAATAAGAGAAGCAGTTGCTGAACGCTTTTGGATACAGGTGAAGAATCATGATTCGGATCAAGAAATTTCACGTATTTTAGACCAATATAAAGGCCAAATCCCAGTCATCATCAGGTATGAAGAGGAACAGAAAACAATCGTTTCTCCCCATCATTTTGTAGCTAAATCCAATGAATTAGAAGCGAAATTGAATGAAATGGTTATGAAAACGATTTATCGCTAAAAATACGGAAAATAGAAGAATTTTAAAATCAAATGTGGTATAATCAATAAGAATGTTAAAAGAAAAAGGAGCATAACCAATATGAAACGTATTGCTGTTTTGACTAGTGGTGGAGACGCCCCTGGTATGAACGCTGCTATCCGCGCAGTTGTTCGTCAAGCAATTTCAGAAGGAATGGAAGTTTTTGGTATCTATGATGGATATGCTGGTATGGTTGCTGGTGAAATTCATCCCTTAGATGCAGCTTCAGTAGGAGACATCATTTCTCGTGGTGGTACTTTCCTTCACTCAGCTCGTTACCCAGAGTTCGCTCAACTTGAAGGGCAACTTAAAGGGATTGAGCAATTGAAAAAACACGGAATTGAAGGTGTAGTTGTTATCGGTGGTGACGGATCTTACCACGGCGCTATGCGTTTGACTGAACATGGCTTCCCAGCTATCGGTCTTCCAGGTACAATCGATAACGATATCGTTGGTACTGACTTCACAATCGGTTTTGACACAGCGGTTACAACTGCTATGGATGCTATCGATAAGATTCGTGATACATCATCAAGTCACCGTCGTACTTTTGTTATTGAAGTTATGGGACGTAACGCTGGTGATATCGCTCTTTGGGCTGGTATTGCAACTGGTGCTGATGAAATCATCATTCCTGAAGAAGGATTCAAGATTGAAGATATCGTAGAAAGCATTAAATGTGGTTATGAGTGTGGTAAAAAACACAATATCATCGTCTTGGCAGAAGGTGTGATGTCAGCAGCTGAATTTGGTAAAAAACTAAAAGAAGCTGGGGATACAAGCGACCTTCGTGTGACAGAACTTGGACATATTCAACGTGGTGGTTCTCCAACTGCGCGTGACCGTGTATTGGCGTCACGTATGGGTGCCCATGCTGTTAAACTTCTTAAAGAAGGTATCGGTGGTGTTGCGGTTGGTATCCGTAACGAGAAAATGGTTGAAAACCCAATTCTTGGAACTGCAGAAGAAGGAGCATTGTTTAGCCTTACTGCAGAAGGTAAGATTGTGGTTAACAATCCACACAAAGCCGACATTGAGCTATCTAGCTTGAATAAGAGCTTGTCATAATTTACAATTTAGTTAATAAGACCAAAAAGGTCATATATATAAAGGAGTCACAAAAATCATGAACAAACGTGTAAAAATCGTTGCAACTTTGGGTCCTGCGGTAGAAATCCGTGGTGGTAAAAAATTCGGTGAGGACGGATACTGGGGTGAAAAACTTGATGTTGAAGCTTCAGCTAAAAACATTGCTAAATTGATTGAAGCTGGTGCCAACACATTCCGTTTCAACTTCTCACACGGTGACCACCAAGAACAAGGTGAGCGTATGGCAACTGTTAAACTTGCTGAAAAACTTGCAGGTAAAAAAGTTGGTTTCCTTCTTGATACAAAAGGACCAGAAATCCGTACAGAATTGTTCGAAGGTGAAGCTAAAGAATATTCATACAAAACTGGTGAAAAAATCCGTGTTGCAACTAAACAAGGAATCAAATCAACTCGTGAAGTGATTGCATTGAACGTTGCTGGTGCTCTTGATATCTATGATGATGTTGAAGTTGGTCGTCAAGTTTTGGTTGACGATGGTAAACTTGGTCTTCGTGTGGTTGCTAAAGATGACGCAACTCGTGAGTTTGAAGTTGAAGTTGAAAATGATGGCGTAATTGCTAAACAAAAAGGTGTGAACATTCCTAACACTAAAATTCCTTTCCCAGCTCTTGCTGAACGTGATAACGACGATATCCGTTTTGGTCTTGAACAAGGTATCAACTTCATCGCGATTTCATTCGTACGTACTGCAAAAGACGTGAACGAAGTTCGTGCAATCTGTGAAGAAACTGGAAACGGACATGTTCAATTGTTCGCTAAAATCGAAAACCAACAAGGTATCGATAACTTGGATGAAATCATCGAAGCAGCTGATGGTATCATGATCGCTCGTGGTGACATGGGTATCGAAGTACCATTCGAAATGGTTCCAGTTTACCAAAAAATGATTATCAAGAAAGTCAATGCTGCAGGTAAAGTTGTTATCACTGCAACAAACATGCTTGAAACAATGACTGAAAAACCTCGTGCAACTCGTTCAGAAGTATCAGACGTATTCAACGCTGTTATCGACGGAACTGACGCTACAATGCTATCAGGTGAGTCTGCAAACGGTAAATACCCACTCGAGTCAGTAACTACAATGGCTACAATCGATAAGAACGCTCAAACTCTTCTTAATGAATACGGACGTTTGGATTCAGATTCATTTGAGCGTAACTCTAAGACAGAAGTAATGGCTTCTGCTGTTAAAGATGCGACTAACTCAATGGACATTAAATTAGTTGTAACTCTTACTAAGACAGGTCATACTGCACGTTTGATTTCTAAATACCGTCCAAATGCTGACATCTTGGCATTGACATTTGATGAATTGACAGAACGTGGCTTGATGTTGAACTGGGGTGTTATCCCAATGTTGACAGATGCTCCATCATCAACTGACGATATGTTCGAAATCGCTGAACGTAAAGCGGTAGAAGCAGGTCTCGTTGAGTCAGGCGATGATATCGTTATCGTTGCTGGTGTGCCAGTAGGAGAAGCTGTTCGCACAAACACAATGCGTATCCGAACAGTACGTTAAGAAAAATATAAAAACCTATCATATCCAGCTTTAGAGCTTGTGTGATAGGCTTTTTTTGTATAGAGGGTAAGAAAGAGGCAAAACTTTCATAATGGATTGATACTCTTCGAAAATCTCTTCAAACCACCTCAGCTTCGCCTTACCGTAGGTATGGTTACTGACTTCGTCAGTTTCATCTACAACCTCAAAACCATGTTTTGAGCTGACTTCGTCAGTTCTATCTACAACCTCAAAGCAGTGCTTTGAGCAACCTGCGGCTAGCTTCCTAGTTTGCTCTTTGATTTTCATTGAGTATGAAATAAGATATGCACAAAGTGCTTAGGAAAGTCAAATGAATTTCTACAAATGTTTTAGCAATCGGAATCTACTTGTCTAAATTCAATCTGATATATTTTCGATTTAATGATATGGTATTTAAAACCTCCAAAGCAGCTTGCTCCATTCTTTTACTTACGTGAGTGTAGATGTTATTTATTGTTTTAGTGTCTTTGTGTTCCACTCTAACCATTATAGCTTTTAATGGGATATTCTTCTCAGCTAGTGTACTAAGGAGTGTGTGCCTGAAAATATGGGAACTAAGGGGCTGGTTTATCGGTTTTGCTAGTTTAGTATTTGCCTTTTGCAAAGTGATCTTAAATGCCTTTCTCTAAATTTACATATCACTATTGTTTAACAGAATCTAATCTGCTTTAGCTCACTTATTCTTTTTTTGAAATGTAGAATGAACTTTTTCAAAGTTTTTCGAATCTTTTAAAATCTGTTTGTTTTATATCGTCATTCTCCCCTTTTTTTAATTCTCCCTATACAGCCTGACAACTTTCCTGATGGTACGAATATGGTTGCTTTTGTCTAGGTGAATATCGGGGTATTCGGGATTGAGTTTTTTGAGGTAGCCTTGGCGGAGTTTCTTGACATAGTTAGCACCGTCTACTTGGAAGATGCCGATGGTATTATAGTCAATCTATGGGGGATTCTTGATAAATAGGTAGTCGCCGTTTCTTATCTTTGGCTCCATGGACTTGCTGACGACATAAGCGATTGCGTCGTAGTCGTCTGGGATTTCATCCTCATAGAATGGAAACTCCATATCTAAATCGTCGTCCTGCATCGAGTGGCTACCTGCATATATAAACCACCTAACACGAGAGTAAGTAGTCTGTCTGTAGTCATCCAGTCTGATGATTTTTATGATGCTTCGTTTATCTTCATTTTTCTGCTTATACAGTTGCCTCTTGGCATAGGTCAGGAATTTACTGTCTGGGGGTGGTGTCCGTTGGTCGTAGATAGATTGGATATCGCTAGGAGAATCCTTTTGAACTGGAGGAAAGAGGGCATCAATCAAGCTACTGAATACTTTAGCTAAGTCAAATATAGTATTTTTCTTAGTAGACCTAACCCTTTTTTCATAATTTCCAATGGTGTTTTTACTTATACCTATCTTAGTACCCAATTCTTATTGAGTCCAACCATTACTAGTCTGTATTGTTTTATTTTTAGCCTCTAACAATCGCAATCTCTTCTTTACCCACGAATGAAATAGCTTTCTGTTTTTATAAGTAAAGCATCACACGAAATCCAAGAAAATGAAAACTTTGTTGTGTTTTCATAAAAAATTTGTTGACAGAGCACGAAACGCCTACTATAATTAAATCAAGCTTAAGGAAATAACAAAAAAACAAATCAGAGGGAAAGACGATGAACACATTAAATGAGAAAGTAATCAATATCTGTGAAGTAGTAGTTAAAGAAACTTTAATCCAAGACATTTAGGAGAAAAAGATGAAGAAATCAAGAAAATTAGCCACATTAGGACTCTGTTCAGCCTTGTTTTTAGGCTTGGCAGCTTGTCAACAAGATGCTACAATTTCGAATGGGACGAGTCAAAGGCAAAGTAGTTCAACGACAGTGCCATGGAAAGCTTCATACACCAACCTAAACAACCAGGTAAGTACAGAAGAGGTCAAATCTCTCTTATCAGCTCATTTGGATCCAAATAGTGTTGATGCATTTTTTAATCTCGTTAATGACTATAATACCATTGTCGGGTCAACTGGCTTATCGGGAGATTTCACTTCCTTTACTCACACCGAATACGATGTTGAGAAAATTAGTCATCTCTGGAATCAAGAGAAGGGCGATTTTGTTGGGACCAACTGCCGTATCAATAGTTATTGTCTTTTGAAAAATTCAGTCACCATTCCAAAGCTTGAAAAGAATGACCAATTGCTTTTCCTAGATAATGATGCGATTGATAAGGGAAAGGTCTTTGATTTTCAAGATAAGGAAGAGTTTGATATTCTATTTTCGAGAGTTCCAACTGAGGCAACTACAGATGTCAATGTTCACGTTGAAAAGATGGAAACATTCTTCTCACAATTTCAATTCAACGACAAAGCTCGAATGCTGTCTGTAGTCTTGCACGACAATCTGGATGGTGAGTATCTGTTTGTAGGTCACGTTGGAGTCTTAGTACCTGCTGATGACGGTTTCTTATTTGTAGAGAAATTGACTTTCGAAGAGCCCTACCAAGCGATTAAATTTGCCAGCAAGGAAGATTGTTACAAGTATTTAGGCACCAAGTATGCGGATTATACAGGCGAGGGACTGGCTAAGCCTTTTATCATGGATAATGATAAGTGGGTTAATATCTAGAGGTAATCTAACATGGATATAGTATTAGGCATTTTATGTTTATTCTTGATAGGTATACGGGTGAGTACGATAATTAACAGTCGAAAACCACGAAAAAATGAAACATTTATTGGTTATATCCAAAGATACGATATTGATGGGAATGGCTATCAATCAGAAGTATGGGAAGTGACTGAGGAGGAAGATTTATAATTAAAGAACAGACTCGTCTTTACAGTATTGCACCTATTTCCAGACAGTCCATTTGTAGTTTTATTTGGATTGGTATATAATTTAACTTAAAGAAAATAGGAGGACTAATCGTATGGAATTAAAAGATTTTACAGAAAAAGAACAGGAAATGATTAAGAAGGGGCTGACTACGTCTAAGATTAGTGACAAGGAAACTGCTGAGAAGATTCTTGCACTAGTACCACAAGACTTGATTAAGCGCATTCCGTTTTTCGTCAGAAAACATGCTACAACACGTACTATTAAACGTATTTCAATCGAACACCCTGAACTCTACGCTGCAGCTCAAACAAGTGGTGAAATCCCAGAAAAAGAACGAGAAGAATTGCGTCAGATTATCACGACGATCTTTGAACAAAAGATGAATAAGCATAGTATTAAGTAGAGAATGAAAATGTATTTGATTTGTGAATTGTTCACTAGTTATATATCATTTTAAAAATCGCAATTTATATTCTACTATACAATACTCAACAAAAAACGAACAGGCTCTTTTTCTGTCATTCAGAAGAGAACTTGTTCGTTTTTATCTTACTTTCCTTAAAAAGCTCGATAAACATAGGGATTTTCTGGTTTATCGACTTTGGTAAAGCTATCGATTTCCAAGGTTGGGAGGTTTTGTTTGAGTTCTTTATGGTAGTGATTGACCAGTTTTCCTTTGGCTGAAATCCAAGTGTTGTTTTCATACTGCCGGGTATTGCCCTTGGTCAGCAATCCATAGACACCAGAATCTGCGATACAGTGGATAATGCCGAATCGGAACAGAAATTGACTATTGGCATGACTGGGGTCGTTATAGACAAAGCCTGTAAACTGGATTGTCTTGCCCTCAAACTCATCTGGATAGTCGTAGATAGCCTCCATGACTTCCATATAGTTTTCATCAGTGATCTGAATGCTATCTTGGGACAAATATTTATCCGCCGCCGTTCGCATTTCCTTTTCATAGGCTGATTTTGAAAAATAAGAACTGGTATCTGGTTTCAAATATTGGCTTGTCGTCCCTTCGCTGGTCTGAATGGCTTGATCCGTTCCTTCCGATAGGGGAAAATGATAGCCTTTTGCTGAAACGGTCTGAGAATCCAAGCTAACAGTTGGAAAAGTTAAACCGACGACAATAGGAATAGCCAGAAGAGCAACACTAGTAACCTTGGCTAATCGGCTGTTCAGATGACTGTGGGTTTTGACTTGCTTCATCCAGATATACAATTGAACAATAGCCAAGATAAAGGAAAGCACCATGGAAATATAGGCCAGATAGGAATAGTGCATGTTGATGTACTGGTTTAATTTGCCTGATAGATGGAGATAAATGGTCAGTTCAAAATATCCAGCTAGAACTAAAAATCGAATCATAGGATGACTCCAATCAAGAGAGAATATACTAAGACGACAAGAGTCACAATCATAATGAAGTGACTGATAAATCGTGCTTTCAAGTAATTTTTCATCATGAGAATATTTTTGATATCCAGCATTGGGCCAATCACCAAAAAGGCCAGAACTGGTGCCAATCCGAAACTTGAGAGAAGAGAAGCACCGATAAAGGCATCCGCCTCACTGCAGAGAGAGAGAAGAAAGGCCAAAAGCATCAAGAGCAAGATGGCAAAAAGAGGGGTTGCACTAATAGAGGTCAGAATCCGAGTCGGAACGTAGACCTGTATCATAGAAGCAAAGAGACAGCCAAATACCAAATAACGTCCCGTATCAAAAAATTCATCAATTGCTTGCACGAAGACCTGAAAAACTTTTTTTGCAGGACTCAAGTGAGAAAAATCATGTTCATGACAGGCCAACCGATTTTCTTTTTGAATCGGTTCTTGCCAGAAAAATCCTAGAAAAATCCCAAGTATCACAGCCACAACAATGGAACCCAGAGCTCGTAACAGAGAGACATGGAAGGAATTGCCAAAGGCAGAATAGGTCGCAAAGAGGACAATAGGATTGATAACAGGTGCTGTTACAAGAAAGGGAACGGCTGTGTAACTGGGCACCTTTTTTTCCAGAAAACGATTGATAATGGGGACGATTCCACATTCACAAGAGGGAAAAAGTATCCCGACGAAGGTGCCAAAAAAGATTCTCCCCCAACGATTTCGAGGGAGAAAATGATAAACCTTATCAGGTGTGATATAAACCTCAATCAGCCCTGAAACTATACTTCCTATCAGAACGAAGGGAAGTGCTTCAATGATTATAGAGAGAAAAATCGCCCCAGTTTGAAGCACACTAGATGGGAGTTGTTGAAAAGCAGTCATCTAGTTTTTCTTTTCTACTTTGGCTTTTTTCTCTTTGTCATCAGGGAAAGTGACTTGTTTCAAATCTGGGAGTTTAGCAAACTCTTCAAACATCTTGTCCAAGTCGTCTCGTTTTGTAAATTTTACAGCCATAGGGATACCTCGATTCTAAATTCTACCTCTATTATACTATTATTTTGAGGAAAAGTGAAAAGTTAAAATTGAGTATCTAACGAATAATAGAGCTTGATATATCCTAATATACACCATGATTGTGATATAATAGTTGTGGAATAACGGAGGAAATGATGGAGCACGAAAAAATCGGTCAGGTGACCGACGAAGTAAAAGAAATTTTTAATATTGTTCTTGAAGCCAGTGATATCAAGGTTAACAAAGACGGTTTAAGAAGCCATATGATAAAACGCCATCACAATGATGTGATTCATCATATTGAAGACCTGGAACTCATACTAAGGAATCCAGATTTCGTCGGCATCAATCCACGAGAGAAAGACGCCAGTTTTGAATATGTAAAAAGATTTGATAATAATGTTCTTGTTGCGATTAAGTTACATAAAAGTGGTAATTTCTTTTATGTTCCGACCATGTATCGTTTACAAGATTACAAGTTACAAAGTCGTATTAAGTCTGGTAGATTGAGAAAACTTGACAAAAAAAGTAGATAGTGCTAGAATAATGTTAACGAAAGACATTTGAGGGCAGAAAGGTTCCTGCCGCACCTTGAAAAAGGTATCTGAGATGCTGGGTACACCGACCAGCCAAGTGTCCGTTATTTCAAAGGAGGGAGCTTAAATGCTCCTTTTTTGTTTAAAAATTTCAAAAAAGATTACCCCCACCGCAGGCTCAGGCTTGCGATTTTTTATTTGCTCTGAAAATTGATTCGTTAACTTCAACAAATAGCTTTATAAAGCGCTTGGTTGCCAATTTTGTTGACGTTAACAAAATTAGAGTTTGTATTTCTATTTTGCAAAAACACGCATTTTGAACGATTAGAAACCAAAATCTAAATCCTATTGTTCAAAAAAGCGTTTTCTTGAAGAATAGAGAGGGAGAATAGTGGCATATTATTGTCAAAAATAAAAACAGTGAAATTACTCATAGATTCTTTTGTAAACCATTAGAATTAAATTGCAACCTTCTCAATGAATAGAATATTGAAATGAAGTAAATTTATTTCCCAACTTATGTTTTAAAATTGTAAGAGCTAATTTGAAACGTTTAGCTTGTGGTATAATAGATTCATGGATAAAAAATATGAAAAAATCTCTCAGGATTTGGGAGTGACTTTAAAGCAAATTGATACCGTTCTAAGTTTGACAGCTGAAGGGGCGACGATTCCCTTTATCGCGCGTTATCGCAAGGACATGACTGGTAGTTTGGATGAGGTGGTGATTAAGGCCATTATCGACTTGGATAAAAGTCTGACCAACCTCAACGACCGTAAGGAAGCTGTCTTAGCTAAGATTCAAGAACAAGGCAAGCTGACCAAGGAATTGGAAGAGGCTATCTTAGCTGCCGAAAAATTAGCAGACGTAGAAGAGCTCTATCTTCCTTATAAGGAAAAGCGTCGTACCAAGGCAACTATTGCCCGTGAAGCCGGACTCTTCCCACTTGCCCGCTTGATTTTGCAGAATGTAGCTGACTTAGAGAAAGAGGCTGAAAAGTTTGTCTGTGAAGGATTTGCGACTGGGAGGGAAGCCTTGGCTGGTGCAGTTGATATTTTGGCAGAAGCCTTATCGGAAGATGTGACCTTGCGCTCCATGACTTATCAGGAAGTGCTGAGACACTCTAAACTCACTTCGCAAGTCAAGGATGAAAGTCTTGATGAAAAGCAGGTTTTTCAGATTTATTATGATTTTTCAGAGACGGTTGGAACTATGCAGGGTTATCGTACCTTAGCCCTCAATCGTGGGGAGAAGCTAGGTGTCTTGAAGGTCGGTTTTGAACATGCGACGGACCGTATTCTTGCCTTCTTTGCTGCTCGTTTCAAGGTAAAAAATACCTATATTGATGAAGTTGTTCAACAGTCAGTTAAGAAAAAAGTCTTGCCTGCTATTGAGCGCCGCATTCGGACAGAATTGACTGAGAAAGCGGAAGAAGGGGCTATCCAACTCTTTTCTGACAATCTGCGCAATCTCCTCTTGGTTGCTCCATTGAAAGGGCGCGTAGTTCTTGGATTTGACCCTGCCTTTCGTACAGGTGCCAAGTTAGCTGTCGTGGATGCGACGGGGAAAATGTTAACGACTCAGGTCATCTATCCTGTCAAACCAGCATCAGCTCGTCAAATCGAAGAAGCCAAGAAAGATTTGGTAGACTTGATTGGTCAACACGGCGTGGAAATTATTGCCATCGGAAACGGAACGGCCAGTCGTGAAAGTGAAGCTTTTGTAGCGGAAGTTCTTAAAGATTTTCCTGAGGTTAGTTATGTCATCGTCAATGAAAGTGGCGCTTCGGTCTATTCTGCCAGCGAACTTGCTCGTCAGGAATTTCCAGACTTGACCGTTGAAAAACGCTCTGCCATTTCTATCGCCCGTCGTTTGCAAGATCCTCTTGCAGAGTTGGTTAAAATCGATCCGAAGTCAATTGGTGTCGGTCAATACCAACATGATGTCAGCCAGAAGAAACTGTCTGAAAGTCTGGACTTTGTTGTGGATACGGTGGTTAACCAAGTCGGTGTCAATGTCAATACGGCCAGCCCAGCTCTTCTTTCACACGTAGCTGGACTCAATAAAACCATCTCTGAAAATATCGTCAAATACCGTGAGGAAGAAGGAAAAATCACTTCACGCGCCCAAATCAAGAAGGTTCCTCGTCTGGGAGCCAAGGCCTTTGAACAGGCTGCTGGTTTCCTTCGTATCCCTGAAAGTAGCAATATCCTTGATAATACAGGAGTTCACCCAGAAAATTACGTTGCCGTCAAGGAACTTTTCAAACGTTTGGACATCAAGGATCTGAATGAAGAAGCCCAAAGCAAACTCAAGTCCCTTTCAATTAAGGAAATGGCGCAAGAACTAGACCTTGGTCCAGAAACTCTTAAAGATATCATTGCAGACCTTCTCAAACCAGGTCGAGATTTTCGTGATTCCTTTGACGCACCTGTGCTTCGCCAAGATGTCCTAGATATCAAGGACTTAGTGGTTGGCCAGAAACTAGAAGGTGTGGTGCGTAACGTTGTTGATTTCGGTGCCTTTGTTGACATCGGTATTCACGAGGACGGCTTGATTCATATTTCCCACATGAGTCGCAAATTTATCAAACATCCTAGCCAAGTGGTATCCGTTGGTGATTTGGTAACGGTTTGGGTTAAGAAAATTGATACTGAACGTGAAAAAGTCAATCTGTCACTACTAGCTCCAAATGAAACTGACTGATTACGTTAAGCAGGTTTCACTAGAAGACTTCGGCAGACCTTTTATCCATCAAGTCCAGTGGAATAGGCGTCTACGTTCGACAGGTGGGCGATTTTTCCCCAAAGATGGGCATTTGGATTTTAATCCCAAGGTTTATCAGGAACTGGGTCTGGATGTTTTTAGGAAAATTATCCGCCATGAACTCTGTCATTATCACCTCTATTTTCAAGGGAAGGGCTATCAACACAAGGATCGGGATTTTAAGGACCTTTTGAAAGCAGTGGATGGATTACGGTTTGTGCCAACCTTGCCAAATAGCAACTCCAAGCCAATCAAGCTCTATCGTTGTCAATCCTGCCAGCAAAGGTATCATCGCAAACGAAGGATTGATACCAAACGCTATCGCTGTGGACTTTGTCGAGGTAAATTGCTACTAGTAAATCAGCCTGAGGACTGATGAAAGCCGAGCCTACCCGTGATATACTATGACTAACCTAGCAGAAAGAGGAAATATCATGAACAGTAAATTTTATAAAATGAGACGAAATCGCATGATTTCAGGAGTTCTAGCAGGTCTGTCAGATAAGTGGAACTTTGACGTTACCCTTGTTCGTTTTTTGTTTGCCATTTTTACAGTCGCAAACTTTGGACTTGGCGTGATTATCTATATCATCCTAGCTTCTATCATGCCTACCAAGGAAGAAATCGAAGCAGAAATGTACGGAACAGGCCCACGTAAACGCAAAGAAGCCCAAGCCATTGACGATAATGAAGGCTGGTTTTGGTGAGGTTCTACAGAAGATTTGGAATAAGCAAAAAGCTTTAAATCAATAGTCTAAACTGCTTGATTTAAAGCTTTTTTACTTTTAATACGATTTTCCCAGCTTCTTCTACAAACTAAAAATATTATTTTAAACTCAGTTTTTTAATCTGATTTTTCTTGCTGAGACAATACGTTTTTTGAAAAATGGTGGATGCTGATAACAACTGATAACCAGCAAATAATATAAGCAGTAGCTGTAAATTCTGTACCGATAAAGTATGTTTTTTCAACTAAGAGTTGACCGATGAATGGAGAGAGGAGATAGAGAAGTCCGATGAGTATATGTTCTTTGTGTTTCATTAAAGCGCATCTTCTTTCCTTATAGGTAGAACAACTTGTAAGTGTTCAATTTAATGGTGTGTCATCTAGGTAAGCTTACTCAAATGATAGTTTCCGCTTCCTCCTTTCAAAAGTAAGCCTTTTCATACTTATATTTTACAATTTTTAAAATAGGAAATCAAATCATTTTCTAAGTAATTTTGCCTACATTTCCCCCAATCTTACAAAAATGTAAGATTAAAGTCTCTTTTGTAAGGTTAGGTTATGGCAAGCGGTCTTTTTTTGATGTAAACTAGACTCATAAAGAACAAAGGAGTAACATCATGAAACAAATCTTACATACGAAAACAAGAAAACCAAGTCACAAAGAAATCGAGCGCGTTCAGCTGGGATGCGCTATGATGCAAGCGACATTTCATTTGATGGGATATTAAGAAAGGAGATTCTCATGACACTTTTAGATGTAAAACACGTTCAAAAAATTTATAAAACTCGTTTTCAGGGCAACCAAGTAGAGGCCCTTAAGGATATTCACTTTACCGTCGAAAAGGGTGACTACGTTGCTATCATGGGTGAGTCTGGTTCTGGTAAATCAACTCTTCTCAATATCCTAGCTATGCTGGATAAACCAAGTCGTGGACAAGTTTACCTGAATGGAACTGATACAGCAACTATTAAAAATTCTCAGGCCTCTAGTTTCCGTCGTGAAAAGCTGGGCTTTGTCTTCCAAGATTTTAACTTACTAGATACTCTATCTGTTAAGGACAATATCTTGCTTCCGCTTGTCTTGTCAAGAAGACCCATTACAGAGATGATGAAGAAATTGGTGGTGACAGCTGAGAATCTAGGTATCAACCAATTGCAAGAGAAGTACCCTTACGAAATTTCAGGAGGGCAGAAACAGCGTGTAGCAGTAGCACGCGCCATCATCACAGAACCTGAAATTCTCCTTGCGGATGAGCCAACAGGAGCCCTTGATTCCAAGTCATCTGCAGCCTTACTTGATGTCTTTGATGAAATCAATGAGCGTGGACAAACCATTCTCATGGTAACCCACTCAACAGCAGCAGCAAGCAGAGCTAAACGTGTACTCTTTATCAAAGACGGCATTCTTTACAACCAAATCTACCGTGGAGATAAGACAGAACGTCAGATGTTCCAAGAAATCTCTGATACCTTGACTGTCATGGCAAGCGAGGTGAATTAGTATGTTTCGATTAACCAATAAGTTAGCGGTATCGAACTTGATTAAAAACCGCAAACTCTACTATCCCTTTGCGCTGGCTGTTCTCTTGGCAGTCACTGTCACCTATCTCTTTTACTCTCTAACCTTTAATCCTAAGATTGCGGAAATCCGTGGAGGATCAACCATTCAAGCTACTCTAGGATTTGGTATGTTTGTCGTCACTCTTGCGTCAGCCATTATCGTCCTTTATGCCAATAGTTTTGTTATGAAAAATCGTTCTAAGGAACTAGGAATTTATGGCATGTTGGGCTTGGAGAAACGTCACCTGATCAGTATGACATTTAAGGAGTTAGTGCTATTTGGGATTCTAACTGTTGGATCGGGTATCGGTATTGGAGCTTTGTTTGACAAGTTGATTTTCGCTTTCCTACTCAAACTGATGAAATTAAAGGTAGAACTAGTCGCTACCTTCCAGATGAAAGTTGTCATTACAGTACTTGTTGTCTTCGGTTTGATTTTCCTAGGCCTCATGTTCCTGAATGCTCTTCGAATCGCCCGTATGAATGCCCTCCAGCTCTCACGTGAGAAAGCTAGCGGTGAGAAAAAAGGTCGTTTCCTACCTCTCCAAACGATTCTTGGTTCCATTAGTTTAGGGATTGGCTATTATCTTGCCCTTACGGTAAAAGATCCTCTTACAGCCTTAACAACCTTCTTCATAGCTGTTTTGCTGGTTATCTTTGGGACTTATCTCTTGTTCAATGCAGGGATTACCGTTTTCCTTCAAATCTTAAAGAAAAACAAGAAATACTATTACCAACCTAATAACCTCATATCTGTTTCCAACTTGATTTTCCGTATGAAGAAAAATGCAGTTGGACTAGCAACTATTGCTATTTTGTCAACAATGGTTTTGGTAACCATGTCAGCAGCGACAAGCATTTTCAATTCCGCAGAATCCTTTAAAAAAGTTCTAAATCCTCATGATTTTGGGGTTTCAGGACAAAATGTTGAAAAAGAAGATTTGGACAAACTCTTGAGCCAGTTTGCAAGTGACAAAGGTTATAAGATTAAAGAGAAAGAAGTGATTCGTTACACTTACTTTGGTGTTGCGGCCCAAGAAGGAAATAAGTTAACCCTTTTTGAAAAAGGACAAAATCGTGTCCAACCCACAACAGTTTTCATGGTATTTGACCAAAAAGATTATGAAAATATGACTGGTCAAAAACTGTCTCTATCAGGAAATGAGGTCGGACTCTTTGCAAAGAATGAGGGAGTTAAAGAACAGAAAACTCTAACTCTGAATGATCATCAATTTTCTGTAAAAGAAGAATTTAATAAAGATTTCATTGTCAACCATGTCCCAAATCAGTTTAATATTTTGACTGCTGATTACAATTACCTTGTTGTACCTGATTTACAAGCCTTTTTGGATCAGTTCCCAGATTCGGCTATCTATAATCAGTTTTACGGTGGTATGAATGTAAATATCAGTGAAGAAGAACAACTCAAGGTCGCTGAGGAGTATGAAAAATACCTCAATCAGTTTAATGCTCAATTAAACACAGAAGATAGCTATGTTTATGGTAGCAATCTAGCAGATGCTCGTTCTCAGATGAGTGCCCTCTTTGGTGGTGTCTTCTTTATCGGTATTTTCCTATCCATTATCTTTATGATCGGAACCGTTCTGGTCATCTACTACAAACAAATTTCTGAAGGTTATGAAGACCGTGAGCGCTTTATTATCTTGCAGAAAGTCGGTTTAGATCAAAAGCAAATCAAACAAACTATTAATAAACAGGTTCTAACTGTTTTCTTCCTGCCTTTGCTTTTTGCCTTCATACATCTAGCCTTTGCCTACCATATGCTTAGTCTGATTTTAAAAGTGATTGGTGTAATAGATACCACTATGATGTTGATTGTGACCTTGTCTATCTGCGCTATCTTCCTCATCGCCTATGTGCTGATTTTCATGATTACTTCAAGAAGCTATCGCAAGATTGTGCAAATGTAAAAAAGATACCTCGACTTGAAAATCGAGGTATTTCTTGTATTTTATACTCAATGAAAATCAAAAAGCAAACTAGGAAGCTAGCCGCAGGTTGCTCAAAACACCGTTTTGAGGTTGTAGATAAGACTGACGAAGTCAGCTCAAAACACTGCTTTGAGGTTGCAGATAGAACTGACGAAGTCAGCTCAAAACACCGTTTTGAGGTTGCAGATAGAACTGACGAAGTCAGTAACATATACACGGCAAGGCAACGCTGACGTGGTTTGAAGAGATTTTCGAAGAGTATTAAATGCTGAAAAGTTGTCCTAGCAGAAAGGTAACGCCCATAGTTAAGAGACCAATAGCAAGGTTCCGAATCATAGCTGTTTTGGTTGGAGCCTTTCCAAGTCTGGCACTAGTGTAGCCAGTGAGAAGAAGGGCCACACCGACGATAAGGACAGTAGCAGGGATGCGGTATTCACTTGGGAAAACGGTAATTGAAAGCATTGGTGGTAAGCTACCAAGGAAAAAAGAAATAAAGCTAGAGATAGCAGCATGCCAAGGATTGGTAAACTCTTCATACTCAATCCCATATTTTTCCTCTACCAAAGCCTTGAGCGGATTATTTAAAAAGGCTTTGTTGGTGAGAAGTTGGGCTGATGTTTCACACTCACCATTTTGAATATAGGCAGCATAGAGGGAATTTTTGGCTAGTTCCATATCCTGATCTAGCAAGACTTGCTCACGCGCAACGGCTGCTTCCTCGGTATCTTTTTGAGTTGAAACGGATACATATTCTCCACCAGCCATTGAAAAGGCACCAGCTAGGATAGCCGCAAACCCTGATAAAAAGATAATCCAGATATTGCTCGTGGCACTAGCAACCCCGATAACCACACCAGCAATGGAAATAATCCCATCATTTGCACCAAGAACACCAGCACGTAGGATATTTAAACGACCTGCAAAGTTTGAATCAATTTCGTGATTTGTTTCTGACATATTATTCTCCTTTTTATCCAGTATAAAGGAAAAATATAGGGAAATCAATCTTTTAAAAGTATCTGAAAAAAGTTGCACGATTTTAATGATATAAAAATGTCGACATCTTCTCTGATAGATCAAACACCGAAGGTAAAGAATATAGAATAGCATAAAAAATTTTAAATTAAATACGATAAACATTTTGTTCACTTTATAATCGTTTACAAGAGAATAATGAGTATTAAATCAAATAAAATCCAAATATTTTGCGAACTTTTTTATATTTTTTTCGTAAAAGGCTTTACAAGTTCTTAAAAACATGATATAGTAATGGAGCTTAGAAAATGAGATGATGTTTTCTAGCAAATATAAACCCGAGTAAAAAATGCCTACGGACAGGCAGGGTTGAATGCCGAAGCGTGGTTGAAAAGCCACATTATTGATAGGGTTAAAAGCCTACTTTTATAAGTTGATGTTAGGACACTTGTCCTAATTCATAAATTTTTAGTGTGGTGAAAGCACACGTCATCTTGTGAAACGATCAATAAAGTACGTAATATTTGCTACTAGAGAGTTAGGAAACATCGGGAACAGACATACTCAACAGAAACAAACATAAAAACGTCAGAAGATTGCAGAGCAGGTGAAAACCTGCTCTTTTTTCATGAGTCAACCTTTAGTTCCTTAGTTTTCATACGGTTCTAAAAATATGGAGAGGAGTATGTCTTGAAAGAGTTAGATCAAAACCAAGCCCCAATTTATGAGGCCTTGGTGAAGTTACGCAAGAAAAGGATTGTTCCCTTTGATGTTCCAGGTCACAAGCGTGGACGGGGAAATCCAGAACTTGTCGAACTCTTAGGAGAAAAATGTGTAGGCATTGATGTCAATTCGATGAAACCTTTGGATAATCTTGGTCACCCCATTTCGATTATTCGGGATGCAGAGGAGCTTGCAGCTGATGCTTTTGGAGCTAGCCATGCTTTTCTTATGATTGGGGGAACAACCTCATCGGTGCAGACTATGATTCTGGCAACCTGCAAGGCAGGAGATAAGATTATTCTGCCACGTAATGTCCACAAATCTGCTATCAATGCGCTGGTTCTATGTGGTGCCATTCCCATCTATATCGAGATGAGTGTAGATCCTAAGATTGGTATCGCTTTAGGTCTTGAAAATGACCGAGTTGCACAGGCAATAAAGGACCATCCAGATGCCAAGGCCATTTTGATTAACAATCCTACTTACTACGGCATCTGTTCAGACCTAAAGGGGTTGACAGAAATGGCTCATGAAGCTGGTATGATGGTTTTAGTAGATGAAGCCCACGGAGCGCATTTGCATTTCACTGATAAACTTCCAATTTCTGCTATGGATGCAGGAGCTGATATGGCAGCAGTTTCCATGCATAAGTCTGGTGGGAGTTTGACCCAAAGTTCGCTTCTTTTAATCGGAGAGCAGATGAACCCTGAGTACGTTCGTCAGATCATCAATCTGACCCAGTCAACATCCGCCTCTTACTTGTTGATGGCTAGTTTGGATATTTCACGTCGTAATCTAGCCCTTCGTGGTAAAGAGTCTTTTGAAAAGGTCATTGAGTTATCAGAGTATGCTCGTCGTGAAATCAATGCTATCGGTGGCTACTATGCCTACTCAAAAGAATTAATAGACGGTGTTTCGGTTTGCGATTTTGACGTGACCAAGCTGTCAGTTTACACTCAGGGTATTGGCTTAACAGGTATCGAGGTTTATGACCTCTTGCGAGATGAATACGATATTCAGATTGAGTTTGGTGATATTGGTAATATCTTGGCCTATATTTCGATTGGTGACCGTATCCAAGACATCGAGCGCTTGGTCGGTGCTTTGGCTGATATTAAAAGACTCTACTCGAGAGATGGAAAAGATTTGATGGCTGGAGAATATATCCAGCCTGAGTTGGTGTTATCTCCACAAGAAGCCTTCTATTCAGAGAGAAAAAGTTTGTCTTTAGACGAATCTGTTGGACAAGTCTGTGGAGAATTTGTTATGTGTTACCCTCCAGGAATCCCTATCTTGGCTCCTGGAGAACGCATTACACGAGAAATTGTCGACTATATCCAATTTGCCAAGGAACGTGGTTGTTCCCTCCAGGGGACGGAAGATCCTGAGGTTAATCACATCAACGTCATTAAGAGAAAGGAGAACTAGATGGATTTATGGTTTTCTGAAGTTCATACCCCAGATGTCAAATTGTCCCTGAGAACAGCCAAGCAACTCTACGCTGGAAAAAGTGAATGGCAGGATATCGAAGTTTTAGATACACCAGCTTTTGGGAAAATACTAATTTTAAATGGGCACGTCTTATTTTCAGATGCGGATGATTTTGTCTACAACGAAATGACAGTTCACGTCCCCATGGCTGTGCATCCCAATCCCAAGAAAGTTTTGGTAATAGGGGGTGGTGACGGTGGTGTTGCTCAAGTATTAACACTCTATCCAGAATTGGAACAAATCGATATTGTAGAACCTGATGAAATGTTGGTAGAGGTTTGTCGTGAGTATTTTCCAGACTTTGCTGCAGGGCTAGACGATCCTCGTGTTACCATTTACTACCAAAATGGGCTACGTTTTTTGCGAAACTGCGAAGATGATTACGATATTATCATCAACGATGCGACAGATCCCTTTGGACATACGGAAGGGCTCTTTACCAAGGAATTTTACGGAAACAGTTATCGTGCTCTTAAAGAAGACGGTATCATGATTTACCAGCATGGGAGTCCTTTCTTTGATGAGGATGAGTCGGCTTGCCGAAGCATGCACCGTAAGGTCAATCAAGCCTTTCCAATTAGTCGGGTCTACCAAGCCCATATCCCAACTAGCCCTGCTGGTTATTGGTTGTTTGGATTTGCTTCGAAAAAATACCACCCTGTCAAAGATTTTGACAAGGAAGGCTGGAAAAAACGCCAGCTTTTCACAGAATACTACACTGCAAACTTACACGTGGGAGCCTTTATGTTGCCCAAGTATGTTGAGGACATTTTAGAAGAAGAGGAAGGAAAAAAATGAGTCGTTTACTAGTTATTGGATGTGGGGGCGTTGCCCAAGTTGCTATTTCAAAGATTTGTCAAGATAGCGAAACCTTTACAGAGATTATGATTGCTAGCCGTACCAAGTCAAAATGTGATGACTTGAAAGCTAAACTGGAAGGCAAAACAAGTACAAAGATTGAGACAGCTGCCCTTGACGCTGATAAGGTAGAAGAAGTGATTGCCCTGATTGAAAGCTACAAACCAGAAGCTGTTTTGAATGTAGCTTTACCATATCAAGATTTAACCATTATGGACGCTTGTTTGGTAACAGGTGTTCACTATATCGATACAGCTAATTACGAAGCCGAGGATACAGAAGACCCTGAATGGCGTGCTATTTATGAGAAACGTTGCAAGGAACTTGGTTTTACAGCCTACTTTGACTACTCATGGCAGTGGGCTTATCAGGAGAAATTCAAAGAAGCTGGCTTGACCGCTCTTCTTGGTTCTGGTTTTGACCCAGGTGTGACTAGTGTCTTTTCTGCCTATGCACTCAAACATTACTTTGACGAAATCCATTATATCGACATTTTAGACTGTAATGGTGGTGACCACGGTTATCCATTTGCGACTAACTTCAACCCAGAAATCAATCTACGCGAGGTTTCAGCACCAGGTTCTTACTGGGAAGATGGGAAATGGGTTGAGGTCGAAGCCATGTCTATCAAGCGTGAGTATGATTTCCCTCAAGTTGGACAAAAAGATATGTATCTCCTTCACCATGAAGAAATCGAATCATTGGCCAAAAACATTCCTGGAGTCAAACGCATTCGTTTCTTTATGACTTTTGGTCAATCTTACTTGACGCACATGAAATGTTTGGAAAATGTCGGTCTCCTTCGTACGGATACCATTAACTTTAACGGTCAAGAAATTGTTCCAATCCAATTTTTGAAAGCCTTGCTTCCAGATCCAGCCAGCCTTGGTCCACGCACGGTTGGTAAAACCAATATCGGTTGTATCTTTACAGGTGTCAAAGATGGTGTTGAAAAGACCATTTACATCTACAATGTTTGCGACCATCAGGAATGTTACGCAGAAGTTGGTTCACAAGCCATTTCTTACACGACAGGCGTTCCAGCCATGATTGGAACAAAATTGGTTATGAACGGTACTTGGAAACAAGCTGGAGTTTACAATCTTGAAGAATTGGATCCAGATCCATTCATGGAAGCTTTGAATGAGTATGGTTTGCCATGGGTTGTGGTTGAGAATCCACAAATGGTGGACTGATGAAGTTAGAACAAGTACCAACACCAGCTTATGTCATTGACTTGGCCAAGTTAGAAGCTAATTGCCGTATCCTACAATATGTACAAGAAGAAGCTGGTTGCAAGGTTTTGCTTGCCCAGAAGGCATATTCCCTCTACAAAACCTATCCCTTGATTAGCCAGTATCTATCAGGTACGACAGCTAGTGGACTCTATGAAGCTAAGCTAGCTAGAGAGGAATTTCAAGGGGAAGTCCATGTCTTTGCGCCAGCTTTCAAGGATGAGGACATGGAGGAATTGCTAGAGATAACGGACCATATCGTCTTTAACTCAGAGAGACAGTTGCGTAAGCATGGGGCTCGTTGTCGGGAGGCTGGTATCAGTGTTGGTTTACGTCTCAATCCTCAATGTTCAACTCAAGGAGAGCACGCGCTCTATGACCCTTGTGCACCAGGTTCTCGCTTTGGCGTTACACTAGATAAAATTCCTAGTGATTTGCTGGATGTGGTAGACGGTCTTCATTTTCATACCCTTTGCGAGCAGGGAGCAGATGATTTACAGACAACTTTGAAAGCTGTAGAAGAACAGTTTGGTCCTTATTTACATGAGGTTAAATGGCTCAATATGGGCGGTGGTCACCATATCACAAGAGAAGACTATGATGTGGATTTGCTGATTTCAGAAATCAAGCGTATCCGAGAAACTTACAATCTTGAAATCTATATCGAGCCGGGTGAAGCCATTGCGCTCAATGCAGGTTATCTAGCAACTGAAGTATTGGATATTGTCGAAAACGGTATGGAAATCTTGGTTTTAGATGCCTCTGCGACCTGCCATATGCCTGATGTACTTGAGATGCCCTATCGTCCACCTTTGAGAAATGGCTTTGAGGCACAGGAAAAAGCCCATACCTATAGACTTTCTTCCAATACTTGTCTAACGGGCGATGTGATTGGTGATTATAGCTTTGAAAATCCAGTCCAAATCGGAGACAGACTTTATTTTGAAGATATGGCCATTTATTCCTTTGTCAAAAACAATACCTTCAACGGTATTGGATTGCCAAGTCTCTATCTTATGGACGAACAGGGAGACTGTAGCTTAATCAAAGCCTTCGGATATCAAGACTTTAAAGGGAGATTATCATGATGGACAGTCCCAAAAAATTAGGCTATCGCATGCCAGCAGAGTACGAACCCCATCATGGCACCCTCATGATATGGCCGACTCGACCAGGTTCATGGCCCTTTCAAGGAAAGGCTGCCAAAAGAGCTTTCAGCCAGATTATTAAGACCATAGCAGAAGGGGAAAACGTTTATCTCTTGGTGGAGCGGGACTATCTATCAGAAGCCCAATCTTATCTTGGAGATAAGGTCGTTTATTTAGACATTCCCACCAATGATGCCTGGGCCCGTGATACAGGTCCGACTATTCTTGTCAATGATAAAGGCCAGAAATTAGCCGTGGATTGGTCTTTCAATGCTTGGGGTGGTGCTGTTGATGGTCTCTACCAAGACTATGAAGCCGATGACCAAGTAGCCAGTCGTTTTGCTGAGGCCTTGGAAATGCCTGTTTACGATGCCAAACCTTTCGTCCTTGAAGGCGGAGCAATCCATAGCGATGGTCAAGGAACCATTCTCGTGACTGAAAGTTGCTTGCTTAGTTCTGGTCGCAATCCTCATCTTAGTAAGGAAGAAATCGAAAATACCTTATTAGAGTGCCTTGGAGCTGAAAAAGTTATCTGGCTTCCTTATGGTATTTATCAGGACGAAACCAATGAACACGTTGACAATGTTGCTGCCTTTGTTGGTCCTGCTGAGCTTGTCTTGGCTTGGACAGACGACAAAAGCGATCCTCAATATGCCATGTCATCAGCTGATTTAGCTCTTTTAGAAAAGGAAACAGATGCAAAAGGTCGGAAGTTTACCATTCATAAACTTCCAATTCCAGCTCTTCATCAAGTTGTAACCAGAGAGGATTTACCAGGCTACATCTACGAAGAAGGAGAAGAAGAGCGATACGCAGGTGAACGACTAGCAGCTTCCTACGTAAACTTTTATATCGCCAACAAGGCAGTCTTGGTTCCACAGTTCGAGGATGTCAATGACCAAGTGGCCTTAGATATCCTCAGTAAGTGTTTCCCAGACCGTAAAGTTGTCGGAATACCAGCCAGAGATATTCTTTTAGGTGGTGGCAATATCCACTGTATCACCCAACAAATCCCAGAATAGGAGAAAAAGATGAGAAATGTAAGAGTTGCAGCCATTCAGATGCAATGCGCTAAGGATGTGGCAACAAATATTCAAACAGCGGAGCGTTTAGTACGTCAGGCTGCAGAACAAGGTGCACAAATTATTCTCTTGCCCGAATTGTTTGAACGTCCCTATTTCTGTCAGGAACGCCAGTATGACTACTACCAGTATGCCCAGTCGGTGACAGACAATACAGCTATTCAGCATTTTAAAACCATTGCAAAGGAGCTAAAGGTCGTTTTACCAATCAGTTTCTATGAAAAAGATGGCAATGTCTTGTATAATTCTATTGCAGTTATTGATGCAGATGGTGAAGTGCTGGGCGTTTATCGAAAGACCCACATACCAGACGACCATTATTATCAAGAAAAATTTTATTTCACACCTGGCAACACAGGTTTCAAGGTCTGGGACACTCGTTATGCTAAGATTGGGATTGGCATCTGTTGGGATCAATGGTTCCCTGAAACAGCGCGCTGTCTTGCGTTAAATGGTGCTGAATTGCTCTTTTATCCAACAGCTATCGGTTCAGAGCCAATTTTGGATACGGATAGTTGTGGTCATTGGCAACGTACTATGCAAGGTCATGCAGCAGCAAATATTGTTCCAGTCATCGCAGCAAATCGCTATGGCTTTGAAGAAGTCACTCCAAGTGAGGAAAATGGCGGACAGAGTTCCAGTCTTGACTTCTACGGTTCCTCCTTTATGACAGATGAAACAGGAGCTATTCTAGAACGAGCTGAAAGACAAGAAGAAGCTGTTCTTTTAGCTACTTATGACCTAGATAAGGGAGCAAGCGAACGCTTAAACTGGGGACTGTTTCGAGATAGAAGACCCGAAATGTATCAACGCATTACGGACTAGTAGGGGAGAAATGAGAGATTCATTCTGCTAGACTAACTTCTTACTAGCAACTATAAGATACTAGGTCATCTAGCAAGTGGATTTTATATTTTAATCCTCTAAGGCTTTCTCGCGCTTTGATGCGAGGAGCTTTTCTGTTTAAGCTTTATCAATAAAACATGCTATAATAGTTGCAGAAAGGTTGGTATTTATGGCTAGGATATTGGTTATTGAAGATAATAGTGACATTCAGGAAATTTTGAGAACACTTCTTACTGAGGAGCATGAGGTGATTCAAGCCTTTTCTGGTACAGAAGGAATCATGCATTTTGACCAAGGTGGGATTGACCTCGTTTTGCTCGATATCATGCTTCCTGGGAAAAATGGGGATCAGGTTTTAAAAGCCATCAGGGAACAAAGTCAAACTCCAGTCATTATGCTAACGGCTTTGAGCGATAAGAAGTTAATCAGTCAATACCTCTTAGACGGTGCCAATGATTACATAGTCAAACCTTTTGATTTGGACGAAGTCTTTGCCAGAGTTACTGTTCAATTACGCCAAAGTGCAGAAAAACAGCCTATGGAAATAGAAAAAACTGAAAATCTGCCACAAAACTTGAAAAATATCCAGTTTGATGCAGAAAGTTTTGAAATCAAAAATAGCCAGGAAACGATTCGCCTTGCCAAGAAAGAATGCTTGATTCTCCAAACTCTCCTTAAACACCCTAAGAAAATTTTTACAAAAGAAGAACTTTATGAATTGGTCTGGGAGGAGAGCTATCTACCTGGAGATAATACCCTCAATACGCATTTGAGTAATCTTCGAAAAAAATTAAACCATCTTGACCCAAATCAGGAATATATTGAAACCATTTGGGGAGTTGGGGTAAGATTAAAAGGAGATAAGCAATGACCTACATGATAATCTTTGTCCTACTGGTACTCCTAATCATTTTATTGATTTCATTGATTCGCTACCATCTAGCACTTGAAAGCCTGAGTCAACAGATTGAAGACAAGATTCTTACAGGTAGTATGAAAAGAGTAGGGGTCAGCATTTTTTCCAAACATTTTTTACATCTCTACCAGCAAATTGAAAATCTATTTCTGGAAGTGGAACAATCTCGGTTGGTGATGAAAAGGGAAAAGCAGACTCTGGATATGGCCATCAGCAATATTGCCCATGATATTCGGACACCTCTGACTATCGCTTCAGGCTACACGCAACAATTGATAAAAACTCCTGAAAACAAAACAGAAACCTTACAAAAAATAGCCCAGCATCTTGATTTAGTTTCTAAACGGTTGGAGGCTCTCCTAGAATATCGTCGTTTGATGGAAGGGGCTGTCAAACCGAAACTGGAAGAAGTGGATTTTTCAACTTTTATCACCAAGAAGACTCTGGCTTATTATGATGTTTTTCAGGCGGCAAAGATCACGCTTGATTTTAAGGTTGAATCTGGTTTAAAAACGAGGACTGATGAAGACTTGCTGGATCGAATTTTACAAAATTTGCTTGGAAATGTCCTCAAGCATGGTAAGGAAGAAGCTCGTCTATCTTTGAGAAAGGAAAAGGAACAGATTGTCTTAGAGATTGCAAACCTTGTTAAACAGCCCATCAAAAAAATAGAAAATCTCAGCAACCGTTTTTATTCTGAAAATCTATCAGACACGGAAGAATCCTCTGGTTTAGGCCTTTATATCACTGAAGAATTATGCCATCTTCTTGGTGCAGAAATGAAACTAAGCACAGATGGGCAGTGGTTATCGGTTTTCATTTACTTTTAACGAAATAAACCTCCTCTGTAGGCTAGAGGAGGTCTTTTTTTATAGACTTTTCTTTTTGAAAACTGCCAGTCCACTTAGATTAAAGATTACAATAACAACTAAAGTAACTATAAGGGTATAGAAAATTGATTCACTATTTGCAGTCATAGCATAAGCAAACTGTAATGATAAATATTGTAAAAATTTGATATTTGGAAAAATGATCATTGGCATAGAAAGCAAGGTAGAGCTGACCAAATAACCAATAAATACCGCAAGATAAGAATGACTAACATAGAGGATGAAGGAAACAATGGAAAGCCAAGCAAGGAGGCAAAGGAATTGAAGGGAAATGGTTATCAATAGATTACCAATAAAGCCATCAGGCATAGTTCCAAATCCATTTAAGATCGTTGCTGGAATAAAGGCAATCACAAGGCTGATGATAAGTTGCAAAAGTGCAATACAAGCCACTACAAAGGCTTTGGCAAGGAAAAACTCTGTACGAGAAACCCCTACTGTCAAACTATTTTTATAGAGCTTTCCGATTAAATCAACACCGAGAACTAGACAAGTTAGAACAATACAGAGAAAAACGAGGTTTGAACCTTGACTAGATGCGTTAATCAGGGCTTGTACACCGTCCCAACCATGGGTTGGAATGTCTGGCTCTTCTGTCTGAATTGCCATCAGTTGCCCCGTAGCTCCTACAGTTGCGCCCATTAGCATGAGAGCAAAGAGAATGACCTCTGTAATCCAAAAACCTTTGGAACGGAAAAGACGGTAAAAGTCTGCTTGAATGGTATGTATCATGATTTTCCTCCTATTCGACCAATTGAGTGAAGTATTCTTCTAGGTTTTGACGGGCGTAGTAAATCTCGTCAATGGCGACATCTGCCAAGGTTAATTCCTTGAGAATCTGTTTGACATCTTGTTCCTGACCAAAGATATGAATTTCGTTTTCAGGATTAACAACCTTGAACTGGAGCTGGATTTGTTCTTTCAATACTTGGCAAGCTTTCTCTTGATCAGCTGTCTTAAGAACAATGTAATCCTCACTTAGTGTTTCAAATTCAGCTTTGCTGATTTCACGGATAATCTTTCCTTGATCCAAAATACCAAAGCGATTAGCTAGGAGATAGAGCTCCGACAGGATATGGCTAGAGATAAGAATGGTTATCCCTTTTTCTTGATTGAGCCGTTGAATCATTAGACGAAATTCTTTGATACCGATTGGGTCAAGACCGTTGATAGGTTCATCTAAGATTAGGAAGTCTGGTTTAGATAGGAGGGCAATGGCGATCCCAAGTCTTTGTTTCATTCCAAGAGAGAAATCTCGAAAGACTTTTTTACCTGTATCTGTCAAACCTACATAGTCCAGCGTTTCTCGAATGACTTGATCAGCATTTGGAATATGACGAATCATACAATAATATTTCAAATTTTGATAGGCTGTTAAGTGATTATGAGCTACAGGTGATTCAATCACTGAACCTACTCGAGATAGGGCCTTGGTCCACTCATTTTCCGATTGACTAGAGAAGAGGGAAACAGTCCCTTTATCCGCAAACAGTAGTTGCGTAATGATTTTGATTAAGGTGGTTTTCCCAGCTCCGTTCTTCCCAATAAGTCCATAAATATCTCCCTCTCTTATCGTTAGATGAAGATCCTGAAGGATAGCTTGTTTGTCAAAGTTTTTGGACAATCCATGAATATCAAGTACTGTTTTCATGATTCTCTCCTTTTGATTTATTTTGATAATTTTAGTATAAAGCATAGAAATCAAAGAAAGCTCAAGCATTTCTAAAGAGTTTCTAAAGTTTTAGGAATTCTTAAATATCAAAACCCAGTTGGTATGAACTGGGCTTCTTAATTATAAAATATATTTCTCAATAGCACGCGCAACGCCGTCTTCTTCGTTGCTGGCTGTAACGGCATCCGCAAGAGATTTGACATAATCGCTGGCATTTCCCATTGCAACACCAAGCCCTGCAAACCGGAGCATTTCGATATCGTTATTGGCATCGCCCATAGCCATGATTTCTGAGGAATCAATCTTCAGAATCTCTGCCAGTCGTGAAAGAGCGGTAGCCTTTGTCGTTCCAAGTGGCATGGCTTCATAAATAACAGGCTGCGAACGAACTCCACTAAATCGTTGACAGAGTTCCCCAGCAAAACGCTGCTCAAAATCGTCTGTTTGGCTCTCTGTCCCCAAAAACATCCCTTGGAACATACGGTACTTGCCACTGATTGCTTCCTCAAGGGAAATTTCAGTCAGGTCTGAAAAGACTAGGTCGGCATCATTTTGGATGACTTGATTGGGCTTGCCACCTAGGACAAAATAATGTTCCTCATCAAAAAGAGTCAACTGAACATCACTTTTTTCAGCTAGGTCATAGAGGTATTCGATGTCTGCTGGACTGAGTTCTTGCCAGTCAACTAGCCTCCAATCACTGGTCTGGTGAGTTGAGCAACCGTTGTTAACAATCACATACTCATTCTGGAGATCAAGCCCCAATTTTTTATAGTAGGGGAGGACACCGAAAAGTGGGCGACCTGTACAGAGAACCAGTTTGACACCTTTTTCAATGGCTTGGTGAATAGCAGTAATATGAGCTTGTGGGATTTCCTTGGCTTCATTGAGGAGGGTTCCGTCCATATCCAAGGCTAGTAGTTTAATCATAAGACTTCCTTCTTTATCTTTTGGTATTATTATAGCATATTTTAGAAAATAAAATGGTAAAAGGAACGAGACTAATTGATTTTACAGTTTAGGATGTTTTGATAACAATTCATGATTTGAAGAGGATATTTCGCCAATATATGCTATACTAAACTTGTGATACAGTTAGGTAAACCATTATATTCAATAATCTAGTCAAGGAAAACAGAGGATTTAATATGAAAAAACGGATTATTCAGATTTTACTAGCATTATCCTTAATTTTTTACAAATCAACTTGGTTTTGGGGAATTTTCAATCACCTCGCAAAGCCCTATCTACCAGCAAGTCGTGAATTTTTTCAGATTCTGCTTTGGATGGAGAGTGGAGGTCTTTTATTAGCGGTCATCTATCTACTAGTTTTTGCAGGAAAGAAGACTTTTCATTTCAAATGGCAGCTGAGGCACTTTATCTACCTTTTACTGGGTTACATCATTTTGTATATGTCTGACGTCCTCTTGTCTTATTTCATACCCTCGTCTTCAAATCAAATTTCTTTGAATGAAACGATAGAAATGATAGGGAGACAGGAATTACCCTATTTCTTGCTCATGGCTTGCTTCATCGGCCCTATTGCTGAGGAATTGATTTATCGCGGTGTGCTTATGACAACCTTTTTCAAAAACTCGCCTTGGTACGGAGATGTCTTGCTTTCTGCTATTATTTTCGGTTATATTCATATCAATTTTGCTTTAACTCCTCTTGCTTTTTTCATTTATGCTAGTGGAGGTCTCATTTTAGCTCTACTGTATCGCATGACAAAAAATCTCTACTATCCAATACTAGTTCATATTCTCATCAATATCACTGCCTTCTGGAATGTATGGTTACTCCTATTTTCAGGAAGTTAGCTTACTAAAAAAATGTCGGAACTTTCCGGCATTTTCTTTTTTCACAAATAATCAACGTTTTTCTTTTCGATATTGGAGTAGTGTGTATCCAGTTATTTTTTGAATTGATTTTGAAAATAAGATTAGCTTGAGAAAGGCAGATAGTGAAGATAGTGAAGAAGAATAGGATGTTTTTTTCCTTTTTGGAAAACTTCTAAAATATGGTATAATGAAAAGATAAAGAAGTTAGGGGTAGAAGATGAACATTCAACAATTACGCTATGTTGTTGCCATTGCCAATAGTGGTACTTTCCGTGAAGCTGCTGAAAAGATGTATGTTAGTCAGCCGAGTCTGTCCATTTCTGTTCGTGATTTGGAAAAAGAGTTGGGGTTTAAGATTTTCCGTCGGACCAGCTCAGGGACTTTCTTGACTCGTCGTGGTATGGAATTCTATGAAAAAGCGCAAGAATTGGTTAAAGGATTTGATATTTTTCAAAATCAGTATGCCAATCCTGAAGAAGAAAAAGATGAATTTTCCATTGCTAGTCAGCACTATGACTTCTTGCCACCGACGATTACGGCTTTTTCAGAGCGCTATCCTGACTATAAGAACTTCCGTATTTTTGAATCAACTACTGTTCAAATCTTAGACGAAGTAGCGCAAGGGCACAGTGAGATTGGGATTATCTACCTCAACAATCAAAATAAAAAGGGGATTATGCAACGGGTTGAAAAGCTAGGTCTGGAAGTCATTGAATTGATTCCCTTCCATACCCATATTTATCTCCGAGAGGGTCATCCTTTAGCTCAGAAAGAGGAATTGATCATGGAGGATTTAGCGGATTTACCGACAGTTCGTTTTACTCAAGAGAAAGATGAGTACCTTTATTATTCGGAGAACTTTGTTGATACCAGTGCCAGCTCACAGATGTTTAATGTGACAGACCGTGCCACCTTGAATGGTATTTTGGAGCGGACGGACGCTTATGCAACAGGTTCTGGATTTTTAGATAGTGACAGTGTTAATGGCATTACAGTTATTCGTCTCAAGGATAATTTAGATAATCGCATGGTCTATGTTAAACGTGAAGAAGTGGAGCTCAGTCAGGCTGGAACTCTTTTCGTAGAAGTCATGCAAGAATATTTTGATCAAAAGAGGAAATCATGAAAAAAAGAGCAATAGTGGCAGTCATTGTACTGATTTTGATTGCGCTGGATCAGTTAGTAAAATCCTATATCGTCCAGCAGATTCCACTGGGTGAAGTGCGTTCTTGGATTCCCAATTTCGTTAGCTTGACCTACCTGCAAAATAGAGGGGCAGCCTTTTCTATCTTACAAGACCAGCAGTGGTTATTTGCTATTATTACACTGGTCGTTATGGTAGGTGCCATTTGGTATCTACATAAACACATGGAGGACTCATTCTGGATGGTCTTGGGTTTGACCTTGATTATCGCAGGTGGTATTGGAAACTTTATTGACAGGGTGAGTCAGGGCTTTGTTGTGGATATGTTCCACCTTGACTTTATCAATTTTGCAATTTTCAATGTGGCAGATAGCTATCTGACGGTTGGAGTGATTATTTTATTGATTGCAATGCTAAAAGAGGAAATAAATGGAAATTAAAATTGAAACTGGTGGCCTGCGTTTGGATAAGGCTTTGTCAGATTTGACAGAATTATCACGCAGTCTCGCGAATGAACAAATCAAATCAGGCCAGGTCTTGGTCAATGGTCAAGTCAAGAAAGCTAAGTACACGGTCCAAGAGGGCGATGTCGTCACTTACCATGTGCCAGAACCAGAGGTTTTAGAGTATGTGGCTGAGGATCTTCCACTAGAAATCATCTACCAAGATGAGGATGTGGCCGTCGTTAACAAGCCTCAAGGAATGGTTGTGCATCCGAGTGCTGGTCATACCAGTGGAACTCTGGTAAATGCCCTTATGTATCATATTAAGGACTTGTCGGGTATCAATGGGGTTCTACGCCCAGGAATTGTTCACCGTATTGATAAGGATACGTCAGGCCTTCTCATGATTGCTAAAAATGATGAGGCGCATTTAGCACTTGCCCAAGAGCTCAAGGATAAAAAGTCTCTCCGCAAATATTGGGCGATTGTTCATGGAAATTTGCCCAATGATCGGGGTGTAATTGAAGCACCGATTGGCCGTAGTGAAAAAGACCGTAAGAAACAGGCTGTGACTGCCAAAGGGAAGCCTGCAGTGACCCGTTTTCACGTTTTGGAACGCTTTGGTGATTACAGCTTAGTAGAGTTGCAACTGGAAACAGGTCGCACTCATCAGATTCGTGTCCATATGGCTTATATCGGTCATCCAGTCGCTGGTGATGAAGTCTATGGTCCACGCAAGACTTTGAAAGGACATGGACAATTTCTTCATGCCAAGACTCTAGGATTTACTCATCCGAGAACAGGTGAGACCTTAGAATTTACAGCAGATATCCCAGAGATTTTTAAGGAAACCTTGGAGAAATTAAGGAAGTAAGAATGAAAAAGAAATTGATTAGTTTAGCCCTTGCAAGCACTTTTTTAGGCTTGTCATGGTATGGAAATGTTCAAGCTCAAGAAAGTTCAGGAAATAAAATCCACTTTATCAATGTTCAAGAAGGTGGCAGTGATGCGGTTATTCTTGAAAGCAATGGGCATTTTGCCATGATTGATACAGGAGAAGATTATGATTTCCCAGATGGAAGTGATTCTCGTTATCCATGGAGAGAAGGAATTGAAACGTCTTATAAGCATGTTCTGACAGACCGTGTCTTTCGCCGTTTGAAGGAATTGGGAGTCCAAAAACTTGATTTTATTTTGGTGACCCATACCCACAGTGATCATATTGGAAATGTTGATGAATTACTGTCTACCTATCCAGTTGACCGAGTCTATCTTAAAAAATATAGTGATAATCGTATTACTAATTCTGAACGTTTATGGGATAATCTGTACGGTTATGATAAGGTTTTACAGACTGCTGCAGAAAAAGGTGTTTCAGTTATTCAAAACATCACACAAGGAGATGCTCATTTTCAGTTTGGAGACATGGATATTCAACTCTATAATTATGAAAATGAAACAGATTCATCAGGTGAATTAAAGAAAATTTGGGATGACAATTCCAATTCCTTGATTAGTGTAGTCAAAGTCAATGGTAAGAAAATTTACCTTGGGGGCGACTTAGATAATGTTCATGGAGCAGAAGACAAGTATGGTCCTCTCATTGGAAAAGTTGATTTGATGAAGTTTAACCATCACCGTGATACCAATAAATCAAACACCAAGGATTTCATTAAAAATTTGAGTCCGAGTTTGATTGTTCAAACTTCGGATAGTCTACCTTGGAAAAATGGTGTTGATAGTGAGTATGTTAATTGGCTCAAAGAACGAGGAATTGAGAGGATCAATGCAGCCAGCAAAGACTATGATGCGACAGTTTTTGATATTCGACAAGACGGTTTAGTAAACATTTCAACTTCCTACAAGCCGATTCCAAGTTTTCAAGCTGGCTGGCATAAGAGTGCATATGGAAACTGGTGGTATCAAGCACCTGATTCTACAGGAGAGTATGCTGTCGGTTGGAATGAAATCGAAGGTGAATGGTATTACTTTAACCAAACGGGTATCTTGTTACAGAATCAATGGAAAAAATGGAACAATCATTGGTTCTATTTGACAGACTCTGGTGCTTCTGCTAAAAATTGGAAGAAAATTGATGGAATCTGGTATTATTTCAACAAAGAAAATCAGATGGAAATTGGTTGGGTAAATACTGGAGGTCAGAACTATTATTTATCAAACGATGGCTCTATGAAGACAGATTGGCTTCAATATAAGGGCCAATGGTACTATTTTGCTCAATCAGGGGAAATGAAAACAGGTTGGGTAAAAGATAAAGAAACCTGGTACTATATGGATTCTACTGGTATCATGAAGACAGGCGAGATAGAAGTTGCTGGTCATCATTACTATCTAGAAGATTCAGGAGCTATGAAGCAAGGCTGGCTTAAAAAGGCAAATGATTGGTACTTCTACAAGACAGATGGTTCACGAGCTGTTGGTTGGATCAAGGACAAGGATAAATGGTACTTCTTGAAAGAAAATGGTCAATTACTTGTGAATGGTAAGACACCAGAAGGCTATACTGTTGATTCAAGTGGTGCCTGGTTAGTGGATGTTCCAGTCGAAAAATCTGCTACAACTAGAGTTACAAGTAATTCAGAAATAAAAGAATCCAATCAAGTAGTGAAAAAAGATCTTGAAAATAAAGAAACGAGTCAACATGAAAGTGTTACTGGTTCTTCAACTAGTCAAGATTTGACTTCATCAACTTCACAAATCTCTGAAACGAGTGCAAACAAATCGGATTCAGAACAGTAGTAAAAAGAAGGTTTTAGGGCCTTCTTTTTACTATCAACTCTTTTCTATTTCCTGCTATTCATGTTATAATGGATAAATATGAAGAATCGGAGTGAGACTATGAAATACAAACGGATTGTCTTTAAGGTGGGGACTTCTTCTCTGACAAATGAGGATGGAAGCTTATCACGTAGTAAAGTAAAGGCTATTACCCAGCAGTTGGCTATGTTGCACGAGGCTGGTCATGAATTGATTTTGGTGTCGTCAGGTGCCATTGCGGCTGGTTTTGGAGCCTTAGGATTTAAAAAGCGTCCGACCAAGATTGCTGATAAACAGGCTTCGGCAGCGGTAGGGCAAGGGCTCTTGTTGGAAGAATACACGACCAATCTTCTCTTGCGCCAAATCGTTTCTGCCCAAATCTTGCTGACTCAGGATGATTTTGTGGATAAGCGCCGTTATAAAAATGCCCATCAGGCTTTGTCAGTTTTACTTAGCCGTGGGGCGATTCCTATTATCAACGAGAACGATAGTGTCGTTATTGATGAGCTCAAGGTTGGGGACAATGACACTCTGAGTGCGCAGGTGGCGGCCATGGTCCAAGCAGACCTTTTGGTCCTCTTGACAGATGTGGACGGTCTCTATACTGGAAACCCTAATTCAGATCCAAGAGCCAAACGCTTGGAGAAAATCGAGACCATCAATCGTGAGATTATTGATATGGCTGGCGGAGCCGGTTCTTCAAACGGAACTGGGGGCATGCTTACAAAAATCAAAGCAGCGACTATTGCGACAGAATCAGGAGTTCCTGTTTATATCTGCTCATCCTTGAAGGCGGATGCCATGATTGAAGCGGCGGAGGAGACTAATGATGGTTCCTACTTTGTTGCGCAAGAGAAAGGACTTCGTACCCAGAAACAATGGCTGGCCTTCTATGCTCAGAGTCAAGGTTCTATTTGGGTTGATAAAGGGGCTGCAGAAGCTCTCTCTCAACATGGAAAGAGTCTTCTCTTGTCTGGTATCGTTGAAGCAGAAGGAGCCTTTTCTTACGGTGATATCGTGACAGTATTTGACAAGGAAAGTGGAAAATCACTTGGAAAAGGGCGTGTGCAATTTGGTGCATCTGCTTTGGAGGATATGTTGCGTTCTCAAAAAGCCAAGGGTGTCTTGATTCACCGTGACGATTGGATTTCCATTACTCCTGAAATCCAACTACTCTTTACAGAATTTTAGAGGTAAACTATGGTAAGTACACAAGAACAATTTGAACAGGTACAGGCTGTTAAAAAATCGATCAACACAGCTAGTGAAAAGGTGAAAAACCAAGCCTTGCTAGCCATGGCTAATCACTTAGTGGCTGCTACAGAGGAAATTTTAGCAGCCAATGCCCTCGATATGGAAGCGGCTAAGGGTAAAATCTCAGATGTGATGCTGGATCGTCTTTATTTGGATGCAAGTCGTATAGAAGCGATGGCAACTGGGATTCGTGAAGTGGTTGCTTTACCAGATCCAATAGGTGAAGTCTTAGAAACCAATCAGCTTGAAAATGGTTTGGTTATCACCAAAAAACGTGTGGCTATGGGTGTTATCGGTATTATCTATGAAAGTCGTCCAAATGTGACGTCAGACGCAGCTGCTTTGGCTCTCAAGAGTGGAAATGCGGTTGTTCTTCGTAGTGGGAAGGATGCCTATCAATCTGCCCATGCCATTGTCACAGCCTTGAAAAAGGGCTTGGAGACGACTACTATTCACCCAGATGTGATTCAACTGGTGGAAGATACCAGCCGAGAAAGCAGCTATGCCATGATGAAGGCCAAGGGCTATCTAGACCTTCTTATTCCTCGTGGAGGAGCTGGCTTGATTAATGCAGTGGTTGAAAATGCTATCGTACCTGTTATCGAGACAGGGACTGGGATTGTCCATGTTTATGTGGATAAGGATGCAGATGAAGACAAGGCGCTGTCTATTATCAACAATGCTAAAACTAGTCGTCCTTCTGTCTGCAATGCCATGGAGGTTTTACTGGTTCATGAAGACAAGGCAGCAAGCTTCCTTCCTCGCTTGGAGCAAGTATTGGTTGCAGATCGAAAAGAAGCTGGGTTGGAACCAATTCAATTCCGACTTGATAGGAAAGCAAGTCAGTTTGTTTCAGGCCAAGCAGCTGAAGCACAAGACTTTGACACCGAATTTTTGGACTATGTTCTAGCTGTTAAGGTTGTGAGCAGTTTAGAAGAAGCGGTTGCGCATATTGAAGCCCACAGTACCCATCATTCGGATGCCATTGTGACTGAAAATGCTGAAGCTGCAGCTTACTTTACAGATCAAGTGGACTCTGCAGCTGTCTATGTCAATGCTTCGACTCGTTTCACAGATGGAGGCCAATTTGGTCTTGGTTGTGAAATGGGGATTTCTACTCAGAAACTGCACGCGCGTGGTCCCATGGGATTAAAAGAGTTGACCAGCTACAAGTATGTGGTTACTGGTGATGGACAGATAAGGGAGTAAGAGATGAAGATTGGATTTATCGGTTTGGGGAATATGGGTGCTAGTTTGGCCAAGGCTGTTTTGCAGGCTAGACCGGCAGATGAGATTCTTCTTGCCAATCGTAGCCAAGCTAAGGTGGATGCTTTCATCGCCAACTTCGGTGGTCAGGCTTCTAGCAATGACGAAATCTTTGCAGAAGCAGATGTGATTTTTCTAGGAGTTAAGCCTGCTCAGTTTTCTGAACTGCTTGCTCAATACCAGTCTATCCTTGAAAAAAGAGAAAGTCTTCTTTTGATTTCTATGGCAGCTGGATTGACCTTGGAAAAACTAGCAAGTCTTATCCCAAGTCAACACCGAATTATTCGCATGATGCCTAATACCCCTGCTTCTATCGGGCAAGGAGTGATTAGTTATGCCTTGTCTTCTAATTGCAGGACTGAGGACAGTGAGCTCTTTTGTCAGCTGTTAACCAAGGCTGGCCTCTTGGTTGAACTTGGGGAAGGCTTAATCGATGCAGCGACAGGTCTTGCAGGCTGTGGACCAGCCTTTGTCTATCTCTTTATTGAGGCTATGGCAGATGCGGGTGTTCAGACAGGATTGCCAAGAGAAACGGCATTGAAAATGGCGGCTCAAACTGTGGTAGGAGCTGGACAATTGGTCCTAGAAACCCAAGAGCATCCTGGGGTCTTGAAAGATCAAGTTTGTAGCCCAGGCGGTTCTACTATCGCTGGTGTAGCAAGCCTAGAAGCGCATGCTTTTCGAGGAACGGTCATGGAGGCAGTCACTAAAGCCTACAAACGAACTAAAAAACTTGGTAAATAAGAGGTGGATTTGTCTGCCTCTTTTATGGTGGTTGATACTCTTCGAAAATCTCTTCAAACTGCGTTAGCTTCCATCTGCAACCTCAAAACAGTGTTTTGAGCAACCTGCGGCTAGCTTCCTAGTTTGCTCTTCTCATTTCATTGAGTATGAAATGAGAAGACAAAAAGATTGTCACAAACCCCTATTTTTTTGATAGAATAGAAGTAGTAAAAAAGAAATGAGTTAGATATGTCAAAAGGATTTTTAGTCTCTCTTGAGGGACCAGAGGGAGCAGGAAAGACCAGTGTTTTAGAGGCTCTGCTACCAATTTTAGAGGAAAAAGGAGTAGAGGTGCTGACGACCCGTGAACCAGGAGGTGTCTTGATTGGAGAGAAGATTCGGGAAGTGATTTTGGACCCAAGTCATACTCAGATGGATGCGAAGACAGAGTTGCTTCTTTATATTGCTAGTCGCAGACAGCACTTGGTGGAAAAAGTTCTTCCAGCACTTGAAGCTGGCAAGTTGGTCATTATGGATCGCTTCATCGATAGTTCTCTTGCCTATCAGGGATTTGGTCGTGGCTTGGATATTGACGCCATTGACTGGCTCAATCAGTTTGCGACAGATGGCCTTAAACCTGATTTGACACTCTATTTTGACATCGAGGTGGAAGAAGGACTGGCTCGCATTGCTGCTAATAGCAATCGTGAGGTCAATCGTTTGGACTTGGAAGGGTTGGACTTGCATAAAAAAGTCCGTCAAGGTTATCTTTCTCTCCTGGAAAAAGAAGGAAATCGCATTGTCAAGATCGACGCTAGTCTCCCTTTGGAGCAAGTTGTGGAAACTACCAAGGCTGTCTTGTTTGACAGAATGGGCTTGCCAAAATGAAACAAGATCAACTAAAGGCTTGGCAGCCAGACCAGTTTGACCGTTTTGTTCGTATCTTGGAGCAAGACCAGCTTAATCACGCCTATCTCTTTTCAGGTTTCTTTGGAAGCTTGGAAATGGCGAAATTTTTGGCTAAAAGTCTCTTTTGCACGGATAAAGTAGGCGTTCTACCATGTGAGAAATGCCGAAATTGTAAGCTGATTGAACAGGGAGAATTTCCCGATGTCACCTTGATTAAGCCAGTAAATCAGGTTATTAAGACAGAACGCATTCGGGAATTGGTGGGGCAGTTTTCTCAAGCAGGGATTGAAAGCCAGCAGCAGGTCTTTATTATCGAGCAAGCTGAGAAAATGCATCCTAACGCAGCCAATTCTTTGCTCAAGGTCATCGAAGAACCCCAGAGTGAGGTTTATATTTTCTTCTTGACTAGCGATGAGGAAAAGATTTTACCGACCATCCGAAGTCGGACCCAGATTTTTCACTTTAAAAAGCAAGAAGAGAAGCTCATCTTGCTCTTAGAACAAATGGGGCTGGTTAAGAAAAAAGCAACTCTATTAGCCCAGTTTAGTCAATCGCGAGCTGAAGCAGAAAAGTTAGCCAATCAGGCAAGTTTTTGGACCTTGGTTGATGAAAGTGAACGCCTGCTGACTTGGTTAGTAGCTAAGAAAAAAGAAAGTTATTTGCAAGTTGCCAAACTAGCTAGCTTGGCAGATGATAAGGAAAAACAAGATCAGCTTTTACGGATTCTTGAAGTTCTCTGTGGACAAGATATCCTACAAGCAAGAGTAAGAGTGATTTTACAAGATTTGCTAGAAGCCAGAAAAATGTGGCAAGCTAATGTCAGCTTTCAAAATGCCATGGAATATCTGGTCTTGAAAGAAATATAGACTCAAAAATGAATGATAAAGAAAGGAAAGGGCTGTTTTATGGACAAAAAAGAATTATTTGATGCGCTGGATGATTTTTCCCAACAATTATTGGTAACCTTGGCCGATGTGGAAGCCATCAAGAAAAATCTCAAGAGCCTGGTAGAGGAAAATACAGCTCTTCGCTTGGAAAATAGTAAGTTGCGAGAACGCTTGGGTGAGGTGGAAGCAGACGCTCCCGTCAAGGCCAAGCATGTTCGTGAAAGTGTCCGTCGCATTTACCGGGATGGATTTCACGTTTGTAATGATTTTTATGGACAACGTCGAGAGCAGGACGAGGAATGTATGTTCTGTGACGAGTTGTTATACAGGGAGTAAGCATGCAGATTCAAAAAAGTTTTAAGGGGCAGTCTCCCTATGGCAAGCTTTACCTAGTAGCAACGCCGATTGGCAATCTAGACGATATGACCTTTCGAGCTATTCAGACCTTGAAAGAAGTGGACTGGATTGCTGCTGAGGACACGCGCAATACAGGACTTTTGCTCAAGCATTTTGATATTTCCACCAAGCAGATTAGTTTTCATGAGCACAATGCCAAGGAAAAAATTCCTGATTTGATTGGTTTCCTGAAAGCAGGACAAAGCATTGCTCAGGTATCCGACGCGGGTTTGCCTAGTATCTCAGACCCTGGTCATGATTTGGTTAAGGCAGCCATTGAGGAAGATATTGCTGTTGTCACAGTTCCAGGTGCCTCTGCAGGGATTTCTGCCTTGATTGCTAGCGGTCTAGCGCCACAACCACATATCTTTTACGGCTTTTTACCCAGAAAATCAGGCCAGCAAAAGCAATTTTTCGACTCAAAAAAAGATTATCCTGAAACTCAGATTTTCTATGAATCTCCCCATCGTGTGGCAGATACTTTGGAAAATATGTTAGCAGTTTATGGCGACCGCTCGGTCGTTTTGGTTAGGGAATTGACCAAAATCTATGAAGAATACCAAAGAGGAAAGATCTCTGAATTGCTGGAAAGTATCTCTGAAACGCCACTTAAGGGAGAATGCCTTCTCATCGTTGAAGGTGCCAGTCAGGATATGGAAGAAAAGGACGAGGAGGACTTGTTTTCAGAAATCCAAGCCCGTATCCAGCAAGGCATGAAGAAAAATCAAGCTATCAAGGAAGTAGCTAAGATTTACCAGTGGAATAAGAGTCAACTCTACGCTGCCTACCACGATTGGGAAGAAAATGACTAAACAGGGAAGTTTGCCTTCTTCCCTTTTTTTGTTATACTAGTAGAAGAAAAAATTAGAAAGATTTGTGGGAGTGAAAAAGTCCGGGGGACTTTTTCAGCCTGAGCCAGGAAATTCGAAAGCGAGGAAAGTCCGGGGGACTTTTTCAGCCTGAGCCAAGAAACTCGAGAGCGAAGTAAGTCCGGGGGACTTTTTCAGCCTGAGCCAGGAAATTCGAAAGCGAAGTAAGTCCTGTGGACTTTTTCAGCCTGAGCCAAGAAATTCGAAAACTCTTAAGTTTGATTGGCTTTTTCAATGTGAACCTTGTCTTCACACTCCCAAAGAGGTATTAGTGTCGTGTCTCAATCTTATATCAATGTTATCGGTGCTGGTTTGGCAGGTTCTGAAGCAGCCTACCAAATTGCAGAACGTGGTATTCCAGTTAAACTTTATGAAATGCGTGGTGTCAAGTCAACACCTCAACACAAAACAGACAATTTTGCTGAGTTAGTTTGTTCTAATTCCCTTCGTGGGGATGCTTTGACAAATGCAGTTGGTCTTCTCAAGGAAGAAATGCGTCGCTTGGGTTCTGTTATCTTAGAATCTGCTGAAGCAACCCGTGTTCCTGCAGGAGGAGCTCTTGCGGTGGACCGTGATGGTTTCTCCCAAATGGTGACCGAAAAAGTTGCCAACCATCCTTTGATTGAAGTGGTTCGTGATGAAATTACAGAATTGCCGACAGATGTTATCACAGTTGTGGCTACTGGTCCTTTGACCAGCGATGCTCTGGCTGAAAAAATTCATGCCCTTAATGACGGCGATGGTTTCTATTTCTACGATGCGGCAGCGCCTATTATCGATGTCAACACCATTGATATGAGCAAGGTCTATCTCAAGTCTCGTTATGATAAGGGAGAGGCGGCCTATCTCAATGCCCCTATGACTAAGCAAGAATTTATGGATTTCCATGAAGCTTTGGTCAATGCTGAAGAAGCACCGCTCAATTCTTTTGAAAAAGAAAAGTACTTTGAAGGCTGTATGCCTATCGAAGTCATGGCTAAACGTGGTATTAAAACCATGCTTTATGGCCCTATGAAACCAGTCGGTTTGGAGTATCCAGATGACTACACAGGACCTCGTGATGGAGAGTTCAAAACACCGTACGCAGTTGTCCAGCTTCGTCAGGACAATGCGGCTGGTAGTCTCTACAATATCGTCGGTTTCCAAACCCATCTCAAATGGGGGGAGCAAAAGCGAGTCTTTCAAATGATTCCAGGTCTTGAAAATGCTGAGTTTGTTCGTTATGGTGTTATGCATCGCAATTCTTACATGGATTCACCAAATCTTCTTGAACAGACTTACCGTTCTAAGAAACAACTAAATCTCTTCTTTGCTGGTCAGATGACGGGTGTGGAAGGCTATGTTGAGTCCGCAGCGTCAGGCTTGGTTGCGGGAATTAACGCGGCTCGTCTCTTCAAGGGAGAAAGCGAGGCTATTTTCCCAGAGACGACGGCTATCGGAAGCTTAGCTCATTACATCACCCATGCGGACAGCAAACATTTCCAACCAATGAATGTCAATTTCGGAATTATCAAGGAGTTGGAAGGCGAGCGTATCCGTGATAAGAAGGCTCGTTATGAAAAAATTGCTGAGCGTGCTCTTGCTGACTTAGAGGAATTTTTGACTGTCTAATTTTTGTCTAATTTTTTTGAAAGAATTGCTCATGATACTATAAAAATCTTAGAAATTGTGATAAAATAGGTAGGATAAAAGAAGGAGAGTGAAAATGGCGAATCCCAAGTATAAACGTATTTTAATCAAGTTATCAGGTGAAGCCCTTGCCGGTGAACGTGGCGTAGGGATTGATATCCAAACAGTTCAAACAATCGCAAAAGAGATTCAAGAAGTTCATAGCTTAGGTATCGAAATTGCCCTTGTTATTGGTGGAGGAAATCTCTGGCGTGGGGAACCTGCTGCAGAAGCAGGTATGGACCGCGTTCAGGCAGATTACACAGGAATGCTTGGGACTGTTATGAATGCTCTTGTGATGGCAGATTCATTGCAACAAGTTGGGGTTGATACACGTGTGCAAACTGCCATTGCTATGCAACAAGTGGCAGAGCCTTATGTCCGTGGACGTGCCCTTCGTCATCTTGAAAAAGGCCGCATCGTTATCTTTGGTGCCGGAATTGGTTCACCTTACTTCTCAACAGATACAACAGCGGCTCTTCGTTCAGCTGAAATCGAAGCAGATGCCATCCTGATGGCTAAAAATGGTGTAGATGGTGTTTACAATGCCGATCCTAAGAAGGACAAGACAGCTGTTAAATTTGAAGAATTGACCCACCGTGATGTTATTAACAAAGGTCTTCGTATCATGGACTCAACAGCTTCAACCCTCTCAATGGACAACGACATTGACTTGGTTGTCTTCAACATGAATCAACCAGGCAACATTAAACGTGTCGTATTTGGAGAAAATATCGGAACAACAGTTTCAAATAATATCGAAGAAAAGGAATAAGAAAGATTATGGCTAACGCAATTATTGAAAAAGCTAAAGAGAGAATGACCCAGTCTCACCAATCACTTGCTCGTGAATTTGGTGGTATCCGTGCTGGCCGTGCCAATGCAAGCTTGCTGGACCGTGTACATGTAGAATACTATGGAGTAGAAACTCCTCTTAACCAAATCGCTTCAATTACCATTCCAGAAGCGCGTGTTTTGTTGGTGACACCATTTGACAAGTCTTCATTGAAAGACATCGAACGTGCCTTGAATGCCTCTGATCTTGGTATCACACCAGCTAACGATGGTTCTGTTATTCGTTTGGTTATCCCTGCTCTCACAGAAGAAACTCGTCGTGACCTTGCTAAAGAAGTGAAGAAGGTCGGAGAAAATGCTAAAGTGGCTGTCCGCAATATTCGTCGTGATGCTATGGACGAAGCTAAGAAACAAGAAAAAGCAAAAGAAATCACTGAAGACGAATTGAAGACTCTTGAAAAAGACATTCAAAAAGTAACAGACGATGCTGTTAAACACATCGACGACATGACTGCCAACAAAGAGAAAGAACTTTTGGAAGTCTAAAAATAAACAGAAAAACTCAGTTGGCATTGCTGGCTGAGTTTTATTCGAAAGAAGGAAATATGAATACAAATCTTGCAAGTTTTATCGTTGGACTGATCATCGATGAAAATGACCGTTTTTACTTTGTGCAAAAGGATGGTCAAACCTATGCTCTTGCTAAGGAAGAAGGTCAGCATACAGTAGGTGATACAGTCAAAGGTTTCGCCTATACAGATATGAAGCAAAAGCTCCGCTTGACCACCTTAGAAGTGACTGCCACTCAGGATCAATTTGGTTGGGGATGTGTCACAGAAGTTCGTAAAGACTTGGGTGTCTTTGTGGATACAGGCCTTCCTGACAAGGAAATCGTTGTGTCACTCGATATTCTCCCTGAGCTCAAGGAACTCTGGCCTAAGAAGGGCGACCAACTCTACATCCGTCTTGAAGTGGATAAGAAAGACCGAATCTGGGGACTCTTAGCCTATCAAGAAGACTTCCAACGTCTGGCTCGTCCTGCCTATAATAACATGCAGAATCAAAACTGGCCAGCTATTGTATACCGTCTCAAGCTGTCAGGAACTTTTGTTTACCTGCCAGAAAATAACATGCTTGGCTTTATCCATCCTAGCGAACGCTACGCAGAGCCACGATTGGGTCAAGTTCTAGATGCGCGTGTCATTGGTTTCCGTGAAGTGGACCGTACCTTGAACCTTTCCCTCAAACCACGTTCTTTTGAAATGTTGGAAAATGATGCCCAGATGATTTTGACCTACTTGGAAAGCAATGGCGGTTTCATGACCTTAAATGATAAGTCATCTCCAGACGACATTAAGGCAACATTTGGCATTTCTAAAGGTCAGTTCAAGAAAGCACTCGGTGGCTTGATGAAGGCTGGTAAAATCAAGCAAGACCAGTTTGGGACCGAGTTGATTTAGGGTGCCATATGAGAAAATCATTTTACACTTGGCTCATGACCGAGCGCAATCCTAAAAGCAACAGTCCCAAGGCTATATTGGCAGACCTAGCTTTTGAGGAGTCAGCCTTCCCAAAACACACAGATGATTTTGATGAGGTGAGTCGCTTTTTGGAGGAGCATGCCAGTTTCTCTTTTAACCTAGGAGATTTTGACGCTATCTGGCAAGAATACTTAGAACACTAGACTTTATTCATTAGGTTTGGGCTAGTAATTTATCCATCCCTTTGCTATAATAAAAAGAAATAAAAGGATTAGAGAGGTTCTTTATTTGAAGGAACATTCAATTGACATTCAACTGAGTCATCCAGATGACTTGTTTCATCTTTTTGGTTCCAATGAACGCCATCTTCGTTTGATGGAAGAAGAGCTTGATGTGGTGATTCATGCTCGTACGGAGATTGTTCAGGTTTTGGGAGAAGAGTTTGCTTGTGAGGAAGCTCGTCAGGTTATCCAAGCTTTGATGGTCTTGGTGAACCGTGGGATGACCGTTGGTACGCCAGATGTGGTGACTGCAATTAGCATGGTCAAAAACGATGAAATTGATAAGTTTGTCGCTCTTTACGAAGAAGAAATTATCAAGGACAATACAGGGAAGCCTATTCGTGTCAAAACACTGGGTCAAAAACTTTATGTGGATAGTGTTAAACAGCATGATGTGACCTTTGGAATCGGACCTGCAGGGACAGGGAAGACCTTCCTTGCAGTGACCTTGGCTGTGACAGCTCTTAAACGTGGGCAGGTCAAGCGAATTATCCTAACTCGTCCAGCAGTAGAAGCTGGAGAGAGTCTTGGATTTCTTCCGGGAGACCTTAAGGAGAAGGTAGATCCTTATCTTCGACCTGTTTATGATGCCTTGTATCAGATTCTGGGGAAAGACCAAACGACTCGTCTCATGGAGCGAGAAATTATCGAGATTGCGCCGCTTGCTTACATGCGTGGACGAACCTTGGATGATGCCTTTGTCATTCTCGATGAGGCGCAAAATACGACCATCATGCAGATGAAGATGTTTTTGACGCGTTTAGGTTTTAATTCTAAGATGATTGTCAATGGAGATATCAGTCAGATTGACCTTCCGCGTAACGTCAAGTCCGGTTTGATTGATGCCCAAGAAAAGCTCAAGAACATTCACCAGATTGACTTTGTTTATTTTTCAGCTAAGGATGTGGTTCGCCATCCTGTTGTCGCTCAGATTATCCGAGCTTATGAACCAGCTCCAGTTAAAAAAGAAGAGAGTGAAGAATTAGATCCTCAACCTCTGTCTGAAGGGTAGTTCTTTTGTACTTAAAGTTATCTCAATGCTAAATCTATAGTTGATTGAAGTTAGAATAGTACGTCGTGACTGCTAAAATATTTCTAGAAATTAATTTGACTTTCCTGATTTATTTGTTTATATCTTATCTTAATATACTATAAGTTTGCTTTTTAAATGTTTCATTCAATATCTTTGTATTAGTTAGAAACTTTTCAAGTGGAGGAAACGTATGGAATCAATTTTTGTAAAACTTGCCCAGTATCCGTCTATAGAAACGGAGCGTTTATTGCTTAGACCTGTAACCTTGGATGATGCAGAAGCAATGTTTGCCTATGCCTCGGAAAAGGATAATACACGTTACACTTTTCCAACTAATCAAAATTTAGAAGAAACCAAAAATAATATTGCTCAGTTCTACTTGGCTAATCCCTTGGGACGTTGGGGAATAGAACTAAAAAGCAATGGCAAATTTATCGGAACAATTGATTTGCACAAGATTGATCCTGTTCTTAAGAAGGCAGCTATTGGCTACATTATCAATAAAAAGTATTGGAATCAAGGATTGACGACAGAAGCCAATCGTGCTGTGATTGAGCTAGCTTTTGAGAAGATAGGGATGAATAAGTTGACTGCCCTTCACGATAAGGACAATCCTGCGTCAGGAAAGGTCATGGAGAAATCAGGCATGCGTTTTTCACATGCAGAACCATATGCTTGTATGGACCAGCATGAAGAAGGCCGAATCGTTACAAGAGTTTATTATGTCTTGACCAAGGAAGACTATTTTGCAAATAAATAAGCAGTTGAAAAGAAATTTTTCGACTGTTTTTTCTTTCTCTTACGAATAATCTAAGAGAGGAGAAAATATGGAAGCAATTATCGAGAAAATCAAAGAGTATAAAATCATTGTCATCTGTACTGGTCTGGGCTTGCTTGTAGGCGGATTTTTCCTGCTAAAGCCAGCTCCACACACACCTGTCAAAGAAATGAATTTGCAGGCAGAAGTTGCAGCTGTTTCCAAGGATTCATCGACCGAAAAGGAAGTGAACAAGGAAGAAAAGGAAGAACCGGTTGAACAAGATTTAATCACAGTAGATGTGAAGGGTGCTGTCAAATCGCCAGGGATTTATGACTTGCCAGTAGGTAGTCGGGTCAATGACGCTGTTCAGAAGGCTGGTGGCTTGACAGAGCAAGCCGATAGCAAGTCGCTCAATCTAGCTCAGAAAGTTAGTGATGAGGCTCTGGTTTACGTTCCTACTAAGGGAGAAGAAGCAGTTAGTCAACAGACTGGTTCGGGGACAGCTTCTTCAACAATCAAGGACAAGAAGGTCAATATCAACAAGGCCAGTCTGGAAGAACTCAAGCAAGTCAAGGGTCTGGGAGGAAAACGAGCTCAGGATATTATTGACCATCGTGAAACAAATGGGAAATTCAAGTCGGTCGATGAACTCAAGAAAGTCTCTGGCATTGGTGCTAAAACGATAGAAAAGCTAAAAGACTATGTTACAGTGGATTAAGAATTTCCCCATTCCCCTAATCTATCTGAGTTTTCTATTGCTCTGGCTTTACTACGCCATTTTCTCAGCATCCTATCTTGCTTTGTTGGGCTTTGTTTTTCTGCTAGTCTGTCTCTTTATCCAATTTCCGTGGAAATCAGCAGGCAAAGTTCTAGTGATTTGTGGAGTCTTTGGCTTCTGGTTTCTGTTTCAAAATTGGCAACAGAGTCAAGCAAGTCAAAATTTGGCGGATTCTGTTGAAAGGGTACGGATTTTACCAGACACTATTAAGGTCAATGGTGACAGTCTATCCTTTCGTGGCAAGTCTGATGGACGCATTTTTCAAGTTTATTATAAACTCCAGTCCGAGGAGGAGAAAGAAACTTTTCAAGCTTTAACCGACCTTCATGAGATAGGACTAGAAGGGAAGCTTTCGGAGCCAGAAAGGCAGAGAAATTTTGGTGGATTTGACTACCAAGCCTATCTGAAAACTCAGGGGATTTACCAGACACTCAACATCAAAAAGATCCAGTCACTCCAAAAGGTTGGCAGTTGGGATATAGGTGAAAACCTGTCCAGTTTACGCCGTAAGGCTGTAGTTTGGACTAAGACGCACTTTCCAGATCCTATGCGTAACTATATGACGGGGCTTCTGTTAGGACATCTGGACACCGACTTTGAGGAGATGAATGAGCTTTATTCTAGTCTAGGAATTATCCACCTCTTTGCCCTGTCTGGTATGCAGGTAGGTTTTTTCATGGACGGATTTAAGAAACTTCTCTTGCGATTGGGCTTGACCCAAGAAAAGTTGAAATTTCTGACTTATCCCTTTTCCCTTATCTATGCAGGACTAACTGGATTTTCGGCATCGGTCATTCGCAGTCTCTTGCAGAAGCTACTGGCTCAACATGGTGTTAAGGGATTAGATAATTTTGCCTTGACGGTGCTTGTCCTCTTTATCATCATGCCCAACTTTTTCCTGACTGCAGGAGGAGTCTTGTCCTGCGCTTATGCTTTTATCTTGACCATGACCAGCAAAGAAGGGGAGGGGCTTAAGGCTATTGCCAGAGAAAGTCTAGTCATCTTCTTAGGAATATTGCCCATTCTGTCCTTCTATTTTGCGGAATTTCAACCTTGGTCCATCCTTTTGACCTTTGTCTTTTCCTTTCTTTTTGACTTGGTCTTCTTACCGCTCTTGTCTATCTTATTTGCCCTTTCCTTTCTATATCCAGTCATTCAGCTGAATTTTATCTTTGAATGGTTGGAGGGCATTATTCGCTTGGTATCGCAGGTGACAAGTAGGCCTCTAGTCTTTGGACAACCCAATGCATGGCTTTTAATCTTATTGTTAATTTCCTTGACTTTAGTTTATGATTTGAGGAAAAACATTAAAAGGCTAGCAGTGTTGAGCTTATTGATTACAGGTCTCTTTTTCTTGACCAAGTATCCACTGGAAAATGAAATTACCATGCTGGATATTGGGCAAGGCGAAAGTATTTTCCTACGGGATGTAACTGGTAAGACCATTCTCATAGATGTCGGTGGCAAGGTAGAATCTGATAAGAAAATCGAAAAATGGCAAGAAAAGACGACGACCAGCAATGCACAGAGAAGCTTGATACCTTATCTTAAAAGTCGAGGAGTGGCCAAGATTGACCAGCTGATTTTGACAAATACGGACAAGGAACATGTCGGAGATTTGTTAGAGGTGACCAAGGCTTTCCATGTAGGGGAGATCTTAGTGTCAAAAGGCAGTCTGAAACAGAAGGAATTTGTGGCAAAACTACAGGCGACTCAAACCAAGGTGCGTAGTTTGGCAGAAGGGGAAAATGTGCCAATTTTTGGAAGTCAGTTAGAAGTCCTATCTCCAAGGAAAATTGGAGATGGAGGTCATGAAGATTCCCTGGTTCTTTATGGGAAACTTTTGGATAAGCACTTTCTCTTCACAGGAAATTTGGAGGAGAAAGGAGAGAAGGAATTGCTGAAGCAATATCCTGATCTAGAGGTGGATGTTTTGAAAGCTGGCCAACATGGCAATAAAAAATCATCAAGTTCACCCTTTCTAGAAAAACTCAAACCAGAGACCACTCTCATTTCAGTTGGAAAGAATAATCGAACGAAACTCCCCCATCAGGAAATCTTGACACGACTTGAAACTATCAATAGCAAAGTTTACCGAACTGACCAGCAAGGAGCTATACGCTTTAAAGGTTGGAAAAGTTGGAAGATTGAAACGGTCGGTTAACAAACAGAAACTTTTCAAAAAAATAACTTTTTATCTTGACAAGGGCTAGAAAACTTGGTATCATATAAAAGTTGAGAAAAGCAGAAGTGAGAGCTTCTCGCCTTGTGACATTAAGTTGCCTGGCCCTACGGATGAAAAGTTTCTAAGAAACGCTATCATAACGTGCGGGCTTGTATATTTACGAGTCCGCTATTGTTTTTCTCTAATAAAACAAAAGAGGTGAAAACCATAGCAAAGCAAGACTTATTCATCAATGATGAGATTCGTGTACGTGAAGTTCGCTTGATTGGTCTTGAAGGAGAACAGCTAGGCATCAAGCCACTCAGTGAAGCGCAAGCTTTGGCTGATAACGCTAATGTTGACCTAGTATTGATTCAACCCCAAGCCAAACCGCCTGTTGCAAAAATTATGGACTACGGTAAGTTCAAATTTGAGTACCAGAAGAAGCAAAAAGAACAACGTAAAAAACAAAGTGTTGTTACTGTGAAAGAAGTTCGTCTAAGTCCAACTATTGACAAGGGTGACTTTGATACAAAACTTCGCAATGCACGCAAATTCCTTGAAAAAGGAAATAAAGTTAAGGTATCTATTCGCTTTAAGGGTCGTATGATTACCCATAAAGAGATTGGTGCAAAAGTTTTAGCCGAGTTTGCTGAAGCAACTCAAGATATTGCCATCATCGAACAGCGTGCTAAAATGGATGGACGTCAAATGTTCATGCAATTGGCGCCAGCGACTGACAAAAAATAATTGTCAGAAAGTTAAATAAAGGAGAAAAAATCATGCCAAAACAAAAAACACACCGCGCATCAGCTAAACGTTTCAAACGTACAGGTTCTGGTGGACTTAAACGTTTCCGTGCTTACACTTCTCACCGTTTCCACGGAAAAACTAAGAAACAACGTCGTCATCTTCGTAAAGCATCTATGGTGCATTCAGGGGATTACAAACGTATCAAAGCAATGCTTACTCGCTTGAAATAATAGCTTGACTGTAAGTAAACAATTCTAGGAAATATTTGGAGGAAATAAAACATGGCACGTGTTAAAGGTGGCGTTGTATCACGCAAACGTCGTAAACGTATTCTTAAATTAGCAAAAGGTTACTATGGAGCTAAACACATCTTGTTCCGTACTGCAAAAGAACAAGTAATGAACTCTTACTACTATGCATACCGTGACCGTCGTCAGAAAAAACGTGACTTCCGCAAATTGTGGATCACTCGTATCAACGCGGCAGCTCGTATGAACGGACTTTCATACTCACAATTGATGCATGGTTTGAAATTGGCTGAGATCGAAGTTAACCGTAAAATGCTTGCTGACTTGGCTGTTAACGATGCAGCAGCTTTCACAGCTCTTGCAGATGCAGCTAAAGCAAAACTTGGTAAATAATAACAGATAAGACTGGAACAGGATTGTCCAGTCTTTTTAAAAACAAAGGAGAAAAATATGGCTTCAAAAATGCTACACACTTGCTTGCGAGTAGAAAACCTTGAAAAATCAATCGCATTCTATCAAGATGCTTTTGGATTTAAAGAATTGCGTCGCAGAGATTTTCCAGACCATGCCTTCACGATTGTCTATCTAGGACTTGAGGGAGACGACTATGAGTTGGAGTTGACTTATAACTACGATCACGGCCCTTATGTGGTTGGAGATGGGTTTGCTCATATCGCCCTAAGTACACCTGATCTTGAAGCTCTTCACCAAGAGCATAGTGCCAAAGGCTATGAAGTGACTGAGCCAAATGGTCTACCAGGAACTGCACCTAACTATTACTTTGTCAAAGACCCTGATGGCTACAAGGTCGAAGTCATTCGTGAAAAATAATCTCGTCAAGTCAAGTAGAATCTTCGTTTTCTACTTGACTTTTTTTAGCTGAAAGAGTATACTAATAAAAATTTAACCTTTAAGGGGAGTCCAGAGAGACTCACAAGGTGTCAGATAAAAGAATAGTACAATTTTCTAGAGGAGACCTTTTTGAGTGTGCTCTCTTCTGTTGTACGATTTTAACTGAGGCCTTGCACTAGCAAGGTCTTTTCTTTGTCTGGTCCCCTTAAAATTTAAGGAGGAAAAGTTATGAATCCCACATGTAAGAAACGTTTGGGTGCCATTCGTTTGGAAACCATGAAGGTGGTTGCACAGGAGGAAATCGCGCCAGCAATCTTTGAATTAGTCCTAGAAGGAGAAATGGTTGAAGCTATGCGAGCAGGTCAATTTCTTCATTTGCGTGTGCCTGATGATGCCCATCTCTTGCGCCGTCCTATTTCGATTTCATCTATTGATAAGTCTAACAAGCAGTGTCGCCTTATTTATCGGATTAAGGGGGCTGGGACAGCTATTTTCTCAACCTTAAGTCAGGGAGACACTCTTGATGTGATGGGCCCTCAGGGAAATGGTTTTGACTTGTCTGATCTAGATGAGCAGAGTCAGGTTCTCCTTGTTGGTGGGGGGATTGGTGTTCCACCCTTGCTTGAGGTGGCCAAGGAATTGCATGGACGTGGTGTGAAAGTAGTGACAGTCCTAGGATTTGCTAATAAGGCTGCTGTTATCCTTGAAAAAGAATTAGCCCAATATGGTCAAGTATTTGTAACGACAGATGATGGCTCTTATGGTATCAAGGGAAATGTTTCTATTGTCATCAATGACTTAGATAGTCAGTTTGATGCTGTTTACTCATGTGGGGCTCCAGGAATGATGAAGTATATCAATCAAACCTTTTATGACCACCCAAGAGCCTATCTATCTCTGGAATCTCGCATGGCTTGTGGGATGGGGGCCTGCTATGCCTGTGTCCTGAAAGTGCCAGAAAGCGAGACGGTCAGCCAACGCGTCTGTGAAGATGGTCCTGTTTTCCGCACAGGAACAGTTGTATTATAAGGAGAAAATCATGACTAGAAATCGTTTACAAGTTTCTCTCCCTGGTTTGGATTTGAAAAATCCCATTATTCCAGCATCAGGCTGTTTTGGTTTTGGCCAAGAGTATGCCAAGTACTATGATTTAGACCTTTTAGGTTCTATTATGATCAAGGCGACAACTCTTGAACCCCGTTTTGGCAATCCAACTCCAAGGGTGGCAGAAACACCCGCTGGTATGCTTAACGCAATCGGTTTGCAAAATCCTGGTTTAGAGGTTGTTTTGGCTGAAAAGCTACCGTGGCTGGAAAGAGAATATCCAAATCTTCCTATTATTGCCAATGTAGCTGGTTTTTCAAAACAAGAGTATGCAGCTGTTTCTAATGGGATTTCCAAGGCAGCTAATGTAAAGGCTATTGAGCTCAATATTTCTTGCCCTAACGTAGATCACTGTAATCACGGACTTTTGATTGGTCAAGACCCAGATTTAGCTTATGATGTGGTGAAAGCAGCTGTGGAAGCCTCTGATGTGCCAGTTTATGTCAAACTAACCCCTAGTGTGACCGATATCGTCACTGTCGCAAAAGCTGCAGAAGATGCGGGAGCAAGTGGATTAACCATGATCAATACTCTAGTTGGAATGCGTTTTGACCTCAAAACCAGAAAACCAATCTTGGCCAATGGAACAGGTGGAATGTCTGGTCCAGCAGTCTTTCCAGTAGCCCTCAAACTCATCCGCCAAGTCGCCCAAACAACAGACCTGCCTATCATTGGAATGGGAGGAGTGGATTCGGCTGAAGCTGCCCTAGAAATGTATCTGGCTGGAGCATCTGCTATTGGAGTTGGAACAGCCAACTTTACCAATCCTTATGCCTGCCCTGATATCATCGAAAATTTACCAAAGGTTATGGATAAATATGGTATTAGCAGTCTGGAAAATCTACGCAAGGAAGTAAAAGAGTCTCTGAGGTAAACTGCAATCAATCTGTTCTTGATTTTTTATTAGTTTGTAATATGAATTTCAGAGAATTTTGGTACAATAAAATAAATAAGAACAGAGGAAGAAGGTTAATGAAGAAAGTAAGATTTATTTTTTTAGCCCTGCTATTTTTCTTAGCCCTGCTATTTTTCTTAGCTAGTCCAGAGGGTGTAATGGCTAGTGATGGTACTTGGCAAGGAAAACAATACCTGAAAGCAGATGGCAGTCAAGCAGCGAATGAGTGGGTTTTTGATGCTCATTATCAATCTTGGTTTTATATAAAAGAAGATGCCAACTATGCTGAAAATGAATGGCTGAAGCAAGGTGACAACTATTTTTACCTCAAATCTGGTGGCTATATGGCCAAGTCAGAATGGGTAGAAGACAAGGGAGCCTTCTATTATCTTGACCAAAATGGAAAGATGAAAAGAAATGCTTGGCTAGGAGCTTCCTATGTTGGTGCAACAGGTGCCAAGGTAATAGAAGACTGGGTCTATGATTCTCAATACGACGCTTGGTTTTATATCAAAGCAGATGGACAACACGCAGAGAAAGAATGGCTCCAAATTAAGGGCAAGGACTATTATTTCAAATCTGGTGGTTATTTACTGACAAGTCAGTGGATTGAACAGGCTTATGTAAGTGCTAGTGGCGCAAAAGTACAGCAAGGTTGGCTTTTTGACAAACAATACCAATCTTGGTTTTACATCAAAGCAAATGGAAATCATGCTGACAAAGAATGGATTTTCGAAGATGGTCACTATTATTATCTAAAATCTGGTGGCTATATGGCAGCCAGTGAATGGATTTGGGATAAGGAATCTTGGTTTTACCTCAAGTCTGATGGCAAAATGGCTGAAAAAGAATGGGTCTACGATGCTAAAAGTCAAGCCTGGTACTACTTCAAATCTGGTGGTTACATGGCAAAAAATGAGACTGTAGATGGTTATCAGCTTGGAAGCGACGGTAAATGGCTTGGAGAAAAAGCTACAAATGAAAATGCTGCTTATTATCAAGTAGTGCCTGTCACAGCAAATGTTTATGATGCAGATGGTGAAAAGCTCTCCTATATATCGCAAGGTAGTGTTGTTTGGCTGGATAAGGATAGAAAAAGTGATGACAAGCGCCTAGCTATTACTATTTCTGGTTTGTCAGGCTATATGAAAACAGAAGATTTACAAGCACTAGATGCTAGCAAGGATTTTATCCCTTATTATGAGAGCGATGGGCATCGTTTTTATCACTATGTGGCTCAGAATGCTAGTATCCCAGTAGCTTCTCATCTTTCTGATATGGAAGTAGGCAAGAAATATTATTCGGCAGATGGGCTGCATTTTGATGGTTTTAACCTTGAAAATCCCTTCCTTTTCAAAGATTTGACAGAGGCTACAAACTACAGTGCTGAGGATTTGGATAAGGTATTTAGTCTGTTAAATATTGACAATAGTCTCTTGGAAAATAAGGGAGCTACCTTTAAGGAAGCCGAAGAACATTACCATATCAATGCCCTCTATCTCCTTGCTCATAGTGCTTTAGAAAGCGACTGGGGACGTAGCAAGATTGCCAAAGATAAGAATAATTTCTTTGGAATTACAGCCTATGATACGACTCCTTACCTTTCTGCCAAGACATTTGATGATGTGGATAAGGGAATTTTAGGTGCAACAAAGTGGATTAAGGAAAATTATATCAATAGGGGCAGAACTTTCCTTGGAAACAAGGCGTCTGGTATGAATGTAGAATATGCCTCAGACCCTTATTGGGGTGAAAAAATTGCTAGTGTGATGATGAAAATCAATGAGAAACTAGGTGGCAAAGATTAGTCCTATTATTGGATATGATTTGAGTAAGTAGTAATACTCTTCGAAAATCTCTTCAAACTACGTCAACGTCGCCTTGCCGTATATATGGTTACTGACTTCGTCAGTTCTATCTACAACCTCAAAGCAGTGCTTTGAGCAACCTGCGGCTAGTTTCCTATTTTGCTCTTTGATTTTCATTGAGTATAAGTTAAAAATCCTGATTTCAAGTAAAATCAGGATTTTTTCATGGATGCGATTTTTTCTGGGTCTGGTGTGACGCGGAGGGTCTTTTGTCCTGTGTAGGTGACAAAGCCGGGTTTGCCACCAGTTGGTTTGTTGAGTTTCTTGACTTCAATCATATCCACCTGCACCAGATTTGACAGGCGACCTTGAGAGAAGTAGGCGGCCAGTTCTGCTGCGTCTGTCTTGACTTCATCAGATGGGTCAAGATTACCTGATATGACGACGTGGCTTCCAGGAATGTCCTTGGCATGGAACCAAAGTTCCTCCTTGCGGGCCATTTTAAAGGTTAGTTCCTCATTTTGCAGGTTATTGCGGCCGACATAGATGATGGTTTTGCCATCGCTTGCTAGATACTGTTCTGGTTTTTTACGTTTCTGTATTTTTTCCCGTTGTCTTCTGCGGATAAAACCAGTTTGAATCAATTCTTCACGGATTTCAGCGATTTCTTCTAGTCCAGCTTGGTTGAGGACGGTCTCTACACTTTCCAGATAGAGAATGGTTGCCTTGGTTTCCTCAATCAGATCAGTCAAGTATTTGACAGCTTCTTTGAGTTTCTGGTAACGTTTAAAATAGCGTTGGGCATTCTGGTTGGGAGTCAAAGCCTTATCAAGCGCAATGGTGATAGGTTGGTTGGTGTAGTAGTTGTCCAGGATAACCTGGTCTTGGTCGTTAGGCACTTGGTGGAGGAAGGTTGTCAGCAATTCCCCTTTTTGGCGAAATTCCTCAGCATTGTCTGTCGCCAGTAACTCTTTTTCTTGTTTTTTAAGCTTATGTCGGTTTTTCTGAAGTTCATTTTCAACACGACGAATGAGTTCACTGGCTTGCTGTTTTACCCGGTCGCGCTCAGCCTTGTCCTTATAGTAGGTGTCCAACAAATCAGAAAGACTGGTAAAAGGTTCTCCCACCTGATTTGCAAAAGGAACTGGACTGAAGGAAGTCTCAGTCAAGCATGGTTTGGTTTCTTGATTGAAAAAGTTTCGGAAAGTGGAAAGTTTTTCACTAACCAGTATCCTTTCCAATTCATTTGCCGTATCGCGTCCCAGACCTTGAAAGAGGCTTTGAAGATTTTTAGCTGTCGTTTCCTGTGTTTGTAGGATTTCAAAGAGCTTTTCATCCTTGATCGTAAAAGGATTGAGAGATTCCGTACTTGGCGGAGCGATATAGGTCGACCCAGGAAGCAAGGTGCGGTAGCTATTTTGTGAAAAGCCGACGTGTTTAATGACTTCGAGGATTTTGTGGCTACTTTTATCAACCAGTAGAATATTACTGTGTTTCCCCATAATCTCGATAATCAAGGTAGCCTGGATATGGTCTCCAATCTCGTTTTTATTGGAAACCGTAATTTCCACGATACGATCATTTTCCACCTGCTCAATCGACTCAATCAGGGCACCCTGCAAATACTTTCTCAAAACCATGATAAAGGTAGAAGGCTGGGCTGGGTTTTCAAAAGTTGTTTGGGTCAGCTGAATGCGTCCAAAAACTGGATGGGCAGAAAGGAGCAGGCGATGGCTTTGGCGATTGCTGCGGATTTGCAAGACTAATTCTTGTTCAAAAGGCTGATTGATTTTCTGGATGCGACCGTTCACTAACTCTCTTCGCAATTCCTCAACCATGTGGTGTAAAAAAAATCCGTCAAATGACATCGTTCTCTCCTTGTGATTGTATTCCATAGTATTATATCAAAAAGGTAGAATAAAATCATGGAAATGTGGTATAATAAAGCCAAGTAAAGAGAAACGAGAAGCACATGTATATTGAAATGGTAGATGAAACTGGTCAAGTTTCAAAAGAAATGTTGCAACAAACCCAAGAAATTTTGGAATTTGCAGCCCAAAAATTAGGAAAAGAAGACAAGGAGATGGCGGTTACCTTTGTGACCAATGAACGTAGTCATGAACTTAATCTGGAGTACCGTGATACAGACCGTCCAACAGACGTCATCAGCCTTGAGTATAAGCCAGAGTTGGAAATTGCCTTTGACGAAGAGGATTTACTTGAAAATCCAGAATTGGCAGAGATGATGTCTGAGTTTGATGCCTATATTGGGGAATTGTTCATCTCTATCGATAAGGCACATGAGCAGGCCGAGGAATATGGCCATAGCTTTGAGCGTGAGATGGGCTTCTTGGCAGTACACGGCTTTTTACATATCAACGGCTATGATCACTACACTCCAGAAGAAGAAGCTGAGATGTTCGGTTTACAAGAAGAAATTTTGACAGCCTATGGACTCACAAGACAATAAACGAAAATGGAAAAATCGTGACCTGATATCCAGTTTAGAATTTGCTCTCACAGGAATTTTTACTGCTATCAAGGAAGAACGCAATATGAGAAAACATGCAGTGACGGCTCTTGTAGTTGTTCTTGCAGGTTTTGTTTTTCAGGTGTCACGAATCGAATGGCTCTTTCTCCTATTGAGCATTTTCTTGGTAGTAGCCTTTGAAATTATCAACTCTGCTATTGAAAATGTGGTGGATTTAGCCAGTCACTATCACTTTTCCATGCTGGCTAAAAATGCCAAGGATATGGCGGCTGGCGCGGTATTAGTGGTCTCTCTTTTCGCGACCTTAACAGGCGCATTGATTTTTCTCCCACGAATCTGGGATTTATTATTTTAAACAGTAAGAGGAAATTATGACTTTTAAATCAGGCTTTGTAGCCATTTTAGGACGTCCCAACGTTGGGAAGTCAACCTTTTTAAATCACGTTATGGGGCAAAAGATTGCCATCATGAGTGACAAGGCGCAGACAACGCGCAACAAAATCATGGGAATTTACACGACTGATAAGGAGCAAATTGTCTTTATCGACACACCAGGGATTCACAAACCTAAAACGGCCCTTGGAGATTTCATGGTTGAGTCTGCCTACAGTACCCTTCGCGAAGTGGATACTGTTCTTTTCATGGTACCTGTTGATGAAGCGCGTGGTAAGGGAGACGATATGATTATCGAGCGTCTCAAGGCTGCTAAGGTTCCTGTGATTTTGGTGGTGAACAAGATTGATAAGGTTCATCCAGACCAGCTTTTGTCTCAGATTGATGATTTCCGTAACCAAATGGACTTTAAGGAAATTGTTCCAATCTCAGCTCTTCAGGGAAATAACGTCTCTCGTCTAGTGGATATTTTGAGTGAAAATTTGGACGAAGGTTTCCAGTATTTCCCAGCTGATCAAATCACAGATCATCCAGAACGTTTCTTGGTTTCAGAAATGGTTCGCGAGAAAGTCTTGCACCTAACTCGTGAAGAAATTCCGCATTCTGTCGCAGTAGTAGTGGATTCTATGAAGCGTGACGAAGAGACAGACAAGGTTCACATCCGTGCAACTATCATGGTCGAGCGCGATAGTCAGAAAGGGATTATCATCGGTAAAGGTGGTGCTATGCTTAAGAAAATTGGTAGTATGGCCCGTCGTGATATCGAACTTATGCTAGGAGACAAGGTCTTCCTAGAAACCTGGGTCAAGGTCAAGAAAAACTGGCGCGATAAAAAGCTAGATTTGGCTGACTTTGGCTATAATGAAAAAGAATACTAAGTAGAGGTGGGCTCATGCCTGCTTCTTGTTTTTACAGAAGGAGGACTTATGCCTGAATTACCAGAGGTTGAAACCGTTCGACGTGGCTTGGAAAAATTGATTTTGGGAAAGAAGATTTCGAGTGTAGAAATTCGCTATCCCAAGATGATTAAGACAGATTTGGACGAATTTCGAAAGGAAGTGCCTGGCCAAGTTGTTGAGTCCATGGGACGTCGTGGCAAATATTTACTTTTCTACCTGATAGACAAGGTCTTGATTTCCCATCTGCGGATGGAGGGCAAGTATTTTTACTATCCGGACCAGGTTCCTGAACGCAAACATGCCCATATTTTCTTCCAGTTTGAAGATGGCGGCACGTTTGTTTATGAGGATGTTCGCAAGTTTGGTACTATGGAACTCTTGGCGCCTGACCTTTTAGACGCCTACTTTATTTCTAAAAAATTAGGTCCTGAACCAAGCGAACAAGACTTTGATGTGCAGGTCTTTCAAGCTGCCCTATCCAAGTCTAAAAAACCTATCAAATCCCATCTTTTAGACCAGACCTTGGTAGCTGGCCTTGGCAATATCTATGTGGATGAGGTTCTCTGGCGAGCTCAGGTTCATCCAGCTAGACCTTCCCAGACTTTGACAGCAGAAGAAGCGACTGCCATTCATGACCAGACCATTGCTGTTTTGGGACAGGCTGTTGAAAAAGGTGGTTCCACCATTCGGACCTATACCAATGCCTTTGGGGAAGATGGAACTATGCAGGATTTTCATAAGGTCTATGACAAGGCTGGTCAAGAATGTTCACGTTGTGGCACTGTAATTGAAAAAATCCAACTAGGCGGACGTGGAACTCACTTTTGTCCAAACTGCCAAAGGAGGGGCTGATGGGAAAAATCATCGGAATCACTGGGGGAATTGCCTCTGGTAAGTCAACCGTGACAAATTTTCTAAGAAAGCAAGGCTTTCAAGTGGTGGATGCCGATGCAGTCGTCCACCAGTTACAGAGACCTGGTGGCCGCCTGTTTGAAGCTCTAGTCCAGCACTTTGGTCAAGAAATAATTCTAAAAAACGGAGAACTCAATCGCCCTCTCCTAGCTACTCTCATCTTTTCAAATCCTGAAGAACGAGAATGGTCTAAGCAAATCCAAGGAGAGATTATCCGTGAGGAACTAGCTACATTAAGAGACCAATTGGCTCAGACAGGAGAGATTTTTTTCATGGATATTCCCCTGCTTTTTGAGCAGGACTACAGCGCTTGGTTTGATGAGACTTGGTTGGTCTATGTGGACCGAGATGTCCAAGTGGAACGTTTAATTAAAAGGGACCACTTGTCCAAAGATGAAGCTGAGTTTCGTCTGGCAGCCCAGTGGCCTTTAGAGAAAAAGAAAGATTTGGCTAGCCATATTCTTGATAATAATGGCAATCAGAACCAGCTTCTTAATCAAGTGCATATCCTTCTTGAGGGAGGTAGGCAAGATGACAGAGATTAACTGGAAGGATAATCTGCGCATTGCCTGGTTTGGTAATTTTCTGACAGGAGCCAGTATTTCTTTGGTAGTGCCCTTTATGCCCATCTTTGTGGAAAATTTAGGTGTAGGGAGTGATCAAGCTGCTTTTTACGCAGGTTTAGCTATTTCTGTCTCTGCCATTTCTGCAGCACTTTTCTCTCCTATCTGGGGTATACTTGCTGATAAATACGGTCGAAAACCCATGATGATTCGTGCTGGTCTGGCCATGACTATCACTATGGGAGGCTTGGCCTTTGTGCCAAATATCTATTGGTTAATCTTTCTTCGTTTATTAAACGGTGTATTTGCAGGTTTTGTTCCCAATGCAACGGCCTTGATAGCCAGTCAGGTTCCCAAGGAAAAATCAGGCTCTGCCTTAGGTACTTTGTCTACTGGTGTAGTTGCAGGTACTCTAACTGGTCCCTTTATTGGTGGCTTTATCGCAGAATTATTTGGCATTCGTACTGTCTTTTTACTGGTGGGTAGTTTTCTATTTTTAGCTGCTATTTTGACTATTTGCTTTATCAAGGAAGATTTTCAACCAGTAGCCAAGGAAAAGGCCATCCCAACAAAGGAATTATTTACCTCAGTTAAATATCCCTATCTCTTGGTCAACCTCTTTCTAACCAGTTTTGTCATCCAATTTTCAGCCCAATCAATCGGCCCTATCTTAGCTCTGTATGTACGCGACTTAGGCCAGACAGAGAATCTTCTTTTTGTATCTGGTTTGATTGTATCCAGTATGGGCTTTTCCAGTATGATGAGTGCAGGAGTCATGGGAAAGCTAGGTGACAAGGTTGGCAACCATCGCCTCTTGATTGTAGCCCAGTTTTATTCAGTCATCATCTATCTCCTCTGTGCCAATGCCTCTAGCCCCCTTCAACTAGGACTTTATCGTTTCCTCTTTGGATTGGGAACCGGTGCCTTGATTCCCGGAGTTAATGCCCTTCTCAGCAAGATGACGCCCAAAGCTGGTATTTCGAGGGTCTTTGCCTTTAATCAGGTATTCTTTTATCTGGGAGGTGTCGTTGGTCCCATGGCAGGTTCTGCAGTAGCAGGTCAATTTGGCTACCATGCTGTCTTTTATGCGACAAGCCTTTGTGTTGCCTTTAGTTGTCTCTTTAACCTTCTTCAATTTCGAACATTATTAAAAGTAAAGGAAATCTAGTGCGAGTAAAAATCAATCTCAAATGCTCCTCTTGTGGCAGTATCAATTACCTAACTAGTAAAAATTCAAAAACCCATCCAGACAAGATTGAGGTTTTAAAGTATTGTCCCAAGGAAAGAAAAGTAACCCTACATCTTGAATCTAAGTAGATTTTATGGTAAAATAATAAGGATTTTAAGGAGTTTGATATGTATAACCTATTATTAACCATTTTATTAGTATTATCTGTTGTGATTGTGATTGCGATTTTCATGCAACCAACCAAAAACCAATCCAGCAATGTATTTGATGCCAGCTCAGGTGATTTGTTTGAACGCAGTAAAGCACGCGGTTTCGAAGCTGTAATGCAGCGTTTGACAGGGATTTTAGTCTTTTTCTGGCTAGCCATTGCCTTAGCATTGACGGTATTATCAAGTAGATAAGAAAATAATGGGCAGGACTAGGTCTTTGCCTCTTTTTATTTTTAAAAGATATTTTAGAAGGTTTTACAGTAAAAGAAAATTAAAAATCTAGAAAGAAAATATGAAAGATAGAATAAAAGAATATTTGCAAGATAAGGGAAAGGTAACTGTCAATGACTTGGCTCAGGCTTTGGGGAAAGACGGGTCCAAGGATTTTCGTGAGTTGATTAAAACCTTGTCCCTAATGGAAAGAAAGCACCAGATTCGCTTTGAAGAAGATGGCACCTTGACTCTGGAAGTCAAGAAAAAACATGAGATTACCCTCAAGGGGATTTTTCATGCCCATAAAAATGGCTTTGGTTTTGTCAGTCTAGAAGGCGAGGAGGACGATCTTTTTGTAGGAAAAAACGATGTTAACTACGCTATTGATGGCGATACCGTTGAGGTCGTGATCAAGAAAGTCGCTGACCGCAACAAGGGAACAGCAGCCGAAGCCAAAATTATTGATATCCTAGAACACGGTTTGACAACCGTAGTCGGTCAAATCGTACTAGATCAGGAAAAACCCAAGTATGCTGGATACATCCGTTCGAAAAACCAGAAAATCAGCCAACCAATTTATGTTAAGAAACCAGCTCTTAAACTAGAAGGAACAGAAGTTCTCAAGGTCTTTATCGACAAATACCCAAGCAAGAAACATGATTTCTTTGTTGCTAGTATCCTTGATGTGGTGGGGCACTCGACGGATGTTGGGATTGATGTCCTTGAGGTTTTGGAGTCTATGGACATTGTATCCGAGTTTCCAGAAGCTGTTGTCAAGGAAGCAGAAAGTGTGCCTGATGCTCCGTCTCAAAAGGATATGGAGGGCCGTCTGGACTTGAGAGATGAGGTTACCTTTACCATTGACGGTGCGGATGCCAAGGACTTGGACGATGCGGTGCATATCAAGGCCTTGAAAAATGGAAATCTGGAGCTTGGTGTTCACATCGCAGATGTTTCCTACTATGTAACCGAGGGTTCTGCCCTTGACAAGGAAGCCCTTAACCGTGCGACTTCTGTTTACGTGACAGACCGCGTGGTGCCAATGCTTCCAGAACGACTGTCAAATGGCATTTGCTCTCTCAATCCCCAAGTTGACCGCCTGACTCAGTCTGCCATTATGGAGATTGATAAACATGGTCGTGTGGTCAACTACACCATTACACAAACGGTAATTAAGACTAGCTTTCGTATGACCTACAGTGATGTCAATGACATCCTAGCTGGCGACGAGGAAAAGAGACAAGAGTATCAGAAAATTGTTCCTAGTATAGAACTTATGGCCAAGCTTCATGAAAGGCTAGAAAACATGCGTGTGAAACGTGGAGCCCTCAATTTTGATACCAATGAAGCGAAGATTTTAGTAGATAAGCAAGGTAGGCCTGTTGATATCGTTCTTCGTCAGCGTGGTGTTGCCGAGCGCATGATTGAGTCTTTTATGTTGATGGCCAATGAAACAGTTGCTGAGCATTTTAGCAAGCTGGATTTGCCTTTTATCTATCGAATTCACGAGGAGCCAAAGGCTGAAAAGGTTCAGAAGTTTATTGATTATGCTTCAAGTTTTGGCTTGCGCATTTATGGGACTGCTAGTGAAATGAGTCAAGAGGTTCTTCAAGATATTATGCGAGCAGTTGAGGGTGAGCCTTATGAGGATGTCTTGTCCATGATGCTTCTTCGCTCCATGCAACAGGCTCGCTATTCGGAGCACAATCACGGGCATTATGGTCTAGCGGCTGATTATTACACTCACTTTACCAGTCCGATTCGTCGTTATCCAGACCTTCTTGTTCACCGTATGATTCGGGACTACGGACGTTCTAAGGAAATAGCAGAGCATTTTGAGCAAGTGATCCCAGAGATTGCGACCCAGTCTTCCAACCGTGAGCGTCGTGCTATCGAGGCTGAGCGTGAAGTCGAAGCCATGAAAAAGGCTGAGTACATGGAAGAATACGTGAGTGAAGAGTATGATGCAGTTGTATCCAGCATTGTCAAATTTGGTCTCTTTGTCGAATTGCCAAATACGGTTGAAGGCTTGATTCACATCACCAATTTGCCTGAATTTTATCATTTCAACGAACGTGATTTGACCCTTCGTGGAGAGAAATCAGGAACAACCTTCCGTGTAGGTCAGCAAATCCGTATCCGAGTTGAAAGAGCTGACAAGATGACGGGTGAAATTGACTTCTCTTACATCCCAAGTGAGTTTGATGTGATTGAGAAAGGCTTGAAACAGTCTAATCGTAATGATAGAGGGCGTGGTTCAAGTCGTCGTTCAGATAAGAAGGAAGATAAGAGAAAATCAGGACGCTCAAATGATAAGCGCAAGCATTCACAAAAAGACAAGAAGAAAAAAGGAAAGAAACCTTTTTACAAGGAAGTAGCTAAGAAAGGAGCCAAGCATGGCAAAGGGCGAGGGAAAGGTCGTCGCACAAAATAAAAAGGCGCGCCACGACTATACAATCGTAGATACGCTAGAGGCAGGGATGGTTCTGACTGGGACTGAAATCAAGAGTGTGCGAGCAGCTCGAATCAATCTCAAGGATGGCTTTGCCCAAGTAAAAAATGGGGAAGTTTGGTTGAGCAATGTTCATATCGCTCCTTACGAAGAGGGCAATATCTGGAACCAAGAACCAGAACGTCGTCGTAAACTCCTGCTCCATAAGAAACAAATCCAAAAATTGGAACAGGAGACTAAGGGAACAGGTATGACCCTGGTTCCCCTCAAAGTCTATATTAAAGATGGTTATGCTAAACTCCTTTTAGGTTTAGCTAAAGGGAAGCATGACTATGATAAACGGGAGTCTATCAAACGTCGTGAGCAAAACCGCGACATCGCGCGTGTTATGAAAGCTGTTAATCAGCGATAAAAAGAGGAAATGAAAATGGAAAAATTAGTTGCCTATAAACGTATGCCCTTGTGGACTAAAGAAACCATGCCAGAGGCTGTTCAGCAGAAACACAATACCAAGGTTGGGACTTGGGGCAAGATTACTGTTTTAAAAGGAACTCTCAAGTTTATTGAATTGACAGAAGATGGTGAGGTTTTAGCTGAGCATCTCTTTGAAGCGGGGGCTGACAATCCAATGGCACAACCACAAGCTTGGCATCGAGTAGAGGCTGCTACAGACGATGTGGAATGGTATTTGGAATTTTATTGTAAACCTGAGGATTATTTTCCAAAGAAATACAATACCAATCCTGTTCATTCAGAGGTCCTAGAGGCCATGCAGACAGTAAAACCAGGGAAAGCCTTGGATTTGGGTTGTGGTCAGGGGCGCAATTCTCTTTTTCTAGTCCAGCAAGGTTTTGATGTGACGGCTGTAGATCAAAATGAACTGGCTCTTGAAATCTTGCAAAGCATTGTGGAGCAGGAAGATTTGGACATGCCTGTTGGCCTTTACGATATCAATTCAGCTAGCATTGGACAAGAATATGATTTTATCGTATCAACTGTTGTTCTCATGTTTCTACAAGCGGACCGTATTCCTGCAATTATCAAAAATATGCAGGAGCATACCACGGTCGGTGGCTATAATCTTATCGTCTGTGCCATGGACACGGAGGATTATCCTTGCTCAGTGAACTTCCCATTCACATTTAAAGAAGGGGAATTGGCAGACTATTACAAGGACTGGGAATTGGTCAAGTACAATGAAAATCCAGGCCATTTGCACCGTCGCGATGAGAATGGCAATCGTATTCAACTACGCTTTGCGACCATGCTAGCTAAGAAAATCAAGTAAACACACATGAAGATTAGGAATTTTCCTGATCTTTTTTCTTTTTTTCGAATAATATAGAAAAGGAGGGAAATCATGTTTGTTGCGAGAGATGCTAGGGGGCAGTTGGTAAATGTGTTAGAGGATAGGCTTGAGAAGCAAGCCTACACCTGCCCAGCTTGTGGAGGTCAGCTCCGTTTGCGTCAAGGACCAAGTGTCCGGACCCATTTTGCCCACAAAACCTTAAAAGACTGTGATTTTTCCTCTGAAAATGAAAGTCCAGAACATCTGGCCAATAAGGAATCACTTTATCACTGGTTGAAAAAAGATGCAGAGGTGCAATTAGAATACCCTCTTCCAGAGCTTAAACAGATTGCGGATGTGTTTGTAAATGGCAATCTAGCCCTAGAAGTTCAGTGTAGTACTTTGCCACAAAAACTTCTTAAAGAGCGCAGTGAGGGCTATCGTAGTCAGGGTTACCAAGTACTGTGGTTGCTGGGAGAAAAACTGTGGCTCAAGGAGCGTTTGACTCGTCTGCAACAAGGTTTTCTATACTTCAGTCAAAACATGGGATTTTATGTTTGGGAATTAGACAAGGAAAAACAGCTTTTAAGACTCAAATACCTGATCCATCAGGATCTTCGAGGTAAACTCCATTATCAAATCAAGGAATTTCCCTATGGTCACGGTAGTCTACTGGAGATATTACGTTTTCCCTATAAGAAACAAAAAATATCTCATTTTACAGTTTCTCAGGACAAGGACATCTGTCGCTATATCCGGCAACAACTCTATTATCAAAATCCCTTTTGGATGAAAGAACAAGCAGAAGCCTATCAAAAGGGAGAAAATGTCCTGAATTACGGGCTAAAAGAATGGTATCCACAAATTCGACCACTAGTAGGTGATTTTTGCCAAATTGATCAAGATTTGACTAGCTATTATAAGCATTTTCAAATCTATTACCAAGAAAATCCTCAAAATGATTGGCAAAAGCTTTATCCACCAGCCTTTTATCAGCAATATTTCTTGAAAAATATGGTAGAATAGAAAGGATGGAGGAATTTAATGGTATTACAAAGACATGAAATAAATGAAAAAGATACATGGGATCTATCAACGATCTACCCAACTGACCAGGCTTGGGAAGAAGCCTTAAAAGATTTAACAGAACAATTGGAGACAGTAGCCCAGTATGAAGGCCATCTCCTAGATAGTGCGGATAGCCTACTGGAAATTACTGAATTTTCTCTTGAAATGGAACGCCAGATGGAGAAGCTTTACGTTTATGCTCATATGAAAAATGACCAGGATACACGTGAAGCCAAGTACCAAGAGTACTATGCTAAGGCCATGACACTCTACAGCCAGTTAGACCAAGCCTTTTCATTCTATGATCCTGAATTTATGGAAATTAGCGAAAAGCAGTATGCTGACTTTTTAGAAGCTCAACCAAAATTGCAGGTTTATCAACACTATTTTGATAAGCTTTTGCAAGGCAAGGATCATGTTCTTTCACAACGTGAAGAAGAATTATTGGCTGGAGCTGGGGAAATCTTTGGTTCGGCAAGTGAAACTTTCGCTATCTTGGACAATGCGGATATTGTGTTCCCTTATGTTCTTGACGATGATGGTAAAGAAGTTCAGCTCTCTCATGGGACTTACACACGTTTGATGGAGTCTAAAAATCGTGAGGTTCGCCGTGGTGCCTATCAAGCCCTTTATGCGACTTATGAACAATTCCAACACACCTATGCCAAAACCTTGCAAACCAATGTTAAGGTTCAAAACTATCGTGCAAAAGTTCGCAACTACAAGAGTGCTCGTCATGCAGCCCTTGCAGCAAATTTTGTTCCAGAAAGTGTTTATGACAATTTGGTAGCAGCAGTTCGCAAGCATTTGCCACTCTTGCATCGTTATCTTGAGCTTCGTTCAAAAATCTTGGGAATTTCAGACCTCAAGATGTACGATGTCTACACACCGCTTTCATCTGTTGAATATAGTTTTACCTACAAAGAAGCCTTGAAAAAGGCAGAAGATGCCTTGGCAGTCTTGGGTGAAGATTACTTGAGCCGTGTTAAACGTGCCTTCAGCGAGCGTTGGATTGATGTTTATGAAAATCAAGGCAAGCGTTCAGGGGCCTATTCTGGTGGTTCTTACGACACCAATGCCTTTATGCTTCTCAACTGGCAGGACAATCTGGACAATCTTTTTACCCTTGTTCATGAGACAGGCCACAGCATGCATTCTAGCTATACTCGTGAAACGCAGCCTTATGTTTACGGAGATTATTCGATCTTCTTGGCTGAGATTGCCTCAACCACTAATGAAAATATCTTGACGGAGAAATTATTGGAAGAAGTGGAAGACGACGCAACGCGCTTTGCTATTCTCAATAACTTCCTAGATGGTTTCCGTGGAACAGTTTTCCGCCAAACTCAATTTGCTGAGTTTGAACACGCCATTCACCAAGCGGACCAAAATGGGGAAGTCTTGACAAGCGATTTCCTAAATAAACTCTACGCAGACTTGAACCAGGAGTATTATGGTTTGAGTAAGGAAGACAATCCTGAAATTCAATACGAGTGGGCTCGCATTCCACACTTCTACTATAACTACTATGTATATCAATATTCAACTGGCTTTGCAGCAGCCTCAGCCTTGGCTGAAAAGATTGTCCATGGTAGTCAAGAAGACCGTGACCGCTATATCGACTACCTCAAGGCAGGTAAGTCGGACTATCCACTTAATGTCATGAGAAAAGCTGGTGTTGATATGGAGAAGGAAGACTACCTCAACGATGCCTTTGCAGTCTTTGAACGCCGTTTAAATGAGTTTGAAGCCCTTGTTGAAAAATTAGGATTGGCATAAAATGGTTGAATCGTATAGTAAGAATGCTAACCATAACATGCGTCGTCCTGTCGTCAAAGAAGAAATTGTAGACTTGATGCGTCAGCGTCAAAAGCAAGTCACAGGTTCCTTGAAAGAATTGGAAGACTTTGCCCGCAAGGAAAATATTCCCATTATTCCCCATGAAACGGTTGCTTATTTCCGTTTTCTTATGGAAACCATGCAGCCTAAAAATATTCTGGAAATTGGGGCGGCTATCGGTTTTTCAGCTCTCTTGATGGCTGAACATGCGCCAAATGCTAAGATTACAACTATTGATCGTAATCCAGAAATGATTGGTTTTGCCAAGGAAAATTTTGCCCAGTTTGACAGTCGCAAGCAAATCACTCTCCTAGAAGGAGATGCGGTAGATGTCTTATCTACCTTGACAGAGTCCTATGATTTCGTCTTTATGGATTCAGCCAAGTCTAAATACATCGTTTTTCTGCCAGAAATCCTCAAACATTTGGAAGTTGGAGGTGTGGTTGTCTTGGATGATATTTTTCAAGGCGGTGATGTTGCCAAGGACATTATGGAAGTCCGTCGAGGTCAGCGAACCATTTATCGAGGACTTCAAAGACTGTTTGACGCAACCTTAGACAATCCAGGAATCACTGCAACATTAGTCCCTCTGGGGGACGGCATTCTCATGCTTCGTAAAAATGTAGCAGATGTTCAATTGCCTGACAGCGAATGATTTTCAGAAAAATTTAAGAAAATATAGTAAAATAGATAGAGTAACACTTATCTCAAAGGAGTAGACATGAAGAAAAAACTATTGGCAGGTGCCATTACACTATTATCAGTAGCAACTTTAGCAGCTTGTTCGAAAGGTTCAGAAGGGGCAGACCTTATCAGCATGAAAGGGGATGTCATCACAGAACATCAATTTTATGAGCAAGTGAAAAGCAACCCTTCAGCCCAACAAGTCTTGTTAAATATGACCATCCAAAAAGTTTTTGAAAAACAATATGGCTCAGAGCTTGATGATAAAGAGGTTGATGATACTATCGCCGAAGAAGAAAAACAATATGGTGAGAACTACCAACGTGTATTGTCACAAGCAGGTATGACTCTTGAAACACGTAAAGCTCAAATTCGTACAAGTAAATTAGTTGAGTTGGCAGTTAAGAAGGCAGCAGAAGCTGAATTGACAGATGATGCTTATAAGAAGGCCTTTGACGAATACACTCCAGATGTAACGGTTCAAATCATCCGTCTTGATAATGAAGATAAGGCTAAAGAAGTTCTCGAAAAAGCCAAGGCAGAAGGTGCTGATTTTGCTCAATTAGCCAAAGATAACTCAACTGATGAGAAAACTAAAGCAAATGGTGGAGAAATTACCTTTGATTCTGCTTCAACGGAAGTACCTGAGCAAGTCAAGAAAGCCGCTTTCGCTTTAGATGTAAATGGCATTTCTGATGTGATTACAGCAACTGGAACACAAGCTTACAGTAGCCAATATTACATTGTAAAACTCATTAAGAAAACAGAAAAATCATCTAATATTGATGACTATAAAGAAAAATTAAAAACTGTTATCTTGACTCAAAAACAAAATGATTCAACATTTGTTCAAAGCATTATCGGAAAAGAATTGCAAGCAGCCAATATCAAGGTTAAGGACCAAGCCTTCCAAAATATCTTTACCCAATATATCGGTGGTGGAGATTCAAGCTCAAGCAGTTCATCAAAAGAATAGTCCAAATCAATGAGTCAGGGAAAAAACTCGACTTCAGGAAAAATGAAGTAAATCTTCCCACAATAAAACGCATAGTACAAGGTTTTCAATACCTGATATTATGCGTTTTTTGATTTTCAAGACTTTTTGACTAGCCTCATTTTTTAACTTGCTACTCAGTGAAAAGCAAAGATTAAACTAGAAAGCTAGCTGTAGGCTTCTCAAAGAACAGCTTTGAGGTTACAGATAAGACTTATGAGGTCACCAACATATATAATGTGACGCTGACATGGTTTGAATAGATTTTAGAAGAGTATTAGTATAGAAAAGTGAATCTGAACTAGTACATCACTGCTTCTAAAACATTCTTATAAATTGATTTAAATTCTCAAATCACATTATTCAGTTCTTATTTCATTTTGCTCTACAATCCTGTTGAGAAGACACGTGTTCATATCAAAAAGAGTCTGGGACACAAAGATTTTGATTTTAGGAATTCTTTATTATAAATTTTACAAATCGATAGATTAGACAAAAAAGCGAACAAGACAGAATTCTGAGTGTCAGATAACTCGTTTTGTTCGCTTTTTATATTTAAGGCTAGACTTTTGTCCCAGACTCTTTTTACGAGGCTCTTTTGTCTTATTTTTGTTTCAACTGACTATATCTCCTATGGTTCTAGTTCAGAAGGCTAGGCTATAATTATGATTGATAAGAAGTATCACTCCAAGTATCGAGAGTGAATGTTTCAAAATCATGGGTTTCTAGAATGGTTAGACTGGCATTTGCTAGACCGCCCTCTTTACGAAGAAGTGGTTCTTTATAGCCTAGAAGAGTACGAAGACTGGCAGTAAGATTAGCACCGTGTCCGACAATTAGAATACGCTCAGCTGGACTATCTTTTAATGATTTGATAAATTGGATAGTTCGTTGTGTTGTGCTATAGAGGGATTCGGCTCCAAACATTTGAGTATCAAATTGAGCAAGATTAGTACGGAAAGCTTTGATTTGTTGCGGGTAAATAGCTTCCAAGGTTGCAATTTTCAAACCTTCCAACTTCCCCAGCTGCCATTCACGAATATTAGGAACACTTTCTAAAGGACAGGGCGTCTTGAGTTGACTTTGGATAATCTCAGCAGATCTGACCGCTCGAGGTAAATCACTTGAATAAATCTGATCAAAAGGAATTTCCTTGAGATATTGGCCAAGTTTTTTTAGGGTTTCAATGGATTCAGGAAGAAGGGGAGAGTCTCCACTAGCACCTTGAAAACGACCTTCTTGGTTCCAGACAGTACGACCGTGGCGGACAAAGTAGAGTTTCATTACTTGCTGTCCTCCAAAATATCTGCAAAGTCAGCTTTTACAAAGTTAGCCAAGTCTTGTGGAGCGACGATAATGCTGTGACCGACCTCGCCTGCAGAGACAATCATTTGATCCAAGTCTAGGGCAATCTTATCGATAAAAATGGGATAATTGTGTTTCTGACGAATACCGACAGGATTATTGGCTCCATGAATATAACCTGTTGTTTTTTCCAAGTCTTTTTGTGGAATCATGCTCACTTTTTTATTGCCAGAAATTTTGGCTAGTTTCTTTTCCGACAAGTGTTTAGTGATAGGCACAATTCCGATAATCGGTCCTGTTTTATCTCCCAAAAGCGCCAAGGTTTTGAAAATCCAATCTCGTTCATAACCTTGAGGAAGCTCTCCCTCCAGGGCATTGATTTGAATCCCCTGATGTGGGATACCTGCTTTAGACAGAATTTGTTCCACCAATGTTTTTTTGATTTTTACTTTTTTTGCCATTATTTATACTTATCCTCCAATTGGCTCATCCAAATACCAAGCCAGATTCCCAGTGCAAAGAAGAAGGCGATGATGACATAACCAACAAGTGAAATACCGCTATATTGGATGCTTTCAGCGTTTCCTGCATTTGGAATTAAGATCAAAAGGGTACTTGATAGGACGATACCGATGATGAAATGATAGACGCGTGAGTGGTAGTTGTTTAAGGCATAATCCATCAATTTTGAAAAAATAATGAGAGTTGCACCTGCCCCGATTCCAATCGGGAAGAAGGTTCCCAAGAGGTCAAAGGTTTTAAAACCAGTCAACATAGGGGAATAGAGACCCAAAATCAAGAGTAGATTTGATGGGCTGAGGCCAGGAACCAATACACCAAGAGCCAGCAGTGCACCAGCTAGGACGAAATTAAGAAAGCTGGCACTTAAGGTTCCAACAACAAAATTTAAGGCATAGAGTCCTAGTCCAGAAATGATAAAGGTTGCCCAAAACCAAGCTAAATCAATCTTGTCTCGGTTAGATTCTCGAGTTGATTCTTTGAGAAGGCTAGGAACTGTACCAATGATGGCACCCGCAAAGCTCCATAAGACAAAGACTTGATAATTTTCAAGCAGGTATTCAATCGGGTAAGAAAATAGGCCAATTCCCAGAAGCATACCGATGGCAACTGGAATAAAGTATAAAACATTTTCTTTAAAGTCTTTAAAAGGATGAGCCAGAAAGCCAATCATTCGTTCGTAAATGCCTAAGATTGCTGCTAGAACCCCTCCGGAAATTCCCGGTAGAATAAATCCAAGAGCAATCACAATCCCTTTAATAATACGTGCTAACCATGAGAGCATATAGTTCCTCCAACTATTTCTATTTCAAAAAATCCTTACTATATTGTATCACAATCAAACACAAAAAGAAAAAGCAAATGCTAAACAAATGCTTTTAAGGTTTTAAAAAGATTTTTCTAAAGGTTTCTTCTTTGTTTTTTAAGGGAGAGATGACGTTGATATCCAAATCGTGGTCAAAGCCGGCAATTTTTCCTTTAGATGTGTATTGGTGAATATCATAATCTAAGTCAGTTTTAGGACTGCTCTCCAAAAATCCTGAGTTAGAGCCGTAGGACGGAATCCAAACAGAGGTAAACTTGCCTGTATCAATACTATGTTCTTCCATGAAATAGACCCCAACGTAGATGCCGATGTTTTTAGCACCTAGTGATGCTAGTTTTGCTCGAAAGGCTTCAACACCCTCGTTCATATTGGACATGGTTTTGTCTTCTACGTCTAGCCAATAGTAACTAGGGCTGTAAGGAGAGGCAGCATTGTAGAAAACTTCAGCGACTTTTTCCATTTCTTGGACACTTTTTCCAGCTACATAAGCGTAGACCCCAACGGGGACATTCCGCTTTTGAAGTTCAGTGATATGACTCTTATAGGCTTTGTCTATTCCATTGATAAAGGAAGCATCATTTTCTTTTGTCGTTTGAGCACCGCTGTGAACACGAACAATAGCGCCTGAAATATTTTGTGAGAGGGCATCGTAGTTGATTTCCTCAGGACGCTGCCAGCCAGAGAGGTCAATAATCGGTTTGTCTAAGTGTTTCAAAGCCTGTGCTTCAATCTGCGCTATGTTGGATTTTGTTTTAAAGGATTGGTTGTCATTAAGTGGGCGATTGATGATTAAAATGAACATCATAATCCCAAAAAAACTAAATAAAATAAGTGGATGAATTTGTTTTCTCATATCTCATAATTCTACCCTAAAAATGAAAAAAAATCAAAAAAATGGGTTAAGGAAGAGACTTTAGAGCATTTTTTCATTCAAGAGCGCGGAATGATTTGAAATATGGTATAATAAAAGGGAATTTCTACAGAAAAGAGAAGATTATGTCAAATTTTGCCATTATTTTAGCAGCGGGTAAAGGGACTCGCATGAAATCTGATTTGCCAAAAGTGTTGCACAAGGTTGCGGGTATTTCTATGTTGGAACATGTTTTCCGTAGTGTGGGAGCTATCCAACCTGAAAAGACAGTAACAGTTGTAGGACATAAGGCAGAATTGGTTGAGGAGGTCTTGGCTGGACAGACAGAATTTGTGACTCAATCTGAACAGTTAGGGACTGGTCATGCAGTTATGATGACAGAGCCTATCTTAGAAGGTTTGTCAGGTCACACCTTGGTTATTGCAGGAGATACTCCTTTAATCACAGGTGAAAGCTTGAAAAACTTGATTGATTTCCACATCAATCATAAAAATGTGGCCACTATCTTGACTGCTGAAACAGATAATCCTTTTGGCTATGGACGAATTGTTCGTAATGACAATGCTGAAGTTCTTCGCATCGTTGAGCAGAAGGATGCTACAGATTTTGAAAAACAAATCAAGGAAATCAACACTGGAACTTACGTCTTTGATAACGAGCGTTTGTTTGAAGCTTTGAAAAATATCAACACCAACAATGCTCAAGGAGAATACTATATTACAGATGTCATTGGCATTTTCCGTGAAGCTGGTGAAAAAGTTGGCGCTTATACTTTGAAAGATTTTGATGAGAGTCTTGGGGTAAATGACCGCGTGGCTCTTGCGACTGCTGAGTCAGTTATGCGTCGTCGCATCAATCATTATCACATGGTCAATGGGGTTAGCTTTGTCAATCCAGAAGTAACTTATATTGATATTGATGTTGAGATTGCTTCTGAAGTTCAAATCGAAGCCAATGTTACCTTGAAGGGGCAAACGAAAATTGGTGCTGAGACTGTTTTGACAAATGGTACTTATGTAGTGGACAGCACTATTGGAGCAGGAGCTGTCATTACCAATTCTATGATTGAGGAAAGTAGTGTTGCAGACGGCGTAACTGTCGGACCTTATGCCCACATTCGTCCAGGTTCAAGTCTGGGTGCCCAAGCACATATTGGAAACTTTGTTGAGGTGAAAGGGTCTTCAATCGGTGAGAATACCAAGGCTGGTCATTTGACTTATATCGGAAACTGTGAAGTGGGTAGCAAGGTTAATTTCGGTGCAGGAACCATTACAGTCAACTATGATGGTAAAAACAAATACAAGACAGTCATCGGTAACAATGTCTTTGTTGGTTCAAATTCAACCATTATTGCGCCAGTTGAGTTAGGTGACAATTCTCTTGTTGGTGCTGGTTCAACTATTACCAAAGACGTGCCAGCAGATGCGATTGCGATTGGTCGTGGACGTCAGGTTAATAAAGACGAATATGCAACACGTCTTCCTCATCATCCTAAGAATCAGTAGGAGCCTATCATGGAATTTGAAGAAAAAACGCTTAGCCGAAAAGAAATCTATCAAGGACCAATATTTAAACTGGTCCAAGATCAGGTTGAATTACCAGAAGGCAAAGGAGTTGCCCAACGGGATTTGATTTTCCACAATGGGGCTGTCTGTGTTTTAGCAGTAACGGATGAACAAAAACTCATCTTGGTCAAGCAGTACCGCAAAGCTATCGAGGCTGTCTCTTACGAAATTCCAGCTGGAAAATTGGAAGTAGGAGAAAATACAGACCCTGTGGCAGCAGCCCTTCGTGAATTAGAGGAAGAAACAGCCTATACAGGGAAATTAGAACTCTTGTACGATTTTTACTCAGCCATTGGCTTTTGTAATGAAAAGTTAAAACTATATTTAGCAAGCGATTTGAAAAAAGTGGAAAATCCGCGTCCGCAGGATGAGGATGAAACCTTAGAAGTCCTTGAAGTGAGCTTAGAAGAAGCTAAGGAATTGATCCAATCAGGTCATATTTGTGATGCCAAGACAATTATGGCTGTTCAATATTGGGAATTGCAGAAAAAATAGAGGAGGTCAGTATGGGTAAACCTTTATTAACGGATGAAATGATTGAAAGAGCTAATAGAGGCGAAAAAATTTCAGGTCCTCCTTTGCTAGATGATGAGGAGACCAAGATTTTACCAACCTCTTCTTCCCGTTTTGGTTATGCCAATCCTAAGGATCATGGTTTTAGCCAGGAAACCTTGAAGATTCAGGTCGAACCGTCTATTCATAAAAGCCGTCGCATTGAAAATACCAAGAGAAATGTCTTCAATTCTAAACTGAATAAAATCTTATTTGCAGTCATCTTTCTCTTGATTTTGCTTGTCTTAGCAATGAAACTTTTGTAATGGAAAAGGAATTGAAATGAAAATAGGAATTATTGCGGCAATGCCAGAAGAACTGGCTTATTTGGTCCAGCATTTAGACAATGCCCAAGAACAAGTTGTTTTGGGGAATACCTATCATACAGGAACCATTGCCTCTCATGAAGTCGTTCTTGTAGAAAGTGGAATTGGTAAGGTCATGTCTGCTATGAGTGTGGCGATTTTGGCTGATCATTTCCAAGTGGATGCTCTTATCAATACAGGTTCAGCTGGGGCAGTAGCAGAGAGTATTGCTGTTGGGGATGTTGTAATTGCTGACAAATTAGCCTATCATGATGTGGATGTCACAGCTTTTGGCTATGCTTATGGACAAATGGCGCAACAACCGCTTTATTTCAAATCAGATAAAACCTTTGTTGCCAAAATCCAAGAGAGTTTATCTCAATTGGATCAAAACTGGCATCTTGGTTTGATTGCTACAGGAGATAGTTTTGTCGCAGGAAATGATAAGATAGAAGCGATTAAGTCCCATTTCCCAGATGTTTTGGCTGTTGAGATGGAGGGGGCAGCGATTGCTCAGGCAGCGCATGCTTTTAATCTTCCAGTCTTAGTCATCCGAGCTATGAGTGACAATGCCAATCATGAAGCAAACATCTCTTTTGATGAGTTTATTATTGAAGCTGGACGTCGCTCTGCTCAAGTCTTATTAGCCTTTTTGAAGGCCTTAGATTAAGCGAAAATTTGACAGTTTTTCTAGCTTATGATAAGATTTAAGTAAAGAAAAGCTAGAAAACGTTTCAGAGGATATTATGAGTATTGAAATGACCGTCAGTGAGATTGCAGAGGTCTTAGGATTATCTCGCCAAGCAATCAATAACCGTGTCAAAGAATTACCAGAAGAAGACACAGATAAAAATGACAAAGGGGTAACAGTCGTTACCAGAAGTGGCTTGATTAAGCTAGAAGAAATCTATAAAAAAACGATTTTTGAAGATGAGCCTGTCAGTGAAGATGTCAAGCAACGTGAACTGATGGAGATTCTGGTTGATGAGAAGAATGCAGAAATTCTTCGTCTCTATGAACAATTAAAAGCCAAGGATCGTCAGTTATCAGAAAAAGACGAGCAGATGCGTATCAAAGACCGTCAGATTGCTGAGAAAGACAAACAACTTGATCAGCAGCAACAATTGACCCTTCAAGCCATGAAGGATCAAGAAAATCTTAAGCTAGAGCTGGACCAAGCAAAAGAAGAAGTCCAATCCACTAAGAAAGGCTTTTTTGCTCGTTTATTTGGAGGATAATCAAGGAGCTGTTTAGGTTACATGCTAACCTGATGGCTTCTTTTGTTTCTAATCTAAATAGTATAGTTGCTCAAGTAAAATAACAGTATAGGAGAGGTAGAAAATGGAACGATTAGAAGATTACATTGCTTTTGACTTAGAATTTAATCATCACGAAGGACAAACACACTTGATTCAAGTATCGGCAGTGCGTTTTAGAGATGGTCAGGAAATTGACGCCTATGATTCCTATGTCCATACTAGTGTGCCTCTAAAGAGTTTTATCAATGGTTTGACTGGGATTACAGCTGAGACCTTAAAAGATGCTCCCCCAGTGGAGAAAGTTATCAAAGATTTCCAAGAGTTTGTGGGTTCTTTGCCGATGATAGGCTACAATGCTGCTAAAAGTGATTTGCCTATTCTAGCGGATCATGGTTTAGACTACAGCCAGCAGTACAAGGTGGATCTGTATGATGAAGCTTTTGAACGTCGCAGTTCGGATTTACATGGTATTGCCAATCTCAAATTGCAAACTGTTGCCTCATTTCTTGGATTTCAAGGACAGTCCCATAATAGTTTAGAAGATGCTCGTATGACGGCGCGTGTTTACGAGTCCTTCTTGGAGTCGGATCAAGCTAGAGAATTGTTAGAGACAGAAAGTAGCCTATCAAACAATCCTTTTGGTGGCTTGGACTTATCTCAATTATTTGACTAGGAGTGCCTATGAAACCTGAAAAACCTAAAAAATTGGGTTTTAAACAGATTTACCTCAATCTTGATAAAATCCTCTTTCTCTTTTTCTTGATTTTTATGATAGTGGAGTATTTGTGGGTACCATTCAATTCATGGTTGGCTAGCTTCTTATTAGATCAGACAGGTTATCTTTTTATTTCCTATAACAATGTTTTAGCCATCCTCACTCATTCTCCATTGATTAGTCTAGCTTTTTTAGCCTTGATTATCATTAACCTTCTGGTTGCTTATTTTCAAATAGGACTCCTCTTTATTGGTGCTCGTCATCTCCTCTATCATGAAAAGCGAAGGCTAATTGAGTATATCCGCAAGGTTTTCCATGAAAGTTTTGGATTTATGAAAAAGCTAACTTGCGCTAAAGCCTTGTTTATCTTTTTCTATATAGCTATGCTTTTTCCTTTTATACGGAAAATGCTGAAGATTTATTATCTCAATAAAATCGTTATTCCAGAGTTTATCCAAGATTATTTAGAAGATAAATATTGGATGTGGTGGCTGAGCATCCTACTTCTATCTCTTATCTTTCTCTATGTCTCTGTCAGATTGATGTTTGCTCTTCCGAAGATTGTATATGATCAGCTGACTGTTCGAGAAGCAGTGATGTTTAGTTTGGAGAAAACCAAGAAAAGAGTTGCTTTTTATGCTTGGAATTTATTTTATATCTTGCTCAAGGCAAATTTATTATTTTATCTTCCTTTGATTCCTTTGTTATTGGCTCAAACTTTGCTAGATGACATCACTCAGAGAGAGTCTCTGATTCTTGGTATTTTGAATTTTGTCGTGATTAAAAATCTTTATTATATGGCTCTGACTTACTTTTTGGTTAAATTTGTTTCATTTTTGACAGGAAAGGAGCTGGATATGCTTCCTCGGAGAGAAAAAGATCACATCATGCGATGGGGAGTCATGACTTGTGCTAGTCTTTTCTTTGCCTTAGAAGGTTATATTTATCTGGAGGCTCCCATGGTTCATCTACCTCAGCTTATTTCTCACCGAGGGGTTTCCAATGCAAATGGGATTCAAAATACAGTAGAATCCTTAGAAACTACAGCACAACTCAAACCAGACTTGGTGGAGACGGACGTGCAGGAGACAAAAGATGGGCAGTTTGTCATGATGCATGATGCAAACTTGAAAAATCTAGCAGGTATCAATAAAAGTCCTCAAGACTTAAACTTGGAGGAACTTAAAGGGATTGATATTTTTGAAAATGGCTACCAGACTAAAATTTCAAGCTTTGAAGATTATCTCAGTCGAGCCAACGAACTTGGTCAAAAATTACTAATTGAAATTAAAACCAGTAAAAAAGATAGTCCAGACATGATGGACCGCTTTTTAGCCCGTTATGCTGCAAAGCTCAAGATTTATGGGCATCAAATCCAATCTTTAGACTACCATGTTGTCGAAAAAGTAAGACAGTATGATGCCGAACTGCCAGTTTATTTTATCATGCCCTACAATTCTGTCTTTCCTAAAACAAAGGCGACAGGATATACTATGGAGTACTCGACCTTGGATGAATATTTTGTAAGCAAACTATGGACAACGGACCAGAAACTTTATGTCTGGACTGTCAATGATTCAGAAGCTATCAGCAAATCTCTTCACTTAGGAGTAGATGGAGTGATTACAGATGATTTGGAAAAGGTTCAGTGGGAAATAGAAGTAGCCCAAGAAGATCCAGAATATACGGATTTGCTCTTGAAAAAAGCTTTGGAATTCTTTGAATTTTAGTAATAAAAAAGAGGAACAACTATTCCTCCCATGATAGGTAAGTATTCTTGTGAATTCTTGCTTTTTTGTGGTTGCAATTCGTTTATGAGAATTGTTTGTCTTGTTCTTGTTTCAATTGATTTTATGGTGCTTTGAAGTTGGAATGCTACACTATAACTTCTAAAATAGTACTAGAAATTGGGAAGATTCTTTTATTCTCTATATCCATCAGAAAGAATTGATTAAAAATTAGGAAACTTTTAATTTCTTTTCCGAATAAATAGATAGAAGCATCAAATCTAGTAAATTAGATTAAAAAATGTGCTATAATGAAAGGAGAAGAAATATGACTGTACGTCATCCGGGCATTAGCCCGACTAATGACTTGGTTGCTAAGAAAATCTTTAGCAATCCAGAAATCACTTGTCAATTTATTCGCGATATGCTGGATTTACCAGCAAAAAATGTAACTATTTTGGAGGGGAGCAATATTCACGTCTTGCCTTCCATGCCCTACTCGGCGCAGGATTTCTATACCAGTATAGATGTTTTGGCGGAGCTGGACAATGGGACTCAAGTTATCATTGAGATTCAAGTCCACCATCAGAATTTTTTCATCAATCGCCTGTGGGCTTATCTGTGTAGTCAGGTCAATCAAAATCTTGAAAAAATCCGCCAGCAAGAAGGAAATACTCACCAGAGTTACAAACATATCGCACCAGTATACGCTATCGCAATCGTGGATAGTAACTACTTCTCAGATGACTTGGCTTTTCATAGTTTTAGCATGCGAGAGGATACGACGGGAGAGGTCTTAACTATCACAAATAACGGTCAAGAAAACCATCTGGTTAAGATGGCATTCTTGGAATTAAGAAAATACAGAGAAACCAGCAAAGATAGCATTCGCAAACCGTGGTTGGAGTTTTTCGGGAACAAACCCTTTACTCAAGAACCCGAGCGAGCCATCAGCCAAGCAGACCAGCTGCTGGACTACAAGAGCTGGTCCGAGGAGGACAGGAAAATGTTTAGTCAACTACGTATGCGCGAAGAACAAGCCTTGTTAGCACAGGACTATGCTTTGGAACAAGCTGAAGAGCGTGGTCGAGCTGAAGGCATTGAAGAGGGATTAAAAGTAGGTTTAGTAAATCTAGTACGCCAAGGTCTTCTAACACCTGAGGTTGCCAGCCAGCAATTAGGCATGACCGTGGCGGAGTTTGAAGCGTTGTTGGCAAGACATGAGTGAGAAATCTGTAAATATTATACGATATGAAAACAATTAAAAAGAATAGCTAAATTTCTTGATGGAAAAGAGATTAGCTATCTTTTTTATTAGGAAAGTTTGAACTTTTCACTTTCTTTTCCGAATAAATAGATAGAAGCATCAAATCTAGTAAATTAGATTAAAAAATGTGCTATAATGAAAGGAGAGAAAGAATGATTCTCAGACATCCGGGCATTAGCCCAACTAATGACTTGGTTGCTAAGAAAATCTTTAGCAATCCAGAAATCACTTGTCAATTTATCCGCGATATGCTGGACTTGCCAGCCAAAAATGTGACCATTTTGGAGGGAAGTAACATTCATGTCTTGCCTTCCATGCCCTACTCGGCACAGGATTTTTATACCAGTATAGACGTCTTGGCAGAGTTGGACAATGGCACTCAAGTTATCATTGAGATTCAGGTGCATCATCAGAATTTTTTCATCAATCGCCTGTGGGCTTACCTATGCAGTCAGGTCAATCAAAATCTCGAAAAAATTCGTCAACGTGAAGGTGACACCCATCAGAGCTATAAACATATTGCACCAGTATATGCTATCGCTATCGTGGACAGCAATTATTTCTCAGATGACTTAGCTTTCCACAGTTTTAGCATGCGCGAGGACACGACAGGTGAGGTTTTAACAATTACAAACAATGGTCAGGAAAACCATCTAGTCAAGATGGCATTCTTGGAATTAAAAAAATATAGAGAAACCAGCAAAGATGAGGTTCGCAAGCCGTGGTTGGAGTTTTTCGGAAACAAACCCTTTACCCAGCACCCCGAGCGAGCCATCAGCCAAGCAGACCAACTGCTGGACTACAAGAGCTGGTCCGAGGAGGACAGGAAGATGTTTAGTCAACTACGTATGCGTGAAGAACAAGCCTTGTTAGCACAGGACTATGCCTTGGAACAAGCTGAGGAAAAAGGGTTGGAACGTGGTCGAGCAGAGGGGATTGAACAAGGACTGGAGCGTGGGAAAGCTGAAGGTAGTTTGTCTATGCTATTAAATCTCGTTCGCCAAGGTCTTCTAACACCTGAGGTTGCAAGTGAGCAATTAGGCATGACCGTGGCGGAGTTTGAAGCGTTGTTGGCAAGACATGAGTGAGAAATCTGTAAATATTATACGATATGAAAACAATTAAAAAGAATAGCTAAATTTCTTGATGGAAAAGAGATTAGCTATCTTTTTTGTTAGGAAAGTTTGAACTTTTCACTTTCTTTTCCGAATAAATAGATAGAAGCATCAAATCTAGCAAATTAGATTAAAAAATGTGCTATAATAGAAGGAGGAAAAGGATGATTCTCAGACATCCGGGCATTAGCCCAACCAATGACTTGGTAGCTAAGAAAATCTTTAGCAATCCAGAAATCACTTGTCAATTTATTCGCGATATGTTGGACTTGCCAGCAAAAAATGTGACCATTTTGGAGGGAAGCAACATTCACGTCTTGCCCTCCCTGCCTTACTCAGCGCAGGATTTTTATACCAGTATAGACGTTTTGGCGGAGTTGGATAATGGAACACAGGTTATTATCGAAATCCAGGTCCATCATCAGAATTTTTTCATCAATCGCCTGTGGGCTTACCTGTGTAGTCAGGTCAATCAAAATCTTGAAAAAATCCGTCAACGAGAAGGTGATACTCATCAGAGCTATAAACACATCGCACCAGTATACGCTATCGCAATCGTGGACAGCAATTACTTTTCAGATGACTTAGCTTTTCATAGCTTTAGTATGCGAGAGGATACGACAGGTGAGGTCTTAACTATCACAAATAACGGACAAGAAAACCATCTAGTCAAGATGGCATTCTTGGAATTAAAAAAAATATAGAGAAACCAGCAAAGACGAGGTTCGCAAGCCGTGGTTGGAGTTTTTCGGGAATAAACCCTTTACCCAGCAACCTGAGCGAGCCATCAGCCAAGCAGATCAACTGCTAGATTACAAGAGCTGGTCCGAGGAGGACAGAAAAATGTTTAGTCAACTACGTATGCGCGAAGAACAAGCCTTGTTAGCGCAGGACTATGCCTTGGAACAAGCAGAGGAAAAAGGTTTAGAGCGTGGTCTTGAACGCGGTCGTGCAGAGGGGATTGAAAAAGGTTTAGAGCGTGGTCTTGAACGTGGTCGTGCAGAGGGTCTTGAACGTGGTCGTGCAGAGGGTCTTGAACAGGGACTGGAGCGTGGGAAAGTCGAAGGAAGTTTGTCCATGCTACTAAATCTAGTCCGTCAAGGTATTCTAACTTCTGAGGTTGCCAGTCAGCAACTGGGTATGACTGTCTCTGAGTTTGAAGAATTATTGAAAGACGATCATAAATAAGACCTAAAAAATACAGAGCAACCAGCAAAGACGAGGTTCGCAAGCCATGGTTGGAGTTTTTTGGGAACAAGCCCTTTACCCAACACCCCGAGCGAGCCATCAGCCAAGCAGACCAACTGCTGGACTATAAGAGCTGGTCCGAGGAGGACAGGAAAATGTTTAGTCAACTACGTATGCGAGAAGAACAAGCCTTGTTAGCGCAGGACTATGCTTTGGAACAAGCTGAGGAAAAAGGTTTAGAGCGTGGTCTTGAACGCGGTCGTGCAGAGGGTCTTGAACAGGGACTGGAGCGTGGGAAAGTCGAAGGAAGTTTGTCCATGCTACTAAATCTAGTCCGTCAAGGTATTCTAACACCTGAGGTTGCCAGTCAGCAATTAGGCATGACCGTAGCTGAGTTTGAGACATTGTTATAAAATCAGCACTAACATTCAGGAAAACCATCTGGTCAAGGTGTGCTTTTTGTACTAAAAAGACAGGCAAGCGTTTTTGCTTTAGTCTCTTTATCCTTTATCCTTTATCTCTTCTTTGGCTTCTATGGTATTTGTAGGAATTTTGGAGAGACTTTGGGTATGATTTTGCTATCGGCCTTTCTCTTTGCTTCTTTCCTATATTTATCTGGGCTTTTACGAGTCTCGCTATGGCTGCTTTTTGTCATGGTTAGTCTACTTCTGCTACTCGACAAAGCTGGGAGAGCCTACATCAAGTGATTTGGGATAGGAGTTATATCAAATAATATCTCAGGTTTTCTGATTTTTCGGAGAGCCTGTTTTTTTTATTTGCTGAGTCTAGGATAGGTCTTTCTGGCGATGGATAGCAAGACGAACAGTTCCGTTCGAATGTCATATAAATTTAAAATTTCTGAAAATAATGAAAAATATACTAAATTTCCAAATAAGGAGCCTATAAATCCTTTAAAATAAGCACCTTGCATATATATATATATATATATATAATCATTGATTTTCTAAAACAAAGTGAGGTTGAAGGAAGGGGACTAAGTTGATATAATGAAGTGTTAGTAAAAACTGGGCTTTTTGTCATTTTTTCAAGGTGAGAAAAGGTCATGTTTTCCTGTTTTTATTGCGAGTTGATGCCTGCATGAACATGGCTAGAGGAGCAAAGACAGGGTAGAAAGAAAGGAAAAACTATGAAACAGTTTAAAATGAATGAGCGCCAACGCTTTTCTATACGCAAGTTTTCAATCGGAGCAGCCTCAGTCTTGCTAGGGTCTGTCTTTTTTGTGGCTAATCCAGCGACAGAAGTGCAGGCGGCAGAATCAAGTACAGAAGTAGTCGCTCAGGATAGGGATGTCAAGCCTGACAATTCATCTGCCCTAAGCTCATCAGAGACAAGCAGTCAAAATCCAAGCGTAGGACAAGCAGGAACTGAAGCAGAAACTCAAGGAACAGAGAAAAAAGAGCCAGGAACTCCATCTAAAGATGGTGAAGGAAAAGCTAAGGTTGAGGAAACGAGTACTGAAGGCAACTCTAAATTAGAATTAAATAAAGAGATAGCAGAAAAACAAGATCAACCGAAAACAGATATTGAACTTAGTAGACAACTAAATACTCAGAACTTAGAATCGCTATTAAGTGAAATTGATGCCATAAAAACAGAAAATTACACAGAAGAATCAGTAGCAGCCTTAAAAGCAAAAGCCGAAGAAGCGAGACAAGTCCTTGCAACGGCGCAAAATCAAACAGAAGTAGATGCAGCCTTTAGAACATTAGTAAGTTATAAAAACACTGGCTTAAGACGTGTTAAGAAGGATGTAGAACCTAAGGCTCCTAAACTTGATACAACAAATGGAAAAGCAACTGTCGGTCTAAAGGCAGAAAATACTGAACCAAACGGTATCAATATCGCAGGGCATAATCATAGCTTGAATGGAACTACTCGAGCTGAAGGTAGTGGGTTTAGGACAGCGCCTGCAGGGGACGTCACATTTAGTCAATTGGATGGAAGTTTGGAAACAGAAGCTGGGCAGGCGCCATATGCGAGATTTACACTAAAATTTCGAAAAGGTCACAATTATAGACCTCAACCAACTACTGCCACTACAAATGGTGTATATCTTGATTATCAGAGTCAAAGACCAGAGGGAGATTTTATAAATCGTACTTATGTTACCCGTGGAAGTAACGCTGAAGTAGGAACTTATGATGTTCCAGTGCGTGTAGCCGACTCTTCTACAGGTGAAGTGTATATTCAGACAACGATTAAAGTTACTGTTAAACCACTTCCACCAACTGTTACAGTAACTGATTTGGAACATTCAGAAGGGAAGAGAGCTACAGTTACAGCTACAGCAAGAAACTCTAACGATTCGACTGTTGAGTTTTATTTGAATGGAGTCAAACAAGAAACGGTAAAAGCAGTTAATGGTAGTGCTACTTGGACACCAAATTCACCATTTAATGTAGGGGATAGGATAACAGCTGTAAATATTGCAAGAGATAGAGAATCCATGACAGGTACCTATGGGGGAGTTGTTAATATAGCTACGACTACATCTAATCCTAGTAATCCAGTAACAATACCTAAAGCTCCAACACCAAGTGTAGATAAAACCGAATTAACACGAGAAACCAATGCCTTAGATGGACTTACAAAAGAAGCAGATCCAACTGTAGGTAAGACAACAAGTACAGCGAATGCTTATAACACAGCTAAGCAAGAAGCTATCTCTGCTGTTAATAATGCCAAGACAGTGATTGGTAATCAAAATGCGACTACTGATGACGTTTCAACCGCCTTGGCAAGCGTCAAAGAGAAATCTCAAAACTTGACAAGTGCTAAAACGAATCTAGTTGAAGCGGCTAGTCAAGATGCCAGAGAAGCCTTGAAAACGAGCGCGGAAGCCTTGACAAAAGCTTCTACAGATAACAAAACTCCTAAGAGTATTGAAGAATACAATAAAAAGTATGAGGCTCTAAAAACAGATTTGGAAAATGCCAAGACTGAAGCCTTGAATATTGTTAAGAAAGCTGGAGATGCAAGTAAGGCAGAAGTGCAAGCTTCACAAGGAAAAGTTGATGGCATTAAAGCACGCTTGGATGAAGCAGCTAATGTGTTGGTAGACCAAGCCAATAAAGACGAATTAACACGAGAAACCAATGCCTTAGATGGACTTACAAAAGAAGCAGATCCGACTGTAGGTAAGACAACAAGTACAGCGAGTGCTTATAACACAGCTAAGCAAGAGGCTATATCTGCTGTGAATAATGCCAAGACAGTGATTGGTAATCAAAATGCGACTGTTCAAGATGTCAGTGATGAAATCGAAAAATTAAAATCTGCAATGAAGAAACTTCAAGAGGCGAAAGATGGTTTGAGAGATGTTCAAATTCCTTCACATTCTACTGAGAAACCTACTCAGCCAGACCAAGGAGCTACTGAGACTCCAACAGCTCCATCTGAGCCAGCTCCACAACCGTCTCAACCAACTGCTCCGGGTCAACCTGCAAGTCCTGCTCCAGCTCCAAGTTCAGCTCCGACTCAAGCTCCTAGAGCGGCAGCAAGCACTTCAGCTAGCTCAACGAGCACGCAAGCTCCAGCTCAAGAGCAAGTTGACAAGTCTGAACTTCGTGCCTTGAGTCAAGAGTTAGACCAACGCTTGAAAGCTTTGGCAACAGTATCTGATCCGAAAATCGATGCAGCCAAGACGGTTCTCCTAGATGCTCAAAAAGCTCTGGAAGATAGTGCCTTGACAGAGCAAGGTCTACGTACTGCAGTAGAGTCTGTGAAGGCTGCCTTGGACTCTCTCAAAGATGTGAAAGCAAATGCTAGCGACAGCAAGCCTGCACAGGACAAGAAGGATGCCAAACAAGGAATGGAAGATAGTAAGGATTCAGATAAGATGACTGAAACAAACTCAGTTCCAGCAGGAGTGATTGTAGTCAGTCTACTTGCTCTCCTAGGCGTGATTGCCTTCTGGTTGGTTCGTCGTAAGAAAGAGTCAGAAATCCAGCAATTAAGCACGGAATTGACAAAAGTTCTCGGACAGCTAGATGCAGAAAAAGCGGATAAAAAAGTCCTTTCCAAAGCCCAAAAACTTCTCCAAGAAACCCTTGATTTCGTGAAAGAGGAAAATGGCTCAGCAGAGACAGAAGCTAAACTAGTAGAGGAGCTTAAAGCAATCCTTGCCAAACTCAAGTAAAACATGAGTTATGAAATGTCAAATCTAAAAGACGTTTCCGTTCACAAAAGCAGCGACGAGTAACCCTTGTCGTTGCTTTTTGGCTATTTTGGAGACAAGATCCGCCTTGACTAGCAAAAGAAAAGATTAGTCCAATAGTGCCCGATATGATTTTGCGTAGCAGAAAGCATACAAATTAAATTGAATATAGTAAAATAGGATTAGAAATCTTAAGAAAGTTGGTTCTTTATTGGAAACGATAGTATTTTCAATTTCCGTTTTTTTAGCAGGGGTCTTGTCCTTCTTTTCTCCCTGTATTTTTCCACTTCTGCCAGTCTATGCTGGGATTTTATTGGATGATCAGGAAAGCGCAAAAAGTTTTTCCTTGTTTGGGAGAAAGGTTCTCTGGTCAGGCTTGATTCGAACGCTTTGCTTTATCGCAGGTATTTCTCTCATTTTCTTTATTCTAGGTTTTGGTGCAGGTTACTTTGGTCATATTCTCTATGCAAATTGGTTTCGATATGTCATGGGAGCTATTATTATCATTTTGGGTCTTCACCAGATGGAAATTTTTCATTTTAAGAAATTAGAGGTTCAAAAAAGCTTTACTTTTAAGAAATCAGAAGCCAATCGTTATTGGTCATCCTTTTTACTCGGTATTACCTTTAGCTTCGGTTGGACGCCTTGTATTGGTCCAGTTTTGAGTTCTGTTTTAGCGCTTGCGGCTTCTGGGGGCAATGGCGCTTGGCAAGGAGCAATCTATACTCTCATTTACACTCTGGGTATGGCCCTTCCTTTCTTGGTCTTGGCCCTAGCTTCAGGAGTAGTCATGCCATATTTTAGTAAAATCAAGCGTCATATGATGCTACTAAAGAAAATTGGTGGTTTGCTCATTATTTTAATGGGAATTTTGTTAATACTAGGACAAGTAAATGTTCTAGCTGGAATTTTTGAATAAAGGAGAACAAATGAAAAAAGTAATGTTTGCTGGTTTAAGCCTCTTGTCATTAGTTGTATTGATGGCCTGTGGTGAGGAAGAAACTAAAAAGACTCAAGCACCAGAACAATCCCCAAAACAACAGCAACAAACGACTGTACAACAAATCGCTGTTGGAAAAGATGCTCCAGACTTCACCTTGCAATCTATGGATGGCAAAGAAGTTAAGTTATCTGATTTTAAGGGTAAAAAGGTTTACTTGAAGTTTTGGGCTTCCTGGTGTGGTCCATGTAAGAAAAGTATGCCAGAGTTGATGGAATTGGCTGCAAAACCAGATCGTGATTTCGAAATTCTTAGTGTCATTGCACCAGGAATTCAAGGTGAAAAAACTGTTGAGCAATTTCCCCAATGGTTCCAAGATCAAGGTTATAAGGATATCCCAGTGCTTTATGATACCAAGGCCACAACCTTCCAAGCTTATCAAATTCGAAGCATTCCTACAGAATACCTGATTGACAGTCAAGGGAAGATTGGAAAGATTCAATTTGGTGCTATCAGCAACGCGGATGCAGAAGCAGCCTTTAAAGAAATGAACTAGAATCGATAAAAATCTGATTACAAGAGAGTAGTCAGATTTTTTAGAAAAATATTTTATAAATATTCACAAATCCCCTATATTTATGGTAGAATAGAATCATCAGTTTATTTTGGAGTGAAATATGAATATATTTAGAACAAAGAATGTAAGTTTGGATAAAACGGAGATGCACAGGCATTTGAAGTTATGGGATTTGATTTTGCTGGGGATCGGAGCCATGGTAGGGACAGGTGTCTTTACAATAACAGGTACTGCAGCTGCAACGCTTGCTGGTCCAGCTCTAGTGATTTCAATCGTCATTTCTGCCTTGTGTGTGGGATTATCAGCCCTCTTTTTTGCAGAATTTGCTTCACGAGTACCCGCTACAGGTGGTGCCTACAGTTATCTCTATGCTATTTTAGGAGAATTTCCAGCTTGGTTGGCTGGCTGGTTAACCATGATGGAATTCATGACAGCTATATCTGGTGTGGCTTCGGGTTGGGCAGCTTATTTTAAAGGCTTGCTTTCTCAATACGGGATAGCCCTTCCTCAGGCATTAAATGGTACCTTTAATCCTCAAGCAGGGACATTTGTTGATTTATTGCCTATTCTTGTCTTGGTCTTGGTGACTTCGCTTGTTTTACTAAATGCTAAAGCAGCTTTACGCTTTAATTCAATTTTGGTCATTCTGAAATTCTCGGCTTTAGCTCTCTTTATTTTAGTAGGAATTTGGCATATCAAGCTTGATAATTGGAGCAATTTTGCTCCTTACGGTTTTGGACAAATCTATGGTGCTAGTACTGGTATTATGGCTGGTGCATCCTTGATGTTCTTTGGATTTTTGGGATTTGAATCCATCTCTATGGCTGTAGATGAGGTCAAGACTCCTCAAAAAAATATTCCTAGAGGGATTGTCTTATCGCTTTCTATCGTAACCATTCTTTATGCCTTGGTGACGCTTGTCTTGACTGGTGTGGTTCACTATAGTCATCTAAATGTCGATGATGCCGTTGCCTTTGCTCTTCGTAGCGTTGGGATTAGTTGGGCAGCCAACTATGTGTCATTAGTGGCTATCTTGACCTTGATTACTGTTTGTATCTCGATGACCTATGCCCTATCGCGTATGATTTACAGTTTAGCGCGTGACGGCTTGATGCCTGCTGCCTTTAAAGAACTAACGAAGACTAGCAAGGTACCTAAAAATGCGACTATCTTGACAGGTCTAGCTTCAGCAGTAGCGGCAGGAATGTTCCCTCTTGCTAGTATCGCAGCCTTCTTAAACATTTGTACCTTGGCCTACTTGATCATGCTGGCTTACGGTCTGATTCGCTTACGGAAAGAAAAAGGAATGCCCAAAGCTGGAGAATTTAAAACACCATTGGTACCTCTGTTACCAATTTTATCAATCATCATTTGTTTATCCTTCATGTTACAGTATAATATGGAAACCTGGATTGCTTTCCTAGTTGCTTTGTTGATAGGAAGTATCATTTACTTCACTTATGGTTATAAGCATTCTACCATAGAAGAATAAAGTGAGAATCTGTTGAGTTGTTGAAACTCAGCAGATTTTTATATGTGAAAGAAATTTCAATTTTTTTCTAAAAATATCTTGACAGATTAAATTTTTAGGAGTAGAATGTTTACTAGTTAATTAAATGGTTAAGGAGTTGTTCATGAAGAAACAAAATTTATTTTTAGTCTTATTAAGTGTTTTTCTTTTATTGCTAGGAGCCTGTAGTCAAAAGGAAAGCCAGACAGGAAAGGGGATGAAAATTGTGACCAGTTTTTATCCTATCTACGCTATGGTTAAGGAAGTATCTGGTGACTTGAATGATGTTCGGATGATTCAGTCAAGTAGTGGGATTCACTCCTTTGAACCTTCGGCAAATGACATCGCGGCTATCTATGATGCAGATGTCTTTGTTTACCATTCTCATACACTCGAATCTTGGGCAGGAAGTCTGGATCCAAATCTAAAAAAATCTAAAGTTAAGGTCTTAGAGGCTTCTGAAGGAATGACATTGGAACGTGTCCCAGGGCTAGAAGATGTGGAAGCAGGTGATGGAGTTGATGAAAAAACGCTCTATGATCCTCACACTTGGCTAGATCCTGAAAAAGCTGGCGAAGAAGCTCAGATTATCGCTGATAAACTTTCAGAGGTGGATAGTGAGCATAAAGAAACTTACCAGAAAAATGCGCAAGCCTTTATCAAAAAAGCTCAGGAATTGACTAAGAAATTCCAGCCTAAATTTGAAAAAGCGACTCAGAAAACATTTGTAACACAACATACAGCCTTTTCTTATTTAGCGAAGCGATTTGGACTTAATCAACTTGGTATTGCAGGTATCTCTCCTGAACAAGAACCAAGTCCAAGACAACTAACAGAAATTCAGGAATTTGTTAAGACCTATAAGGTTAAAACGATTTTTACAGAAAGTAATGCTTCTTCAAAAGTAGCTGAAACTCTTGTCAAATCAACAGGTGTGGGTCTTAAAACTCTGAATCCTTTAGAGGCAGACCCACAAAATGACAAGACTTATTTAGAAAATCTTGAAGAAAATATAAGTGTTTTAGCAGAAGAATTAAAGTGAGGAAAGAATGAAAATCAATAAAAAATATGTAGCAGGTTCAGTGGCAGTTCTTGCTCTAAGTGTTTGTTCCTATGAACTTGGTCGTTACCAAGCTAGTCAGGCTAAGAAAGAGTCTAATCGAGTTGCTTATATAGATGGTGATCAGGCTGGTCAAAAGGCAGAGAACTTGACACCAGACGAAGTCAGTAAGAGAGAGGGAATCAACGCCGAACAAATTGTTATCAAGATTACGGATCAAGGTTATGTGACCTCTCATGGAGACCATTATCATTACTATAATGGCAAGGTTCCTTATGATGCTATTATCAGTGAAGAACTCCTCATGAAAGATCCGAATTATCAGTTGAAGGATGCAGACATTGTCAATGAAATCAAGGGTGGCTATGTCATTAAGGTAAACGGTAAATACTATGTTTACCTCAAGGATGCGGCTCATGCGGATAATATTCGGACAAAAGAAGAGATTAAACGTCAGAAGCAGGAACACAGTCATAATCATGGAGGCGGTTCTAATGATCAGGCGGTAGTTGCTGCCAGAGCCCAAGGACGTTATACAACGGATGATGGTTATATCTTCAATGCATCTGATATTATAGAAGATACGGGTGATGCCTATATCGTCCCTCACGGCAATCACTTCCACTATATTCCTAAGAGTGACTTATCTGCCAGTGAATTAGCTGCTGCCCAAGCCTTCTTATCTGGAAAAGGCGGTCAATTAAGTACGGTTGAATATCGTTCAAGCAGGGGAAAAACAAGATCTAATGTGAGAACGAGTCAAGCTGAAACTCCGCAAAATCCTGCAACAGCTCCTGAGAGTCAAGATGAGGATTTAGCGAGTCTTCTTCAAGAATTGTACGCTTTGCCACTGAGCCAACGTCATGTGGAGTCTGATGGCTTGGTATTTGACCCAGCACAGATTACAAAACGTACAGCCAATGGTGTGGCAGTTCCTCACGGGGATCATTTCCATTTCATTCCTTATTCACAAATGTCTGCCTTGGAAGAAAAATTGGCTCGAAATCTACCAATTGGAGGTCAGCCAGTTCAAGGTCATGCTGACAATACGAAACCAAGCAGTCCTGCGAAACTAAGTTCAACCATTAAACCAAACTTTAATCTCAATACGCAAGCACCGAATCGAGCAACTGGAGGCGCCTATACAACGGATGATGGGTATGTCTTTAGTCCGACAGATGTGATTGAAGATACAGGAGACGCTTTTATTGTACCGCATGGCAATCATTTCCACTATATACCAAAAGGCGCTTTGTCTGCAGGGGAATTGGCTGCAGCCCAAGCCTATTGGAATGGGAAGCAGGGGTCTCGTCCTTCTTCAAGTTTTAGTCATAATGCAAATCCAGCTCAACCAAGCTTGTCAGAGAACCACAATCTAACTGTCACTCCAACTTATCATCAGAATCAAGGGGAAGATATTTCAAGCCTTTTACGTGAATTGTATGCCAAACCTTTGTCAGAACGACATGTGGAATCGGATGGCTTGGTATTCGACCCAGCACAAATAACAGATCGTACAGCAAATGGTGTTGCTGTGCCTCACGGAAATCATTATCACTTTATCCCTTATTCACAAATGTCTGATTTAGAGCAGAAGATTGCAAGAATGATTCTGTTAAAAGGGCAAAATGGTGCAGTCGTGCCAGGAATGCATTATTTGAAACCAGCACCAAAACCGCAAGCTCAACCGTCAACTGAGAAAAAACAAACTAATTTTGCAGTAGAACAGGTTGTTAGAAAAGTTGGGGAAGGCTATGTTGTGGAAATTGCTGGTGTCAGTCACTATGTTTTTGCTAAAGACTTGGCTAAGGATAAGATTGATGCTATTGAAAATCTCTTGTCTAAGAAAACTCAAGAGACACATGCTCTAGTTGCGAAGAAAGAAAACGTCTCTTCTCGTGACAAAGAATTTTATGATAAAGCTTATAATCTGTTAACCCAGGCTCATAAAGCCTTGTCTGAAAATAAGGGGCGTGCTGTTGATTTCCAAGCCTTAGACAAATTAGCAGAACGCTTGAATAATGAATCTTCTAATAATAAAGTAAAATTGGTAGATGATTTATTGGCATTTCTAGCACCAATTACCCACCCAGAACGCCTTGGCAAACCAAATGCTCAAATTGCCTATACAGACGATGAAATTAAATTAGCGAAATTAGCAGGTAAATATACAACCTCAGATGGCTACATTTTTGACGAACATGATATTGAAAGTGATGCAGGAAATGCCTACGTCACTCCACACTTGAACCATAGCCACTGGATTAAAAAAGACAGCTTATCTGAAGCTGAAAGGGCAGCAGCTCAGGCTTATGCTAAAGAAAAAGGCTTACAAGCTCCAAATTCTACTGAAGCAAAACCAGAGGCAACAGGGACAGAAGCTATCTATAACCGCGTAAAAGCTGAGAACAAGGTACCATTAGAAAAAATACCAAATCATTTACAGTATACTGTAGCTGTACAGAATGGTTACTTTATCATTCCTCACTTTGATCATTATCATAACCTTAAGTTTGCATGGTTTGACGAAGGACTCTATAAGGCACCTGAGGGTTATACCTTAGAAGATTTATTTGCGACTGTAAAATACTACGTTGAACATCCTGACCAACGTCCTCACTCAGATAATGGTTGGGGTAACGCTAGCGACCATGTTCGTAAAAATAAGGCAGACCAAGACAGTAAACCTGATGAAAATAAGGAACATGATGAAGTAAGTGAGCCAACTCGCCCTGAATCTGATGAAGAAGAGAATCACGCTGGTTTAAATCCTTCAGCAGATAATCTTTATAAACCAAGCACTGATGAAGACGAGACAGAGGAAGAAGCTGAAGATACCACAGATGAGCCAGAAGTCCATCAAGTAGAGACTGCAAAAGTAGAAGCTAAACTCAAAGAAGTAGAAGCTTTACTTGATAAAGTAACGGATGCTAGTTTGAAAGCTATTGCGACAGAAACCCTAGCTAGTTTACGAAATAGCTTGAGCCTGCAAACCAAGGATAATAATAGTGTCATGGCAGAAGCAGAAAAATTACTTGCTTTGTTAAAAGGTAGTGAGTCAATTGAGACGAAGCCAGGAGCATAAATTTTATCTTGTTAAATGAAAATGATGTAAGAGTCAGTAGCGATACTGGCTTTTATTTTTTTAAATGTTATAAAAATCTTGACAGATAAGCTAAAAAAAGGTAAACTATTTACTGGTTAATTAAATGGTTAAATAACCAGTTTAGAAAAATTGTTTAACCGAGAAAAAGAAGTTAAGAAAAGCTTCATCATTTATTGAAATGAGGGATTTATGAAATTCAGTAGAAAATATATAGCAGCTGGATCAGCTGTTATCGTATCCTTGAGTCTATGTGCCTATGCACTAAACCAGCATCGCTCGCAGGAAAATAAGGACAATAATCGTGTCTCTTATGTGGATGGCAGCCAGTCAAGTCAGAAAACTGAAAACCTGACACCAGACCAGGTCAGTCAAAAAGAAGGAATTCAGGCTGAGCAAATTGTCATCAAAATTACAGATCAGGGCTATGTAACGTCACACGGTGACCACTATCATTACTATAATGGGAAAGTTCCTTATGATGCCCTTTTTAGTGAAGAACTCTTGATGAAGGATCCAAACTATCAACTTAAAGACGCTGATATTGTCAATGAAGTCAAAGGTGGTTATATCATCAAGGTCGATGGAAAATATTATGTCTACCTGAAAGATGCAGCTCATGCTGATAATGTTCGAACCAAAGATGAAATCAATCGTCAAAAACAAGAACATGTCAAAGATAAGGAGAAGGTCAACTCAGATGTTGCTGTAGCAAGATCTCAGGGACGCTATACGACAGATGATGGTTATGTCTTTAATCCAGCTGATATTATTGAAGATACTGGTGATGCTTATATCGTTCCTCACGAAGGTCACTATCACTACATTCCAAAAAGTGATTTGTCTGCTAGTGAATTAGCAGCAGCAAAAGCTCATCTAGCTGGTAAAAATACGCAACCGAGTCAGTTAAGCTATTCTTCAGCTGCTAGTGACAATAATAGTCAATCTGTAGCACAAGGTTCAACTAGTAAGCTAGCAAATAAAGCTGAAAATCTTCAAAGTCTTTTGAAAGAACTCTATGATTTACCTAGCGACCAACGTTACAGTGAATCAGATGGTTTGGTCTTTGACCCTGCTAAGATTATCAGCCGTACACCAAATGGTGTTGCGATTCCGCATGGCGACCATTACCACTTTATTCCTTACAGCAAGCTTTCTGCTTTAGAAGAAAAGATTGCTAGAATGGTGCCTATCGGTGGAACTGGTTCTACAGTTTCTACAAATGAAAAACCTCATGAAGTAGCGTCTAGTCTAGGAAGTCTTTCAAGTAGTCCATCTACTTTGAATCATGCCTCATTACTTACAAATAAGCCTATCTCTTCAACATCTGATGGTTATATCTTTAATCCTAAAGATATTGTCGAAGAAACTGCTACAGCTTATATTGTAAGACATGGTGACCATTTCCATTACATTCCGAAATCGAATCAAATTGGACAACCGACTCTTCCAAATAATAGTCTAACAACACCTTCGCCATCACTTCCAATCAATCCAGGTGTTTCACATGTGGAACATGAAGAAGATGGTCATGATTTTGATGTCAATCGAATTATCGGAGAAGATGAAGCAGGATTTATCATGAGTCATGGTAACCACAATCATTACTTCTTTAAGAAAGATTTGACACCAGAACAAATCAAGGCAGCACAAGATCATTTGAAAGGGGCAAATACAGCAACACCAAGTCCAGCCCATGACGATCACGATGAAGATCATCATGGACACCATCATGATGAAGACCATGATCACGGCTTTGATGCCGATCGTGTCATTAGTGAGGATGATCAAGGATTTGTCATGAGTCACGGCGACCACAATCATTACTTCTTCAAGAAGGACTTGACAGCAGACCAAATTAAAGCTGCGCAAGAACATCTGAAAACACATCATGATGCAGAGCCTGTAAAACCTCTTACTAAAACGGTAGAGTCTTTCTCAAGAGATGCTAGCGATGAAGAAAAGATTGCTTACATTTCTAAGACCTACGGCGTTCCACTTGAAGCTATTAGAATTTCAAACGGATTCTTTGTCTTTGGAAATCCAGACCAAGCCTACGATCCAACTCATATCCACCCATATGCTGTTCGTAAAGAACATGTGCGTCTTCCGCTACAAACTGGTAATCCAGAGCTTGATTTCCTAAATGAACTTTATACCACTGCTTTGCGAGATGGTGTGTCACCTTATAGCTTACAGGTAGAAAATGGTAGTTTTGTGATTCCTCATGGCGACCACAATCACTACATCAAGGTGCAAACTAAGGGATATGAAGTGGCTTTGAAGAACAAGATTCCAGCCCTACAATCCAATTATCAGCCTGGGGCCTTTGATGAGAAAACAGTTTTAGCAAAAGTAGACCAACTTCTTGCTGAAAGTCGAAACGTCTATAAAGACGATCCAATCAAACAAAGACAGATTGAGTTAGCATTGGGTCAGTTTACTGAAAATATGAAGAAACTGGCAACTAACTCTACAGCAGGTTATCTTGCGACACTTGATCTCTTTGATAAGCAATATATCCATATTGATGAAAGTGTCAAGCCTACTGAAACAAGTGCTTTAGATAAAAAATACCAATCCTTGATTGATAAAATCAATACCTTGGATACAGACTCTTATGGACTTCCAAAGAAAGACCTTCTCGTTCGACTCCAGGAAGCTAAGTTGGCTAAAGATGAAGCTGGTTTAGCAGCGGTTGAATCACAACTTCAAGCTCTTCAAGACTTTAATGATCGTACTGGTGATACAACAGTGGAATACATCAAGTACTTCTATGAGCATGTAAACGATGGTCGTTTAAGTGATGAGCTTCGTAATAAAGTAGCTAATTTGACTTTTACTTTATATCAATCCCAATCCTTCCGTAAGGCTGTGGACTTGAATAAACTGTTCCCAAGCATTTATCAAACAAAACAAGAAGTAGAAGAGGCTTTGAAAAATCAGCCAGCTTCTACAAAAGTAAATGAAACAGTTTTAGATAAAGAAAAAGTTGATAACCAATCTGCTAAGCAAGCGATTTATGAATTTTTGAAAGATCTTTATCCTAATCTTAAGAAAGAAGAACATGTCAATCATGTTAGCAAGGAAGAAGTAGAAAGTCTTTTGAGCAAGGCAAATCAACTCTTGGAGCAAATCCAAGAAGAAGGAATCAGACAATCCTTGGCAGAAGAAGTAGAAAATCTCAAAGCTGCCACAAACAAGGCTGATGCAGACTTGGATGAAGTAAACAGCCAGGTAAAAGATGTCTTGACTCGTATCGCTAGCGCCCTTCAACAAGAAAAGGAAAATGCTGAACAAGATCCTCAGACACTTGTACTCTATCAAAAGCTCTACGATATTCTCATATCGCTTCACTCTTATTTAGAAAGTAATAATGGATCTGATGCGGACTTTGATAAGGTGGATGCATTACTAGATCAACTTTCTGCTAAGAGTAAAGACAAAGCAGCTTTACTTGAATTGACAAAAGCTATTCTAGTTTTGAATCACCAAATCCAGTCAAAAGCTAGCGCAAGTGAAGAAACAAGTCCAGCAAGAAATGCCGAGGCAAATGGTGCTAACACCAGTGCTGAGAACCAACCAAACGCAACTGCAGAATCTAACAGTGAAACTGCTAGCGACGAAAGCAAACCAAGCAACACAAGAGATTCTAAACCTGCTGAACCAGCTTCAGAAAAGGAAACAACAGAATCTACAACAAGTACTGGAAACTAAGAAAAAGCAGTAGAATCATGACCACCCGTCTAACGGGTGGTTTGAACCAGGGCTATAAGCCCAAATTACCAGCCAGCGCCTAAAGACGCT
>NZ_CKQD01000003.1 GCF_001171885.1 Streptococcus pneumoniae
TTTAGGCGCTGGCTGGTAATTTGGGCTTATAGCCCTGGTTCAAACCACCCGTTAGACGGGTGGTCATGATTTGAGATAGCGTTGAAGGAACTCTTTTGTACGGTCTTCTTTAGGATTGGTGAAGAGATCTTCTGGTTTGCCTTCTTCAGCAATCACACCCTTATCCATAAAGATAACACGGTGAGAGACATCACGGGCGAATTCCATTTCATGGGTCACTACAATCATAGTCAAGCCTTCTTGGGCAAGATCCTGCATGATTTTGAGGACTTCTCCAACCATTTCTGGATCGAGAGCTGATGTTGGTTCATCAAAGAGAATGGCGTCAGGATTCATGGAGAGGGCGCGAGCGATGGCCACACGTTGTTTTTGACCCCCTGAGAGTTGTTTTGGTTTGGCTTGCCAGTAGCGTTCTCCCATGCCGACCTTTTCAAGGTTTTCTTTGGCAATCTTTTCAGCTTCTGTACGTTCGCGTTTAAGAACAGTTGTCTGAGCGACAATTGTGTTTTCAAGCACGTTGAGATTTTCAAAGAGGTTAAAGGATTGGAAAACCATTCCTAACTTTTCACGGTATTGCGTGAGGTCATAGCCTTTTTCGAGGACGTTTTGTCCATGATAAAGGATTTGTCCATCAGTTGGCGTTTCAAGTAGGTTAATGGAGCGTAGGAAGGTCGATTTCCCGCTTCCAGAGCTTCCGATGATAGAGATGACCTCTCCCTTGTGGACGGTGAGAGAAATGTCTTTTAACACTTCGTTTTGTCCATAGGATTTTTTGAGGTGTTTAATTTCAAGGATTGCTTGTGTCATTATTTCAAATCCTCCGTTTGCATTTGGTTAGCACCTGTAGTATAGGTATCCATATCCATGCGGCGTTCGATGAAGCGTAGGATACGTGTTACGGTGAAGGTGAGGACAAAGTAAATTACGGCGATGATTGTAAATGTCTGGAAGTATTGATAGGTTTGCGTTGCCACGGTATTTCCTGAGAAATAAAGTTCGACAACAGAGATAACGTTCAATACAGATGTATCTTTGATATTGATGACAAATTCATTACCAGTTGCTGGTAGGATATTGCGGACAACCTGAGGTAGGACAATCTTACGCATGGTTTGGTTATGAGTCATACCAAGAGCAGTCGCAGCTTCAAATTGTCCCTTGTCAACTGCTAGGATACCACCACGGACGATTTCAGTCATGTAGGCACCAGTGTTGATTGAAACGATGAAGATAGCAGCCAGTGTGCGGTCAAGGTTGATCCCGAAAGCTTGGGCAGTTCCATAGTAGATAACCATCGATTGAACAATCATTGGTGTACCACGGAAAATTTCGATATAGACATTGAGAATCCAGCCGACTAGTTTTTGTAGGCCGTAAATGGCTTTGTTTTCAGATAGAGGAGCAGTACGGAAGACACCAATGGCAAGGCCGATAATGAGACCTGTGATGGTTCCGACGATAGAGATTAAAAGAGTGATACCAGCACCACGCAAGAGTTGTTGCCAGTTTTCAGAAAGAATTTTAGCGACTTGGCTAAAGAAACTACTGCTAGTCTCTTCAGTTGTTGTAGCTTCGGCAGGTTGTTCCTTGATCATACGATCCATCAAGGCAACTTGGTCGTCTTTTGAAATGGTTTCGATGCTGGCATTGATTTGACTAATACGATTGTCATCTTTACGAAGTCCAATGGCAATAGCTGTATCTTCTTCCCCAGTTTTGAAACCAGGTTCTACTTGAACCATCTTAAACTTAGAGTTCGCGGCTTCGGCAGTCAGTGCTTCAGGGCGTTCAGAAACATAGGCATCGATGACACCAGCCTCAAGAGCTTGGCGCATTTGAGCGAAGTCTCCCATGGCTGTTTCTTTTTTAGCACCTGAGATTTGTGCAATCAAGTCGTAGAGGTAGACCCCTTGTTGAGAAGTGATTTTTGCACCATTAAAGTCATCCAAAGATTTAGCATTTGCGTAGGCAGAATCTTTTTTGACTAGTAGAACTGGTTCGCTAGTGTAGTAACTGCTTGAAAAGGCAATTTCTTGTTTGCGCTCGGCAGTAGGACTCATACCTGCGATAATCATGTCAATCTTACCAGAAGTAAGGGCAGGGACTAGACCTTCCCACTTGGTTTTAACAACCAAAGGTTCTTTGCCTAAGTCCTTAGCGATTTTCTTGGCGATTTGAACATCGTATCCATTGGCATACTGGTTAGTCCCATCAATTTTGACAGCCCCATTGCTATCATCATCCTGAGTCCAGTTAAAGGGAGCATATGCTGCTTCCATCCCGATGCGTAAATATTCATCGGCTTGGGCAACATTGACAAGTCCCAGCATCAGCAAGAGACTTGTGAAAATAGATAAGTATATTTTTCTCATGATTTCTCCTATTTCTAATCTATTAAAAAATAACTGTCTCCTATTTTATCGAAAAATGCGTAATTTTTCAACATAAGTAAGCCTTTACTTACGAAAAAATGCTATAATGATAAGAAAGATAAAAAGGGGGCTTAGTTGATGAAAAAAACTTTTTTCTTACTGATGTTTGGCTTGTTTTGCCTTCTGCCACTTTCTGTTTTCGCCATTGATTTCAAGATAAACTCTTATCAAGGTGATTTGTATATTCATGCAGACAATACGGCAGAATTTAGACAAAAGATAGTTTATCAGTTTGAGGAGGACTTTAAGGGCCAAATCGTGGGACTTGGACGTGCTGGCAAGATGCCTAGTGGATTTGACATTGATCCTCACCCAAAGGTTCAGGCCGCGAAAAACGGTGCTGAACTGACAGATGTTACGAGCGAAGTGATAGAAGGAGCAGATGGTTATATTGTTAAAGTTTATAATCCAGGTCAAGAAGGCGACACAGTTGAAGTTGACCTCGTTTGGAACTTAAAGAATTTGCTTTTTCTATATGATGACATCGCAGAATTAAATTGGCAACCTCTGACAGATAGTTCAGGAGCTATTGGAAAGTTTGAATTTCATGTAAGGGGAGACAAGGGGGCTGAAAAACTCTTTTTCCATACAGGGAAACTTTTTAGAGAGGGAACGATTGAAAAGAGTAGCCTTGATTATACTATTCGTTTGGACAATCTTCCGGCTAAGCGTGGAGTTGAATTGCATGCCTATTGGCCTCGAACTGATTTTGCTAGCGCTAGGGATCAGGGATTGAAAGGAAATCATTTAGAAGAATTTAATAAGGTAGAAGACTCGATTGTTAAAGAAAAAGAGCAAAGTAAACAACTCCTTACTTGGGTCTTCCCTTCGATACTTTCTATCTCCTTGTTATTAAGTGTCTGCTTCTATTTTATTTATAGAAGAAAGACCACTCCTTCAGTCAAATATGCCAAAAATCATCGTCTCTATGAGCCACCAATGGAATTAGAGCCTATGGTTTTATCAGAAGCAGTCTACTCGACCTCCTTGGAGGAAGTGAGTCCCTTGGTCAAGGGAGCTGGAAAATTCACCTTTGATCAACTTATTCAAGCTACCTTGCTAGATGTGATAGACCGTGGGAATGTCTCTATCATTTCAGAAGGAGATGCAGTTGGTTTGAGGCTAGTAAAAGAAGATGGTTTGTCAAGCTTTGAGAAAGACTGTCTAAATCTGGCTTTTTCAGGCAAAAAAGAAGAAACTCTTTCCAATTTGTTTGCGGATTACAAGGTATCTGATAGTCTTTATCGTAGAGCAAAAGTCTCTGATGAAAAACGGATTCAAGCAAGAGGGATTCAGCTCAAATCTTCTTTTGAAGAAGTATTGAAAGAGATGCAAGAAGGAGTAAGAAATCGAGTTACCTTCTGGGGACTTCCGGATTATTATCGTCCCTTGACTGGTGGAGAAAAGGTCTTGCAAGTGGGTATGGGGGTCTTGACTATCTTGCCCCTATTTATCGGATTTGGTTTGTTCTTGTACAGTTTGGATGTTTATGGTTATCTTTACCTCCTCTTGCCAATACTTGGTTTTCTAGGTTTGATTTTGGCTGTTTTCTATTATTGGAAGCTTCGACTAGATAATCGTGATGGTGTCCTAAATGAAGCAGGAGCAGAAGTCTACTATCTCTGGACCAGTTTTGAAAATATGTTGCGTGAGATTGCACGATTGGATCAGGCTGAACTGGAAAGTATTGTGGTCTGGAATCGCCTCTTGGTCTATGCGACCTTATTTGGCTATGCGGACAAGGTCAGTCATTTGATGAAGGTTCATCAGATTCAAGTGGAAAATCCAGATATCAACCTCTATGTAGCTTATGGCTGGCACAGTATGTTTTATCATTCAAGCGCGCAAATGAGCCATTATGCTAGTGTCGCAAATACAGCAAGTACCTACTCCGTATCTTCTGGAAGTGGAAGTTCTGGCGGTGGCTTCTCTGGCGGTGGAGGTGGCGGCAGTATCGGTGCCTTTTAAAGAGAACTGCCATAGACTGAAAAAGTATGCTATAATGGAAGGTAGAAAAAAGGAGTAATCTATGTATCTTATTGAAATTTTAAAATCTATCTTCTTCGGGATTGTTGAAGGAATTACGGAATGGTTGCCGATTTCCAGTACAGGTCACTTGATTTTAGCAGAGGAATTTATCCAATACCAAAATCAAAATGAAGCCTTTATGTCTATGTTTAATGTCGTGATTCAGCTTGGTGCGATTTTAGCGGTTATGGTGATTTACTTTAATAAGCTCAATCCTTTCAAACCGACTAAGGACAAACAGGAAGTTCGTAAGACTTGGAGACTATGGTTGAAGGTCTTGATTGCGACCTTGCCTTTGCTTGGCGTCTTTAAATTTGATGATTGGTTTGACACCCACTTCCATAACATGGTTTCAGTTGCCCTCATGTTGATTATCTACGGGATTGCCTTTATCTATTTGGAAAAGCGCAATAAAGCGCGTGCTATCGAGCCAAGTGTAACAGAGTTAGACAAGCTTCCTTATACGACAGCTTTCTATATCGGACTCTTCCAAGTTCTTGCCCTTTTACCAGGAACGAGTCGTTCTGGGGCAACGATTGTAGGTGGTTTGTTAAATGGAACCAGTCGTTCAGTTGTGACAGAATTTACCTTCTATCTTGGAATTCCTGTTATGTTCGGAGCTAGTGCCTTAAAGATTTTCAAATTTGTGAAAGCAGGACAGCTCTTGAGCTTTGGGCAATTGTTCTTGCTCTTGGTTGCGATGGGAGTCGCTTTTGCAGTCAGCATGGTCGCTATTCGCTTCTTGACCAGCTATGTGAAAAAACACGACTTTACTCTTTTTGGTAAATACCGTATCGTACTCGGTAGTGTCTTGTTACTCTATAGTTTTGTTCGTTTATTTGTATAAGAAAAACCTTGAAGGGGCAACTCTTCAAGGTTTTAAAATCCAGTCATGGTAATCCCCAGCAGGCGGACACCTCTTTCTTTCTCGCTTAATTCTTCATAGAGTTGCAGGGCTATTTGGCTTATCTGACTAGCATCCTGTGTTTTTTGAGCAAGACTTTTTCGTTTGGTAAGAGTTGAAAAGTCCTCGTAGCGGATTTTCAAAATGACAATTTTTCCAGCTTTTTCTTGTTGATGTAGATTGAGAGCGACTCTTTCTGATAGAAGAGTCAGCTCTTTTTTGATATCTTCCTCGGCACGGAGAATCTTCCCGTAGGTTTTCTCCTTCCCGATTGATTTACGGATGCGATTGGATTTGACGGGGGAATTGTGAATACCACGAGCCTTTCGATACAGGTCGTATCCCAGTCTGCCAAAGCGGTCTATTAGGGTCACTTCAGGGACTTCAAGCAAATCAGCGCCGGTAAAAACGTCCATTTGATGAAGGCGTTCCACCGTCTTTTTTCCCACTCCATGAAACTTGGAAATATCCATTTGTTTGAGAAAATCCTCAGCTTGTTCAGGTAGAATCACTGTCAGACCATGTGGCTTTTGATAATCACTAGCCATTTTAGCTAAGAATTTGTTATAAGAAACGCCTGCGGAAGCAGTTAGATGGAGTTCTTGCCAGATATCCTCTTGAATGAGGCGAGCAATTTTGACCGCTGACTTGATACCGAGTTTATTTTCTGTCACATCCAAATAGGCTTCGTCGATGCTCATGGGTTCAATCAAATCTGTATAGCGCTTAAAAATCGCTCGAATCTGGAGGCCCACAGCTTTATATTTTTCATAATTTCCTGAGATAAAAACGGCCTGGGGACAACGTTCATAAGCTTCCTTGGAACTCATGGCGGAATGGATCCCAAAAGCTCGCGCCTCATAGCTACAGGTAGCAACGACTCCCCGCCCACCTGTTTGCCGAGGGTCACTTCCGATAATGACAGGTTTTCCTTTGAGTTTAGGATTATCTCTGATTTCTACCGCAGCAAAAAAGGCATCCATGTCAATATGGATGATTTTTCTTGATAAATCATTTAACAAAGGGAAAATCAACATGCCTAGCACCTTTTTACTGCTTATTTTCTTTTATTATACCCTTTTTTCTGAAAAAAAGAAAAAAGGACTTTATTTTTTCAAAAATATAATACAGTTTGGAACGAAATATAGACTGTTTTAGAAAAGAAAGTGTAAAAACAGGGATTTTTCGCTTGTTGAAATCGGTTACTGTATGGTATACTTGTCTCATGAATGTAACAGATGGTTGTTACTAGAAAGAAAAAAGAGGACATTAACATGGTTGTTAAGACAGTTGTTGAAGCACAAGATATTTTTGACAAAGCTTGGGAAGGCTTCAAAGGCGTAGATTGGAAAGAAAAAGCAAGTGTATCACGCTTCGTACAAGCTAACTACACACCTTACGATGGAGACGAAAGCTTCCTTGCAGGACCAACAGAACGTTCACTTCACATTAAAAAAATCGTAGAAGAAACTAAGGCTCACTACGAAGAAACTCGTTTCCCAATGGATACTCGTCCAACATCTATCGCTGATATCCCTGCTGGATTTATCGACAAAGAAAATGAAGTTATCTTTGGTATCCAAAATGACGAACTCTTCAAATTGAACTTCATGCCAAAAGGTGGTATCCGTATGGCTGAAACTACTTTGAAAGAAAATGGATACGAACCAGACCCAGCTGTTCACGAAATCTTCACTAAATATGTAACAACAGTTAACGACGGTATTTTCCGTGCTTACACTTCAAATATCCGTCGCGCTCGTCACGCACACACTGTAACTGGTCTTCCAGATGCATACTCACGCGGACGTATCATCGGTGTTTACGCACGTCTTGCTCTTTACGGTGCAGACTACTTGATGCAAGAAAAAGTAAACGACTGGAATGCAATCGAAGAAATCGATGAAGAAACAATCCGTCTTCGTGAAGAAATCAATCTTCAATACCAAGCATTGCAGCAAGTTGTTCGCTTGGGTGACCTTTACGGAGTTGATGTTCGCAAACCAGCGATGAACGTTAAAGAAGCTATCCAATGGGTTAACATCGCCTTCATGTCTGTCTGCCGTGTTATCAACGGTGCTGCTACATCTCTAGGACGTGTACCAATCGTATTGGACATCTTTGCAGAACGTGACCTTGCTCGTGGTACATTTACTGAATCAGAAATCCAAGAATTCGTTGATGATTTCGTTATGAAACTTCGTACAGTTAAATTTGCTCGTACAAAAGCTTATGACCAATTGTACTCAGGTGACCCAACTTTCATCACAACTTCTATGGCTGGTATGGGTAACGACGGTCGTCACCGTGTTACTAAGATGGACTACCGTTTCTTGAACACTCTTGACAACATCGGTAACTCACCAGAACCAAACTTGACAGTTCTTTGGACTGACAAATTGCCATACAACTTCCGTCGCTACTGTATGCACATGAGCCACAAACACTCTTCTATCCAATACGAAGGTGTTACAACAATGGCTAAAGACGGATATGGTGAAATGAGCTGTATCTCATGCTGTGTGTCTCCACTTGACCCAGAAAATGAAGAACAACGCCACAACATCCAGTACTTCGGTGCGCGTGTAAACGTATTGAAAGCCCTTCTTACTGGTTTGAACGGTGGTTACGACGATGTTCACAAAGACTACAAAGTATTTGACATCGAACCAATCCGTGACGAAGTTCTTGAATTCGAATCAGTTAAAGCTAACTTTGAAAAATCTCTTGACTGGTTGACTGACACTTATGTAGATGCTTTGAACATCATCCACTACATGACTGATAAGTACAACTATGAAGCTGTTCAAATGGCCTTCTTGCCAACTAAACAACGTGCCAACATGGGATTCGGTATCTGTGGATTTGCCAACACTGTTGATACATTGTCAGCTATCAAATACGCTACAGTTAAACCAATCCGTGATGAAAATGGCTATATCTACGATTACGAAACAATCGGTGAATACCCACGTTGGGGTGAAGACGACCCACGTTCAAACGAATTGGCAGAATGGTTGATTGAAGCTTACACAACTCGTCTACGTAGCCACAAACTTTACAAAGACGCAGAAGCTACAGTTTCACTTTTGACAATCACATCTAACGTTGCTTACTCTAAACAAACAGGTAACTCACCAGTTCACAAAGGTGTATACCTCAACGAAGATGGTTCTGTGAACTTGTCTAAACTTGAATTCTTCTCACCAGGTGCTAACCCATCTAACAAAGCTAAAGGTGGCTGGTTGCAAAACTTGAACTCACTTTCTAGCCTTGACTTTAGTTATGCAGCTGATGGTATCTCATTGACTACTCAAGTTTCACCTCGTGCTCTTGGTAAGACTCGTGACGAACAAGTTGATAACTTGGTAACAATCCTTGATGGTTACTTCGAAAACGGTGGACAACACGTTAACTTGAACGTTATGGACTTGAACGATGTTTACGAAAAGATTATGTCTGGTGAAGATGTTATCGTACGTATCTCTGGATACTGTGTAAACACTAAATACCTCACACCAGAACAAAAAACTGAATTGACACAACGTGTCTTCCACGAAGTTCTTTCAATGAATGACGCCTTGGATGCATTGAGCTAATCAAGTTCTTGAATAATGAAATAAGGAACCCTCGGTCAATCGACTGAGGGTTTTGTGCTTGGGATAGTGTGAGTAATTCTTTCGGCGCAATATGTAATGTTTTTGGGAAGGAATAGTAGACCGAATCTGAAATAGCCCGCTGAAACGTCTCAAATAGTGCTAGAAATTGACTGGAATTCTCTAGGTGATTTGTTCCGATTTTATTTCATTCCATCATAAAAACAAGACGACTGGCTAATTGACAATCATCTTGTTTGATACTGTTAATAAAATTCGCGAAGTTTATCTTGATTTTCTTTAAAAAATTTTTCTAACCAATCCATACCATAAGCATAACTAAAACCTTCTAAGAGAACAGAGAGGTCAATAGTATCAAATCCCATATCTTTTAAATATTTAAAGGTATCGAATGGTGAATGAAAGTTTTTGTATTTAATAATTGCACCAATATCTTTCAAATCCTGCTCCCTGATACTCATCATCTTCATTCCTAACACATACTCAATAGGGACTACTAAAACAGTCAGATTCTCAAATGAGTACAAGGATTCACATAAACTTAAGGGAGGTTGTTTGTTCATATTTGCAACATGATTGTTGAGCCATAACTCTTCGTGGGTGTTAAGATTAAACTGTTTTCCTACACGAGCAATAATTTCATTGATTTTCTGATTTTGGTCATAAAAAGCATTAACATCTTGTGTGGCACGTAAACCATGATATTCTAAAACATAACCACCGACACAGATAATTGTTAAAGTTAGATTTTCCTGAATTAATTCCTTATTTAGGGCTTGGAAGACCGGTTTCATTTTATCCATGCTTGTATTTCTCCATCAATTTTTGAACATTGGTTAACTTAGCAGGTTTATTTAATGAAATTACATATTTATGAGTTGGAGTATGCTCTTGAAAGGCATACTTCAAGCTAATTTTTTGAAAATGGGTTAGTTCTTCGGAGTCTAGCAACTTTTCTACATCTTGGTTTGTTAAATGAGAGTAGTCTTCAAAAATAACTTTTCGCAAATAGCGAAACCAATGGCTTGCGTTGAATTGTGATTGTTTGGATGCCTGTATCATATAATCGTACCAATCCATTGTCTTCCTCCTATGAAATTTAGTTTATCTTATTGTAGTTTATATTCAAAAATGTAGTTTTTCTTAATTAGCTCGTATCTATAGGATGATATTGAAAATCTTCTTGTTGTTTTAAATCACAATCGAAAAATTCTGTTTTTCATCTTAGAAAAGAGTGTTTAGAAATGTAAAATGAACCTTTTTTCTTATCCAAGAACCTTACTAAAGTATATAATTTAGGAAGCCAATCCTGTATGATAATGTTTGTACTATCGTTGAGTTTTTGCTTAATTGCCTAACGAGATAAATTTTAGAAGAATTTTCGGTGTGATTTGATAAGCTTCTGACTGGAAGGATAGTTACACTAGTATTGTTTATTAAAATGAGCAGATAGAGAAAATTTGGAATCCATTTGCTTATTATCAATCGTTTTTTTTAGCTTATTTGTCTTAGATTGGTATAGAACTGATTTATGGATTGATCCTCTTGTATCTTATCCCGTTCCTAAATATGTTGGTAGAAAAATGAAGCAGTTGTTACGAGTGTCTGCATTGGGAAAAATTTTGTCTATACAATTCTTTAAATGATATGAAGGCTAGGAATGCCAACACACTGACATATTTCGTTTGAATCTCATCCAATCCCTATACTTGTATTTGTAGAAATGCTATCAGTAATACATTCGCGAATACTATGATTTACAACAGTGTGGTCGTACATCTTTGTAACTTTATTATACAACAACCATTTACAGGTGTAAAGTTGAGCAGTGTCTTTAGTAAATTTAGGGACTTGTTTTGTCACAGTTTTGATACCTGTATTCGTTGTTTCATGAGCATTTAACGTTCCTCTTCATGTAGGCATTTCAACAATTAGAATGATATTTTTCCGAGGATGAACTTATATATTGTGACTTTTTAGAGTTATGATGCCTCTTGATTTGACTACCGCTATCAATTTCATCCACTTTTACAGTTTCATGCAACATAGCGAGAAGGCGGTTTCCTATATGGAAGTCGTCTTGTTTTCATATTGTCTAAATACGAGATATTTACTACAGGTTATAGTTGATTTAAACAGGTCTATAGATTTCTAATATATTAAGGTGAAATAATATCTTGTAATACATTGCTATGTTCTATGAAAAAAGCGACGATAGCTAATGCACAAGCTCCTATACTTCCACGATGTTTGTTGTAAGGTAAAATTTCAATTTCTATATTACGAGTAAAGGGAACGAAGTGGAGCTGATCTTGGATTTTATCCCTGACTTCATGAGTGAAAGGTTGATAATTAAGCAATTGACTGTTGATATAGATTTTATCAGCAGGATTGATGAGGAGAAGATTTGCAATAGAAGTGGCCAATAAATTGACTCCTTTATCAATTTGTTGGCGTAAAGCAGAGTCGCCTAAGTTGTAAGCTGTTAAAAGGGTATCCAAATGAATGTCTTTTTCAGTCTTTACAAGGCTTTTTAGTATAGTTAGTTGCGAATTTTTAAATAATAATTGGGCATGTTTGATTAACCAAGCATCCGAAATATATGTTTGTAAACAACCTTTTTTTCCGCATTCACAATATTGCCCATTCAATTCGACAATGGTGTGTCCAATTTCTCCGATATAAGGATTTTTAGAGGCTCCTATTTTTTCTTTTGTGAAAAAGGAAGTGTAAATACCTAATCCAGCGTGTAGGAAAATAAAATTATCGGGGGTATTGTGTGGATTAAAAAGGTATTGCCCTATAGCCATACAATCAATATTATTTTTTACAATAAAAGGAAAATTGAAATCTTTAATTACATTTAATAAATTAAAAGATTCCCATATGGGGTTGTTTGTAATGATGCTTCCGGAGTCTTTGTTATAATGTCCAGGTATTGATAAGCCAAATCCAAGTAATGTTGTTTCCAAAGGGACATACTCTATAGCTGTTTTTATCATATTGGTAATGGTGGAATTGATTTCTGAAATAGGATAATCTTCATTCAAAATTTCTGTCTCGAAAAGAGTTTTCCCTTGTAAGTCACATAGACTGAGAAAGATACCTAGGACGTTTATTTCAATACCTCCAACAACATAGGGGATATTATCTGTAATAGAGATAGTTTTTCTACGTCTTCCAGATCCGGAAAACTCGCTAAATTCATCACCAGTTTCGTATATGAGGGCTTGTTCGCTTAGCTCTTTTATGATGTTAGTCGTTGTTGCTGGAGTAAGTCCTGTTTCATTAACAATATCTGTACGGGATGTTGCTGGATTTCGATATAGAAACTCCAGTATAGTGGCTCTATTGTGTAAAAAGGCTGATTGTTTTGTAATCATTTGTTTCCTCCTTTGGTTTATTTTATATTAAACATAAGAAAAAATCAATTAAAATTATTATTCTATACAAAGAAAAAAATATTGTAAAAACAGCAAAAAATATATTGACAACGCTTTCTGTTAGTGGTATATTTAATTTATAAAAAATAAAAAAAGGAGTTCCGGTGATGAACAATATTTTAACGTTTTTAGAAACGAAAGTCGCTCCGTTTGGTGAAAAAGTTGGCAACCAACGGCATTTGAAAGCTATTCGTGAAGGATTTATGATGGCAATGCCTTTGATTTTAGTCGGCTCTTTATTTCTTATTCTAATCAGTTGGCCTCAAGAGGCTTTTACAAATTGGCTGAATAGTGTTGGATTGCTAAGTATCTTGACAACTATGAATCAGTCAACAGTAGCGATTATCTCCTTGGTCGCTTGTTTCGGTATTGCCTACAGGTTGTCGGAAGGATATGGTACAGATGGTCCGTCGGCAGGGATCATAGCCTTATCCAGTTTTGTATTGATGGCACCTCGTTTTTCGAGTATGGTTTATGATAAAAATGGGGAGCAGGTCAAGCAGTTATTTGGCGGCGCAATACCATTTTCTAGCCTGAATGCATCTTCTTTGTTTATGGCGATTACCATTGGATTGGTTACAGCAGAGATTTATCGTATGTTTATCCAGCGCGGAATTACAATAAAAATGCCAAATGGTGTTCCAGATGTGGTCAGTAAATCATTTTCAGCTCTTTTACCTGGTTTTACTACTTTTGTTTTGTGGGCTTTGGTCTTAAAAGGTCTTGAAGCGGCAGGAGTTGCAGGAGGTCTCAACGGACTCCTAGGTGCAATTGTTGGAACACCGCTTAAGTTAATTGCAGGAACGCTTCCAGGTATGATTCTATGTGTTATTGTAAACTCATTCTTTTGGTTCTGTGGAGTTAATGGGGGACAAGTTTTAAATGCTTTTGTAGACCCAGTTTGGTTACAATTTACTACAGAAAACCAAGAAGCTGTGGCTGCAGGACAAACCCTACAACACATTATTACATTACCGTTTAAAGATTTATTTGTATTTATTGGTGGCGGTGGAGCGACTATTGGTCTTGCGATTTGTCTCTTCCTATTTAGTAAGAGTCGTGCTAATAAAACATTAGGTAAGCTAGCTATTATACCGTCTATTTTTAATATCAATACAGCTATTCTATTTACGTTTCCAACAGTTTTAAATCCGATTATGCTGATTCCGTTTATTGCTACTCCTACAATCAATGCCTTGATTACCTATGTATCAATGGCTGTAGGCTTAGTACCCTATACAACAGGTGTAATCCTTCCGTGGACAATGCCACCGATCATAGGAGGATTCCTTGCGACAGGCGCTAGTTGGCAAGGAGCTGTATTACAAGTTGTTTTAATTTTGGTTTCTGTGGCAATTTATTATCCATTCTTCAAAATTGCAGATAAACGCAATCTTGAAAAAGAAAAAGCTACTGTTGGAGGGAAATAAGATGGTTATCAGAGTATTTGATCAGCAGAAAAATGCTTATTCTAGCTTTGCCTTAGAGGAATTAAGTTACTATATGAATCAGGTATTTAATACCGATATAGAACTTGTCGAGGAGAAGGAAGCGGATATTTTTGTAGGATTAGTCAATAAAGAGGATAGAAAAGACCATGTTCTTATATCATTAGACAAAGGTAAGGGGAGAATTGAGTCTAATACAATTGTAGGTTTACTTATTGGAATTTACCGAATGTTTCATGAATTTGGGGTTGTGTATACTAGACCAGGGCGCGGACATGACTTTATTCCAGAGTTAAGATTTGAAGATTTTTTAGATAAAGAACTATCTATAGATGAAACAGCCAGTTACTATCATAGGGGAGTATGTATAGAGGGAGCAGATTCATTTGAAAATATACTAGATTTTATTGATTGGCTACCTAAGATTGGGATGAACAGTTTTTTCATCCAGTTTGAAAATCCTTACTCTTTTTTGAAACGTTGGTATGAACATGAATTTAATCCATATCTAAATAAAGAAAAATTCTCAAATGAATTAGTACAAGAATTGAGTGATAGGTTGGATAAAGAATTGCAAAAAAGAGGTCTTATTCATCATCGTGTTGGTCATGGATGGACAGGTGAGGTTTTAGGTTACTCTTCAAAATTTGGCTGGGAATCAGGTCTTAGTATTTCAGAGGAGAAGAAACCCTATGTCGCTGAAATAAACGGGAAACGAGAACTATTTAGTACGGCTCCAATTTTAACAAGTCTGGATTTTTCAAATCCAGATGTGGCGGATAAGATGGTAGAAATTATCAAGGATTATGCCAAGAAAAGACCTGATGTGAACTACTTACATGTATGGTTGTCGGATGCTCGTAATAATATCTGTGAATGCGAAAACTGTAGACAAGAATTGGTTTCGGATCAGTATATTCGTATTCTCAATCAATTGGATAGGGCTTTAACGAGTGAGGGATTAGATACAAAGATTTGTTTCCTACTTTATCATGAGTTGTTATGGGCGCCTCAGAAAGAAAAATTAGATAATCCTGAACGCTTTACCATGATGTTTGCACCGATTACAAGAACATTCGAAATGAGTTATGCAGATGTAGATTTTGACAATTCCATACCTACGCCTAAACCTTATATGCGTAATAAAATTATACTTCCGAATTCTCTTGAGGAAAATTTATCTTATCTTTTTGAGTGGCAAAAAACATTTAAAGGAGATAGTTTCGTATATGACTATCCTTTAGGGCGTGCTCATTATGGTGATTTAGGCTATATGAAAATTAGTCAAACTATTTACAGAGATGTATCTTATCTTTCCAACCTACATTTGAACGGTTACATTTCGTGTCAAGAATTACGTGCAGGATTCCCTCATAATTTTCCTAATTATGTTATGGGGCAAATGCTTTGGAAGAAGACAAGAAGTTATGAAGAATTGATTGAAGAATACTTTTCTGCTTTGTATGGGTCAAATTGGCAGTCTGTTGTTGAATATTTAGAAAAATTATCTATTTATTCCTCATGTGATTATTTTAATGCAATTGGCAGTCGTCAAAATAATGTTTTAGCGAATCATTATTATATAGCTTACAATCTAGCTGATAATTTTTTGCCAATTATTGAGGAAAATATTTCTAAATTAGTGAATAGTCAAAAGGATGAATGGAAACAGCTCAGTTATCATCGTGAATATGTTGTTAAGATGGCGAAGGCTTTATATCTTCAAGCAACCGGAAAAACAAGGCAAGCTCAAGATGAATGGAAAAATGTTTTGAATTATATCCGTGGTCACGAATTGCTATTCCAATCTAATTTGGATGTTTATCGTGTAATTGAAGTAGCAAAAAACTACGCTGGTTTCCGCCTATAAATCATAAGTATAGGAAATAAACTAGGGTATTCAGACAAGATTAACCCTAAATATTATGAAATTTCAGGATTTTTAAGATATTTAGGGTTGTCTTTCTATTTGTATCGTAGCGAAGTAATTTTAATAATGTTGTGTAAAATATGGATCAAGATTGAGGAGGGAGAAGGATGAAATCAAAAGAAGAAATAAATATGCTTGGTTTTACAATTGTTGCTTACGCAGGAGATGCAAGGTCAGATTTGATGGATGCTTTAGCATTTGCGAGAGATGGATATTTTGAACAGGCAAGAGAATTAGTTGAGTCTGCAAACGATTCGATAGTGTCTGCCCATCGAGAACAGACTAATTTATTAGCGGAGGAGGCATCTGGAGATAATTTTGAAGTGAGTTTTATTATGATTCATGGTCAAGATACTTTGATGACAACGATGCTGTTGTATGATCAGGTAAAATTTTTTATTGATGAATATGAACGAATTCGAAAGATTGAAGAACACATTGGCTTGCAATGAGGATCGGTTATGGAAAATTTACAGGTTAATGCCCTACCAAAAGAGTTTTTATTAGGAGCAGCCACCGCTGCTTACCAAGTAGAGGGTGCAACTAGGGTAGATGGCAAAGGAATAAATATGTGGGATGTTTATTTGCAAGAAAATAGTCCGTTCTTACCAGATCCAGCTAGTGATTTTTATCATCGTTACGAAGAAGATATAGCCTTGGCGGCAGAACATGGTTTACAGGCTTTGCGCTTATCTATTTCTTGGGTTCGCATATTTCCTGATATAGATGGGGAGCCTAATATATTGGCTGTTCAGTATTACCATAGAGTATTTCAGTCCTGCTTAAAACATAATGTGATTCCGTTTGTTTCTTTACATCATTTTGATTCGCCTCAGAAAATGTTAGAAACAGGGGATTGGTTGAATAGAGGGAATATTGATCGTTTCATACGATATGCTCGCTTTTGTTTTCAAGAATTTACAGAAATCAAACATTGGTTTACAATCAATGAACTGATGTCTCTTGCTGCAGGTCAATATATAGGAGGTCAGTTTCCTCCAAATCACCATTTTCAATTATCTGAAGCAATTCAAGCGAATCATAATATGTTGTTGGCGCATGCTCGTGCAGTCCTCGAATTTCATCAATTAGGGATTGAGGGAAAGGTAGGTTGTATTCATGCTTTAAAGCCAGGCTATCCTATTGATGGGCAAAAAGAAAATATTTTGGCAGCTAAACGGTATGATGTTTATAATAATAAATTTCTATTAGATGGAACTTTTTTGGGCTACTACAGTGATGACACGCTTTTTCACTTGAATCAAATATTGGAAGCTAATAATTCTAGCTTTATTATTGAAGATGGTGATTTAGAAATTATGAAAAGAGCTGCACCTCTTAATACGATGTTTGGGATGAATTATTATCGTTCAGAATTTATTCGTGAATACAAAGGTGAAAATAGACAAGAATTTAATTCAACAGGAATAAAAGGACAGTCTTCTTTTAAATTAAATGCTCTAGGTGAATTTGTAAAAAAGCCTGGTATTCCGACAACAGATTGGGATTGGAATATTTATCCTCAAGGCTTATTTGATATGTTGCTTCGTATCAAAGAAGAATATCCTCAACATCCGGTCATTTATTTAACGGAAAATGGTACAGCCCTTAAAGAGGTTAAGCCAGAGGGCGAGAATGATATTATTGATGACAGTAAGAGAATCCGTTATATTGAGCAACATTTACACAAAGTTTTAGAGGCTCGAGATAGGGGAGTCAATATTCAAGGCTATTTTATATGGTCTTTGCAAGATCAATTTTCTTGGGCGAATGGCTACAATAAGCGATATGGTCTTTTCTTTGTTGATTATGAGACACAGAAGAGATATATTAAGAAAAGTGCTCTTTGGGTAAAAGGGCTAAAACGGAATTAAGGTTAGCGATTTGAATGATGTTTAATATGTTTTAAATATGAGGTTGAATTTTTTATAGGAGGAGTTTTATGGATAAGCTAGTCGCTGCCATTGAAAAGCAACAAGGGAAATTTGAAAAAATTTCTACTAATAATTATATGATGGCTATTAAAGATGGATTCATTGCTACTATGCCTTTAATTATGTTTTCAAGCTTTTTGATGATTATTATTATGATTCCTAAAAATTTCGGAGTAGAGTTACCGAGTCCAGCTATTGTCTGGATGAGGAAAGTGTATATGCTAACCATGGGAGTTTTGGGTGTTATTGTTTCAGGGACAGTTGCAAAGTCATTGGCTGGAAATGTTAATAAAAAAATGCCTCCTGGAAAGGTAATAAATGATACTTCTGTAATGTTGGCAGCCATATGTAGTTATCTGGTATTAACTGTAACGCTTGTAGTTGATGAGAAGACGGGATCTACAAGTTTGTCGACAAACTATTTAGGATCTCAAGGATTGATAACTTCGTTTGTCAGTGCCTTTATTACTGTAAATGTTTACCGATTCTGTATTAAGCGAGACATTACTATTCATTTACCTAAGGAAGTTCCTGGGGCTATATCACAAGCTTTTAGAGATATTTTTCCTTTTTCTTTTGTTTTACTTATTAGTGGTTTGTTAGATATTGTATCTCGGTTTAGTTTAGATGTTCCTTTTGCCCAAGTATTTCAACAACTATTGACCCCTATTTTTAAGGGGGCAGAATCATATCCCGCTATGATGTTGATTTGGTTTATGTGTGCTTTACTTTGGTTTGTTGGGATTCATGGACCATCTATTGTCTTACCTGCTGTTACAGCTTTACAACTGAGCAATATGGAAGAGAATGCTCAACTTCTTGCAAATGGGCAGTTTCCTTATCATTCTTTAACGCCTAATTTCGGGAATTATATCGCTGCTATCGGAGGAACGGGGGCTACCTTTGTTGTACCATTTATTTTGATTTTCTTTATGCGGTCTAAACAATTAAAATCGGTAGGTAAAGCTACAATTACTCCTGTTTTATTTGCGGTGAATGAACCTCTTCTATTTGGTATGCCAGTTATTTTGAATCCCTATCTTTTTGTCCCTTTTTTGCTGACTCCACCAGTAAATGTATTTCTAGGAAAGGTATTTATAGATTTCTTTGGAATGAACGGATTTTATATCCAGTTGCCTTGGGCCTTTCCTGGGCCATTGGGATTGTTAATTGGAACGAATTTTCAACCTATCTCCTTTGTATTTTTATCTTTGATATTAGTTGTCGATATATTGATTTACTTACCATTCTGTAGAGCATATGATAGACAGTTACTGATGAAAGAAGATGTTGCAAGTTCAAATGATATTATTTTAGAGGAGGATACAAGTGAAATAATGCCTGGTGAGTTAGATGAAATAAAAAGTAAGGAGTTGAAAGTACTGGTTCTTTGTGCAGGATCTGGAACAAGTGCGCAATTAGCCAATGCAATTAACGAGGGCGCTCAATTAGCAGAAGTTAGAGTGATTGCGAATTCAGGAGCGTACGGAGCTCATTATGATATTATGGGTGTTTATGATTTGATCATTCTGGCTCCACAAGTTCGGAGTTATTATAGAGAGATGAAGGTGGATGCAGAAAGATTAGGTATTCAGATAGTTGCTACCAGAGGAATGGAATATATTCATTTAACAAAGAATCCAAGTAAAGCCTTACAATTTGTATTGGAGCATTACCAAGCTGTGTAGTAAGTTTTTCCATCTTTTATTTGAGTAAGGACTTTGCTTACAGACAGGCTTGGATTTAAAAACGTTCCCCCTTTTTAATATAAAAATCCCTCTTTCACAATTGTAAAAAGAGGGATTTTGTATTTTATCTTTTAGACCAAGTTCTCTTCATAAAGAGAAGGAGGATTGGGTAAATCTCCAATCGACCTGCAATCATTGCAAAGGAGAGGAGAATTTTTGAGATAGGACTAAAGATTGAGAAGCTAGAAGTGGTTCCTAGAATAGGCCCGATATTATTGAAACAGCTAAAGACAGCGCTGGTTACGACAAGAAAATCATTGCTATCTAGGCTGACAATAAAGATAAGCGCTAGCAAAATCATAGAATAGATGACAAAGTACTTGAGAATCTTATGCTGGGTATCTTTGTCAATCACCGTTTTATTAACATGGAGGGTCAAAACACGGTGGGGCGATAGGATTGACAAAATTTGATTTTTGGCAATTTTTGAAAGGATGAGGCCTCGAATAATCTTGAGTCCACCTGCAGTTGATCCAGCAGAACCACCGATTGTCATGAGGAAGAGGAGGATAAACTGGGAGAATAGGGGCCAGTTGGTAATATCTCCGTAACCAAAACCAGTCGTTGTAATGATATTGGAAACCTGGAAGAAGGCCATTTCAAAGCTTTTGGAAAATCCTGGGTAGAGATAGAGGGTATTAAGGCTAATCAAGCCTGTAGAAACTATCACGATGACCAAGTAAGCACGAAGTTCTTCGTCACCAAAGAAGGCTTTGACACGACGGAGCATGAGGTAGTAGTAGAGATTGAAATTTACCCCAAAAACCAGAACTCCGACACTAACCAGATAGGTAATTAGTGAGCTGCCATAGTGGGCAATCCCGTCGTTATAGACTGTAAAACCTCCTGTACCTGCTGTTCCCATGGCAATGACAAAACTATCAAATAGGGGCATGCCAGCTAGATAATAGATGATGACAAAGAGGGAGAAGAGAGCTAGATAAAGGAGATAGAGAATCTGAGCAGTATTTTTGAGTTTGGATACAACCTTACCGAAGACGGGACCAGGAACCTCAGCCTTCATTACTTCTAGGTGGCTATTCTTGGCATTATCCATAATAGCAAGTGCAAAAACAAGTACTCCCATCCCTCCGATCAAGTGGGTAAAACTTCGCCAGAAGAGGAGGGAACGACTGAGAACCGAAACGTCGTTCAGAATAGTTGCTCCAGTAGTCGTAAAGCCAGAGCTGATTTCAAAAAAGGCATCGATAACGCTGGGAATTTGTCTAGCAAAGACAAAGGGGAGACCACCAAAGAAGGACCAAAGGATCCAACAGAGGGCAACAATCAAGACTCCCTCCTTGGCATAAATCCGTTGATTTTTTGGCTTTTGTAAAATTCCTGAACCGCCTAGTAATACGAGAATCCCAATCGTTGTAAAGAGGGCTGTAAAGACTTGGCTCGATTCACGGTAATAGATAGCAACAGCTACAGGAACCAAAAGAAGAACAGCTTCAATCAAAAGTAATTTTGAAAGGAGGTAACGAATCATACTTTTATTCATTTCTTACCTCGCGATCAAGTCATAAATCTTGGTGATGTTTGGCAACAAGGTTGTTACTAGGAGCTTGTCTCCAACTTCCAGCATATCCTCTCCAGTTGGGAAAATAGTCTTGCCCTTTCGAATGATGGCTGCAATAAGAACCCCTTTTTTCAATTTCAGTTGAGAAAGAGGTTTGGCAGTCATTTTATTGGCTTCCTTGATATGGAATTGCAGGGTTTCGATTTGGCCATTGGCTAGATGGTGCATGGCTTGAAGGTCTGAATACTGGGCGTTAACTCGACCACGAATAAAGTGCATAATCGTGTCTACGGCAATGCTTTTAGGGGTGATGATACTTGAAAAATCAGGCGCATTGATAATCTCGAGGAGACTGGTACGATTGACCTTAGTAATATTTTTCTGTACACCTACCCTGTCCAGGAACATAGAGGTAATCAGATTTTCCTCATCGACTCCTGTTAGAGTCGCAACGGCATCATAGTGTTGAGCACTTTCTTCCAGTAGGGTATCTTTTGCGGTACCATCTCCTTGGACGATATGAAGATTTGGAAATTTCTCGCTAAAGAAGCTAGCGATTTCAGGATTGATTTCAATAACCTTGGTTTCGATACGACTGTCTTTGAGGATACCTAGTAGATAATAGGCAATTCTACCTGCCCCAACGATGAGAAGGCTCTTCACGGCACGAGACTTGAAATAATTATGGAAGAGCATCATGTCAACACGGTTACCAGTGACAAAGATTCTATCTTTATCCTGTACAGTCATGTCACCGCTTGGAATGATAATTTGATGATCCCTCTCTATCGCACAAACAATGACATTGCCAAATTTTTTCCGAAAATCAGAAATGGGCATTTGGCAAAGACCACTGGAGGATTTAACAGTGAATTCCATCAAGCTGACCCGTCCTCCAAAGAAACGTTCGACAGACAGGGCATTGGGGAAGTCAATGATGTTAGCGATAGCGCGGGCAGCCAGAAGCTCAGGGTTAACGATAAGAGAAAAACCGAGAATATTCTTTTCCTTGAAATAAGAGTTAGAATATTCAGGGTTTCGCACCCGAACGATGGTTTCTTTAGCCCCCATTTTCTTGGCTAGAACGGCTGCAATCATGTTCACTTCATCGTACTCAGTCAGGGCGATAAAGATGTCACAATCTTGGACGCTGGCTTGCTCAAGGATGGCAAAATCCGCTCCGTTACCAAGGATACCTATGATATCAAAGCGATTGACAATATGATTGAGGACGGCTTCGTCTTGCTCAATCAGCAAAACATCATGCTTTTCTGCAACCAAGGAGCGACAGAGGGCAAAACCAACTTTTCCCCCTCCGACAAGGATAATTTTCATATTAAAACCTACTTTTTCATGATGTAACTATCATACCTTTTTTCAAGAAAAAATGCACCTACTAGCTAATAACCAGAGCTTGTTAGTAGGAAATTTGCTATAAGGTAAAACTATACCCTAATCAATTGAAATAGCTATTGGCACCTTTCTCTGAAATATGGTATGATAAAGAATATACAAGGAGATAAAATGAATAATAATTTACTGGTATTACAATCAGATTTTGGTCTGGTTGATGGTGCGGTATCGGCTATGATTGGAGTGGCTTTAGAAGAATCTCCAACCTTAAAAATCCATCATTTGACGCACGATATCACGCCTTATAATATTTTCGAGGGGAGTTACCGTCTCTTTCAGACGGTGGATTACTGGCCCGAGGGAACGACGTTTGTATCGGTTGTCGATCCAGGTGTCGGCTCGAAACGTAAGAGTGTAGTTGCCAAGACTGCAAAAAATCAATACATTGTCACGCCAGATAATGGAACTCTTTCTTTTATCAAGAAACACGTTGGCATTGTAGCTATTCGTGAAATTTCTGAAGTGGCCAATAGGCGTCAAAACACAGAGCATTCTTATACCTTCCACGGCCGTGATGTCTATGCCTATACTGGTGCTAAACTGGCCAGTGGTCACATTACTTTTGAGGAAGTGGGGCCAGAGCTCAGTGTGGATCAGATTGTGGAGCTTCCAGTCGTAGAGACCATCATTGAAGACCATTTGGTGAAGGGAGCCATTGATATTCTGGATGTGCGTTTCGGTTCGCTTTGGACCTCTATCACGCGAGAAGAGTTTTACAAGCTGGAACCAGAATTCGGTGACCGTTTTGAAGTGACTATCTATCACGCTGATATGCTGGTCTATCAAAATCAGGTTGTCTATGGAAAATCATTTGCAGATGTGAGAATTGGGCAACCCATCCTTTACATCAACTCACTCTATCGTTTAGGTCTGGCAATCAACCAAGGTTCCTTTGCCAAGGCCTACAATGTGGGTGTCGGTTCATCTTGGACCATTGAAATAAAGAAAATAGAATCATAAAATAGGAGAATATAGATGAAAAATCAATCAATTAAACAAGTTGTTGCTATCGGTGTTGGAGCTGCGCTCTTTGTTGTCATCGGGATGTTCAGCATTCCGACACCGGTTCCAAATACAAGTATCCAGCTTCAGTATGCGGTACAGAGCCTCTTGTCTATCATTTTTGGTCCTCTAGTGGGACTACTTGTTGGCTTAATTGGTCATGCGGTGAAGGACGCTATTGCTGGATATGGTCTGTGGTGGACATGGATTATCGCTAGTGGACTCTTTGGTCTAGTTGTGGGACTATTTAGAAAGTACGTTCGCGTGAGCAATGGTGTTTTTGAATGGAAGGATATTGTCATTTTTAACCTCATTCAACTACTTGCAAATGCCCTTGTTTGGGGTGTCTTGGCACCACTTGGAGATGTTGTGATTTATCAAGAAGCGGCAGAAAAAGTATTTGCACAAGGAATTGTTGCGGGAATTGCTAATGGTGTATCTGTAGCTATTGCAGGAACTCTCCTCTTGCTTGCCTATGCAGGAACTCAAACTCGTGCAGGAAGTTTGAAAAAGGACTAAAATGATGGGGAAGGCTGGGCAACCAGTCTTTTTCGATGTTTATAGATTAGTTAGGCAAGTAAGCTAGGACAGGAATCTTTTTGGCGCTAAGATTTTAAGAGAAGAGACTGCAAGAAGGGGTAAATTTATGATAAAATAGAAGTCTAATACTCTGCGAAAATCTCTTCAAACCGCGTCATATCTATCTGCAACCTCAAAACAGTGTTTTGAGCAACTTACGGCTAGCTTCCTGGTTTGCTCTTTGATTTTCATTGAGTAGAAGAAGCGAATGAAGAGAGTAAGATGAAAGAAGCTATAATTGAGTGGAAGGATTTCTCTTTCCGGTATGAAACACAACAAGAACCGACCTTGCAAGGGGTAGACTTGACCATTTACAAGGGAGAGAAAGTCTTAATTGTTGGGCCATCTGGGTCAGGTAAGTCTACCTTGGGTCAGTGTTTGAATGGGATTATTCCCAATATTTACAAGGGTCAGACGTCTGGAGAATTTTTGATAAAGAGTCAAGCAGCCTTTGATATGAGCATCTATGATAAGTCTCATCTGGTCAGCACAGTTTTGCAGGATACAGATGGGCAGTTTATTGGCTTGTCTGTGGCAGAAGATTTGGCGTTTGCTCTGGAAAATGATGTAACAGCTATAGAAGAGATGAAAAACCGTGTTCATAAATGGGCTGAAAAGCTGGACCTTCTTGATTTACTAGCTCAGCGACCTCAGGATTTGTCTGGTGGACAAAAGCAGCGGGTTAGTCTAGCTGGTGTCTTGATTGATGAGAGTCCGATTCTTTTGTTTGATGAGCCACTCGCCAATCTGGATCCCAAGTCAGGTCAGGATATTATCGAATTGATTGACCAGATTCATAAGGAAGAGGGGGCGACGACCCTTATTATTGAGCACCGTTTGGAGGACGTTCTGCATCGTCCTGTGGATCGGATTGTCTTGATAAACGATGGCCGTATCCTCTTTAATGGTAGCCCTGACCAGTTATTGGCGACTGACCTGTTGACCCAAAATGGAATTCGAGAACCCCTTTATCTAACCACTTTACGTCAATTGGGTGTGGACTTAGCCAAGGAAGAACAATTAGCAGATCTGGATAACTTGTCTATCTCAAAAGGCCAGGTTCAGTTGCGGACGGAATTGGCAAAAGAAACCCCAGATTTGCAGTCGCTTTTTAGACTAGAGGATGTGTCTTTTTCTTATGATGATAGACCGATTTTAAAATCCATTTATCTGGATATTAAAAAGGGCGAAAAGATTGCTATTGTCGGGAAAAATGGGGCTGGGAAATCAACCCTAGCCAAGGCTCTAAGTGCTTTTATTCAGACTGAAGGTCGCTATCTTTGGGAAGGACAGGATATCAAAGGAGATTCTGTTGCAGAGCGGGCGGAACGAGTAGGCTATGTGCTGCAAAATCCCAATCAAATGATTTCAACCAATATGATTTTTGATGAGGTGGCTCTGGGACTACGTTTGCGAGGTGTGGACGAGCAGGAAATTGAAACGAGAGTCTATGAAACCTTGAGAATTTGTGGTCTCTATGAATTCCGTAATTGGCCTATTTCTGCCCTGTCATTTGGTCAGAAAAAACGTGTGACTATTGCATCGATTTTGGTCTTAGGGGCTGAAATTATCCTCCTAGATGAACCGACTGCAGGTCAAGACCAGAAGAACTATACTGAGATTATGGAATTTCTCGAAGAGTTGCATCAAAAAGGTCATACCATTGTCATGATTACCCATGATATGCAATTGATGCTGGATTATTCAGACCGAGCCCTTGTCATGGTGGACGGGGAATTGATTGCCGATACTGATCCAGCTAGTCTGTTGAGCAATCCTGAGCTGCTAGTAAAAGCCAATCTAAAAGAAACTTCAATCTTCAACTTGGCCAAGAAACTTGACGTGGATCCACTCGCTTTAACGGCATTTTACAAAGAAAGGAGAGAAGGATGCAAGCTAAATTAATCGGTTACCAGCATAGAGATACTGTGATTCATCGCTTGTCAGGTGCTGGTAAACTCCTCTTTTTCATTCTCGTATCATTGGCAGCCATGATTAGCTATGATACCAGACTGCTTGTTCTGATTGCCATCTTTTCGGTCTTTCTCCTCTATTTGTCAGAAATCCGCTTTAAAGATGTTTCCTTTGTGGCCGTTTTTGCGACGGTATTTGCCGTTTTAAACGTTTTGATGGTCTATCTCTTTTCTCCCGAGTATGGGGTTGGGCTTTACGGAGAGAGAAGTGTGATTTGGCAGGGAATCGGTGTCTACACTCTGACCAGTCAAGAGCTCTTTTATCTGCTAAATCTGGCCATTAAGTACCTCTGCACCATTCCTCTGGCTATTATCTTTTTGATGACAACCCACCCTAGTCAGTTTGCTTCCAGTTTAAATCAAATCGGTGTGTCCTATAAGATTGCCTATTCAGTCAGTCTGACCTTGCGCTATATTCCAGATTTGCAGGAAGAATTCTTTACTATCAAGATGTCTCAGGAAGCGCGTGGGATGGAATTATCCAAGAAAGCTTCTCTCATGCAACGAATCAAAGGCAATCTGCGCATTATTACACCCTTGATTTTTAGCTCGCTAGAACGCATTGATACCATCGCGACCGCCATGGAGCTTCGACGCTTTGGAAAAGAGAAAAAACGCACTTGGTATAGTTATCAGGCCTTGAAAAAAGGTGATTATCTTACCTTGCTCTTGGCAGCCTTGTTTTTAGTAGCTAGTTTACTACTTATCTTGCAGAATCAGGGACGATTTTACAACCCTTGGAAATAGTATTGTCAAAGTTTTCATTAGATAAGTAAAGAGAAATTATTCTATAACTTTTTATTGATAGATTGTATGAGAAATAAAGTTAATAATTGTATGCTTGAAACTTTTTGACAAAACATGAATTAGCTTGTATATTTTATAGTAGAATTTACACTACAAAATCAAAGTTATTCAAATATAATCATTTTCAACTAAGTTCAGTGTCATAATATAGAGACGATATAAAATAGTAAAAGTATTTAATTTAAATCATGTTAATTTCATTTTGTGTAAACATGGGAAAATGTTGAATGTATATAATGACGGGAGATGATTTGTAATGATCAGTTTAGAGCTGTTGTCTGAAGAAAATAGTTTAGACGTCTATTTTTTTGAAAAAGAGAATCGAAAGTATTTTGAGCGGAATTTACCTCCTAGACCAGCTAACTATTTTGATTTAGAAGGTTTTAAAGAAATTACAAGGGAATTGTTAAGGGAACAAGAAAATCATGATGTCTACATGCATCTTATTAGAGATGCACAAGGCGTTATGGTCGGAAGAATTAATTTAAGTGTTTTAGAGAATAATCGAAAAACAGCAGAGCTTGGGTATAGGATTGGGGAAAATGTTAGCAATTTAGGTTATGCCAGCGAAGCGGTTAAACTCGTTTTAGAAAAAGCCTTCACGACTTATGGTTTCAATAGAATCATTGTAGGAACGGCAACAGGTAATCTAGCCTCTCAGAGGGTGCTTTTAAAAAATGGCTTCACCTATAGTAGGGTTATAGAAAATGACTTACAAATTCATAATGAGTGGGTTCATACAGCAGTATTTGAGATAACGAGGTCATAATATCATCATTCCTAGTCCACAGATAGGTATAAAAGAGTAAGCAATTTTTGCAGATATTTAAGAATTTTCTCCTAGAAACCCTTGGAAATAGCTTGAAAAAATTGAAAAAATCAAGTCGTTTCTATTGACAATGATTCTGAAAGTGTTATACTAAGAAAGTAGTTTCGCTGATTTACTTCAAACCTGTTGTGAGGTAAGTTAACGATGCCTTAACCACGCTGTTTGCTGAGCTTGACTCCGGGCAGTGTGGCTATTTTTTTGCAATGGTGAAAGGAAGCAAGTCATGACAAATCACATTGTATTATTTGAACCACAAATTCCACAAAATACAGGCAATATCGCGCGTACCTGCGCTGCAACCAATTCTCCCCTCCACATCATCAAGCCCATGGGCTTTCCTATTGATGACCGAAAGATGAAGCGAGCTGGGTTGGATTATTGGGATAAGCTAGAGATTTATTTTTACGACAGTTTAGAAGATTTCATGTCTCAGATGAAGGGAAAACTCTATCTAATTTCTAAATTTGCCGAGAACGTGTATTCTGAGGTGGATTTATCGACTGACGAGGACCATTATTTTCTCTTTGGACGTGAAGACAAGGGATTGCCTGAGGACTTTATGCGAGAACATCCTGAGAAGGCTCTCCGTATTCCCATGAATGATGAACATGTCCGCAGTCTCAATGTGTCTAATACCGTCTGCATGATTGTCTATGAGGCTCTTCGCCAGCAGAATTTTGCAGGTCTTGATCTCGTTCATACCTATGAAGTGGATAAATTGAAATAAAAAATGAAAATGAACAAAATGCTTGCGCTTGCAAGCGTTTTTTGTTATGATAAAAGAGTCTTCAGGGCAGGGTGAAATTCCCGACCGGCGGTGACTTTAACTAGGAAATGATCTTTTCCTTTTATACTTTGTTGACAAGTTTTGCCTAACCAGAAGTTATGCCTACAGCTTGTCGCCTAGTCTAAAAGAAAAATCTCTATTTCCTTCTCTGTAAAGAAGTCCGCGAGCGCAAGCTGATGTGGTGAGATTCCACAACCGACAGTATAGTCTGGATGGGAGAAGACGAAAGAATAGCTTTGTCTGTTCTGATAGATTTATAGCTAAACTGTAACCGCTTGCTTGAATTTCCTTAATAGAGTGAGAGGGAACTTTTGGGATATAAAAAGTGAGAATAGATAGAGGAATCCTTTCTAACTTCTTCTGATTTTATAGAAAATTGGAGGAACCTGTTATGACAAACACACGTCGACTTTCGACCATTGCGATTTTATCAGCCATCTCATTTGTGCTGATGTACTTTGCCTTTCCGCTTTTGCCAGCGGCGTCCTTCCTCAAGATCGAATTTAGTATCTTGCCAGTCCTTGTGGGCTTGGTGGTCATGGATTTGCCTGCTGCTCTAGGAATTCTCTTGCTTCGCTCACTCTTGAAATTGCTTCTTAATAGTCAAGGAGTGAATACTTACATTGGTTTGCCGATGAATATCGTAGCTTTGGGAGTTTTTGTCATCGTATTTGCTTTGATTTGGAAAAAGGAACGGACACCCCTTCGTTTCCTACTAGGCTCTTTAGCTGGAACTATTGGTTTAACCGTGGCTATGTTGGTTCTCAACTATGTTTATGCTGTTCCTTTGTACGCTAAGTTTGCTAACTTTGATATTGGAAAAATTTTGGGACTTTCCAACTACCTAATGACCATGGTATTGCCTTTTAACTTGATTGAGGGTGTAATCTTTTCCGTTTCATTCTGGTTGTTGTACGTCCTTTTGAAACCAACCTTAAAACATTATGAGAGATAAACAAACATTTTTAATGAAGGGCAGTTTTGCCCTTTTACTTTTCGTTATTCTTGGCTATATGGTCAAATTTTACCCTGAAACGTTGGTAAATTTTGACCAACCGATTCAGACGGCCGTTCGAGGAGACTTACCAGATTACTTGACTATTCTTTTCAGTGCCATCACACGCTTGATTGATATTCCAGTGATTATTACTTGGGTTGTCATTACAGCCTTTATCTTTTATTTTAAGAGATGGAAGATAGAAAGTTTCTTCATGCTGGTAAATCTAGCTTTGGCAGGTCTTTTAATCGTGACCTTTAAAAATATCTACCAGCGCCCACGACCAGCTATTTTACACTTGGTTGAGGAGAAGGGATTTTCCTTCCCAAGCGGCCATTCTCTGGCTGTAACCTTGATGGTAGGCACTCTGATTGTTATTCTCAGTCAACGGATTAAAAATCCAGTCTGGAGAAAAATCGTGCAAATCGTGCTAGGTCTCTACCTAGTCAGTGTGTTGGTATCAAGGGTCTATCTGGGAGTTCATTATCCATCAGACGTTCTTGCCAGTCTCTGTGTGGGCTTGGGAGTCTTGTTTATCGAGTTTCCCTTCTATGATAAGCTCCGCTTCCAATGGCGATTTAAAGGCAAGCAGAAGTGATGAAAAAGATAAAAGATTATATAAATACAAACAGAAGGACATAAAATATATACTTGAAACATGTTTTGGAACTTGATATACTTTAATACATAAAGCAAGGAGGAAGAAAGTGTGGATATGTTGTTAGCGACACGCTTAAAAAATAAGAGAAAGGAATTAAAATTATCTCAAAAGGAATTGGCTGAGGGGATTTGTGAGCAAGGACAGATTAGCCGTATGGAGCAAGGTAAATACTCACCCGGGTCAGAATTACTCTTTCAGCTATCTAAGCGATTGAAGGTGAGTATGAATTATTTCTTTGAAGAGACTGAGGTTTCTAGTTTAGAAAATATTGACAAGTTTAAAGAACTATCTAAGAAGTTTTTGGATGAGAGGGAATATGAATCTCTCAAATACATTTATGAACTTGAAAAATCTAAACGTGCTCGTTTATCTGCTAAAGACCAGATTTATTTAGACTGGATTGATACGTTAGTTCAATTCCGTTATCTAAATCATCAAACAGAGGCAGTTGCGAAATTGGAAAAAATACTGTTATCTCTGAAAAAATCTGATTTTTACTATCTACAACTGGGAAATACCTTGGCTAATTTTTATTTTGATATGGGGCAGGAAGACACATATCAGGAGCTCTATCAACTTTTAAAAGAGAACATCCAGTCATTATCTGTCCATCATTTGGAACAATTAGAACTGATGATTAAATTCCGATATAACTATTGTAGATATTTGTGGTTGAATGAACGAACATCTGAAGCTATAGAAGAGATTACAGCAACAATAGCTATTTGTAAAAGATATAATAGCAGTTATCGATTAGCAGATTTGTATTGTTTATTGGGAAATATAAGCGTGAGCTTTGCTGAAAAGGATAGGATACTAGGTTTTTATCAAGTATCTTACCAGCTTTACAAGCATGAAGACAACCAGAGAATGATGCTGGAAATTGAGAAGGAAATGAAATTATTGGAAAGTGAAGATTAAGAAAAAGATTTGTATTTTTAGATAACTTTAATTCATATTTCTCAAAAAATAAGAAAATGATATAAAACTATTGACAAACTAAAATTGATGTGTTAGAATACCATCAATAGTTAAGGAGGTTTAGAAGATGAAAAGATCCCAAGTTGTCAAGCGATGTATATTAATTGCTTTATTGCTTCTATTTCTATTTAATGTGTTAAGTGGTTCTTTATCTGTAACAACTAGAGGAGTTGATCCAGGACCAGCATATGGAATTTCACTTTAAAGATATCCAATATATCGCTTCATAAATAGGATTGAGTTTTACTTTCAAAAATAAATCAGATTCTGATGGAGGATTTAGCCCTTAAGTGTTGTATTAGTGTATTGAGACTTCATTTATCTGGATGTTGAAGTTTTGCTTGTGAGATTTATCTAAAAAACTTTTTAACTATATTTATAAAGGCTTTATAGAATTTTCCTTTCCGGAAAAAGAATTCTAAATAAAATTAGGAGAATTACCATGGAAACATTGTCAAATCTTGAGATGTTACCAGTTGCACCTCTTCCTACGCAAGTAGAAAGATTATGTGACTTTACATGCTCGGTTACAGTCGGTTAGTCTTAAATGCTTTTAGAACCTCTTCTTATTGAAATGTTGATGTCTGCATATAAAATATTTCATAATTCTTTATAGTTTGACAGTTCATTTTTAAGAAGTTCAAGTTTAACAGGTGCTTTCATGTATTTAATCAATTGTAGATTATTTACGAAAGTTTAAGATAGTTTAATTATATAGGAGAGGTGGGTTAGTCTACTTCTCCTTCTTTATATACGAGGAGTAATTAATGGATGTTCTTGAGAATTCAATACAACAATTTGATTCTAAAGTTAAGTATGTTTCTTCTGACTGGGTTTATTTTAGCTATAATAAGAATTTATCAGATTCGGGATGGAAAATTCACATAAGTTCACAAATGAAAGATGCGGTTAGTATCTTTACACTAGTAGCATCTTTTTTACGCGAAATTGAATGTTCATTTAAAGTTGTTAAGGATATTGAAAGTTTAAAAAAGATTAACTCTCCACGAGAAACGTCACCTATAGCCAATAAATTTATGGCAATTTATCCTGCAAATGACAAGCAAGCTCGTGAAATAATATTAGCGTTACGTGAGAAACTTGCTATATATTTTTCTCCAAGAATATTGTCTGATTTTCAATGTGGAAAATTTTCACCACTGCACTATAGATTTGGTTCATTTAAAAAAATACAAGAATATGATGAAAAAAATCACAAAATTATTTATTTGTTGAAAAACGAGGAGGGGAATTGGGTAGAAGATGTTCGTAAAAATTTTCCTGTGATACCTGATTGGAAGGAGGATCTTTTTACTCCAGAAGAGAAGCAGGAGTTATTTGGAGAGATAGGGAAAATACCTGAGAATCATTTAATAAATAACTATAAATTTGAAATAATATTAAAAAAATCTAACAGAGGGAATGTATATAGAGCTAAAAAGAAAGATACTGGGGAAAAAGTTATTGTGAAACAAGTGCGCCCTTTTGTCAGCAACGATGTTGAGGGGAAGCATTTTGCTATCGATGAGATAAAAAATGAAGTTAATATGTTGAAGACATTAGATTCTCAGCTTTATACGGCAAACTTTATAGATGAGTTTGAAGTTGATGGAGACTATTTTGTTGTTCAAAGTTTTATTGAAGGATATAGTTATTTTGATTTAATTGGGGAAGAAAGGTTTTCTTATAGAACAAAATTAAAATTAATAGATAATTTAATATCAATTGTTAATTCTATTCATAGTTTAGGATATAAGATTGTAGACTTATCGCCTACAAATTTTATTTATAGAGAAGATGGTTCTATATTTTTAATAGATTTAGAGAATGTATCTCTGATAAAAGATGTACGACGATATGTAAAAACCCCTTTTATGGTAAATCCAGATAATGACCTATCTGAGAGTTCGATTAATCAAGATTATTTTGCTGTAGCCATGACTAGTTTTGCTATTTTGGTTGGTAGAACATTAGTTTTTTCGTCGGGAGACAATCTGTACGATATTAGTTGTATTGATAAAATAAAACAAGCGTTACGAATCGCTAAAAATATGGAATATATATCAGAGAGTGTGTATTACTGGTTGATTTATCTGTTGAATTTAAGTGAAGCGAAAGAATCTACTAATATAATAAAGAAAATTAATGAAATTGAAATTTTGAATATTGATATGTCAGAGGTGGATTTTAATGTTAGTTGTTATGATTTTAAAAAGGAATCTGAGAAAGTAGCACATTTTATTTTATCACAAAATATTGATAGCACAGGTCGTCTTTTACCTTCAAATGAATTTGGAGAATTTGTTAACCCGATATCTTTTCAGCACGGACTGTCTGGTTATATAATATTTGTTACTCAATGTTTATCGTCTTCTGAACTGAAGTTAGTTAAGCAATGGGTTCAAAAGATAGAAATAACAAGAGGTAGCAAGAGTTATCTGTATCAAAATTCATTGTATTTTGGTGTGTCAGGATTTTTATGGGCTTTAATATTATTGTTTGAAAGAACAGGTGATATTTTTTATAAAAATAAAGCTACTAGTCTAGTAAATGAGATATTGTTAGATTATGACAACATTGGTAAGCAGGATTTTGTTTTAGGAAAGGCAGGTGTTTTGCTATCTCTTATGAGGTATTATGAGTTGGAAGAAACCGCCTATCTCGAAGAATTTATCCATACTGCAATTTCTGAACTTGAAGAGGAAATCGGTAAGGATTTTTCACAATATAATTCCTTGTTTGATTATAGTTTTGCTCATGGAAAAGCAGGAATAGCATATGTTTTGAATGAATATAAAATTTTATTTGATAGTAAGAAATATGATTCCATAATAAGTATTTTTACAGAAGAAATTGCAAAAATATTGTCACAAGAAATTTTGAAAAATAAAAATAGCTATAATAATTTAGAGCTATCTTGGTGTGATGGACTATCAGGATTGATTCTATATCTTTGTTTGGTCGAACCTCTAAAATACTCCAAGTTAATTTCGGAGGCTAGAGTGGTGATTCTTAACCACCACCTGAGTATGGAAACATGTTATTGCCATGGCATTGCTAGTCTGTTACAAACTTATGCGTATGTATTTGGATATAAAGATAAGAATGATATAGTTCAGTTGCTTCTTACTAAGTCTTTTAGAAAGTATGATGAACTTCTTGTTTTTCAAAGTGAGAATCGAAATTACGATTATTTTGATTTTGGTATTGGAACTTTGGGAATATATTGGGCACTGTTAGGATTTCAATTTCCTTTTGAACTGAAGAAGGAGGCAAACCAATGAATACTTTTTTGACCAATAAAAGTTATCGAATGTTGCTGATTAATCAATGGGTTTCGTCATTTGGTGATACGCTGTTTTATATTTCCTTTATTTCGTATGTATCGGAATATAAATTTGCTTCATTAGCTGTTCTTTGTATAACAGTTTCGGAGACTTTGCCACAGATTTCTCAGTTGTTCACAGGTGTTATTGCCGATTTTCAAAAAAATCGTGTTGCAAAATATATTGCTATATTGGCAAGTAAGTTTCTGCTTTATACTCTATTGACACTGTTTGTAGCGGATAAGAACTTCTCTATGGGGATGGTTCTCCTTATTTGCGGAATCAATCTTTTATCAGATACCATGAGTTATTTTGCAGGTGCTATGATTTCTCCTTTGTATGTGAGGATTATCGGAGATGATATGACAGATGCTATGGGGTTTAGACAGGCAACTGCTGGCGTAGTTAATATTCTCAGCAACCTTATAGGTGGAGTTTTGATTGGGGTTATCAGTCTTAAGATGTTTGTAGGTTTGAATGCTTTGACCTTTCTTTTTGCACTGTTGGGTGTGGTGTTTATTCGTACTTCTTTGAGAGATATTGAGGGACAGATGGAGGTTGGTAAAAGATTAACCGCAAAATCTTTTGGAGAGCATTTCCTACATTCAATGAAGATATTGTCAAGTTTTCCAGCAATTATCAAATTAATATTCATTGCAGCTATGAACCAAGTGATTTTAAGCATTATTACCCCTTTAACGACCTTGATGTTAATCCATCATCCATTTATCTTCTTTGCCACTGGGAAATCCATTGCAGCATTGTCAGTGGTTATTTTTTCAGGAACGATTGTGGGAAGTTTTTTGAGTGGAGGTATCCTAAAAAATATTCCCATAAAAATGATTGTCTACTTTGAAGAAATTATGCATCTCTGTATTCTCTTTTCTTGGTTGACCAATCATTTCCTCCTTTTATTGGTAGTTGTCTTCTTATGCGCAGTTGCAGTAGGAATGATGGGGCCTCGGATTTTCAACCTTGTATTCTCGATGGTTCCAGAAGAAGTCATGGGAACCATCCAGTCAGTGCTTGGAGTATTCAATGTTGTTGTACCAGGAATTCTTAGCATGCTCATCGTTGCCTTAGCGAGTGCTACAAACCTAAAAATCACAGTGCTTCCACTTTTTATTTTTGTATTGACTGCCTTAGCGATTGTGAGAGCAATGAAAATAGAGTAATAGTAGTATGAACTATTGTCTCTTTTTGGGTGGGAGTTCATTACCCATCAGATGTCCTTGCCAGTCTTTGTGTCGGCTTGGGAGTTTTGTTTATCGAATTTCCCTTCTATGACAAGCTACGCTTCCAATGGCGATTTAAAGGCAAGCAGAAGTGAGTATCGAATTCCCTTGAGGAGAAAGAAATGGAAGTCAGTATAGCAGATCTTCATCCGACTCAACTATATTTATCAGAAAAGAAGTTGCAAGATATTCAGATGCTTTACCAGTCGGCAGAAACAATCCAAGTTGATCCAATTAGTATTCTTGCATTTGGAAATTGCTTGTTGATTACAGATGGGCATCACAGGGCTTATCAGGCTTTATTGGCAGGTCGGGATACGATTTCTGCTGAGTGGGATAGAGATGGTGGTGATGAACTATATCATCTCTATGCGCAAGCCTGCGAGGAAAGAAAGATTTACTCTATTCTGGATTTAAAAAATCATATCTTAGCTCAAGATGAGTATGAAGCAAAATGGTATAACTGGTGTGATGGTTTTAATCAAGCAGCAACTCTTTTATTGAATAGGTAGTGCATTGTGTCTTGTTCCTTATTATAAGGTCAATCATTGTGAAGAAGCTTTTGCTTGGTATCAGGATGTGAACTTGGTTCACCTCGTAGATGGTGTGAAGAGACCTTATAGTCAAGAAACTTTGGAAGCCATGTATTCCTATTTGGATCAGCATGGTGAGCTTTTTTGGATTGAAGTCAAGGAGAAGGGAGAATGGTTTCCAATTGGGGATGTTACACTATCTCAGGATAATCTCCCCATTGTGATTGGGAATTCCGCTTACCAACATTGAGGATTTGGAAAAAAGATTCTGAGTGCTTTGATTGATTTGGCTCGAGTAAAAGGATGGAAAGAATTGAGAGTCAAGGAAATCTACACCTACAATCATGCTTCTAGGAGGTGTTTCAAGTCGCTTGGATTTGTGGAAAATGGAGCAACAGAAAAAGGAATGAGTTTTGTACTGAAATTAGTCTAATCCTGCCACTTTCTCCCCCTTAACCTTTGACTATTCCGCAAAATTATCGTAAAATAAAGAGTAAATGATAAAATGAGGTCAGAGTCTGTTCGCTCTGGCGATAGTAGTATAAATGAGGAGAAACGCTTTGGAATTAGAAGTATTTGCTGGGCAAGAAAAAAGTGAACTATCTATGATTGAGGTAGCGCGTGCTATCTTGGAACTTCGTGGTCGCGATCATGAGATGCATTTTAGCGATCTTGTAAACGAAATTCAAAACTATCTTGGAACATCAAACAGCGATATCCGTGAAGCCTTGCCTTTGTTCTACACAGAGTTGAACTTTGACGGTAGCTTCATCTCACTTGGAGACAACAAATGGGGTCTTCGTTCATGGTATGGTGTGGACGAAATCGATGAAGAAATCATCGCTCTTGAAGAAAATGACGACGATGAAGTAGCACCAAAAGCTAAGAAAAAACGTGTCAATGCCTTCATGGATGGTGATTCAGATGCCATTGACTACAATGCAGATGATCCAGAAGACGAAGATGCATACGAGGCAGACCCAGCTCTTTCATATGATGATGAAAATCCAGATGATGAGAAAAATGAAGTGGAAGCTTACGATGCAGAAATCAACGAAATCGCTCCTGATGACTTGGGTGAAGACGTGGATCTCAACGAGGAAGATGACGAGTTCTCAGAAGATGATGCTGAAACCAGCGAGGAATAAAAGTTAGCTATTGACAATTATCCTATTTTTAGGTATCATATTGTTCGGGCACCTCTTTTAGAGGTCGGGGCTCCCTAGTTCTTAGGGAGCTATTTTTGTTTTTTCAAGAAGTTATCTTCTTGTATTTTATACTCAATGAAAATCAAAGAGCAAACTAGGAAACTAGCCGCAGGTTGCTCAAAACACTGTTTTGAGGTTGTAGATAAGACTGACAAAGTCAGGAACACATATCTACGGCAAGGCGACGTTGACGCGGTTTGAAGAGATTTTCGAAGAGTATTGGTTGTGAATCTGGTGCAGTTGTCCCAGATTATTCTTATTAGTAGGGTCTTGTTTTCTATGTCCCCTCGTAGTTAGCAAGACCTTGAGCATTTTAGAAAGAGGAATCTATGTCTACGAAATATATTTTTGTAACTGGTGGTGTGGTATCGTCTATTGGGAAAGGGATTGTCGCAGCAAGTCTGGGCCGTCTCTTGAAAAATCGTGGTCTCAAAGTAACCATTCAAAAATTTGACCCTTATATCAATATCGATCCGGGAACTATGAGCCCTTATCAGCACGGGGAAGTTTTTGTGACAGATGATGGAGCTGAGACAGATTTGGACTTGGGTCACTATGAACGTTTCATCGATATCAATCTTAATAAATATTCCAACGTGACAACTGGTAAAATTTACAGTGAAGTTCTTCGTAAAGAACGCCGTGGAGAATACCTTGGGGCAACTGTTCAGGTTATTCCTCATATTACAGATGCTTTGAAAGAGAAAATCAAGCGTGCCGCTCTAACGACCGACTCTGATGTCATTATCACAGAGGTTGGTGGAACCGTTGGGGATATCGAGTCCTTGCCATTTTTAGAGGCCCTTCGTCAGATGAAGGCAGATGTGGGTGCGGATAATGTCATGTACATCCATACAACCTTGCTTCCATACCTCAAGGCCGCTGGTGAAATGAAAACCAAACCAACCCAGCACTCTGTAAAAGAATTGCGTGGATTGGGAATCCAACCAAATATGTTGGTGATTCGTACAGAAGAGCCAGCTGGTCAAGGAATTAAAAACAAACTAGCCCAGTTCTGTGATGTGGCACCAGAAGCCGTTATCGAATCGTTGGATGTTGAACACCTTTACCAAATTCCATTGAACTTGCAGGCACAAGGCATGGACCAAATTGTTTGTGACCACCTGAAACTAGACGCACCAGCAGCGGATATGACAGAATGGTCAGCCATGGTGGACAAGGTCATGAACCTCAAGAAACAAGTTAAAATTTCCCTTGTCGGTAAGTATGTTGAGTTGCAAGATGCCTACATTTCTGTGGTTGAAGCCTTGAAACACTCTGGTTATGCCAACGACGCAGAAGTTAAAATCAATTGGATCAATGCCAATGATGTGACAGCAGAGAATGTGGCAGAGCTTTTGTCTGATGCAGACGGAATTATCGTACCAGGTGGTTTTGGTCAACGTGGTACGGAAGGGAAAATCCAAGCCATCCGCTATGCGCGTGAAAATGATGTTCCAATGTTGGGAGTCTGCTTGGGAATGCAGTTAACTTGTATCGAGTTTGCTCGTCACGTTTTAGGTCTTGAAGGTGCCAATTCTGCAGAGCTTGCACCAGAAACAAAATACCCTATCATTGATATCATGCGTGATCAGATTGATGTTGAGGATATGGGTGGAACCCTTCGTTTGGGACTTTATCCATCTAAGTTGAAACGTGGATCTAAGGCTGCGGCTGCTTATCACAATCAAGAAGTGGTGCAACGCCGTCACCGTCACCGCTATGAGTTTAACAACGCCTTCCGTGAGCAGTTTGAGGCAGCAGGCTTTGTCTTCTCAGGAGTTTCTCCAGACAATCGTTTGGTCGAAATCGTGGAAATTCCTGAAAATAAATTCTTTGTAGCGTGTCAGTATCACCCTGAACTGTCAAGCCGTCCAAATCGCCCAGAAGAACTCTACACTGCCTTTGTGACTGCAGCAGTTGAGAACAGTAATTAGCAAAATCAGAACCTTTGAGAAGAATCTCAGAGGTTTTTTTGCATACGATGGATATTGCAGTATATCTGAGGTAGGCGTCCTCTGTGTGTACCTGCTACCCTTGAAATCAATAGCGACTCCCTCTTGCCCTGTGCTAGTGAATGGATTTATCAGTATATTGAAATGAAATAAAATCTGAACAAATTAAATTCGGAAAGCCAAATCAATTTATAGAAATATTTTAGCAGTCAAGGTGTACTGTTATAGATTCAATACACTATACTTTTTTAATTTAATCCACTATATCTGCAGAATACTCTTTCAGTTTCATTCAGTCTAGTCTTGCTTAGGAAAAAGCAAAAAGCCATCCAATTATGATGGATAGCTTCTTGGTTCTTAGATTTGTTCTGCAAAAACCTTTTCAGCAAGGTTCATAGCGTGGTCTGATACACGGGTGTAGTGTGAGATGATGTCGATAAAGTTGACCCCAGCTTGTGTTGAACATTCGCCCTTGTTGAGGCGTTTGATGTGGGTTTTTCTGAGAACACGCTCTATCTTATTGATTGCTTCATGGCGTTCTACAAGACTGCGTGCTTTTTCAATATCATTGTTTTCCACACTATCCAGAGCATCTTTGATAAAGTCACTAGTTTGACGATAAACTTCCCCTAATTCTTTCAAGGCGGCATCAGAAAATTCAACATTTTTACGTTGAAGATAGTCAGTTAGATTGAGTAGAGCCTCCGCGTGGTCTCCAATCCGTTCCAAATCACGGGAGGAATCAAGGATATTGGTGAGCACTTCGCTTTCTTTTTGACTGAGAGCTTCGCTTGAAAGGGCAATGAGATAACGTGTTAATTGCTCATCGATGGTGTTAATGGCTTCTTCGGTTTTATGCCCTTTTTCAGCAACTTTTTCATCCAAGTCAATGATATACTTATAGGAAAGGTCAAAAGCTTTAGCAGCGTAGTTTCCTAAGTGCAAGAGCTCTTTCTTAGCATTTCCGAGAGCGATAGATGGGGCTTGTTTGATGAAATGTTCATCAAGATATAAGGGTTCGTATTTGACAACCTCGTCCTCTCCAGGAATAATCTTGGTTACAAAGTAAGCCAGAGCTCCGATAAATGGAAATTGGACAATGGTATTGGTAATATTAAAGGTTCCGTGAGCAAAGGCGATGGTCATTTCCGGTGCTAGATTTAGCGTAGATTCAAACCAATGAATCAAGCCAGTGAAAGGTACAAGGAAGACAATACAGATAACCGTACCAATCACGTTAAAGGCGACATGGGCACCAGCAACACGTTTGGCAGCGATATTGGCTCCAAGAGAAGCAATAATAGCTGTAATGGTCGTTCCGATATTATCACCAAACAAGACTGGTAGGGCACCTTGTAGATCAATCAAACCACTTGCGTAAAGATTCTGTAGGATACCGATAGTTGCGGAAGAAGCTTGAATGAGTAGGGTTAGTCCAGTTCCGACAAAGACACCCAAAACAGGATTCTTACTTAGCTCAATCATATAGTCTTTAAAGACCTGTAAATCTTTGAGTGGAGCCATTGCACCGCTCATAAGATTGAGGGCAAAAAAGATACCACCGACACCAAAGAGGATGCGTCCGATATTATTGACTGTCCGATTTTTTGTAAAGAAGAGGCAGACAGCACCGATAAAGAGCATAGGCAGGGCATAGTCACCTAGTTTAAACCCAATAAGAAAGGATGTGACTGTTGTCCCAATATTAGCCCCCATGACAATTCCGATAGCCTGACGTAAGGTTAGGAGACCGGCACTGACCAGGCCGACTGTGATAACTGTTACACCAGAACTAGACTGAATTAGAGCAGTCATCCCAATACCAACCAGAACTCCAAAGAAAGGATTGCTAGTATATTTGTCAATGTAAAAACGAAGGCGATCTCCAGCAGCTTGTTGTAAACCGTCTCCCATGGTCTTGATACTATATAAGAATAGTCCCAGACCACCTAAAAAGTGAAATAAAATTTCCTGCCAATTAATGGACATTTCTTTTTCCTCCGAAAAATAATCGCGGAATATCTCCTATTCTATTTTAAAGGATAAAAGTAAATCTAACAAGTGTTAAGCTAAGATTTTAGAAAGAAAATTCGTTAGAAAAAGCAAAAATAATAGACTCTAACATGCCACAAAGATTAAATATCGAAAAATCTTGTGAAATCTTTCCTTATATTTCCAAAGTGTGATATAATAGTTTCGAATAAAATAAATAAAGGGGTTTTTGTAACATGGCAAAACTTACTGTTAAAGACGTTGACTTGAAAGGTAAAAAAGTCCTCGTTCGTGTTGACTTCAACGTACCATTGAAAGATGGCGTAATCACTAACGATAACCGTATCACAGCAGCTCTTCCAACTATTAAGTACATCATCGAACAAGGTGGACGTGCAATTCTTTTCTCTCACCTTGGACGTGTGAAAGAAGAAGCTGATAAAGCTGGTAAATCACTTGCTCCTGTAGCTGCTGACTTGGCAGCAAAACTTGGTCAAGACGTTGTTTTCCCAGGTGTCACTCGTGGTGCTGAATTGGAAGCAGCTATCAACGCTCTTGAAGATGGACAAGTTCTCTTGGTTGAAAACACTCGTTACGAAGATGTTGACGGCAAGAAAGAATCTAAAAACGATCCTGAACTTGGTAAATACTGGGCATCACTTGGAGATGGTATCTTCGTAAACGATGCATTCGGTACAGCTCACCGTGCACACGCATCTAACGTTGGTATCTCAGCAAACGTTGAAAAAGCAGTTGCTGGTTTCCTTCTTGAAAACGAAATTGCCTACATCCAAGAAGCAGTTGAAACTCCAGAACGTCCATTCGTAGCGATCCTTGGTGGTTCAAAAGTTTCAGACAAGATCGGTGTTATCGAAAACTTGCTTGAAAAAGCTGATAAAGTCCTTATCGGTGGTGGTATGACTTACACATTCTACAAAGCACAAGGTATCGAAATCGGTAATTCACTTGTAGAAGAAGACAAATTGGATGTTGCGAAAGCTCTTCTTGAAAAAGCAAACGGTAAATTGATCTTGCCAGTTGACTCAAAAGAAGCTAACGCATTTGCTGGTTACACTGAAGTGCGTGACACTGAAGGTGAAGCAGTTTCTGAAGGCTTCCTTGGTCTTGACATCGGTCCAAAATCTATCGCTAAATTTGACGAAGCTTTGACTGGCGCTAAAACAGTTGTATGGAACGGACCTATGGGTGTATTTGAAAACCCAGACTTCCAAGCTGGTACAATCGGTGTGATGGACGCTATCGTGAAACAACCAGGAGTTAAATCAATCATCGGTGGTGGTGACTCAGCTGCCGCAGCAATCAACCTTGGTCGTGCAGACAAGTTCTCATGGATCTCTACTGGTGGTGGAGCATCAATGGAACTTCTTGAAGGTAAAGTTCTTCCAGGACTTGCAGCCTTGACAGAAAAATAAGATTTCATAAATGAATCAAAGAAGAGAGGGATGAAAGTTCCTCTTTTCTTTTGCTTGAAATAAAAACGCTTCCTCTCAACTATTACTCATAAAAATCACCGATTTATGATAAAATGGAAATAGAAAGTTGAGATTATGAGTTATTTTAAAAAATATAAATTCGATAAATCCCAGTTCAAACTTGGTATGCGAACCTTTAAAACAGGTATTGCTGTTTTTCTAGTTCTCTTGCTTTTTGGCTTTTTTGGCTGGAAAGGTCTTCAAATCGGTGCTTTGACAGCCGTTTTTAGCCTGAGGGAGAGTTTTGATAAGAGTGTTCATTTTGGGACTTCGCGTATTCTAGGAAATAGTATCGGTGGCCTCTATGCCTTGGTCTTCTTCTTATTAAATACCTTTTTCCACGAAGCCTTTTGGGTGACCTTGGTAGTTGTTCCAATCTGCACCATGTTAACCATTATGACAAATGTAGCCATGAATAACAAAGCAGGGGTTATTGGTGGTGTAGCAGCTATGTTAATCATTACCCTATCGATTCCGAGTGGCGAAACAATTTTGTACGTATTTGCGCGTGTATCAGAAACTTTCATGGGAGTTTTTGTCGCAATTCTCGTAAATTACGATATTGATCGTATTCGGCTCTTTTTAGAGAAAAAAGAAAAATAATGTTACATTTTATAACATTATCAATTGACGTTTGTCTTTTTTTAGACTATAATAGACAGAAAGAAGGAAATTGTAAATGAAGGAAAAAGAATTTCGCCGAAATATGGCTGTTTTTCCTATCGGCAGTGTTATGAAGTTGACCGATTTATCGGCGCGTCAGATTCGTTATTATGAAGATCAAGAGTTGATTAAGCCTGATCGAAACGAAGGGAACCGTCGCATGTATTCCTTGAATGACATGGATCGTCTGCTTGAAATCAAAGATTATATCTCTGAAGGTTATAATATCGCTGCCATTAAGAAAAAATATGCTGAACGTGAAGCGAAATCCAAGAAAGCGGTGAGTCAGACTGAGGTGCGTCGTGCACTTCATAATGAACTCCTCCAACAGGGTCGCTTTGCTTCGGTGCAATCACCTTTTGGTCGCGGTTAGGCAACCGCAAGTAGTCATACATTAAGGAGAAAACTCATGCCAATCACAGCTGCAGATATTCGTCGTGAAGTCAAGGAAAAAAATGTTACCTTTATCCGTCTCATGTTTTCAGATATTTTGGGAACCATGAAAAACGTCGAAATTCCTGCTACAGATGAACAATTAGATAAGGTCTTGTCAAACAAGGCTATGTTTGATGGATCTTCTATTGAAGGTTTTGTACGTATCAATGAGTCAGATATGTACTTGTACCCTGACTTGGATACATGGACAGTCTTCCCTTGGGGAGATGAAAATGGAAGTGTTGCAGGTTTGATCTGTGATGTCTATACAACAGAAGGTGAACCATTTGCGGGGGACCCTCGTGGCAATTTGAAACGTGCTCTTCGTCACATGGAAGAAGTTGGATTCAAATCTTTCAACCTTGGACCAGAGCCAGAATTTTTCCTATTTAAGCTCGATGAAAATGGAGACCCAACACTTGAAGTAAATGACAAGGGTGGCTACTTTGATTTGGCACCTACAGACCTTGCGGACAATACACGTCGTGAGATTGTAAATGTCTTGACCAAAATGGGATTTGAAGTAGAAGCCAGTCACCACGAGGTTGCGGTTGGACAGCATGAGATTGACTTTAAGTATGATGAAGTCCTCCGTGCTTGTGATAAGATTCAAATCTTTAAGCTGGTTGTTAAAACTATTGCTCGTAAACACGGTCTTTATGCAACCTTTATGGCCAAACCAAAATTTGGTATTGCCGGATCAGGTATGCACTGTAATATGTCCTTGTTTGATGCAGAAGGAAACAATGCCTTCTTTGATCCAAATGATCCAAAAGGAATGCAGTTGTCAGAAACAGCCTACCATTTCCTTGGCGGTTTGATCAAGCATGCCTACAACTATACTGCCATCATGAATCCAACCGTTAACTCATACAAACGTTTGGTTCCAGGTTATGAAGCGCCTGTTTACATTGCTTGGGCTGGTCGTAACCGTTCGCCACTTGTGCGCGTGCCTGCTTCACGTGGTATGGGAACTCGTCTTGAGTTGCGTTCGGTGGACCCAATGGCAAACCCATATATCGCTATGGCCGTTCTGTTAGAAGTTGGTTTGCATGGTATTGAAAATAAAATCGAAGCACCAGCTCCTATCGAAGAAAATATCTACATCATGACAGCAGAAGAGCGCAAGGAAGCTGGTATTACAGACCTTCCATCAACCCTTCACAACGCTTTGAAAGCTTTGACAGAAGATGAAGTTGTCAGAGCAGCTCTTGGAGAACATATCTATACTAGTTTCCTTGAAGCCAAACGAATCGAATGGGCAAGCTATGCAACCTTCGTTTCACAATGGGAAATTGATAATTATTTAGATCTTTACTAATACTAATATAGAAGAAAGATTGCCTGAGGGTGATCTTTTTTATTGTATTTTATATCGAGGTGTGATATATTTTATATAACGAAGTGCGATATATCGAACTGAATAGGAGGTGGCTATAAATGGAATTAACAGATAAGATTCGTCGAGTTTATCTTCCCATGACGGAAACAGGTTTTTATATCTTGTTCTGTCTGAAAAAGGAAGGTCATGGTTATAGTATTACGCAAAAGGTCAGGGAAATGACAGATTCGCAAGTTTCGATCAGTCCTGGAACTATGTATGGAACCTTGTCAAAAATGGAAAAGGATGGTTTGATTTCCTTTGTCCGCGAAGAGGAAAAACGGAAAATCTATCAGATTACAGACTTGGGACGAAAAGTTTTGGGGATTGAATTGAAGCGTATTGAGCGCCTCTACAGAAATAGTCGGGAGGAAGGATGATGGAAAAGAAAATTGTTTATCGAATTTTTACAATTGCGGATTATGAGAGGGAGGCTCTATACTTTAGAGAAATGCATGCTAAGGGCTGGAAACTTAGGAAAGTAGGCTATTCTATCTTATTGTTTGCAGTTAAGTATACCTTTGAAAAGTGTCACCCTGAGCAAGTGTCCTATCAGTTGGATTTTTACCCAATGGAAAAATCAGAGAGAGCCTCCTATTTACAATTATTTAAAGACTGTGGCTGGGAGCATATTACAGACTTTAATGGGTTTTCCTACTTTAGAAAGCTTCATTCTGAAATTGAATCGAATGCAGAATTTGAAATCTATAATGACGCTGCTGGGAAGTTAGCTATGGTTAATCGCATTTTAAGACTGCGATTAGTACCTGTTTTACTTTTGCTAGCCATACATATACCATTCTTACTTAAATTGCTCAATAGAAGTAATGCGTATGGTCTATGGAGTTTACTTGCGGTCGGGCTAGATATTTTCTTGTCTTTAATCCTCTTGTTAATAGTTGCCTATATTAGCTGGAAGTTATGGCATAAAAAGAAGGAATTATCAGATTTATGATAGGGGAGGCATGCTCAAAATTGGAGGGAAAGTCATGATAAATAAAAAGCAATTTCGGATTTTCACCATTGTTGATTTGGACAAGGAAGAAGAATATTTACATGAGATGCATTTGAAAGGTTGGAGGTATAGAACGAGTCGTTTTGGTTTGTTCTATTTTGACCAATGTCAACCAGACGATGTTATCTACCGTATCTATGATTCTAGGTTTCTTAAAAAGCATAAGCATGAACTGCAAGATTTTAGAAATAGAGGTTGGGAATTGATAGAAACAGGTTTTTGTTCGATTCTTCGTAAATCGGCTTCTGATATACTTTCAGAGGATCAAGTCTATATGAGTAATAATATCAGGTGGGAAGTTATGCAATCTAGACTTCGTTACTGTACAGCTGCTTTCTTAGGTGGTTTGGTTGTTTGTATGAGTTTATTTAAAGAAGAACTTTCTATGTCTTTCTTTGTTATTTTTGTTTTATATGCTTTTCTAATTTCTTACCTAATCTATGGTTATTTCAGATTAAAAAGAAAATACCAGGTAGATGAGTAGTAAGACTCTAGGTCTTCAGACTGATTTTTAGCACTCTTGATAAAAGAGTGCTAATTTTTTGAGTTTTTGTCTTGACATTCTCTTTTAAGGGTGTATAATAGAATCATAAGTTAGCACTTAGATGTATCGAGTGCTAATCGATCAGACGGAGAGGAGTGATGAGATGGTTACAGAGCGTCAGCAGGATATTTTAAATCTGATTATTGACATCTTTACCAAAACGCACGAACCTGTCGGATCTAAAGCTTTGCAAGAGTCTATTAACTCTAGCAGCGCAACCATTCGTAATGACATGGCGGCTTTAGAAAAGCAAGGTTTGCTTGAAAAGGCTCATACTTCGAGCGGTCGGATGCCAAGTATTGCTGGTTTTCAGTACTATGTGAAACACTCACTGGATTTTGACCGACTGGCTGAAAATGAGGTATATGAGATTGTCAAAGCCTTTGATCAGGAATTCTTCAAACTGGAGGATATTCTGCAAGAGGCTGCTAATCTACTGACAGACTTGAGTGGCTGTACGGTAGTGGCGCTGGATGTTGAGCCCAGCAGGCAACGTCTGACAGCCTTTGATATCGTTGTTTTGGGGCAACATACAGCCTTGGCAGTATTCACCCTAGACGAGTCTCGAACGGTTACCAGTCAGTTTCTGATTCCAAGGAACTTTTTGCAGGAGGATTTGCTGAAACTGAAGAACATCATTCAGGAACGTTTCCTCGGTCACACTGTTCTAGATATTCACTACAAAATTCGGACGGAGATTCCGCAGATTATCCAGCGTTACTTTACAACGACGGACAATGTCATGGATCTCTTTGAACACATCTTTAAGGAAATGTTCAACGAAAATATTGTGGTGGCGGGCAAGGTCAATCTCTTGAATTTTGCCAATCTAGCAGCCTATCAGTTCTTTGACCAACCGCAAAAGGTGGCCCTGGAAATTCGTGAGGGGCTGCATGAGGATCAGATGCAAAATGTCCGTGTTGCGGACAGTCAAGAGTCCTGTCTAGCTGACCTAGCGGTGATTAGTAGTAAGTTCCTCATTCCTTATCGGGGAGTTGGAATTTTAGCGATTATCGGTCCGGTCAATTTGGATTACCAAAATCTAATCAACCAAGTCAATGTAGTCAATCGTGTTTTGACCATGAAGTTGACAGATTTTTACCGCTACCTCAGCAGTAATCATTACGAAGTACATTAAGATTGAAATCATTAAAGGAGGCGAAAATGGCCCAAGATATAAAAAATGAAGAAGTAGAAGAAGTCCAAGAAGAGGAAGTTGTGGAAAGGGTAGAAGAAACAACTCCTGAGAAATCTGAGTTGGACTTGGCAAATGAACGTGCAGATGAGTTCGAAAATAAATACCTTCGCGCTCATGCAGAAATGCAAAATATCCAACGCCGGTCCAATGAAGAGCGCCAAAACTTGCAACGTTATCGTAGCCAAGACTTGGCAAAAGCGATTCTCCCTTCATTGGATAACCTAGAGCGTGCACTCGCAGTTGAAGGTTTGACAGATGATGTGAAGAAGGGCTTGGAAATGGTGCAAGAAAGCTTGATTCATGCTTTGAAAGAAGAAGGAATCGAAGAAATCGCAGCTGACGGCGAATTTGACCATAACTATCATATGGCTATCCAAACTCTCCCAGCAGACGATGAACACCCAGCAGATACCATCGCCCAAGTCTTCCAAAAAGGCTACAAACTCCATGACCGTATCCTAAGACCGGCAATGGTTGTGGTGTATAACTAAGATACAAAGCCCGTAAAAAGCTCACAGTAAAAATAGGAGATTGACGAAGTGTTCGATGAACACAAGGAAATCTATCTTTTTTACCCAGAGCTTAGGGCGTGTTCGATTAGGCAATTCTGACGGTTGCTGAAGCAACTCGTCAGAAAATGGCAATCGCTATGGCGTTTGCCTAGCCTCCTTACTAACTCGTCGTCGAAATAAAATCAATTTCGACTCCTCGTGTCGCAATTTACATAATAGAAAACTTGTCCGAAACGACAATAAACTATGAAGAAAGATAAGAGGCAAGCCGGAGGCTTGCAAGGAAGATATTTCCCGCCGTGGTGAAAGTTTCAATAGCTTTTGCTACTGAAACAGGGGATTTTTGAGACAATAGGCTCAAAAATAAGTGATGAAATCCCGTAGGGAGTTGCTCACGTCCCCACCACTTAAGGGAAATATCAAAAAATCAAAATTCGAATTAAAATTTAAGGAGAAAAACACATGTCTAAAATTATCGGTATTGACTTAGGTACAACAAACTCAGCAGTTGCAGTTCTTGAAGGAACTGAAAGTAAAATCATCGCAAACCCAGAAGGAAACCGCACAACTCCATCTGTAGTCTCATTCAAAAACGGCGAAATCATCGTTGGTGATGCTGCAAAACGCCAAGCAGTTACAAACCCAGATACAGTTATCTCTATCAAATCTAAGATGGGAACTTCTGAAAAAGTTTCTGCAAACGGAAAAGAATACACTCCACAAGAAATCTCAGCTATGATTCTTCAATACTTGAAAGGATACGCTGAAGACTATCTTGGTGAAAAAGTAACCAAAGCAGTTATCACAGTTCCTGCTTACTTCAACGACGCTCAACGTCAAGCAACAAAAGACGCTGGTAAAATTGCTGGTCTTGAAGTAGAACGTATCGTCAACGAACCAACTGCAGCAGCTCTTGCTTACGGTTTGGACAAGACTGATAAAGAAGAAAAAATCTTGGTATTCGACCTTGGTGGTGGTACATTCGACGTATCTATCCTTGAATTGGGTGACGGTGTCTTCGACGTATTGTCAACTGCAGGGGACAACAAACTCGGTGGTGACGACTTTGACCAAAAAATCATCGACCACTTGGTAGCAGAATTCAAGAAAGAAAACGGTATTGACTTGTCTACTGACAAGATGGCAATGCAACGTTTGAAAGATGCAGCTGAAAAAGCGAAGAAAGACCTTTCTGGTGTAACTTCAACACAAATCAGCTTGCCATTTATCACTGCTGGTGAAGCTGGACCTCTTCACTTGGAAATGACTTTGACTCGTGCGAAATTTGACGATTTGACTCGTGACCTTGTAGAACGTACAAAAGTTCCAGTTCGTCAAGCCCTTTCAGATGCAGGTTTGAGCTTGTCAGAAATCGATGAAGTTATCCTTGTTGGTGGTTCAACTCGTATCCCAGCCGTTGTAGAAGCAGTTAAGGCTGAAACTGGTAAAGAACCAAACAAATCAGTAAACCCTGACGAAGTAGTTGCTATGGGTGCTGCTATCCAAGGTGGTGTCATCACTGGTGATGTTAAGGACGTTGTCCTTCTTGACGTAACACCATTGTCACTTGGTATCGAAACAATGGGTGGTGTCTTCACAAAACTCATCGACCGCAACACAACAATCCCAACTTCTAAATCACAAGTCTTCTCAACTGCAGCAGACAACCAACCAGCCGTTGATATCCACGTTCTTCAAGGTGAACGCCCAATGGCAGCAGATAACAAGACTCTTGGACGTTTCCAATTGACAGATATCCCAGCTGCACCTCGTGGAATTCCTCAAATCGAAGTAACATTTGACATCGACAAGAACGGTATCGTATCTGTTAAAGCGAAAGATCTTGGAACTCAAAAAGAACAAACAATTGTTATCCAATCTAACTCAGGTTTGACTGACGAAGAAATCGACCGCATGATGAAAGATGCAGAAGCTAATGCTGAAGCAGATAAGAAACGTAAAGAAGAAGTTGACCTTCGTAACGAAGTAGACCAAGCAATCTTTGCGACTGAAAAGACAATTAAGGAAACTGAAGGCAAAGGCTTCGACGCAGAACGTGATGCTGCCCAAGCTGCCCTTGATGATCTTAAGAAAGCTCAAGAAGACAACAACTTGGATGAAATGAAAGCAAAACTTGAAGCGTTGAACGAAAAAGCTCAAGGACTTGCTGTTAAACTCTACGAACAAGCCGCAGCAGCCCAACAAGCTCAAGCAGGAGCAGAAGGCGCACAAGCAACAGGAAACGCAGGCGATGACGTCGTAGACGGAGAGTTTACGGAGAAATAAGATGCAAAGCCCGTTAAAACCTCACAGTGAAAATAGGAAATCTGACGCAGAAACTTTAGTTTCTAGGAAGATTTGTCTTTTTCACCAAGAGGTTAGGGCGTGCTCGATTTAGCATTACTAGTTTGATTTTTAAAACTCGAACGTCGTAATGATAGGAAGAAATCCAGAGGTTGCAACCCAGCCTCTGTTTTTCGATAAAAAGAAACTGACCCTGATTTGTTTGGGTTTTATCTCATCAATATAAAAGAAAGGAACAAATATGTTCGCAACTGAACACGGGTTCCAGAATTTCTTACTAAATATAAAAGAAAGGAATTGAATCCGACCTAGATTAAGGTTTCGTTCCGCAACAATAACAGAAAGGAATAAAGGTGTTCAGGGAATTGAACACGGGTTCCAAAATTTCTGACTCAATATAACAGAAAGGAATTGAACCCGACCTAAATTCTCGGAAAAAAGATAAATCTGTCTAGGAGCATCGCTCCAGCGTCAGATTTCCTATTTTTCAGTCGAATTTTACGGTCTTGGTATCTTGTATGAACAATACTGAATTTTATGATCGTCTGGGGGTGTCAAGAAACGCTTCGGCAGACGAGATCAAAAAGGCTTATCGTAAGCTTTCGAAAAAATATCACCCAGATATCAATAAGGAGCCTGGTGCTGAGGAAAAGTACAAGGAAGTTCAAGAAGCCTATGAGACTTTGAGTGACGACCAAAAACGTGCTGCCTATGACCAATATGGTGCCGCGGGTGCCAATGGTGGCTTTGGAGGCTTCGGTGGTGGAGCTGGCGGTTTCAACGGGGCAGGTGGCTTCGGCGGTTTTGAGGACATTTTCTCAAGTTTCTTCGGTGGAGGTGGTACTTCGCGCAATCCAAATGCCCCTCGTCAAGGAGATGACCTCCAGTATCGTGTGAACTTGACCTTTGAAGAAGCTATTTTCGGAGCTGAAAAAGAAGTCAAGTATAACCGTGAAGCAAGCTGTCGTACATGTAATGGCTCTGGTGCTAAGCCAGGAACAAGTCCGGTCACTTGTGGACGCTGTCATGGTGCTGGTGTTATTAACGTCGATACACAGACTCCGCTTGGTATGATGCGTCGCCAAGTAACCTGTGATGTCTGTCACGGTCGCGGAAAAGAAATCAAAGATCCATGTACAACCTGTCACGGAACAGGCCATGAAAAACAAGCTCATAGTGTACATGTGAAAATCCCTGCCGGTGTGGAAACAGGTCAACAAATCCGTCTAGCAGGTCAAGGTGAAGCTGGCTTTAATGGTGGACCTTATGGTGACTTGTATGTAGTAGTTTCTGTGGAAGCCAGCGACAAGTTTGAACGTGAAGGAACGACTATCTTCTACAATCTCAACCTCAACTTTGTCCAAGCGGCTCTTGGTGATACAGTAGATATCCCAACTGTTCACGGTGATGTTGAATTGGTTATCCCAGAGGGAACTCAGACTGGTAAGAAATTCCGTCTACGTGGCAAAGGAGCTCCGAGTCTTCGTGGCGGTGCAGTTGGTGATCAATACGTTACTGTTAATGTCGTAACACCGACAGGCTTGAATGACCGCCAAAAAGCAGCGCTTAAAGAATTCGCAGCTGCTGGTGATTTAAAAGTCAATCCAAAGAAAAAAGGCTTTTTTGACCATATAAAAGATGCCTTTGATGGAGAATCATGACCACCCGTCAAACGGGTGGTTTGTCCCAGGGCTATAAGCCCAAATTACCAGCCAGCGCCTAAAGACGCTGGCTTTCACGTTGTTCAAGCCTCATTGCTCTTGACTCGTCACTTGCCTCTTAAAGAGGTTTTAGTATTACTTACCACTATCCCTAAAGGGATCCTCATACTCTTTTACACTTAATTTATCTAGTGCTATATCATGCTTTACTCGTTCTCAAATTTTTATACTCGTGAAGAAATCATCCACTGGATAATTTCTTTAATCTTGAATATATTTCTTAATTGTGGATTCATTGAGTCCCACCGTACTTACATAATAACCTTCCGCCCAGAAATGCCGATTCCAAAACTTATACTTGAGATTGGCGTGTTTGTCAAACATCATGAGTGCACTTTTTCCTTTTAAATAACCCATGAAACTCGAAATACTTATCCTTGGTGGAATACTTACTAACATATGTACATGGTATAGCATTAAATGACCCTCGATAATTTCAACTCCTTTCTTTATAACTACATAATCGGTAAAATATTTCTCCCAAACTGCTTCGATATTGATTATAAATGACTTTTCGTCTATACTTAGGGGTGAACACAATGTGATAGAACACATCCACTTTGTGTGTGATAAACTATGTGCCTTTTGCGCCATATTTTTCTCCTTTCGCTTTACAATTGGCTTGAACACCTTTATTGTATCGCGTTTGGAGTTTTTTGGGTATAACCTTCGACGCGCACCCGCATAGCGGGTGGTTTTTTTGTCTCGCTCCGCTAGGTGCGAGACGGACTAATAGTCACATAAATAAACTAAAAAGAGCCGTCGGGCTCTTTTTGTTTATAGATTTTTTAAAACTTTCCTTAAGTAATGACGGACGGTAGCGACCTTCTTCGAAGTTCCATACCTAAACTTTGAGCCTAGGTCTCAAAGTTTCCGAACACCTGAAACCAAGCTGTTTCAAGTGTTTTCATTACGGTGGAAAGTCTGGGGAAGTATTCGATTTATACTCAATGAAAATCAAAGAGCAAACTAGAAAACTAGCCGCAGGCTGTACTTGAGTACGGCAAGGCGACGTTGACACGGTTTGAATTTGAATTTCGAAGAGTATTAGTTGTGAAATGGTGTATGAGTTTTCTAAATTATGATGTATAGTTGATGGGATATAACTTGTTTACGTTTTAAAAAGAGCCGTTGGGCTCTTTTACTTATCTTCGATTTCCTGTGTTTCTTTAATCACAGCTAGTCTAGTCTGGATATCCTTTTCCAAGACCTTAAACTTGTAAGTCAGGTCTTCTTGGTATTCCTTGATGAGTTCTTTTTGCTGGTCGATGATTTGCAGGCTGTTTTGGATAATATCTACATCGTCCTTGATAGCTTGAACGCGGTCAGTGGTATTCAAGACTTCATCTGTGATGGTTTGGCGATTTTTTGTGACCAGATAACTTCCGGCTGCAGCTCCTGCAAATAGCAGTAGATTGGATAATTTCATGGCAACTCCTTAGGCATTTTTGATAGTTTCAGCGACTTGAGCAAGTTTGTCAAAGTCTGGTTCGTGGGCGATAAAATCAATCTTGAGGTCATCGTCTGCACTGTAACGAGGCACGAGGTGAACGTGGGTATGAAAGACTGTTTGGCCTGCGATTTCTTCACAGTTGGCAATGATATTCATACCAGTTGCCTTGGTAGCTTTCATGACTTTTTGAGCTACATGTGGGACTTGGGCAAAAAGTTGGCTAGCACTTGTCGCATCCATTTCTAAAAGATTGCGGTAGTGTTCTTTGGGTACGACCAAGGTGTGTCCTGGTGTCACTTGAGAAATATCCAGAAAGGCAAGAACCTGCTCATCTTCATATATTTTTGAAGCAGGGATTTCTCCTGCGATGATTTTACAAAAAATGCAATCTGACATAAAATCTACCTCTACTGTATTGAATTTTGATATAATATAGCTACATTATACCAGATTTGGAGAAAATATGTTAGAAATTAAAAACCTGACAGGTGGCTATGTCCATGTCCCTGTCTTGAAAGATGTATCTTTTACTGTTGAAAGTGGGCAGTTGGTTGGTTTGATTGGTCTCAATGGTGCTGGGAAATCGACGACTATCAATGAGATTATTGGTCTGTTGACACCTTATAGCGGTTCTATCAATATCAATGGCTTGACCCTGCAAGAAGATGCAACGAGCTACCGCAAGCAGATTGGTTACATTCCTGAGACACCTAGTTTGTATGAGGAATTGACCCTCAGAGAGCATATCGAAACGGTTGCTATGGCTTATGGTATTGAGCAGAAAGTGGCTTTTGATCGAGTAGAACCTTTGTTAAAAATGTTCCGTCTGGACCAGAAATTGGACTGGTTCCCTGTTCATTTTTCAAAAGGGATGAAGCAGAAGGTCATGATTATATGTGCTTTTGTGGTGGATCCGAGTCTTTTCATCGTGGATGAGCCTTTCCTTGGTCTTGATCCGCTGGCTATTGCGGACTTGATTCAACTTTTAGAAGTGGAAAAGCAAAAGGGCAAGTCCATTCTCATGAGTACCCATGTGCTGGATTCGGCGGAGAAGATGTGTGATGCCTTTGTCATTCTTCACAAAGGGGAAGTGCGTGCTAAGGGAAATCTCCTGCAACTGCGCGAATCCTTTGACATGCCTGAGGCTAGTTTGAATGATATTTACTTGGCTCTGACCAAAGAGGAGGACCTATGAAAGACTTGTTTTTAAAGAGAAAGCAGGCTTTTCGTAAGGAGTGTGTCGGTTATCTGCGCTATGTTCTCAATGACCACTTTGTCTTGTTCCTGCTTGTCTTGCTGGGTTTTTTAGCCTACCAGTACAGTCAACTCTTGCAACATTTTCCTGAAAATCATTGGCCTATCCTTTTATTTGTAGGAATTACGTCTGTTTTACTTTTGCTTTGGGGTGGAATTGCCACCTATATGGAGGCTCCAGACAAGCTCTTTCTTTTAGTTGGAGAAGGGGAAATCAAGCTCCATCTCAAGCGTCAAACTGGCATTTCCCTAGTCTTTTGGCTCTTTGTCCAGACCCTTTTCTTGCTGTTATTTGCGCCCTTATTTTTAGCAATGGGCTATGGCTTGCCAGTTTTTCTGGTCTATGTGTTTTTATTGGGGGTAGGGAAATATTTCCTCTTTCGTCAAAAGGCCAGCAAATTTTTCACGGAAACTAGACTGAACTGGGACTATGTCATTTCTCAAGAAAGCAAGCGTAAGCAAGTCTTGCTTCGTTTCTTTGCCCTCTTTACGCAGGTCAAGGGAATTTCAAACAGCGTCAAGCGTCGTGCCTATCTGGACTTTATCCTAAAGGCTGTTCAGAAGGTGCCTGGGAAGATTTGGCAAAATCTCTATCTGCGTTCTTATCTGCGAAATGGAGACCTCTTTGCTCTCAGTCTTCGTCTGCTCTTACTTTCCTTGCTGGCGCAGGTCTTTATTGAGCAAGCTTGGATTGCGACAGCAGTGGTGGTTCTCTTTAATTACCTCTTGCTCTTCCAGTTGCTGGCCCTCTATCATGCTTTTGACTACCAGTATTTGACCCAACTCTTTCCACTGGACAAGGGGCAAAAGGAAAAAGGCTTGCAGGCAGTGGTCAGAGGATTGACCAGTTTTGTTTTACTTGTGGAATTAGTTGTTGGGTTGATTACCTTCCAAGAAAAACTAGCCCTTCTAGCCTTACTGGGAGCTGGTTTGGTTTTACTAGTCTTGTACTTACCTTATCAGGTAAAACGTCAGATGCAGGACTAACATTGCCTATATGACACTAAAAAAGAAGTTGAGTTCAGTTTGTCTCAACTTCTTTTATTTTCTACAGGATAATGGTTGGTCCGTAGAGACTCAACTCGGTCTTGACCTGGTCAAAGTGGAAGCGGTCATAGGCCCGCCAAGCGGCGCGAGTTGGAGCATCTGGATCAAGAGCGCTGAGTCCCATGAGAAGACTGGAAGTCTGGTAAAATTTTTCCAGTTCAATCAAGACTCGATTATCCACTGTCTCAGCCTTGGCTAGGAAGCCAAGAATAGAGTTTAATTGCTCCTGAAAGCGGACGTCGTCAGCGGTTGCCTGTTTGCATGTTTGGTAGGTTTTGTTTAAGTCAGTTATCAGTGCCTGAGCAGTTTTAATTGGGTCTGTCATTTACGTGACCTCCTATATAATTTATGTTTTAAGGTAAGGGATTGTGTAAATCTCCTAGTGAGGCACCTATATTATTAGCAACATTGTCAACTATGTTGCCCCAATCAATGATACATTTACCATTATCAAGATTAGCTTTATTATATGAATATCCATTTCTACATAGTACATTATCGCTAATCATATGAAACGGAGAATACCATCCATATGGAATACTACCGCCATTTATATGAGAAAGTTCGATTGATGTTAATTGTTTTGTTTTATTTGACTTGGCCATAATTTTCTCCTTGTTATATTTACGTCAATTGCAATAGAGTATATTTATAGGGTGTTAATCATGGTGGATGTGAATAAATCATATGCACCCCTCCTTTTTTGATGATTTTTAAAGTTGTTGCAAACATAGTTTTTCTATAATCATAGTCTATCACTTTTATCTCCTTTTTCACCATCAAATCTTTAATTGTCCTTGAAATTTCCTGAATGGTACTGTTAAGATTTTATGATAAAATAGTTGTAAGCTCATCATGATGTTGTAGAAAAATAGTCCTTTTAGGAGTTTTCAAAGACTGTTTAGGATTGGGTGTGCTTGTGTTAGACCTTTTCTGTTATTCTTTTCTTAGGAGGAGAATCCAATGAAACATATGATTATTCAGACACAGAAAACAGTTTATAAAGTAAACATCGACGATGTCTACTATATCCAAACACATCCAACTAAAGCCCATACCGTACAGATTGTTACAGAAGAAGCTAGTTTTAATATGGTTCAAAATTTAAGTGATCTTGAGAACCAATATGGGGAAACCTTGATGAGATGTCATCGAAATTGTTTGGTCAATCTTGATAAAGTGAAATCGATTGATTTTCAAGAAAGAATCCTTTTTCTCGGAGAAGAAGGTCAATACGCTGTCAAGTATGCCAGACGTCGCTATAGAGAAATTCGTCAAAAATGGTTGAAAGAAGGAGAGTAGGAAGATGAGAATATTTGTTTTGGAAGATGATTTTTCCCAACAGACTAGGATTGAAACGACGATTGAGAAACTTTTGAAAGAACATCATATCATTCCCAGCTCTTTTGAGGTCTTTGGTAAGCCAGACCAGCTACTGGCAGAGGTGCATGAGAAGGGCGCACATCAGCTATTCTTTTTGGATATTGAGATTCGAAACGAGGAGATGAAGGGGCTAGAAGTGGCTAGAAAGATTCGAGATCGGGATCCATATGCCCTGATCGTCTTTGTGACGACTCACTCGGAGTTTATGCCCCTGTCCTTTCGCTACCAAGTGTCTGCTTTGGACTATATTGATAAGGCCCTTTCGGCAGAGAAGTTTGAATCTCGTATCGAGACAGCCCTCCTCTATGCCAATGGTCAAGACAGTAAGAGTCTGGCGGAAGATTGCTTTTATTTTAAATCAAAATTTGCTCAATTCCAGTATCCTTTTAAAGAGGTTTACTATCTTGAAACATCGCCCAGAGCCCATCGTGTTATTCTCTATACCAAGACAGACAGGCTGGAATTTACAGCGAGTTTAGAGGAGGTTTTCAAGCAGGAGCCCCGTCTCTTGCAGTGCCACCGCTCTTTTCTCATCAATCCTGCAAATGTGGTGCATTTGGATAAGAAAGAAAAACTCCTTTTCTTTCCCAATGGTGGAAGCTGTCTGATCGCGCGTTATAAGGTCAGGGAAGTGTCTGAAGCTATCAATAACTTACACTGAGCTAGGAGAGTTTATGAACATTGTTTGGATATTATTGCATACACTTGTTACTAATGGACTAAAAATTGTCATATTCTTTAAAGTAGATGGAATTAGTCTCACTTTCGATAGAATTTTTAAGGCCTTTCTTTTAAAATTTCTTCTGGCAGCAATTTTTACAACTTTTAAATTTTTAGTCCTGACTGACTATCTCTCATACTTAATAGAACCCTTGTTTGGCATAGGGTTGTCTTTCTTATTGTTAAGAGGGCTTCCTAAAAAACTCATTTTCTTTTATGGTCTCTTTCCAATGATATTGGTGAATCTCTTTTATAGAGGAGTCTCCTATTTTGTACTTCCATTTTTGGGACAAGAAATTGTAGATAAAGATAGCAATCCTATCTTTTTATTGATGATGATATTCGTTTGCTTCATAGTTTTAGTCTTTTTGAAATGGTTAGACTATGATTTCACTAATTTGAGAAAGGAGTTTCTCGATAAAGGTTTTCAAAAGTCTCTTATTAAGATTAATTGGGCAATGGGGGCTTATTATCTAGTGATGCAAAGTCTATCTTACCTTGAATATGAACAAGGTATTCAATCAACTACTGTTCGCCAACTCATCCTAGTATTTTACCTCCTCTTTTTTATGGGAGTTATCAAGAATTTGGATACTTATTTGAAGGAAAAACTTCAGAAGAAACTGAACCAAGAACAGACCTTGCGCTACAGAGATATGGAACGCTATAGTCGGCATATAGAGGAGCTTTACAAGGAAGTACGGAGTTTTCGCCATGACTACACCAATCTTTTGACCAGCTTACGTCTGGGCATTGAGGAAGAGGATATGGAGCAGATAAAAGAGGTTTACGACTCTGTTTTAAAGGATTCCAGTCAGAAATTGCAGGACAATAAATATGACCTGGGCAGATTGGTGAATATTCGTGATAAAGCCCTCAAAAGTCTCTTAGCAGGGAAATTTCTAAAAGCTAGAGATAAGAAGATTGTATTTAATGTCGAAGTTCCTGAGGAGATTCAGGTCGAGGGGATGAGCCTACTTGATTTTCTAACCATTGTGTCTATCCTTTGTGATAATGCCATTGAAGCTAGTGCAGAGGCTACTCAACCTCATGTTTCAATTGCCTTTTTAAAAAATGGAGCACAGGAGACCTTTATCATTGAAAACTCCATCAAAGAGGAGGTCATCGATCTTTCTGAAATCTTCTCCTTTGGAGCAAGTTCTAAAGGGGAGGAGAGAGGAGTTGGTCTTTATACTGTCATTAAGATTGTTGAAAGTCATCCTAATACCAGTCTAAATACCACCTGTCAAAATCAAGTCTTTCGTCAGGTGCTTACTGTGATACCTACAGAATGATGAAAAATAAGACCGAGAGTTCTTGTTTCTCGGTCTTATTTTTTATAGTTGTATTGGTTGATTAAATCCTTTTGTATTGTTTTGTTCAATTAGATTAAATCTATATAATAAATCTTCCCACCATCCTCCACCTGTAATTTGATTGAGTTCAGTAGTTGTTAGTTCTTGAAATGAAGTTAGGTTTTGATTCTTATCCATGTTATGATTCTCCTTTTTGATAAGATAATAAATAGTTATAGAGTGTTATCTGAAAATTAATCAGAATGTGTTAACATTTTATCTTTAAAATAATCAAAATATGTTTTCTTTGCAGTTACACTAATGACGCGACCTTGTAAGCCGTATTGGATGAGTTTACTATCATTATTAGATAGTTTTGCAAGAGCGGTTAATTTAAAGAGATTGCCTTGCTCTGTTCTGGTAGGAGTTTGATCAATTGTCTGAAGTTGGCCGATGATGGTAATGCCGTGATTTCCAATCTTCTCCAGTTTTAATCTTACAGTTTGTCCTTTATCTAGTAGAGGTAGATAGTCAGAAGCTACGTAGTAAGTGATTAGTACTTCTCTTGTATCTGTGATGATAGGGAATATTTGAGCAATTTCTGTACCAGTTGGAATTCTATTTTTACCTTCAAATTCACTGTTCAGATGAATGATACCTTTATTTGGGGCGGTTAAGGTATTGTTTTCTAAGCGCTGTGTGGCTTGATCTAGTTGTACTTTTAATTCTGTTAATTGATTCTCCACAGTTAGTTGTTGCTGTGAGGCTGTCTGTAAAAACTGAGTGCGGAGTACTTCAATTTTGGTTGCTAAACTATTATCATAAGTTGCTACACTTCCGATACCAGCTTGCTGAATTTTGAGGCTTGCGATAGATGATTCAAGACCTGCAATACTTTGATTAATTTGAGATAAAAATGGCTCCTCTGCAGTTCCTTGTGTTTGTCCTTGTGAGGCTACAAGATAACGATTCAAAATTGACTGGTGCGGATTGCCAGTTGGTAAGCGAGCCCTTTTATTTATGATAGCATCTCTCAACTCTTGATATTCTCCAATTTGTTGTTGAACTTTTGTAATTTCTTGTTCGATGGCTGATGAACTGCTATTGGCAAGATTAGCTTGATTTGAAACCTCAGTGTTAGTCTTTGTGATACCCAGTTCAATATCATGAGCTTGTTTAGTAAAATTCCTAAAGGTATTATGGTAGCCAAACTCATCCTCGCCAGAAAAAAGATCAGTCGCTTTTTCTAAGCTTTGTTTCAAAATTCCAAGTCCTTCTTTTTGATTCTCAAGTCTTTGTAATTGAGTTTCTAAGGCAGTTTTCTGACTTTCTTCCATTGTTTCAGAGTATTTGATGAGTAAGTCCCCTTTTTCAACTACTTGATTTGCCACTAAATGATTAGCAAGGATAGGATTATCACTTGTTGACTGAATGGAGGCAATGACACTTGTAGGGGCGATTTCTCCTTGGGAAGTGACAGTAATTTCTTTTGTGGCAACAAGGGAGAAAATCAAGATGAAAGTAAACAGTAATGAAAGAGGTATAATTAACACTGTCGCATAGTTATGGTAACGTCTCTGATAAAACTCGACGCTTCTAAAAAGATTAGGATTCATGATATTCTCCTTATTTATTGAATAGATGATGGTAGAAACCTTGCGCCTGCATTAACTCTTGGTGACTACCAACTTCAATGATTTTCCCCTGGTCAAGAACAATGACACGGTTGGTTCGTTCGGCTATACTGAGACGATGGGCTACAAAGAGAATGGTTTTATCAGTTAGGGACATAAGATTATCTATAACTTTTTTCTCAGTCAAGACATCAAGACCGCTAGTAGCTTCGTCTAGTATTAGAACAGGAGCTTTAGTTAGGAGAGCACGAGCGAGAGCGATTCGTTGCTTTTGTCCTCCTGATAGACCAGCTCCATCAGAGAGCTGAGTTTGATAGCCCATAGGCATTCTTTCAATGTCTTGACGGATTTCAGCTAATTCACAAGCTCTTAGAATATCTTCTTGGCTAATCATATGATTACCTCCCAAGGTTAAATTTTCCAAAATAGAGCCATTAAAGATATAGGCTTGTTGAGGTAGGTAATTAATATGACGGCGCAAGACTTTTTTATCAATGTTTTTAATATCCTGATGATTGATGGAAATACGCCCTTTGTAGGGTTCAAAGAAATTGACAATCATTTTGGCTAAAGTTGTTTTACCAGAACCACTAACTCCAACTAGGCTAACCTTATCTCCTTGTTTAATCGTGAGATTAATATCTGTTAAGGTATCTCGTCCAAAACCATACTTATAAGAAAGGTCATCAAATTCAATATCGCCCATCAAAAAATGTGAATGAACAGGATTTTCTTGAACTTGAAATTCAGATTCGACTAGATAGACTTCGTTCAAACGGTTATTAGCAACCTTCGCAGATTGGAGTTTGGTTTGGAGGTTGATAATATTTTCCATAGGAGTTGTAAAGTAAGAAAGAAGTGTGTTAAAGGTAATTAGCTGACCGATAGAAATCTTACTAGATATGACTAATTGAGCGCCAAACCATAGGATAAGGATATTCAGAACTAATTTTGTTCCCTGCTTTAAACTCGTTTGTAAAATAGAATATTTACTGAGCTTAAAGGATTTTTCCAAATAATCTACAAATTCGCTGTCTATATTTTGATAGCGATTTTCTTCACTCGTGAGCGACTTGATAGTTTCAATCCCGTTGATATCTTCGATAATGGCAGAGCTAACCATAGAATTACTTTGCATGACATCATGGTTCATTTTTTCGAAAGGCTTCATAAAAGAAAAGATGATGAACATGTATATAGGAATGGAAATAAGAGAAAGAAGGAAGAGATTAGGGTTTTGTGCCAGTAAGACGCCCCCTACAAGAATCAGAATAGAAACATCCAGAAAAAGAGAAAGAATGGTAGAAGCCAAGGCATCTATAATAGAGTTAGCATCTGTGAACCGTGAAATGATTTCTCCTGTACGACGTGTCGCAAAGAAAGACATAGGAAGTTCAAAAATATGGCGAATATAGGATAAAATCACATCAATGCTTAATCTCTGGCTCAGAACGGTTAGGAGATAATCTCTGGAGAAGCCCATGACTTGTTGGAGGATATAGGTGATAACCAGACCAACTGAGATGATTCCTAAAGTTGATTTCATCTGATTTGGGATGTATTCATCCAAGATTCCTTGGAGATAATAAGAACCACCTATATTGATAATCGTGACCAATAAACTTGAGAGAACGATGTAAGCAATGAGAGATTTTTGTTTGAAAATCAGAGGAAGGAAGCTTAGTAGACCATTCTTTTTATCTTTATGGGGTTGATAGCTGGGTTTGGGAGCTAGAAAAATAGCTACTCCAGTCCATTCAGAGAAAAAGCGTTCTTTTGACATTTTAGTGATTTTTACAGAAGGGTCAGGATCACCAATAATCAGATAGTCTTTCTTTGTTTGATAGACAACATAGTAATGTTGGAGTTTTCCTTCTTTGTTAACGTGAACGATAAATGGATAGGGGACATCACTCATGTCAAATAGCGTTTTATCTGCTTGAACAGGTCTTGTTTCAAAGCCCATTTCATCAGCGGCTTTTACAATGCCAAGAGCAGTCGTTCCTTCTTTATTGGTCTTTGCAAGTTCTCTCAAGTGAGCTAGAGAAAAATCTGAACCATAGAATTTAGCAATCGAGGCTAAGGCAGCAACACCACAGTCTCTAGCATCTATTTGAGGAACAAATGTACGTTTATAAGAAGTCATTGGCAATTCCTTTCATATAGTAGATAGGTATATTATGCCATAAAAATAAGTTCATATTTTATGAAATCTTGAATAGTCATTGAAACTTCCTGAATGGTAAAAAAGTGATTAGAAATTATCTTTTAAAAAAATTTTAGAGGTGGTTTTAAATAAAAAAGCTAATTTAAGACGTTTCGATGACAATTCAAGATTTGGATGAAAAATTTTAAAAAACAATGATATACTAAACTTGTCAAAGTTGCAACAAGACAAAAATTAAAAATAAAAAAGGAGTATTTGTCATGGATACAAAAATGATGTCACAATTTTCTGTTATGGATAATGAAATGCTTGCTCGTGTTGAAGGTGGAGATATTGATTGGGGAAGAACAATTGCTTGTGGAGCAGGGATTGCGTATGGCGCAATTGATGGGTATGCAACAACTTATGGTTCGACATTTCTATTGGGACCATATGCTATAGGAACAGGAGCAATTGGTGCTGTACTAGGTGGGATTGGTGGTGCACTTACCTGTTAGCATAGGAAAGGAGATAGTAATGAACACAATATTTGCAACAAAACGCAATGCATTCTTAGTAAGATTGTTGTTTGGTCAGATACCTTTGGTTGTTTCTACTTATCTATTTCTATCTCGTCAGTTTTTAAATTTTTCCGTAGTTTTCCAATTTCTTTTAGTGGTTATTAACTTGGCTTCCATTTTGGTTACTGTTTATCTCACTAGGGAAATGAGGATAAGAGAGTTTGAAGATGATGATTTGGTTAGTCCTAGAACCAATCAACTTATGTTCATCGGATTGACAGGCTTTATGTCTATTATTTGTTTGTATAGAGGTATCACAGCAGGAGAATCCTACCAACAACTAATCGCTTATATTGGCGCTGTTCTCTGCTTAATCATCATGCTTCTGCTCATTTGGGGCTTGAAGTATTATAAAAAGTAGAGCTTAATGAAGTATAAAAGAAAAGGGTAAGTGTTTTCGCAATACTTACCCTTTTATAATGAAGTTTTTGCAATTCAAGATGTTTCGATGACAATTCAAGATGTTTCGATGACAATTCAAGATTTGGATGAAAAATTTTAAAAAACAATGATATACTAAACTTGTCAAAGTTGCAACAGGACAAAAATTAAAAATAAAAAAGGAGTATTTGTCATGAATACAAAAATGATGGAACAATTTGAGATTATGGATACTGATGTGCTTGCTTGTATTGAAGGTGGCGGTTGGATAAAATGTGGACTCGGTGTAGTTGGAGGTGCATTGACTGGAGGAGTTGCTGGTGGTGCTGTGGGCACTGTAACGCTACCTATCATTGGTACTGTATCTGGAGCTGCTGCTGGTTTTTGGGGCGGAGCGGCAACGGGTGCTGCTACATTCTGTTAAAAATCGCTCTTCATTACTAAGCTGAATTTAGTTGGAATGGAGTAAATAATTATGAACAAGAAAAAGATAGTTTCAACTATAGTATTTTTAGTATTTATTATAATGTCAGTAGCTAATTTTTTTAGAGACTTAACCCCATTGCTATTCATTTTGAATATTATTGGCCTAACTTGTTTTTTAGTGTTAACATACATTAGCATAAAAGACATGATCTTAAATAGAAGTAAATGATGATTTGGTTAGTCCTAGAACCAATCAACTTATGTATATCGGCTTGACAGGTTTTATGTCTATTATCTATTTGTATAGAGGTATCACAGTAGCAGAATCCTATCAACAACTAATCGCTTATATTGGCGCTATTCTCTGCTCAACCATCATGCTTCTGCTCATTTGGGGTTTGAAGTATTATAAAAAGTAGAGCTTAATAAAGTATAAAGGGGTAAGTGTTTTCGCAATACTTACCCTTTTATAATGAAGTTTTTGCAATTCAAGATGTTTCGATGACCATTTAAGATTTATATGAATTTGTAATCTTAAATAAGGTAAGATAAAGATAACAAATGTAAAGGAGTATTCTTATGAAGAATCAAAAGATAAAATCGCTATTACTTGTACCACTTGTATTTGCATCTATTACTGCAGGTCTTGCATATGCAGAAGAACAGCCTACTACTTCATCTACCCAGGCGAATGATAGTTCTCTTGTGGCGCCAGATTTACAATCGCGTACGGAAAAGATGGAGCATAAACCTTCTGTTGTAACCCCAGAAGAGTATGAGAAGAATGTTACGGACTTTAAAAAGATAGATATTGAAGCTGTACGTCAATCTTTTACAGAGGATCAATTGGAACATACTATTTATTTTGGTAGAAAAACTTGCTCTCATTGTCGTCAATTTTCTCCTGAATTGAAAGAATTTAATAACTTGATTGAAAAGAAGTTAGAGTATTATGATTTGGACGGTAAGGATTTTGATGAGGAAGCGAGAGAGTTTCTATTTAAAAAAGTCGGTATTCCAGGAACACCAACAATTTTGTATTTAAAAAATGGACATCCGACATCTGGATGGGTTGGTGGCGGAGCAACTGCACAACAGGTGTATGATTATATGTACTCGAGAAACTCACCTAAGCAAACGGAGACAGTGAAATCTTCTGAGGAAACAGTAACTGAAAGTGTCCGTGATGAGAAAACCAGAGATGACAGCATGAGTATTAGTGATAAAGTTGTAAGCGACAGCAAAGGTATGAGTGATGAAAAAAGAATTGAAATGAAAATATCCAATGCTAATCCCAATTCTAATAGTGAAAATAGTGGGAAAGTGGAGAGTACAAACTCAACTTCTAAAGCTAAAACTACTCAATCTGGCAATTTAGCAATGTTAGACAATAAGAATCAATCGGAAACTCTCAAACCTATTTTTGATGTTGCTCAAGAAAATAAAACTCCTTCAACTGATGTTAAGGGGACTGATTATGTAAGCGAATCTATTACTTCGAATGAAAAATTATTACCGAAAACAGGAGAGGAAGAAAGTTATCAACTGCTTCGGATGGCTATCGCGTTTTTTATAACTTCTGTAATGATTAAAGTGAAACAAAAAATTCATAAATAAAAATAGATGGTAAACAGGTGCAATGATATTATTTGTTTGTAATAACATATGGCTAACATTTGCCTATAGACACGAGTGAGGAAATAGATGTATTTAGTTTATATATAAAAGATTATAATTGTATATGAAATGAATGGTAAAAGGGAAAGTATTTCCTAAATGCTTTCTTTTTCAATTCTTTTAACGCCTCAAGATGTTTTGATGACTATTTACGATTTGGATGAAAAAAATTAAAAAATAATGATATACTAAACTTGTCAAGGTTGTAGCCGAAAGTGGAATATCAACTCTTATAGGGGAGAAAACTAACCACTTTTAGAGGATTAAATAGTAGTTAATGCATAGGTAAAAAAGCATGGTAAATAGTTAGTATTAGCTGAAGTAGAAAACAGTAAAAGGAGAAAGAAAATGAGTCGTACAGTACGTGCAATATTTAAGAAAGAATTACGTGGAATGACAGCAGTTTTAGTTACCTATTTGATAATTGTATCTTTCTTTTCTTATTTTAGTCAATGCTTCGGGAATTGGAAGTATGTTATAGAATATGTAGGCGCTCCATTTACTATATCCTTCACATTCTTTATTTTAGAAACTATGAAAGAACGACATAACAAAATAAAAAAGGCAGAACAAGAAGCAGAATTAAAAAACATGTAAAATAAAGGGGGGGAAAAATGGCGAGGAAAAAGAAGTCACTTGGAAAAGAGTTTCGGAAGATGGTGTTGTCAAGGACGATAGCGACCTATGAAAAAGCAATCAACGCTGAAAAATAACATTTTCAGATGAAAAGATGGAGGAGCTAGACAATATACTATCTAATGGAATGGGGTTGCTTGATGGAGTACAAGCATACGGTATTCTAATAGGACGAAAATAAAAAGAAGCATCCCTCGTGAATACAAAAACAATGTTTCAATTTGCAGAAGTTAGCTGTTAAAGTTTGTCTTTACCCAGTTTGATTTTTACCATAGTATGCGAGGTATATTAAATGAATAAGAAATCCTTTTTTATCATCTGTTCTACGTTGATCATAGCATCGAATCTTCTCATGATTTCCGTGGTGAACAAGGGAGAAGAAACAGGGAGCAATCTGTTTGTGATTGCTATAGCCTGTGTTTTACTACCAGCCTTTTTATATGCGGTTGAAAACCAACTGACTTCATTGATAAGAGTAGAATCAATACTTCTGATTCAGTTGACAGTTATATCTCTACTCCGTCTTATCAACAGAATAGGGAGTACACCTGAAATCCTCAACAGTATCATTACCCACCTATTTTTGGCAAGTGGGACAGCTGCTATCCTTGTCGCAATCATGAGAATCTATCAGAACAGACGGAAGTAAGGGTGAATATCTTTCGATTTTAGATTTTTATGTTATCAAGTTTTCATAGGGCAAGCATGGTTTCTGTGCTTGCTTTTTAAATTTTTTACAATTCAAGACATTTCGATGACAATTCAAGATTTGGATGAAAAAAATTAATAAACGATGATATACTAAACTTGTCAAAGTTGCAACAGGACAAAAAATTAAAAATAAAAAAAAGGAGTATTTGTCATGAATACAAAAATGATGGAACAATTTGAAATTATGGATACTGAAATGCTTGCTTGTATAGAGGGTGGGGATGTATCTGGTATTTATAGAGGGTATGCTTATCAGGACAGTCCATTTGGTCCTTACCCTTCTATATTAAAAAATTCAGGTCCTTTCCCAGTAAGTGGGTACTGCCCGCGTGGTTATCATGACCGTGGTTATATAGGAGCAGGTTTCCATTTATGTGGAATATAGGCTGAAATATAAGAAATGAGGAAGAGTTTCTATGAAAAAGTATCAGCTTCTACTCAAAATAAGTGCAATTTTATCCTACCTATTTTTCGTATTTGGTCTTTCTCAGCTGACGCTTATTGTTCAAAATTATTGGCAATTTTCTTCTCAGATAGGCAATTTATTCTGGATTAAAAATATCTTGAGTTTACTTTTTATTGGAGTCATGATTTGGATTCTGGTTAAGACAGGCCATGGTTATCTCTTCCGCATTCCAAGAAAAAAATGGCTTTGGTATTCGATTTTGACAGTATTAGTGCTAGTGCTCCAGATCTCTTTTAACGTTCAGACAGCTAAACATGTTCAGTCAACTGCTGAAGGTTGGGCTGTATTGATCGGTTATAGTGGGACCAACTTTGCCGAGCTAGGTATCTATATAACTTTGTTCTTTCTGACTCCACTTATGGAAGAGCTAATCTATAGAGGATTACTGCAACACGCCTTTTTTAAGCATTCGAGATTTGGCCTTGATTTGCTTCTTCCGTCAATTTTATTTGCTCTTCCTCATTTTTCAAGCCTGCCTAGTTTGTTAGATATCTTCGTCTTTGCAACATCTGGCATCATCTTTGCTAGTTTGACCCGCTATACCAAGAGCATTTATCCTTCCTATGCGGTGCATGTGATTAATAATATTTTCGCGACATTACCATTTTTGCTCACTTTTCTACATAGGGTATTGGGGTAAAAAAATAAAAGTCTTGCTTTTCAGCCATAGAGGAGGTCATCATGTATAAACACTTATTTTTCCTAGATTCCAAAACCTTAGACTGGTTGACACCCTATATTCTAGATTTGTCTTCCGACACCATTGCCTTCAATGTTTTTGTGCTAACCTTTGTATCTGTGACGGTCTTTTATTTCCTAAATCCCATGCTATCTTTAATGGCTATCTTCTTAGGGGCTGGTTATGTAGTCGGATTTTGGTTACTAAAATGGTTTGTTTTGGAAAGGTTAGAGCTAAAGGATGACGCGTAGGGAGTCTGTTTGGTGAGGAGGATAATTTTATGGAGTTTTTTGATAAATTTCATGCCTTGTGTTTTGGATTTTTAGTACTAATAATTGTAATCACAGTTCCTTATACGATTAACCATGGGGATTTTTTTCAAAATGAATCTGCATTGATTATTGTAAGTCTTCTTGTAACCTCGATGAGTGTTGCTTACGCTAGAAAGTTTGATATGATTTCTTTTGGGATGTTAAGCAAGAAAGACCTTTTGCTTTTCATTGTAATCTTTCTTCTAAGTGTACTTGAGACGCTGGTTTATATTCATTTCTTCGCTGTTTCTTCTGGCGCGGGAGTTCAACACTTGGCGGAAGTCAGCAGAGGAATTTCCCTGTCTTTGATTTTGACTACCTCAGTTTTTGGCCCCATCCAGGAGGAACTCATTTTCAGAGGACTTCTTCAAGGTGCGGTTTTTGACAATTCTTGGTTAGGGCTTGTGCTAACTTCATCTCTCTTTTCTTTCATGCATGGACCTTCTAATGTCCCTTCGTTTATTTTTTATCTACTTGGGGGCTTGTTACTGGGCTTTGCTTATAAAAAGAGCCAAAACCTATGGGTTTCTACTCTAGTTCACATGTTTTACAATGCTTGGCCACTCTTATATTATTTATAAAAATCATGAAAAGGTAAGCAGAAGACGGTGCTTGCTTTTTTCTTTCTATAATGATATACCCAAGCCAATCCAGAGGCTTTTCTTTGAGAATCGGGTTAGAGCGGTTGACGAATAGGGCAAAAACTAGTAGAATAGTAAGGAAACTTTATACGGAGGAAAGAAATGGATTTGGGTGATAATGAGCTAACACTGACTCCCATACCTGGGAAAAGTGGCAAGGCTTATATGGGTAGCTATCCTGATGGGAAGCGCATCTTTGTAAAAATGAACACCTCTCCAATCCTACCTGGACTAGCTAGAGAACAAATTGCTCCACAATTATTATGGAGTCGCCGTTTGGCAGATGGGCGTGATATGTGTGCTCAAGAATGGTTGACAGGCAAGATATTGACCCCCTATGATATGAATCGTAAGCAAATCGTCAATATTTTAACCCGCCTTCATCGCTCACGTCCTTTGATGACACAGTTGAGTCGTTTGGGCTATGCCATGGAAACACCTGTAGATTTACTACAGTCTTGGCAGGAAACGGCTCCAGATGCTTTGCGTAAAAATCATTTTATCAGTGAAGTGATGGCTGATTTACGTCAGACTATTCCAGGATTTAGAGAGGACTATGCGACCATTGTCCATGGAGATGTACGACATAGTAATTGGATTGAGACAGACAGTGGCTTGATTTATTTGGTAGATTGGGATTCGGTTCGCTTGACCGACCGCATGTTTGATGTGGCCCATATGCTCTGCCATTATATTCCAGAACATCAGTGGAAGGAATGGTTGACCTACTACGGTTACAAGTACAATCAAACGGTATTAAATAAATTGTATTGGTACGGTCAATTGTCTTACTTGAGCCAGATTTCCAAGTATTATATGAACCAAGATTTAGAAAATGTTAATCGGGAGATTCATGGCCTGCGTCACTTCCGAGACAAGTATGGAAAGAGAAGATGAGAGTTAGAAATCGTAAAGGGGCGACAGAATTACTAGAGGCAAATCCCCAGTATGTGGTCCTCAATCCCTTGGAAGCCAAGGGGAAATGGCGGAACTTGTTTGGCAATGACAATCCCATTCATGTGGAAGTTGGAAGTGGAAAGGGTGCCTTTGTTTCAGGTATGGCCAAGCAAAACCCTGACATCAACTATATCGGGATTGATATTCAAAAGTCTGTTTTGAGCTACGCTTTGGACAAGGTGCTTGAAGTTGGAGTACCTAATATTAAGCTCTTGTGGGTAGATGGTTCTGACTTGACTGACTACTTTGAAGACGGTGAGATTGATCGCTTGTATCTGAATTTTTCAGATCCTTGGCCTAAAAAACGCCATGAAAAGCGTCGTTTGACTTACAAGACCTTCTTAGATACCTTCAAGCGTATCTTGCCTGAAAATGGAGAAATTCATTTCAAAACGGATAACCGTGGCTTGTTTGAGTACAGCCTAGTGAGCTTTTCTCAGTATGGCATGAAGCTCAATGGCGTCTGGCTTGATTTACATGCCAGTGATTTTGAAGGCAATGTCATGACAGAATACGAGCAAAAATTCTCCAACAAGGGTCAAGTTATCTACCGAGTTGAGGCAGAATTTTAAGAAATAGCCTGAAATCAGGCTGTATAAGTGCTTTTGCTTTACATAAATTGGCAAACGTGCTATACTATGAGTAAGAATATGAAAAGTGAGGCGGGGAAATATCTTCGCCTCTTGCTTATGAGGAGGTGGACGCAATCGCAACAATTGTAGAATTAGTCAGAGAAGTTGTAGAACCTGTCATTCAAGCACCTTTCGAACTCGTGGATATCGAGTATGGAAAGATTGGCAGTGACATGATTCTCAGTATTTTTGTAGATAAACCTGAAGGAATTACCTTGAACGACACGGCAGACTTGACAGAAATGATCAGTCCTGTCCTAGACACCATCAAGCCAGATCCCTTCCCAGAACAATATTTCCTAGAAATTACCAGTCCAGGCTTGGAACGTCCTTTGAAAACCAAGGATGCCGTCGCTGGAGCGGTTGGGAAATACATTCATGTCGGGCTCTACCAAGCCATCGATAAGCAAAAGGTCTTTGAAGGAACCTTATTGGCCTTCGAAGAGGACGAGTTGACCATGGAATATATGGACAAGACGCGTAAGAAAACTGTCCAAATTCCATACAGTTTAGTATCAAAAGCACGTTTAGCAGTTAAATTATAGAAAAAGAAAGGATAGCTTTTGAGGATTCAAAAGTGAAGAAAACATGAGTAAAGAAATGCTAGAGGCCTTCCGCATTTTGGAAGAAGACAAGGGAATCAAAAAAGAAGACATCATCGACGCAGTAGTAGAGTCGCTTCGTTCCGCTTATCGCAGACGCTATGGTCAATCAGACAGCGTAGCCATTGACTTTAACGAAAAAACAGGTGACTTTACAGTCTATACTGTCCGTGAAGTGGTTGATGAAGTATTTGATAGCCGTTTGGAAATCAGTTTGAAAGATGCTCTTGCCATCAATTCAGCCTATGAACTTGGAGACAAAATCAAGTTTGAAGAAGCGCCTGCTGAGTTTGGTCGTGTAGCAGCCCAATCTGCCAAACAAACCATCATGGAAAAAATGCGCAAGCAAACACGTGCCATCACTTACAATACTTACAAAGAGCATGAACAAGAAATCATGTCTGGTACTGTAGAACGCTTTGACAACCGCTTCATTTATGTCAACCTTGGTAGCATCGAAGCCCAATTGTCAAAACAAGATCAAATACCTGGTGAAGTTTTTGCTTCTCATGATCGTATCGAAGTTTATGTCTACAAGGTTGAAGACAACCCTCGCGGTGTGAACGTCTTTGTTAGCCGTAGCCATCCAGAAATGATCAAACGTTTGATGGAGCAAGAAATTCCAGAAGTTTATGATGGAACTGTTGAAATCATGAGCGTGGCTCGTGAAGCTGGTGACCGTACTAAGGTTGCCGTTCGTAGCCACAATCCAAACGTGGACGCTATCGGTACAATCGTTGGACGCGGTGGTGCTAATATCAAGAAGATTACTAGCAAATTCCACCCAGCTCGTTACGATGCTAAGAATGATCGTATGGTACCAATCGAAGAAAACATCGACGTTATCGAGTGGGTAGCAGATCCAGCTGAATTTATCTACAATGCCATCGCTCCTGCTGAAGTTGACCAAGTTATCTTTGATGAAAACGACAGCAAACGTGCCTTGGTGGTTGTTCCTGATAACAAGCTTTCTCTTGCAATCGGTCGTCGTGGGCAAAACGTGCGCTTGGCAGCTCACTTGACTGGTTACCGTATCGATATCAAGTCTGCTAGCGAATTTGAAGCCATGGAAGAAGCTGGTTCAGTAGAGTTGGAATCAGAAAATGCTACTGTAGAAGAATAAAAGCTGCTAGAGGAGGGAAAGATGAAAACGAGAAAAATCCCTTTGCGCAAGTCTGTTGTCTCTAATGAAGTGATTGATAAGCGTGATTTGCTCCGCATTGTCAAGAACAAGGAAGGACAAGTCTTTATTGATCCGACAGGCAAGGCTAATGGCCGTGGCGCTTATATCAAGCTAGACAATGCAGAAGCCCTAGAGGCGAAAAAGAAGAAGGTCTTTAACCGCAGCTTTAGCATGGAAGTGGAAGAAAGCTTTTATGATGAGTTGATTGCTTATGTGGATCACAAAGTGAAAAGAAGAGAGTTAGGACTTGAATAAGCAAAAGATAAGCAATCTCTTGGGACTTGCTCAGCGAGCAGGGCGGATTATATCGGGTGAAGAATTGGTGGTCAAGGCCATTCAAGACGGCAAGGCCAAGTTGGTCTTTCTAGCCCATGATGCTGGACCCAATCTAACCAAGAAGATTCAAGATAAAAGTCATTATTATCAAGTAGAAATTGTAACCGTGTTTTCAACACTGGAATTAAGCATAGCAGTCGGGAAATCGAGAAAGGTTTTGGCTGTGACAGATGCTGGATTTACAAAGAAAATGAGGTCTCTTATGGAATAGAAGAGGAGGACATGATTTGTCTAAGAAAAGATTGTACGAAATCGCAAAAGAACTTGGAAAAGAAAGTAAAGAAGTTGTAGCGCGTGCAAAAGAGTTGGGCTTGGATGTGAAAAGCCACTCATCAAGTGTGGAAGAAGCTGTCGCTGCAAAAATCGCTGCCAGCTTTAAGCCTGCAGCTGCTCCGAAAGCAGAAGCAAAACCTGCAGCCCCAAAAGCAAGTGCAGAAAAGAAAGCCGAGAAATCTGAGCCAGCTAAATCAGCTGTAGCCAAGGAAGAAGTAAAACCTGCAGCCCCAAAAGCAAGTGCAGAAAAGAAAGCCGAGAAATCTGAGCCAGCTAAAACAGCTGTAGCTAAGGAAGAGGTAAAACCAGCTGAGCCAGTCGCTCCGAAAATAGAAAAAGTAGCGGCTAAACCGCAAAGTCGTAATTTCAAGGCTGAGCGTGAAGCTCGTGCCAAAGAGCAGGCAGAACGACGCAAGCAAAATAAAGGCAATAACCGTGACCAGCAACAAAACGGAAACCGTCAGAAAAACGATGGCCGCAATGGTGGGAAACAAGGTCAAGGCAACCGTGACAATCGTCGCTTTAATGACCAATCTAAGAAACAGCAAGGTCAGCAAAATCGTAGAAATGAGCGCCGTCAACAAGAGGACAAACGTTCAAATCAAGCGGCTCCACGTATTGACTTTAAAGCCCGTGCAGCAGCCCTAAAAGCAGAGCAAAATGCAGAGTACGCACGTTCAAGTGAGGAACGCTTCAAGCAGTATCAGGCTGCTAAAGAAGCCTTGGCTCAAGCTAACAAACGCAAGGAACCAGAGGAAATCTTTGAAGAAGCGGCTAAGTTAGCTGAGCAAGCGCAGCAAGCACAGCAAGTTCAAGCAGTGGTTGAAGTCGTCCCTGAGAAAAAAGAACCTGCAGTGGATACACGTCGTAAAAAACAAGCTCGACCAGACAAAAATCGTGACGATTATGATCACGAAGAAGATGGTCCTAGAAAACAACAAAAGAATCGAAGTAGTCAAAATCAAGTGAGAAATCAAAAGAATAGTAACTGGAATAACAACAAGAAGAACAAAAAAGGCAATAACAAGAACAATCGTAATCAGACTCCAAAACCTGTTACGGAGCGTAAATTCCATGAATTGCCAACAGAATTTGAGTATACAGATGGTATGACCGTTGCGGAAATCGCAAAACGTATCAAACGTGAACCAGCTGAAATCGTTAAGAAACTCTTTATGATGGGTGTCATGGCCACACAAAACCAATCTTTGGATGGGGAAACAATTGAACTCCTCATGGTGGATTATGGTATCGAAGCCAAACAAAAGGTTGAAGTGGATAATGCCGACATCGAACGTTTCTTTGTCGAAGATGGTTATCTCAATGAAGATGAATTGGTTGAGCGTCCACCAGTTGTAACTATTATGGGACACGTTGACCACGGTAAAACAACACTCTTGGATACTCTTCGTAACTCTCGTGTTGCGACAGGTGAAGCAGGTGGTATCACTCAGCATATCGGTGCCTACCAAATCGTGGAAAATGGCAAGAAGATTACCTTCCTTGATACACCAGGACACGCGGCCTTTACATCTATGCGTGCGCGTGGTGCTTCTGTTACCGATATTACGATCTTGGTCGTAGCGGCAGATGACGGGGTTATGCCTCAGACTATCGAAGCCATTAACCACTCAAAAGCGGCCAACGTTCCAATTATCGTAGCCATCAACAAGATTGATAAACCAGGTGCCAACCCAGAACGCGTTATCGGTGAATTGGCAGAGCATGGAGTTATGTCAACTGCTTGGGGTGGAGATTCTGAATTTGTTGAAATCTCAGCTAAATTCAACCAAAATATCGAAGAATTGTTGGAAACAGTCCTTCTTGTGGCTGAAATCCAAGAACTCAAGGCCGACCCAACAGTTCGTGCGATCGGTACAGTTATCGAAGCGCGCTTGGATAAAGGAAAAGGTGCGGTCGCAACCCTTCTTGTTCAACAAGGTACCTTGAATGTCCAAGACCCAATCGTTGTCGGAAATACTTTCGGTCGTGTCCGTGCTATGACCAACGACCTTGGTCGTCGTGTTAAAGTTGCTGGACCATCAACACCAGTCTCTATCACAGGTTTGAACGAAGCACCGATGGCGGGTGACCACTTTGCTGTTTACGAGGATGAAAAATCTGCGCGTGCAGCAGGTGAAGAGCGTGCCAAACGTGCTCTCATGAAACAACGTCAAGCTACCCAACGTGTTAGCCTTGAAAACCTCTTTGATACGCTTAAAGCTGGTGAACTCAAATCAGTTAACGTTATCATTAAGGCTGACGTACAAGGTTCTGTTGAAGCCCTTTCTGCCTCACTGCAAAAGATCGACGTGGAAGGTGTCAAAGTGACCATCGTCCACTCAGCGGTCGGTGCTATCAACGAGTCTGACGTGACTCTTGCCGAAGCTTCAAATGCCTTTATCGTTGGTTTCAACGTACGCCCTACACCACAAGCTCGTCAACAAGCAGAAGCTGACGATGTGGAAATTCGTCTCCACAGCATTATCTACAAGGTTATCGAAGAGATGGAAGAAGCCATGAAAGGGATGCTTGATCCTGAATTCGAAGAAAAAGTTATCGGTGAAGCAGTTATTCGTGAAACCTTCAAGGTGTCTAAAGTGGGAACTATCGGTGGATTCATGGTTATCAACGGTAAGGTTACCCGTGACTCTAAAGTCCGTGTTATCCGTGATGGTGTCGTTATCTATGATGGCGAACTCGCAAGCTTGAAACACTACAAAGACGACGTTAAAGAAGTTACAAACGGACGTGAAGGTGGATTGATGATCGATGGCTACAATGATATCAAGACTGATGATGTGATTGAGGCCTATGTCATGGAAGAAATCAAGAGATAAGATTTTTTGCTCCTTTCTTAGCTGGTGAGGGACGCAAGCAAACCGATGGTTTCATTGCTTATTTTTGAGCCTAGGGTCTCAAAAATCCCCTGTGATGGGACTGATAAATCAGTTCCATCACTTTCACCACGGCGAAAGAAGCAGATGATTTCAAATTGAACTTCGTTCCAATTTGAAATGAAAATCAAGAAGTTTAAAAATAGCTAGGTCTGCTGGCCTAGCTTTTGGTTCAAAGTAGAGAAAGGAATATCATGGCAAATCATTTCCGTACGGATCGTGTGGGCATGGAAATCAAGCGTGAAGTCAATGAGATTTTGCAAAAGAAAGTCCGTGATCCCCGTGTCCAAGGTGTGACTATCACAGATGTTCAGATGCTGGGTGACTTGTCAGTAGCCAAGGTTTACTACACCATTTTGAGTAACCTTGCTTCGGATAATCAAAAAGCCCAAATCGGGCTTGAAAAAGCAACTGGTACTATCAAACGTGAACTTGGTCGCAATTTGAAATTGTACAAAATCCCAGATTTGACCTTCGTCAAAGACGAGTCCATCGAGTATGGAAACAAGATTGACGAGATGCTACGCAATCTGGATAAGAACTAAGAAGAGGGGCAACCCTCTTTTTTGGTGGGGGAAAATAGGTGGAATTTGAAATGGAAAAATATTCTTTTAACTAGAATTCTGTATTTTTAAATGTTAGCTAATCAGAAAATGCTTTTTTTTTTTAGGAAATATGATATGATGATTTCATAAATAAAAGGAGATTCTATCAATGAATAATATAAAAAAAGTTTGTCGTTTAGCTTTGCTATGTCTTTCCGTCTCTACTCTAGTTGCTTGTAGTTCTCTTTCTGAAAAAACAAGTAGCTCTTCTAGTGAGAATCAAACAGAAGCTTCATCTAGTAGTTCTGAAAAGAAAGGATTGTTTGCTAAAGCAAAAGAAAAACTCAGTTCAAGCGATTTTAACCCACAAGATGTTAGTGATGCGACAATTGAGTCTATAAAAACCTATGAAGATTACTTGATTATGAATGAGAAAATAATCGATAATTACTATACAGAAGCAGACGAAGCCTTTAAAGGGACTGTTTTAGAAGATAGCGCTGCTATCCAAGAACTAAAAGATAGCACTAAAAAAGAAATGGAAGATTTGAAAAAACAATATGGTCCACTAAAGAAAGCACCGATTCAAGGGAAAGAAGAAGTGATTAAGACTCTAAAAGATTATCGTGATAATCTACATGAACAAGTGGAGCAGTGGAAAGCTAGTCTTTAATAGGAAGAGTGGAATTCAATATGGATTATCAATTATTGCCACATGAATACATGATTATGAATAGTGACCATGTGAGTTTTGGGAAAAATGGTTTGTCTACAGATGAATTAATTTTAACGAATCTACACTTAATATATATCAAAAAAGGTTTATGGGGAGGAAAAAAAGACCAAGTTACCATACCCATTAACCAGATTAAAATTTTTGAAGGGAAACCTCAAGTTTCAGTAACCAAAACCAATGGTGTGAAACGGCTGGAAATTTATTATAATGGCGGACAAGCTATCTTTTCATTTAATAATACTAAAGATACTGATAAGTGGGCTAGGAACATTATTAAATTGATATCAGGTGATACGAGTAATTTTGAAACCTTGGGGGATAGTAGCTTGTTTGGAGCAGATGTTTTAGCAGAAACATTTAAGGATACATTTGACACTTTTAAAGCAGGTCTTGGGATTAAGGATGCAGAGCCAGAAAAGATTTCAACCAAGTGTAGCTTTTGTGGAGCACCTTTGTCAGGTCAAGTGAAGCAAACAGTAAGATGTGCCTATTGTGATATGGAGCAGAGTTTATAAGGGGGCAATTAAATGGGGTTGATAAAAGCAATCACAGATTCTATTGGTGGAACATTTGCAGATCAGTGGAAAGAAATTATCACAGTTCATGCTTTTGATGAACATACAGCTGTAAGTCCAGGTATTGTTCAAGAAAATAATAATGGTAGGGGTGTCAATACGAAGGGATCTGTAGGTGTTATTTCCAACGGATCCAAGATTTTTATTCCAGAAAATACTGCTGCCTTTATCTTTAGTCAGTCTGGTATCGAGGAAATTATTACAGAACCAGGTGGATATGAATACCAAAATGGCGAAAGCAGTGTTTTTAATGGTGATGGATTGAAAAAGTCACTGTTTGACAATGTTGTTAATCGTGTTGGATTCGGTGGCCAAAGTGATCAGCAAAAACAGATTTGTTTTGTTAATTTGAGAGAAATTCGTGATATTAAATTTGGGACTCGCGGTCCAGTCATGTATAATGATTTGTTTTATGGGACAGATTTAGAAGTACGTGCTTTTGGAACATTTTCTATCCAAATTACAGATGCTAAGCAATTTATCAGAAACTTTCTTCCTGCCAATGTGACTTATTATACCTTTGATAGCGCTCAAGCTAGATCACAAATAGTGACAGAATTTCTTCAATCTTTTATTGTTGCACTTAATTCTTTGTCAACAACTTATCGTATTTCACAATTACCCTCACAAGCTTCAGTTCTTGCGGAACAAGTATCAAATGATGGACAGTATGCAGGGACTTGGAAAGAACGTTTTGGATTTGAGATTGTAAAAGTTGCCATTGCTAATATTGAGTTCTCACCAGAATCTAAGGAATTGGTTAAACAATTTTCATCAAATAAGATGAATTTAAAAGCTTATGATGATGTATCGCAGAAATCTTCTAATATTGCAGCACAACAAAAAATTGCATCAGGAGTGGAGCAACATGGTCTAGGTGATAGTGCTGGAATGATATTTGGAATGAATATGGCTCAAAGTTTAGATGAAAAAGCCATGAAACCAAGTCTATCATTAGATGAGCAAATCGAAGCACTTACAAAACTAAAATCTCTTTTAGATGCAGGGATACTATCTCAGGAAGAATTTGATCGAAAGAAAAAAGAAATTATGGATTTATAAGATGAAGCTCGAAAGTTCATAGTTATACTCAATGAAAATCAAAAAGCAAACTAGGAAGCTAGCCGCAAGCTGTACTTGGGTACGGTAAGGCGACGCTGACGTGGTTTGAAGAGATTTTCGAAGAGTATTAGTGTGTATTCAAGGAACATTTTAGTTGAAACAATAATAGACTATCGTTCATAGATAGAATATCATGTTGTAAAGGTAGGAGTGGAATATTCGAGCTGTTTCTACAAAGATTATTAAAAATCTTTAACAAATAAGTTGCTAAGGAGTTTTTGAAAATTTTTGAGGGGGATTTGAAACATACTTTAAAAGAGTATGCTATTATAGAATATAACTTACAGAAGTAAAAGGAGTTTGTATATGGCTGAACAAGAGTTGGCTATGCAAGTATTGCAACAAGTGGTGAAACTACCTGTTGTTAAGGTTGATCGTTCGAAATTTTTAGTGGATAAGTTTTCCAAAGAATTGGATCCACAGGACATTCCTACCTTATTAGAACAAGGCCCAACGTCTCTCTTATCTCAAGAAATCTTAGATCGAGTGGCTAATGCTTGTATTCGGGATAATGTTTTATTGGCGAGTGGAACGTCTGTTTTGGCAGGATTACCTGGAGGGATTGCCATGGCAATTACCATTCCAGCTGATGTGGCTCAATTTTATGGTTTCTCTCTGAAATTGGCTCAAGAATTAGGTTATATTTATGGTTATGAGGATCTTTGGGCTTCACGCGAGGAGTTGAGTGAAGATGCTCAAAATACTCTCTTGCTTTATCTAGGTGTAATGTTGGGGGTAAATGGAACCGCTGCCTTACTACGTGCTGGTGGTATAACAATTGCCAAACAGGTAATGAAAACAGTACCTAATAAAGCGTTAACAAAGACGCTTTGGTACCCTATTTTGAAAAAAGTCTTAAAAATATTTGGTGTGAATCTGACCAAGGGAGGGTTGGCCAAAGGAATGGGGAAATTCATACCTATCTTGGGAGGTATCATTTCAGGTGGTTTAACCTTTGCAACTATGAAACCGATGGGTGAAAGCTTGCAGAAAGAATTGTCCAAACTAGTTAACTATAGTGAAGTTCAATATCAAGAAGATGTTGAAACAATCCGAAAAGAGGCTGAAATAATCGAGGGTGAGTGAGATGAATCCTATCAAAGCTTTTGCTAAAATTTATGGGAATTACTTTTTGACCGTGCAAGGTGTAAAAGTAATGAAAACGATAAAGAAAGATGACAATGTTATTGTCGGTCTGGGGAAACTTTTTATTGCAGACAAGTTGATGGATACGGCTCGGTGGCTCATCAAGCCAGAGGAGAGAGAATGAAATTTTTTTGGGTCTTCTTGCCATTATTTTTATCAAACCGATTATTGGAATTGTGAAATTCCTGTGGATGATCATCTCTTTTGCAGTCCAATTGCTATTTTACAAGCTATTATTTAAGCTATTGGATTGGCTCTTTAAACTTATTTAGGCCGTAATTCAAGTCTCAGAGAACTAGCAAGTCTTGTACTGCTAGTTTTTTAATCTCTTTCCTTATGGTATAATAAAATAAATAATATCATTTATAAACGATAATGGAGGTCGTCATGGACAATATCATCGATGTGTCAATTCCTGTTGCAGAAGTGGTGGACAAGCATCCAGAAGTCTTGGAAATTCTAGTGGAGCTGGGTTTTAAACCTCTAGCCAATCCCTTGATGCGCAACACCGTTGGGCGCAAAGTATCGCTTAAACAGGGTTCTAAGCTCGAAGGAACTCCTATGGATAAGATTGTCCGCACGCTAGAAGCGAACGGATATGAAGTGATTGGATTAGACTAATGGCAGATGAAAGGATTCATGTCCTACGGGATATTTTGTTAGAATTGCATAATGGGGCCTCTCCTGAATCAGTTCAGGAGCGCTTTGATGCGACCTTTACAGGTGTTTCAGCTATCGAGATTTCCCTCATGGAGCACGAGCTGATGAACTCGGACTCGGGTGTCACTTTTGAAGATGTCATGGAACTCTGTGATGTCCATGCCAATCTTTTTAAAAATGCTATTAAAGGTGTCGAAGTAGAGGATACCGAGCATCCAGGTCACCCAGTTCGAGTCTTTAAAGAAGAAAATCTAGCCCTCCGTGCGGCTTTGATTCGCATTCGGAGATTGTTGGATACCTATGAGTCTATGGAAGATGAAGAAATGCTGGTGGAGATGCGTAAGGGTTTGGTCCGTCAGATGGGACTTGTGGGGCAATTTGACATCCATTACCAACGTAAAGAAGAACTCTTCTTTCCTATCATGGAGCGCTATGGACACGATTCGCCTCCAAAAGTGATGTGGGGAGTGGATGATCAGATCAGGGAACTCTTTCAAACAGCTCTAATGACAGCCAAGTCACTACCAGAAGTGCCGATTTCCACTGTAAAAGAAGCTTTTGAAGCTTTTGAGGCAGAGTTTGAAAGTATGATTTTCAAGGAAGAGTCCATCCTTCTCATGATTCTCCTTGAGTCCTTTACTCAGGATGACTGGCTTCAGATTGCGGAGGAGAGCGATGCCTATGGCTATGCCATCATCCGTCCTTCTGAGAAATGGGTGCCAGAACGTCAAAGTTTTGTTGAGGAAAAGAGTGCAGAGGAGCCCGTACAGCTAGATACGGCAGAGGGTCAAGTTCAGCAAGTTATCGATACGCCAGAGGGGCAGTTTACTATTACCTTTACCCCTAAGGAAAAAGAAGCAGTGCTGGACCGCCATAGTCAACAGGCTTTTGGCAATGGCTATCTCTCGGTCGAGCAGGCCAATCTCATCCTCAATCACCTCCCTATGGAGATTACCTTTGTCAATAAAGACGATATTTTCCAGTATTACAATGATAATACGCCAGCTGACGAGATGATTTTCAAACGAACACTGTCCCAAGTTGGGCGCAATGTTGAACTCTGTCATCCACCTAAGTACTTGGACAAGGTCAAGACCATCATGAAGGGGCTTCGTGAGGGAAGCAAAGATAAGTATGAAATGTGGTTCAAGTCTGAGTCGCGAGGCAAGTTTGTCCACATCACCTATGCCGCAGTACACGATGAAGATGGGGAATTCCAAGGTGTGCTGGAGTATGTTCAGGATATCCAGCCCTACCGAGAGATTGACACGGACTATTTCCGTGGATTAGAATAAGGAGAAGCAATGAGTTACGAACAAGAATTTATGAAGGAATTTGAAGCTTGGGTCAATACCCAAATCATGATTAACGACATGGCGCATAAGGAAAGCCAAAAAGTCTACGAAGAAGACCAAGACGAGCGTGCTAAAGATGCCATGATTCGCTATGAGAGTCGCTTGGATGCTTATCAGTTCTTACTTGGTAAGTTTGAAAATTTCAAGGAAGGTAAGGGCTTCCATGATTTACCAGAAGGCTTGTTTGGTGAGCGAAATTATTAAACGAGATAGATTCTTGATTTTTTACTAAAATCTTGATAGAATATTTATATTAAATCCTTGTCAGAGCAGGGGTTTTTTATTGAAAGGATTTTATCATGTCAAAGAAACTCAATCGTAAAAAACAATTACGAAATAGCCTTCGTCGTGCAGGTGCTTTTTCAAGTACTGTGACTAAGGTTGTAGAAGAGACAAAAAAAGTCGTAAAACGTGCAGAGCAGTCAGCAAGCCAAGCTGGTAAGGCTGTTTCTAAAAAGGTTGAACAAGCAGTAGAAGCTACCAAAGAGCAAGCTCAAAAAGTAGCCAATTCTGTAGATGATTTTGCAGCAAACTTGGGTGGACTTCCACTTGACCGTGCCAAAACTTTCTATGATGAAGGTATCAAGTCTGCATCAGATTTCAAAAATTGGACTGAAAAAGAACTTCTTGCCTTGAAAGGAATTGGCCCAGCTACCATCAAGAAATTGAAAGAAAATGGTATCAAGTTCAAGTAATCTTTCTTGTGCCTTGCATTTCCGTCAAAATCTTGCTACAATAGAGCCATTAGAGGTGTTTTGAATCCCACATTTTACAGAAAGTGGCGGCGCTGAGAAGTCCACAAATGTGTCAAAACTGGTTGCTAATGGATGAAAAATTGAAATAAAAGTGTCTTTTTGTTTTAAAGACGAGAGTTGCGGGCAACTGCCCGAAATTGGGTGGTACCGCGGATAAACACATTCGTCCCTGTCATGTAGATGGCAGGGGCGATTTTTGTGTCTTAGGCAAAGGAGGTTGTTATGAAGCAATCTTTTAAAACGAGTAAACTCTACTATGGCTTTCCTATCTTCATTTTGGGGTATCAGGATCAGAATTTTGGACACAATATTACGACCTGTAGCTCCTCTTATAGCTTGGGAGATTGGCTAGTCATCGGTGTCGGAGCTGAGGAAAATGCGGCTGAGCAAATCAAGCATTACCAGAAGTTTACTGTGAATATTCCTGATGAAAATCTCATGCTCGAGATGGAGCAGGCTGGTTTTATCAGTCATCGAGAGAAATTGAAACACCTGGGACTAGACTACGAGATTTCTGAACGGACTCAGGCACCGATTTTAGAGGTTTGTCCAGTCGTGTTAGAATGTCAAGTTGATAGAATTATCGAGGAAGATGGAATCTGTCATATCTTTGCTAAGATTATCGAGCGACTGGCTAATCCAGATCTCTTGGATGAGAAAGGGCATTTTAAAAATGACCGTTTTTCACCGACTTACTTTATGGGGGACGGTCACCAGCGCGTTTATCGCTATTTAGATAACCGTGTTGACCCTATGGGGAGCTTCATCAAGAAAGCGAGGAAGAAGGATGTCAAGAACTGAACTGCCAGAACGCTTGGAAACAGAACGTCTCGTTTTACGAGTCCGTACTGTGGTGGATGCTGAGGATATCTTTGATTATGCTAGTCGTCCAGAAGTTTCTTACCCAGCAGGTTTTCCACCTGTCAAGACCTTGGAAGATGAGATTTATTATCTGGAGCATATCCTTCCTGAACGTAATAAACAGGAGAATCTCCCAGCTGGCTATGGGATTGTCGTCAAAGGAACCGATAAAGTCATTGGTTCTGTTGACTTCAATCACCGTCACGAAGATGATGTTCTTGAGCTCGGCTATACCTTACACCCAGACTATTGGGGCAGAGGCTATGTACCAGAAGCAGCGCGTGCCTTGATTGACCTAGGCTTTCAAGAATTGGGTCTTCACAAGATAGAACTGGTCTGCTTTGGATACAATGTCCAAAGTCAACAAGTCGCAGAAAAGCTTGGATTTACCCTCGAAGCTCGAATAAGAGACAGAAAGGATGTTCAAGGAAACCGCTGTGACAGTCTGATATATGGTTTGCTGAGGAGGGAGTGGGAGGTAATTTGATGCATCTTTTCATCATTGGTGCTCCAGCCTCAGGAAAAATGACCATTGGTCAAGAACTGTCTCGACTGACGGATTCTACCCTCTTTTATAACCATCAAGCCATCGATTTTGCACTAGAAATCTATCAGGATTATACAGAGGAGATGTGGGAATTTGTTCGTGGAATTACCTTTTCTTTCCTTGGAGCAAGTGCAAGAAATCAGCGATCAGTAATTTTAACTGACGTGATTGATTTTTCAAATCAGTACCAACTGATGTATTTAAAGCAAATTCAGAATTTGTTGGATGATTATCATCAAGATATTCTGTTTGTTGAGTTGGAAACAAGTCTTGAAGAGTGCATACGTCGAAATCGAACGGAGAATCGATTAAAGCACAAACCCTTAAAACGACATATTGAGGTATCTGAAAGAGAAATTTTAGAGACCGCTGAAACATTTCAATTAAATTCTCAACATCAACCGAATGAGTTGCACCACTACTTTAAAATAAATAATACGAATTTGTCAGCAGAAGAAGCTGCTAAGCAAATTCAAAATAAAATGAACAAAATAGAGAAAGGACAAACACATGTCTAAAGAACTTTCATCTAAATACAATCCAGCCGACGTTGAGGCTGGTCGCTACCAAAAATGGCTTGATGCTGATGTTTTCAAGCCTTCAGGCGATCAAAAGGCTAAGCCTTATTCGATCGTCATTCCACCACCAAACGTGACTGGGAAACTTCACCTTGGTCACGCATGGGATACGACTTTGCAAGATATTATCATCCGTCAAAAACGCATGCAAGGCTTTGATACGCTTTGGCTTCCAGGAATGGACCACGCTGGTATTGCCACTCAAGCTAAGGTTGAGGAGCGCTTGCGTGGAGAGGGCATTAGCCGTTATGACCTGGGTCGTGAATCTTTCTTGACGAAGGTCTGGGAATGGAAAGACGAATATGCCACTACTATCAAGGAACAATGGGGCAAGATGGGGCTCTCAGTAGACTACTCTCGTGAGCGTTTCACTCTTGACGAAGGTTTGTCAAAAGCGGTTCGCAAGGTTTTTGTGGACCTATACAAGAAAGGTTGGATCTACCGTGGTGAATTTATTATCAACTGGGACCCAGCAGCTCGCACAGCCCTTTCTGATATCGAGGTTATCCACAAGGATGTCGAAGGTGCCTTCTACCACATGAACTATATGCTGGAAGACGGTTCACGCGCCCTTGAAGTAGCGACAACTCGTCCTGAGACCATGTTTGGGGATGTTGCCGTTGCGGTCAATCCAGAAGACCCACGCTACAAGGACTTGATTGGTAAAAATGTCATCCTTCCAATCGCTAATAAATTGATTCCAATCGTTGGGGACGAGCATGCAGATCCTGAGTTTGGTACGGGTGTCGTGAAAATCACACCTGCTCACGATCCAAATGATTTCTTGGTTGGTCAACGCCACAACTTGCCGCAAGTCAACGTCATGAACGACGACGGTACTATGAATGACTTAGCCTTCGAATTTGCAGGCATGGACCGTTTTGAAGCTCGTAAGGCAGTCGTTGCTAAGCTGGAAGAAATCGGTGCCCTCGTTAAAATCGAAAAACGTGTCCACAGTGTTGGTCACTCAGAGCGTACTGGTGTTGTGGTTGAGCCACGCTTGTCTACGCAATGGTTCGTCAAGATGGACCAATTGGCCAAGAATGCTATTGCCAACCAAGACACAGAGGACAAGGTAGAATTCTACCCACCTCGTTTCAACGATACCTTCCTCCAATGGATGGAAAATGTTCACGACTGGGTTATCTCTCGTCAGCTCTGGTGGGGTCACCAAATCCCTGCTTGGTATAATGCTGAGGGTGAAATGTATGTCGGTGAAGAAGCGCCAGAAGGTGACGGATGGACTCAGGACGAAGACGTCTTGGATACTTGGTTCAGTTCTGCCCTTTGGCCATTCTCAACCATGGGCTGGCCTGATGTCGACTCAGAAGACTTTAAACGTTATTATCCAACATCAACTTTGGTGACTGGTTATGATATTATCCCGTTCTGGGTGTCTCGGATGATTTTCCAAGGTTTAGAATTTACTGGCAAGTCGCCATTCAAAAATGCCTTGATTCATGGTCTCATTCGTGATGAGCAAGGACGCAAGATGTCGAAATCTCTCGGTAACGGGATTGATCCAATGGATGTTATTGATAAGTACGGAACAGATAGCCTGCGTTGGTTCCTTTCAAACGGTTCTGCACCAGGGCAAGACGTGCGCTTCTCTTACGAGAAAATGGATGCTTCTTGGAACTTCATTAACAAAATCTGGAACATTTCTCGCTATATCCTCATGAACAATGAAGGCTTGACCCTTGAGCAAGCAACTGCCAATGTGGAAAAAGTTGCCAACAAGGAAGCTGGAAACGTTACAGACCGCTGGATTCTCCACAACCTCAATGAAACCATTGGAAAAGCAACTGCCAACTTTGATAAGTTTGAGTTTGGTGTCGCTGGTCACATCCTCTACAACTTCATCTGGGATGAGTTTGCGGACTGGTACGTTGAGTTGACTAAGGAAGTCCTTTATAGCGACAACGAAGAAGAGAAAGTCATCACACGTTCTGTTCTCCTTTACACTCTGGACAAGATCCTTCGTCTCCTCCACCCAATCATGCCATTCGTGACAGAGGAAATCTTTGGACAAATCTCAGAAGGCTCTATCGTTACAGCAGAATACCCAACTGTCAACCCGACCTTTGAAGACCTTGTTGCCCACACAGGCGTAGAAAGCCTTAAAGACTTGATCCGTGCTGTTCGTAATGCGCGTGCAGAAGTAAACGTAGCTCCAAGCAAGCCAATCACCATCCTTGTTAAGACTAGCGATAGTGACTTGGAAGCCTTCTTTAACAGCAATGTTAACTACATTAAACGCTTTACAAATCCAGAACACTTGGAAATTGCATCAACCATCCCTGCACCTGAACTCGCAATGTCAAGCGTCATCACAGGAGCAGAAATCTACTTGCCACTGGCAGACCTCCTCAATGTCGAAGAAGAGTTGGCTCGTCTCGACAAGGAACTGGCTAAATGGCAAAAAGAACTGGACATGGTCGGCAAGAAGCTCTCTAACGAACGCTTCGTAGCCAATGCCAAACCAGAAGTCGTCCAGAAAGAACGCGACAAACAAGCTGACTACCAAGCGAAATACGATGCGACCGTCGCACGTATTGATGAGATGAAGAAGTTGGTGAAATAAAAACAGAAACACGGTGATGATCCGTGTTTTTTGGTATAATGAAATCACTATCTATTGATGGAGAAAGTGATGTCTAAGCACCCGCATTATGAATTGTTAAATTTAATTGGCTACGGTCTTGCCAAGTTTGACAAGCTTTTTATAAAAGAATTTCAGTGCTCTAGCAAGTCGGAGTTTTATCGCTATGTGGTGTCTCTTGGAATTGCTGAAACAACAGGAGTTGTAAAAAATAGAATGGATTTATTTGATCCTTATTTTGACAATAATCGAAAAGGTTGGTGGCAGAAAGCTGAAATTTACCGTTTTCGTAAAGATTTAATTGATATGATGTTTGGAAATGAAGATGTTCATAGTTATGCTGAAATCGTTAAAATGTTACTTGCCAGTGAAGGAAAGCGAACAGGCATTACTACCATTGAAAAACCAATCATTCGAACTAAATTCAAACGTCTACAAGAAACTGGAATGGAAGCAGAAAATTATTTTATACTCAACTTTGATAAAGAAGAAAAATTTCAAGGTGGACAGTTAACTGATGCCCGTCTTTATGGTGATGGATATGATTTCCAAGTAGATGTTCAAGAACATTCTTATCTTGCCGAAGTAAAAGGGATTCGAAAACCTAAGGGGCGTGTGCGTTTAACTGCAAAAGAATTTGAAAAAGCCAAGGAGTTTCAAACAGATTTTGTTTTATCCCTGGTAACCAATCTAGACGATATTCCAAAGTTAGTGTTAATCGATAATCCTTTAAAACATTTTGAGTTTAAAAAGAATATTATAAAAAATGAAATCATTGAATATAGAAGCTTAGAAGATTTGTATTAGTTCCCCCTTAATTTTACTAGTTGAAGAAGATAGAAACCTTGACAGGTCAACGACTCAATGAACTGGAAATCAACGGTATTCGTTTAACCAAGTTTAAAAATGGGGAAATCGGTATTGAATTTATCTGAATTGATACCGAAAATCCCCCAAGCGATGCCATCGGCTGGGTAGCAAAGAAATAAAAGTTTTCAAAGCTATTGTAACAAATAAGGGATTTTATTTTCGTGTACAATTTCAGCCATTCTTGTTATAATCAGCCTATAGGAATCAAGGAGGGGACTCTTATGGCTGTTTTTGTGTCTTTGGATGGAATTGTGGTAGAAGTACTTGATGTCTTTTCTTCTTTTAATGGGGATAGTGAGTTTTTCTTGTGTAAACGTCTTAAAGACAAGAGTCAGTTTGTTATGGAACGCTCTCGGTTCGAGGAGATGTTCCAACTTCAAAGTAGTCACTTGACGACGCAAGAAAAATTACAATTGTTTACCTCCGTGTTTGCTGGCCGTTATGATGTTTATGCTAAGAGTTTTATCAATGATCAAGGGAAAATTCAGTATTTTCCATCCTATGATTATGGTTGGAAGCAGTTGCCGCCTGAAAAACGGAGTTTCCAGACATTAACGGACTCCGTTTTGAAATCTCATTTTCGTGGGGAGACAGCTATCGGTATCTTTCCTATGCACTTAGATGATAGCTGTTATTTTTTGGTACTGGATTTTGATGAAGGAGATTGGAAAGAAGCTGGTTTAACCATTCGAAGAATAGCCAGGGAACGCCAGATGGAAGCCCATTTAGAGATTTCTCGTTCGGGTCACGGACTCCATATTTGGTTCTTCTTTGAGGAAGCGATTCCGAGTCGAGAGGCTCGCTTATTTGGAAAGAAACTATTAGAATTGGCTATGCAGGAAAGTATGCAACTGTCCTTTGATTCTTTTGATCGCATGTTTCCAAATCAGGATGTTCTTCCTAAAGGTGGATTTGGTAATTTGATTGCCCTTCCTTTTCAAGGAGATGCTTATCATCAAGGGAGAACGGTCTTTGTGGATGAACATTTTCAGCCTTATGAAGACCAATGGAGGTATCTACAAGAAATTCAGAGGGTTTCAACTGCTAAAGTGGCACTGTTAATCCAAGAGGAGTTAGGCAAGCAAGAATTGGATAAGGAGTTGAAGGTCGTCTTATCCAATATGATCCAATTTGAAAAATCGTCTGTGACACCCAAGACACTGTTTTTCTTGAAAAATATGGCTTCCTTTTCTAATCCCGAATTTTATTTAAAGCAGTCTATGCGACAGCCAACCTATCAAATTCCTGAGCGAATGTATTTATTTGGAGAATCCGATCATTATTTATGGCTACCAAGAGGTTTACTATATCCATTGCAAGATAAATTTAATACTCTTCGAAAATCTCTTCAAACCACGTCAGCTTTGCATTGCCGTACTCAAGTACTGCCTACGGCTAGCTTCCTAGTTTGCTCTTTGATTTTCATGGAGTATGAGCAGGGATCTGTGGAAGATAGGAGAAAGGTACAAAGGTCTATTAGCGTGGAATTTAAGGGAGAACTTACTTTGGAGCAAGAGTTAGCCCTGTCAGATATGACTTCTAAAGAAAATGGTTTACTCCATGCGGAAACAGGTTTTGGAAAGACCGTTCTAGGTGCTGCTCTCATCTCTGAACGGAAAACAAAAACAATTATCCTAGTTCATAATAAGCAACTCTTAGACCAATGGCTGGATCGTTTAAACCGTTTTCTGACTTTCGAAGAGGCAGAAGCTACCCGCTATACGCCATCAGGTCGTGAAAGGGTAATAGGCTATGTAGGGCAGTACGGTGGGACTAAGAAATGGCTGAGTGAACTGGTTGATGTCGTTATGATCAAATCTCTATTTAAGTTGGAAAATAGCCAAAGTCTTTTGGATAAGTATGAGATGATGATTGTGGATGAGTGTCATCATGTCTCTGCCTTGATGTTTGAAAAAGTTGTGGCTCAGTTTAGAGGGAAGTATCTTTACGGTTTGACGGCTACGCTTGAGCGTAAGAATGGTCATGAGCCTATCGTTTTTCAGAGAATTGGTGAGATACTCCATACTGCTGATAAGAGGGAAACGGTTTTTAAACGGCAATTGCAATTAAGATTCACTTCTTTTGGTCATTTGGAAATTGAAAAGACCAAAGCAAGTAATTTTATACAGCTCAGTGATTGGATTGCTACAGACTCAGCGAGGAATCAGTTGATTCTCAAGGATATTCTAGACCAAGTGGCAGAAGGGCGGAATATCTTGGTTCTAGTCAATCGAACTCAACAGATAGATGTCTTTGAAAAGTTATTGAAAGAGAAAGAGGTTGATGACTGTTATATTATTAGCGGAAAAACCAAAGTCCGAGAGAGAACAAGTTTACTGGAGATATTAGAACAGCTAGATAAAGGTTTTGTATTGTTGTCAACTGGAAAATACATTGGCGAAGGTTTTGACTTACCTCAGCTAGACACGCTGATCTTGGCAGCACCCTTTTCTTGGAAAAATAATTTAATTCAGTATGCAGGTCGGATTCATAGAAACTACAAGGATAAGTCTTTAGTGCGTATTTTCGATTATGTGGATATTCATGTTCCTTATTTAGAAAAGATGTTTCAGAAACGACAAGTAGCTTATCGAAAGATGGATTATCGTGTCATCGAGGGTGAGGAGAAACAATTCGTTTATGTTGATAGTAGATATGAGAATGTGTTGAGGGAGGACTTATACTCTTCGAAAATCAAATTCAAACCACGTCAACGTCGCCTTGCCGTACTCAAGTACAGCCTGCGGCTAGTTTCCTAGTTTGCTCTTTGATTTTCATTGAGTATTAGCAGGGGAAAGACAGGAATGTATGCTTATTTTACCTTATGTGCACCAGACAAAACTTATGAAATTTCTAAAAGAATTTAGGATTAGTCAAATTGAGATATGTATACCAGAGACGGTTGCAAATAAATCCTGGCTATCCCAGTTGAAGAGCCAGAAAATTAAAGTATCTTTTACTCAATCGAAAATAGTCACGCCTATTCTTTTGGTGAATAAGACTATTGTTTGGTATGGTGCAATGCCATTATTAGGGAAGGTAGATGAAATGACCATATTACGTTTGGAATCAGCTAGTATAGCTTCTGAGCTAGTGGCAGGTTTACAATAGAGAAAACTTTTAAAAATTTCTATGTATGATTTTCATTTTTTAGTGAGACTGTTGCCATTATCACATTCGAATCACACAAAATAAAAAAATTTCTACAAGTACTTGACAAATAGATTGAAATATCTTAAAATGAAAATGGTTACAGAGTTATTAATTATTTAAGCTTCATGTCACCATTAAAAATTGAAATAAAAGGATGTTATCACTAATACAAGTGAGCAGGAACCTATTTAATCACATCGGAAGAAGTTTCTTGATGTTTTTAAGTAGGTTCCTTTTATTTTAAAAGGGAAATTTTATGATCATAAAACGAATACTAAACCACAATGCTGTAATTGCGCAAAGTAAAAAAGATATCGATATTCTTCTTTTTGGAAAGGGAATAGCTTTTGGAAGAAAAATTGGAGATAAAGTAAATCCAATTGATATTGAGAAAAGTTTTTTTCTCAAAAATAGAGATAATATGACCCGTTTTACAGAGATGTTTATTAACGTTCCTTTGGAGTTGGTGTACATCACTGAAAAAATAATTAATCTAGGTAAAATAACATTGGGTAATAATTTTGATGAGATTATCTATATTAATCTAACGGATCATATTTCTTCGAGTATAGAACGTTATAAAGAAGGAGTTATTATTTCGAATCCCCTACGTTGGGAAATTTCGAAATATTATAAAGAAGAATTTGAGCTTGGGAAAAGGGCTTTACAAATAATAAAAAAAGAGTTAGGTATTGAATTTCCAATTGACGAAGCTGCATTCATAGCGCTACATTTTGTTAATGCTAATTTAGAAAATAATTTTCAAGAGTCGTATAAAATCACTGAAATAATTATGGGAATTGAGAAAATCATTCAAGATTTCTATTGTACTGAGTTTAACCAAGATTCTATTGATTATTATAGATTCATAACTCATATAAAATTATTTGCCCATCGCTTGGTTGAAAATACAACTTATTGTGACGATGATGATGAAGACTTGTTAGCATTAATGAAAAATAAATATCCTAGAGAATATGAATGTGGTGAACAGGTGGCAATGTTTATACAAACTGAGTACAATTATTTGCTGACTTCTAGTGAATTAGTTTATTTGATGGCTCATATTCGTCGCTTAACAAAAAATTTAGATTAATAGAATAGGAGAATACCATGAGTTATAAAGATACGGTACAAAAAATCCTCGATGTAATTGGAGGCGAAAAAAATGTCAATAGAGTTACCCATTGTGTAACACGTTTAAGATTAGAATTAAAAGATGAAAATTTAGTCAATGATGATGATGTGAAGAAGATACCAGGTGTAATAGGTATTATGAAAAAGAATGGGCAATATCAAATTATACTTGGTAATGATGTAGCCAATTATTATAAAGAATTCATTAAACTTGGCAATTTTGAAACAGATTCAGTTGATCAAGGACACAAAGGGAATATTTTAGAAAGAATCATTGAATATATCGCTGGTTCCATGACTCCAATCATTCCAGCAATGTTAGGGGGAGGTATGTTGAAAGTCTTGGTAATCATTTTACCAATGCTTGGTATATTGCAATCAGATTCTCAGACTGTTGCTTTTTTGACATTTTTTGGGGATGCTCCATATTATTTCTTACCGCTGTTATTAGCTTATTCTGCATCACAAAAATTAAAAGTAACATCTACATTAGCTATGTCTGTAGCAGGTGTACTTCTCCATCCAAATTTTGTTCAAATGGTGCAGTCAGGGAATCCTCTTAGTTTATTTGGTGCACCTGTGACACCAGCTAGTTATGGTTCATCAGTCATTCCAATTCTTATTATGGTTTGGTTGATGAAATATATTGAAAAAATGATTGCTAAATTAACACCAGCTGTTACTAAGAGTTTTTTGCAACCTACGCTAGTATTATTAGTATCAAGCTTTATTGCCTTAGTTGTAGTCGGGCCTATTGGAGTAATTGTTGGTGAAGGATTATCAAATCTAGTTGGGCAAATGTATGGTGTAGCTGGATGGCTTACATTAGCTATTCTTGGTGCTATTATGCCATTTATTGTTATGACTGGAATGCATTGGGCTTTTGCACCTATTTTTTTGGCGGCATCTATTGCTACTCCAGACGTATTAATTCTTCCAGCAATGTTAGGGTCAAACTTAGCTCAAGGGGCTGCTTCGATGGCTGTTGCATTAAAGAGTAAAAATAATAATACAAAACAGATTGCTTTTGCAGCAGGTTTCTCAGCCTTACTTGCAGGAATTACAGAACCTGCATTATATGGTGTAACTTTAAAATATAAAAAACCACTTTATGCAGCTATGATTGGTGGTGGATTAGCGGGATTATTTGCAGGTCTTACGAGTGTTAAAGCCTATCTATTTGCTGTCCCATCTTTGATAGCGTTGCCTCAATTTATTTATTCTGATGTACCATCAAATATTGTAAATGCTTTAATTGTGGCGGTCATTTCGGTTGTTATTACCTTTGTCTTGGCTTATATATTTGGAATCGATGAAGAAGAGAGTTCTAGCCATTTAGAAGTTGAGGCTAGAGTTTCAAATAAAAAAATGGTATTTTCTCCTATATCAGGAGAAATCATTCCGTTAAGTGATGTCCAGGATAAAACATTTTCAGATAAACTTATTGGAGACGGTGTAGCGATTATCCCAAATGAGGGTAAGGTTTATGCACCATTCGATGGGGAAATTACAAATATTTTTCCGACTAAGCACGCAATTGGATTGAAGAGTGATGAGGGTGTTGAGTTACTAATTCATATTGGATTAGATACTGTTGAGCTAAAAGGTCAAGGTTTTATTAGTCATGTAGAAGAAGGAGCCAGAGTTTTTAAAAATCAGTTGATTTTTGAAATGGACTTGAATTTAATTAAGACTAAAGGCTACGAAACAGTTACACCAGTAATTGTAACGAATACCAATGATTTTCTAGATGTATTAGTATTACCTAATAATCAGACAATCGAGCATTCTAAGGAATTACTGGTAATATTATAATGGAGGAAAGTTATGACCATTTTTCCAGATGATTTTCTTTGGGGTGGAGCTGTTGCAGCTAATCAAGTAGAGGGAGCATATAATGAAGATGGTAAGGGATTGTCAGTTCAGGATGTGTTACCCAAAGGTGGATTAGGAGAAGCAACAGAAAATCCTACAGAAGATAACTTAAAATTATTAGGTATTGATTTTTATCATAAATATAAGGAAGATATATCCTTGTTTTCTGAAATGGGCTTTAATGTTTTTCGTACTTCTATTGCATGGAGTAGAATTTTTCCAAAAGGAGATGAGGAAGAACCTAACGAAGCTGGTTTGAAATATTATGATGAATTGTTTGATGAACTACATGCTCATGGGATAGAACCACTTGTAACTCTTTCACACTATGAGACTCCATTATATTTATCAAGAAAATATCATGGATGGATTGATAGGAGAATGATTCATTTTTATGAAAAATTTGCTCGAACAGTTTTAGAAAGGTATAAAGATAAAGTTAAATATTGGCTTACATTTAACGAAGTAAACTCTGTTTTGGAATTACCGTTTACTAGTGGAGGAATAGATATACCTAAGGAGAATCTTTCGAAACAAGAATTATATCAAGCTATACATCATGAATTAGTCGCCTCGAGTTTGGTTACAAAAATTGCTCGTGAGATTAATTCAGAGTTTAAGGTGGGATGTATGGTATTAGCTATGCCAGCTTATCCAATGACTCCAAACCCAAAAGATGTATGGGCGACTCATGAGTATGAGAATCTAAATTATCTATTTTCAGATGTGCATGTTAGAGGTTATTATCCGAATTATGCAAAAAGATATTTTAAGGAAAATGACATTAACATAGAGTTTGCAACTGAAGATGCAGAGTTATTAAAAAATTATACTGTAGATTTTTTATCCTTTAGCTATTACATGAGTGTGACTCAATCTGCTCTTCCAACACAGTATAATTCAGGAGAAGGGAATATTATTGGTGGTTTAGTAAATCCTTATTTAGAGTCTTCAGAGTGGGGATGGCAAATTGATCCAATTGGACTACGTATAATTTTAAATAGATATTATGACCGTTATCAAATCCCATTATTTATAGTAGAAAATGGATTAGGTGCTAAAGATCAACTAATAAAAGATGAACTTAATAACTTAACCGTCCAAGATGATTATAGAATTCAGTATATGAAAGAACATTTATTGCAAGTAGCTGAAGCTCTACAGGATGGTGTTGAAATTATGGGCTATACGTCTTGGGGATGTATTGACTGTGTTTCTATGTCCACTGCACAACTTTCTAAAAGGTACGGTCTCATTTATGTTGATCGAAACGATGATGGAAGTGGTACATTCAATCGATATAAGAAAATGTCCTTTACTTGGTATAAAGAAGTGATTGAATCAAATGGAGAATCCTTATTCAAATAGTTTTTTATTGATGACTAGCTATTATCACGGTTAAGGCAACATCTCATTAAATATGAAATAAAGAGGTTTGGAAGACATCAAATTCTAAACCTCTTTATTTTATAGGGGGCTTAATTAATTTAATTTTGTTACAGAGAGTCGATTTTAAATAGTTAATTTAGGATAGATTGGTTATATAAATTTAGATAAGAATAAGCTAACAAGCAGAAGTAAGATAGGTCTTGCAAGAATAGTAAAAATCTGATAAACTAAGTAGTAATTGAATAGAAATCTGCAAGACTAGTAACTCAAGGGAAGTATATCAGGGAGGAGAGCCGTGACTGCAAGCTCTCTATATGAAAGCTGGGTGAATTCACTTGCGCATGGATTTAGAAATGAAGGTCTGACTTGTCAGATGAAAACGGATGGTACCGCGTGTCAACGCTCCGAGTGGAGTTTTTGGCATGTGGTTTTCTTTTTATCTACGAGAGACTGATGGAGGAAATATGTCAACTATTGAAGAACAATTAAAAGCGCTTCGCGAAGAAACGCTGACTAGCTTGAAGCAGATTACTGCTGAAAATGAAAAAGAGATGCAAGATTTGCGTGTCTCTGTCCTTGGTAAAAAGGGTTCGCTTACTGAAATCCTCAAAGGAATGAAAGATGTATCTGCTGAGATGCGTCCAATCATTGGGAAACACGTCAATGAAGCTCGTGATGTCTTGACAGCTGCTTTTGAAGAAACAGCTAAACTCTTGGAAGGAAAGAAAGTCGCGGCTCAACTGGCTAGCGAGAGTATCGATGTGACGCTTCCAGGTCGTCCAGTTGCGGCTGGTCACCGTCATGTCCTCACACAAACCAGTGAAGAAATCGAAGATATTTTCATTGGGATGGGTTACCAAGTCGTGGATGGTTTTGAAGTAGAGCAAGACTACTATAACTTTGAACGTATGAATCTTCCCAAAGACCACCCAGCTCGTGATATGCAGGACACTTTCTATATCACAGAAGAAATCTTGCTTCGTACTCACACGTCTCCAGTTCAGGCGCGTGCTATGGATGCCCATGATTTTTCAAAAGGTCCTTTGAAGATGATCTCGCCAGGGCGTGTCTTCCGTCGTGATACGGACGATGCGACTCACAGTCACCAATTCCACCAAATTGAAGGCTTGGTTGTTGGGAAAAATATCTCTATGGCAGACCTTCAAGGAACCCTTCAGTTGATTGTCCAAAAAATGTTTGGTGAAGAGCGTCAAATTCGTTTGCGTCCATCTTACTTCCCATTCACAGAGCCATCTGTTGAGGTTGACGTTTCCTGCTTCAAGTGTGGTGGAGAAGGCTGTAACGTATGTAAGAAAACAGGTTGGATCGAAATTATGGGTGCCGGTATGGTTCACCCGCGTGTCCTTGAAATGAGTGGTATCGATGCGACTGTTTACTCTGGATTTGCCTTTGGTCTTGGTCAAGAGCGTGTAGCTATGCTCCGTTACGGAATCAACGATATCCGTGGATTCTACCAAGGAGATGTCCGCTTCTCAGAACAGTTTAAATAATGATTAGAAAAGTAGAAATGGCAGATGTTGAGGTGTTGGCTAAAATAGCCAAACAAACCTTTCGTGAAACATTTGCTCATTATAATACGGAAGAGCAGTTGCAGGAATACTTTGAAGAGGCTTATAGTCTGAGAGTTTTGTCAACTGAGTTGGAAAATCCAGAATCCGAAACCTATTTCATTATACATGAAGAGGAGATAGCTGGTTTTCTCAAAGTCAACTGGGGAAGTGCTCAGACTGAGAGAGAATTAGAGGATGCTTTTGAAATTCAACGCCTCTATGTGCTACAAAAATTCCAAGGATTTGGACTTGGTAAGCAGCTTTTTGAATTCGCTCTGGAACTTGCCGAAAAAAATGCTTTTTCCTGGGCTTGGCTAGGTGTTTGGGAGCATAATACAAAAGCTCAAGCGTTTTATAATCGATATGGTTTTGAAAAATTTAGCCAACATCATTTTATGGTTGGTCAAAAAGTAGATACGGATTGGTTACTGAAAAAGAAATTAAGGTAAGAAGAGGATTCTTCTATTGAAATGATAGGAAAGGAAAAGAACTAGAGTGACAACTGTCATTCTGGAGAACTAAATTATGCTTGTATCTTATAAATGGTTAAAAGAATTGGTGGACATTGATGTACCATCACAAGAGTTGGCTGAAAAAATGTCAACTACAGGGATCGAGGTCGAAGGTGTCGAATCACCTGCTGCTGGTCTCTCAAAAATTGTCGTCGGTGAGGTCTTGTCTTGCGAAGATGTGCCAGAAACTCACCTCCATGTTTGTCAGGTTAACGTTGGCGAAGAAGAAGCCCGTCAAATCGTCTGTGGTGCCCCAAATGTGCGTGCTGGTATCAGGGTTATGGTGGCACTTCCGGGAGCTCGTATCGCTGACAACTACAAAATCAAAAAAGGAAAAATCCGTGGCTTGGAGTCACTTGGGATGATCTGTTCACTTGGTGAATTGGGCATTTCTGACTCCGTTGTACCAAAGGAATTCGCAGATGGCATCCAAATCTTGCCAGAAAATGCCGTTCCAGGTGAGGAAGTCTTTTCTTACCTAGACTTGGATGATGAAATCATCGAACTTTCCATCACACCAAACCGTGCAGATGCCCTTTCTATGTGTGGAGTGGCTCACGAAGTGGCAGCTATCTATGATAAGGCAGTCAACTTTAAAGAATTTACTCTAACAGAAACAAATGAAGTTGCAGCAGACGCTCTTTCTGTAGGGATTGAAACAGACAAGGCACCTTACTATGCAGCCCGTATCTTAGACAATGTGACCATTGCACCAAGTCCACAATGGTTGCAGAACCTTCTCATGAACGAAGGAATCCGTCCTATTAACAACGTGGTGGACGTGACAAACTACATCCTGCTCTACTTTGGTCAACCAATGCACGCCTTTGACTTGGATACCTTTGAAGGGAGTGACATCCGTGTGCGTGAAGCGCGTGCTGGTGAAAAATTGGTGACTTTAGATGGTGAAGAACGTGACTTAGAGGTGAATGACTTAGTTATCACTGTCGCTGACAAGCCAGTAGCCCTTGCCGGTGTTATGGGTGGTCAAGCAACAGAAATTTCTGAAAAATCTAGTCGTGTTGTCCTTGAAGCTGCAGTCTTCAACGGAAAATCAATCCGTAAGACCAGCGGTCGTCTTAACCTTCGTTCTGAGTCATCTTCTCGCTTTGAAAAAGGGATCAATGTGGCAACTGTTAACGAAGCCCTTGATGCGGCGGCTAGCATGATTGCAGAACTTGCAGGTGCGACGGTACGTAAGGGCATAGTTTCAGCGGGTGAACTTGACACCTCTGATGTGGAAGTTTCTTCAACTCTTGCAGACGTTAATCGTGTCCTTGGTACGGAGCTTTCATATGCTGATGTAGAAGACGTCTTCCGTCGTCTTGGTTTTGGTCTTTCTGGCAATGCAGACAGCTTTACAGTTAGCGTCCCACGTCGTCGTTGGGATATCACCATCGAGGCAGACCTCTTTGAAGAAATCGCTCGTATCTATGGTTATGACCGCTTGCCAACTAGTCTTCCAAAAGACGATGGTACAGCTGGTGAATTGACTGCGACACAAAAATTACGTCGCCAAGTTCGTACCATTGCTGAAGGGGCAGGTTTGACAGAAATCATCACCTATGCTCTAACAACTCCTGAAAAAGCAGTTGAGTTTACGGCTCAACCAAGTAACCTTACTGAACTCATGTGGCCAATGACCGTGGACCGTTCAGTCCTCCGTCAAAATATGATTTCTGGTATCCTAGATACAGTTGCTTACAATGTGGCTCGTAAGAACAAAAACTTGGCCCTTTACGAGATTGGAAAAGTCTTTGAACAAACTGGCAATCCAAAAGAAGAACTTCCAAATGAGATCAACAGTTTTGCCTTTGCCTTAACAGGCTTGGTTGCAGAAAAAGATTTCCAAACAGCAGCAGTTCCAGTTGATTTCTTCTATGCTAAGGGAATCCTTGAAGCCCTCTTTGCTCGTTTGGGATTCCAAGTAACTTATACAGCAACATCTGAAATCGCTAGCCTTCATCCAGGTCGTACAGCAGTCATTTCACTCGGTGACCAAGTTCTTGGTTTCCTTGGCCAAGTGCATCCAGTCACTGCTAAGGCTTACGATATTCCAGAAACGTATGTAGCTGAGCTTAACCTTTCAGCCATCGAAGCTGCCCTTCAACCAGCTGCTCCATTTGTGGAAATCACCAAATTCCCAGCAGTCAGCCGTGACGTGGCTCTACTCCTCAAGGAAGAAGTGACTCACCAAGAAGTTGTGGACGCTATCCAAGCTGCCGGCGTGAAACGTTTGACAGATATCAAACTCTTTGATGTCTTCTCAGGTGAAAAACTGGGACTTGGTATGAAGTCAATGGCTTATAGCTTGACCTTCCAAAATCCGGAAGATAGCTTAACGGACGAAGAAGTTGCACGCTATATGGAAAAAATCCAAGCGTCTCTCGAAGAAAAAGTCAATGCAGAAGTGCGTTAAACGATAGTAGGATACAAATTCCCCCTCTAGTTTATGAACACTAGAGGGGTGATTTTATATAATACTCAATGAAAATCAAAGAGCAAACTAGGAAACTAGCCGTAGGTTGCTCAAAACACTGTTTTGAGGTTGTAGATAAGACTGACGAAGTCAGTAACCATATGTCTAAGGCAAGGCGATGCTGACATGGTTTGAAGAGATTGTCGAAGAGTATAAAATAATTAAAATGTGATTTCTGTAAAAATACATCTATGATCAGAGTTTTGAAAACTTACAATGTCTAAATCTTTAACATAGTAGTGGTTTTTAGGCAATAAAATATGATCTATTGTTGCATTAAAAAGTTTTGGACTTTGGCTATTCCAAGTTCCTCTTTCAAAAGGTGGAAGTGCATTTAATGCGTCCCTATGAGAGCTTATTTTTGCAAGTGCTCCATGACGCATAGTTGCATTAAAATCACCTGCAATAATAGCCTTTGGATATTTTGAAGCCAGTTGATTATGAATGATGTTTAAGTCTTGCTTCCAGATTTCCATTAAACCTGGCAGAGGAGGAGCAGTATGCAAAGCAATGATATCTGGTATATTTTGTTTTCTCGAATGTAATACAATTGTCCCAAAACGTGTTGTATGAAAAGTTTTAGCTTCTGTATAGAAACCATAACTTTTCTTGACAATCACAGTCACAGGAGCTATTCCACTGTCAGTAGGTGGAGAAGTAAAAATATCATAGTTGGCCATAGAAAGTCCAACTTGATGAAACAATAGTTTGATTCTCTGATTTTCTTGCTCACCTCTAATATTGGTAGCTAGTTCAGGGAATATAGTAATATCGGCATCAAAATGGCTAAAAATTCGCTTAATATGTTGTGCTTCTATTTGATTAGCGACGTTCCAAGTTACTAATTTTAAGGTTTTAGTCTTATTTGATGCGGAAGAAAGGGTTTTATCTGTTCCGAATAATAGTAATATGAACGATAGTAAGAGCAAGATGCCAGAGTAAAACCGTATTTGTTTATTTTTCTTGTAAAAAGATAGGGAAAAAAATACGAAACTTAAAATAGAAGCCATAGTTGCAGTAGCTAAGGGGAAGGCATAAATCTGTGCCAAGATAGGTCTGGTAGATAGCCAAATATTAAGATTAGAAGATGGGAAAAAAGAATAAGCTATGATAGGGATAGCGAAGAGAATGACAGAAAGGGCAGAGAGAAATATTTTAATCATTGTATGAGTACCTCAATTTGCAATGGTTGCTCGGAGCTAATGTGACTTTGTGACTTTACTTGATTGATATTCTTTTTCTTGTCTTCCTCATAGATTAAGTACAAGCCAAGTAAAAAAAGTCCAATTTAAGATTGAAATGATTAAAAGGCACAGAAATGCAAGACAATTATACTACAAAAGGCAAACATTTGACAATCGATAGCCGTCGCTTAATCGAACGATGGAAAAAAGAAGGCAAATCAAATAGAGAAATTGTCTCTCTACTTGGAAAAGCTCCTCAAACCATCCATACTGAAATCAAGCGTGGGACAGTCCGACAATGTCTTGGAAAAGGGCACTTCAAAGAGATTTATTCTGCCGACTATGCTCAACAGTCTTATGAAAATAATCGTAAGCGCTCAGTAAAGAAATCAAGCTTAAGCAAGGAACTAAAGGAAAAGATTCTCCACTATCATAACAAAAAGTTTTCTCCCGAAATGATGGTCAAGGCTAAGGGCGTTAACGTGGGAATTTCTACCATCTACTACTGGATTCATCATGGAAAATTGGGATTAAGCAAACAGGAACTGCTTTACCCTAGAAAAGGAAAAGTGCTTAAGAAACAAGCTAGCACCAATTTTAACCCCCCTGGTCAATCTATCGAATCATAATTCGCTCATTATACATAGACGTAAAAGAAAGAGGGTTAAGTGATGAAGAATAGTGCTATCGGGAGTAACTGGAAGGATGTCCGCTCTGAGCTCTTTAGCAAGGAGGAAATCCTTGAAAGTGATATGCGAGTGGCTATCATGAGCGAGTTGATCGAAGCTAGACATGAGCAAGGAATCAGCCAGAAAAAGCTAGAAGAACTTAGTGGAGTAAGCCAGTCTGTAATAGCTAGGATGGAAACAGTAAAGACTAGCCCTCAGTTGGATACAGTCTTGAAAGTTTTAGCCAGTTTAGAAAAGACACTAGCAGTCGTCCCCCTCGAACAGAGAAAGAGTTGATAGGAAGAACTTGGAAAACTTTAACAAATTTAATAGTTATAGTGCCTCAAGTGTATAATATAGAAAAATTATGTTTTATTTATATCAAGTGCGAACGAAGTGAGCTTTTAGCGGATATTTCCCGCTATAGTGGTATTCTAGATAATAATTTATTATTATCTAGAACGGAATTTTTGAGACATTCTGGCTCAAAAATTAGGGATGAAATTACGAAGTAAGTTGCTCCCGTCCGCACTTTTCAGGGAAATATCAGAATTACAAAAGAAAAATCAACCTATAGTCTTTTCTAATAACAAGCCATAGTCACTTATAAGAATTACTAATAACACGTTTGACCAGTCTAACTGAAATATAGTTAAAAACAAGCTACACAAAGGATTTGAGGCATTTGTCTCAGATCTTTTTCTTTTGTTTAAAATATAGGTATAGTTTCAAACTATATCAAAGCCTAATTTTTTACAATTATACAGACGCTTTCTTTTCTGTTAAGATAGTTTCAACAACAAATTTTGGAGGACACATCATGTCAACTACAATCATCGGTTTCCCACGTTTGGGCGAATTCCGCGAATTAAAATTTACAACTGAAAAATACTTTAGAAAAGAAATCTCAGAAGAAGAACTCTTGGCAGTAGCAAAAGACTTGCGTGCGAAACACTGGAACATTGTCAAAGAAAAAGGCATCACTGAAATCCCATCAAATGACTTTTCTCACTATGACAACTTCCTAGATGCAGCTTTCCTTTTCAATGTGGTACCTGCTTCAGTTCAAAACTTGGACTTGTCTGACCTTGAGCGCTACTTCGCTTTGGGTCGTGGTTACCAAGGAGAAAAAGGAGACGTTCGCGCCCTTCCAATGAAGAAATGGTTCAACACCAACTACCACTACATCGTTCCTAAATTTGAAAAAGATACTCAAGTCAAACTTGCAGGTCACAAGATTTTTGATGAGTTTCAAGAAGCCAAAGAACTTGGATTGAACACTCGTCCTGTTCTTGTAGGTCCATTCACTTTCCTTCAATTGTCAGACTTTGAAGAAGGCGTGAAAGCGGAAGACTTCGTAGACAGTTTAGTTGCTGCTTACCAAGAAGTTTTTGCTAAATTGGCAGAACTTGGTGCGACCCGTATCCAATTGGATGAAGCTGCTCTTGTAAAAGATTTGACAGCTGAAGAAAAAGCTCTCTTCTTGAATCTCTACAACAAACTCTTGGCTGACAAAAAAGGTCTTGAAGTCTTGCTTCAAACTTACTTCGGTGATGTTCGTGACGTCTACGCTGACCTTGCAAAATTACCAGTAGATGCTATCGGTCTTGATTTCGTTGAAGGTAAGAAAACTCTTGAATTGGTTAAAAGTGGCTTCCCGGCTGACAAGACTCTCTATGCAGGTATTGTCAATGGTAAAAACATCTGGCGTAACAACTACGAAAAGAGCTTAGCTGTTCTTGAGCAAATCCCAGCTGAAAACATTGTCTTGACAAGCTCATGCTCACTTCTTCATGTGCCATTTACAACTGCTAATGAAGAATTTGAACCAGCTATCTTGAACCACTTTGCCTTTGCAGTTGAAAAATTGGATGAGATTCGTGATTTGGATGCTATCCGCAATGGTCAAGGAGAAGAAGCACTTGCAGCCAACAAAGAACTCTTTGCGACTGAGCGTGTTGGTGAAAATGCTGAACTTCGTGCGCGTATCGCTGGCTTGACAGACGCAGACTACACTCGTTTGCCAGCATTTGCAGAACGTGAAGCTATCCAAGAAGAAGCTTTCAAACTTCCAGCTCTTCCAACAACAACTATCGGTTCATTCCCTCAAACTAAAGAAGTTCGTGCGAAACGTTTGGCTTACCGTAAAGGTGAATTGTCTCAAGAAGAGTACGACGCTTTCCTTGCTGAAACGATCGATGAATGGATCAAATGGCAAGAAGATATCGACTTTGATGTCCTTGTTCACGGTGAATTTGAGCGTAATGACATGGTTGAGTACTTCGGTCAAAACTTGTCAGGTTACCTCTTCTCTAAAAATGGTTGGGTACAATCATACGGTATGCGTGGGGTGAAACCACCAATCATCTGGGGTGATGTGACTCGTCTTAACCCTATCACTGTTAAATGGTCTAGATATGCACAAAGCCGTACAAACAAACCTGTTAAAGGTATGTTGACTGGACCTGTTACCATCCTCAACTGGTCATTCCCACGTGAAGACATCTCTATCAAGGATTCAACTCTTCAAATCGCCCTTGCTATCAAGGATGAAGTACTTGACCTTGAAGCTGCTGGTGTGAAGATCATCCAAATCGACGAGGCTGCTCTTCGTGAAAAATTGCCACTCCGTCGTAGCGACTGGTACGAAGACTACCTTGACTGGGCAATTCCTGCCTTCCGCTTGGTACACTCAACAGTAGCGCCAGACACACAAATCCACACTCACATGTGTTACTCAGAATTTACAGATATCATCCCAGCTATCGACAACATGGATGCAGACGTTATTTCCTTTGAAGCTAGCCGTTCAAACCTTGAAATCTTGGACGAACTCAAAGCGAAAAACTTCCAAACAGAAGTGGGACCTGGGGTTTACGATATTCACTCACCTCGTGTACCAAATGAAGGCGAAATCGACAATACAATCGAAGCCATCCTTGCTAAAGTACCAAGCAAGAAAGTTTGGATCAACCCTGACTGTGGTTTGAAAACACGTGGTATTCCAGAAACAAAAGAAAGCTTGATCCGCCTTGTTGAAGCAGCTAAAGCTGCGCGTGAGAAATTGTAAGATTAGATTTCTCTCCATACAATGGTTGTTCAAAAAGAAATCAACTAGAAAAGGTTATTACATATGTCACGCCAAACACCGTCACTCTCATTTGAAGTGTTCCCTCCAAACCCAGCCGTGGGTAATGATAACATTATTTCTGCTCTTCAAGATATGCAGGAGTTGGCCCCTCACTTTATCAGTGTAACTGCCAGCAATAATAAATTTAATATCAAGGAAACGACGGTCCGTTTGGCTGATTTTATCCAAAATGACTTGGCGATTCCGACTATTGCCCACTTGCCAGCTATCTATTTGACTAAGGACAAGGTGGCTGAAACTATTGCTGACTTGGACAAAGTTGGGGTGCAGAAAATCTTGGCTCTTCGTGGGGATATTATTCCAGACGTGGAACCACAAAAGGATTTCCGCTACGCAACTGACTTGATTGAGTTCATCAAGGAGCAAGCTCCTCACTTTGATATTGTTGGTGCTTGCTATCCAGAAGGACATCCTGATTCACCAAATCAGATTTCAGATATTCAAAATCTTAAGAAGAAAGTGGATGCAGGTTGTTCGAGCCTTGTAACTCAGCTTTTCTTTGACAATGAGCGCTTCTACGATTTCCAAGACAAGTGCATCTTGGCTGGGATTGATGTTCCTATTCATGCAGGGATTATGCCAATTCTGAATCGAAATCAGGCTCTCCGCCTCTTGAAGACTTGTGAGAATATCCATCTTCCACGCAAATTTAAAGCCATTTTAGACAAGTATGAGCATGACCCTGAGTCGCTCAGAGCAGCAGGACTTGCCTATGCAGTGGACCAAATCGTGGACTTGGTAACTCAGGATGTTGCAGGTGTGCATCTCTACACAATGAACAATGCGGATACAGCAAAATACATTCATCAAGCAACCCATGCCTTGTTTAATCACCAGTCTCTAGGATAATAAAAAGTAAACCATTCTTCTCAGGTGAGGGGAATGGTTCCTTTTTAATGGTAAAGACCGCACTTTTTAAGAAAAATATGATAAAATAGACTCTGTACGTACTTGATACAAAGATGAGGATATTTAGGTTGTAGAGGTTTGTTTAAAGTTGATTATTTTTTAAACAAAATCTGATAATGTGTGTCTCAGAAAACACGAACGGAGTGAGTATTTAAAAGATATTTCACGCTATCGTGGTATCCTAGAGAATAACTCTGTTATTTTCTAGGACGGAATTTTTTAGAGTAAAATAGTTCGGGGAACTATTTTAGCCTGAGCATAGAAATGAAAAGGCGAAGTAATTAAAAATTACCATTGGATTTCTAAAATCATTCACTGGATAATTTTACCTCCCGTCCGCACTATTTCAGGGAAATATCAAAAAGATACTTAATTGAATTTTGGTCTCATTTCTTAGGAAAAAAGATAAGCTTCCTAGCACTCATCGAGTGCGGCGTCACCTTCCTATTTTTCTACAGAAATGTTCGGCAAGCCGAACCGTCCAAAATATCTTGTGTAATTGAACACGCCTACAACTCTTTGGAAAAATATAAATCTGCCTAGGAGCAGTCGCTCCGTCGTTCGATTTCCTATTTTCCTTTGAGTTGCTTGACGGCTTAGTATCTTGATTTTTGTAGGCAAGGCGTATAATTTCATCAATCCAAAGGGGATTAAAATGACAAAACAAGTGTTTCAAACGACTTTTGCGGGTCGTGAGTTAATCGTAGAGATTGGTCAGGTTGCTAAGCAGGCAAATGGCTCTGTTGTCGTGCGTTACGGTGAGTCAACTGTCTTGACTGCGGCCGTGATGTCTAAGAAAATGGCAACTGGGGATTTCTTCCCACTTCAAGTCAACTACGAAGAAAAAATGTATGCGGCTGGGAAGTTTCCTGGTGGCTTTATGAAACGTGAAGGACGTCCTTCAACGGATGCGACTTTGACAGCGCGTTTGATTGACCGTCCAATCCGTCCAATGTTTGCGGAAGGTTTCCGTAATGAAGTACAGGTCATCAACACCGTGCTTTCTTATGATGAAAATGCCTCTGCACCAATGGCAGCTATGTTTGGTTCATCCTTGGCGCTTTCTATCTCAGATATTCCATTTGACGGACCAATCGCTGGGGTACAGGTGGGCTATGTAGATGGCCAAATCATCATCAACCCTACGCAAGAACAAGCAGAGCAATCTCTCCTTGAATTGACAGTAGCTGGTACCAAACACGCCATCAACATGGTAGAGTCTGGTGCCAAAGAATTGTCAGAAGAAATCATGTTGGAAGCGCTTCTTAAAGGGCACGAAGCTGTCAAAGAATTGATTGCCTTCCAAGAAGAAATCGTTGCTGCTGTCGGTAAAGAAAAAGCAGAAGTGGAATTGCTTCACGTGGATGCTGAATTGCAAGCTGAAATCATTGCAGCCTACAACAGTGACCTCCAAAAGGCAGTTCAAGTAGAAGAGAAATTGGCACGTGAAGCTGCGACTCAAGTAGTGAAAGACCAAGTGACTGCCGTTTACGAAGAAAAATATGCAGATCACGAAGAATTTGACCGCATCATGCGTGATGTGGCTGAAATCTTGGAACAAATGGAACACGCTGAAGTGCGTCGTTTGATTACAGAAGATAAGGTTCGTCCTGACGGTCGTAAGGTCGATGAAATCCGTCCTTTGGATGCGGTTGTTGACTTTCTTCCTCGTGTGCACGGCTCTGGTCTCTTCACTCGTGGACAAACTCAGGCTCTTTCAGTTTTGACCTTGGCCCCAATGGGAGAAACTCAAATCATTGATGGTTTGGATCCAGAGTACAAGAAACGCTTTATGCACCACTATAACTTCCCACAATACTCTGTTGGGGAAACTGGTCGTTACGGTGCGCCAGGTCGTCGTGAAATCGGTCACGGGGCTCTTGGTGAACGTGCCCTTGCTCAAGTCTTGCCAAGTTTGGAAGAATTCCCATATGCTATCCGCTTGGTAGCTGAGGTCTTGGAATCAAACGGTTCTTCATCTCAAGCTTCTATCTGTGCGGGAACGCTTGCCCTTATGGCTGGTGGTGTGCCAATCAAGGCGCCAGTAGCAGGGATTGCCATGGGTCTCATCTCAGATGGAAACAACTATACAGTCTTGACAGATATCCAAGGTTTGGAAGACCACTTTGGAGACATGGACTTCAAGGTTGCCGGAACTCGTGACGGGATTACAGCCCTTCAAATGGATATCAAGATTCAAGGGATTACTGCAGAAATCTTGACAGAGGCCCTTGCCCAAGCCAAGAAAGCGCGTTTTGAAATCCTTGATGTGATTGAAGCAACCATTCCAGAAGTTCGTCCAGAATTGGCTCCAACTGCTCCGAAAATTGATACCATCAAGATTGATGTGGACAAGATTAAGATTGTTATCGGTAAGGGTGGAGAAACCATCGACAAGATTATCGCTGAAACAGGCGTTAAGATTGATATCGACGAAGAAGGAAATGTGTCTATCTACTCTAGCGACCAAGATGCCATTAACCGTGCCAAAGAAATTATTGCTGGTTTGGTTCGTGAAGCCAAAGTAGATGAAGTTTACCGTGCTAAAGTCGTTCGTATCGAGAAATTTGGTGCCTTTGTTAACCTCTTTGATAAGACAGATGCCCTTGTTCACATTTCGGAAATGGCTTGGACGCGTACCAATAATGTCGAAGACTTGGTAGCAATCGGGGATGAAGTTGATGTTAAGGTTATAAAGATTGATGAAAAAGGACGTGTGGATGCTTCTATGAAAGCCCTTCTTCCTCGTCCTCCAAAACCTGAACGTGATGAAAAAGGTGAAAAACCAGAGCGTTCTCACCGCCCACGTCATCACAAGGATCACAAACCTAAGAAAGAATTTACAGAAACACCAAAAGATTCAGAATAAGAAAAGGAGAAATGTATGAGATGGTGGCCCGAAACCATTGATATCGTAAAAGAAAATGATCCAGCGGCACGCAACAGTTTGGAAGTTTTGCTGACTTATCCGGGTGTTAAGGCCTTAGCTGCCCACCGTCTCTCGCATTTTCTCTGGAAGCACGGCTTTAAGCTCTTAGCTCGTATGCACAGTCAGTTTTGGCGCTTTTGGACTCAGATTGAGATTCATCCAGGTGCCCAGATTGATTCAGGTGTCTTTATTGACCATGGTTCTGGTCTGGTGATTGGGGAGACAGCAATCGTTGAAAAAGGTGTTCTCCTTTATCATGGGGTGACTCTTGGTGGAACAGGGAAAGACTGTGGCAAACGCCATCCGACTGTGCGTAAAGGTGCTCTCATATCAGCCCATGCCCAAGTTATTGGGCCTGTAGAAATCGGTGAAAATGCCAAGGTCGGTGCAGCAGCAGTTGTCGTGGCAGACGTACCTAGTGATGTGACGGTTGTCGGTATTCCTGCTAAGATTGTCCGCCTTCATGGTAAGAAAGACGAGCCGGTCATTCATGAGGTTGAAGAAAAACGAGAATACTATGTCAATAAACTCGAGCAGGCTAAAGATGCCAGTCACAGATCGTCTGGTTTGTAGAGGATAGCCATATGATTCAAGCAAGAAACAAGTTAAGCCAAAAGGAGTTATCTGAGGCGAAAAAACTAATTAACTGTTGCCAAAACTATGACGGTACCTATCGTGATCCCTATCTCTCTAACATGCTTAATTTTGATCCAAACATGCCCGCCTTTTTCCTTTATTATGAAAAAGGCGAACTTGTTGGTCTCTTAACTGTCTATGCAGATGACCAAGATGTGGAAGTGACGATACTGGTTCATCCAGATCATCGCCATCAGGGGATTGCGCGTGCATTGTTTACTAGTTTTGAGAAAGAAATGGCTTCTTTTCCTATTCGTTCAGTTACTTTTCAGACAGAACGTATTTTTCTAGACCGTTATCCTGATTTTGTCAGCAACTGGGGATTGGTCGAGGACGAGGATACAGAAACCTGGTTAGGTAAGGATAGAAGACCTTATCCGTTAGCAAAGGTTTCCAATCTTGAAGTTTTGTTAGCAGATCGTTCCTATCAGGAGCAAATTAGCCAGTTAAAATTTCAGGCATTTTCAGAGGAACATGAATCGAGAGAAGTTGTGGATAGATATGTCGCTGAAGCTCTGAAGGATCCAGAAAGTCGCCTGTATATTTTATTAAAAGATGGTCAGGTTATTGGAACTTGCACGGTAGATTTATCGACTAATACGAATTACTTCTACGGTTTAGCAATATCGGAACCTGAATGTGGCAAAGGGTATGGAAGCTACTTAGCAAAATCCCTTGTCAACCAACTAATTGAGCAAAATAATAAGGAATTTCAGATTGCAGTGGAAGATAGCAATGTAGGTGCCAAACGTTTGTATGAAAAAATTGGCTTTGTCAAACAGACTCAGGTGGTTTATCTGAATGAGAAAGGAGCAAGGGATTCCGAAGTGTAGAGATATTCGGACTGAAATTCAATTGAACTCTTAGTGATGAAACTAATTGTTCTTGGATTTTGGATTTCCTGACTATGATTTATGATTAAAATCTATGACACCTTGAGCAGGAAGTAGACAGGAGAGGCGCTTGAATGTTTAAGAATGAACCGTTCTGCTGCAGATTGTAATTACTCTTGTCTGATTTATTTTTCTTGTCCAGCAAGGATTTTGCTGAATACTTTGATTAGCTTAGGTATAATCATCTGGGTCTATCCCGCTAAGTGAAGGCGAAGCAGAACTAGAAAGGAAACTACAAGAATGGCAGTATATTTTTACGGCTGTATCACCATGGATGGCTACTTGGCAGACAGCCAGCACAGGATAGACTGGCTGCATCAGCTTGGTTCTGTAGAGGATACAGGCTATGATGACTTTTACAGACAAATGGATATCACCATCATGGGCAAGCGGACCTTTGAGGCAATCCAAGATTTGCAAGATGTAGAAAGTTTTTATCAAGCTACGGAAAACTATGTCTTTACGCATGATAGGCACCTGCCTGTCCAGCAATTACCAGCCAGTAGCTGGGGATGTGGTGGACTTTGTTCACCAGATTGACAAAGGCAAAAATGTCTTTGTGATTGGTGGTAATTCCATAGTAGGACCGCTCTTGGATGCGGATCTTTTCGATTACCTCATTATTCAGATAGCGCCCCTTATCCTAGGAAAGGGGGTTCCCCTCTTTACCCAAGAGGAAGGACAGCGCTGTTACCAACTGGATAGCCTCAGACAATTTGGTCCTTTTGCAGAGCTGGTTTTCAGCCGAAAAAGTCAGAAATAGAGAAGGAAGTGAACCGCATGATTAAAATTTACGACACCATGTCTCGTGATTTGCGAGAATTTGTCCCAATCGAGGACGGCAAGGTCAAGATGTATGTTTGTGGGCCAACCGTGTATAACTATATCCACGTGGGGAATGCCCGTTCGACGGTGGCTTTTGATACCATTCGTCGATATTTTGAGTACCGTGGGTACGAGGTTGCCTATATTTCCAATTTTACGGATGTGGATGATAAGATTATCAATCGTGCCAAGGAAGAGGGCATCACGCCTCAGGAGGTTGCGGACAAGTACATCGCTGCCTTTCGTGAGGATGTGACGGCCTTGGGTGTCAAACCTGCGACTCGCCATCCGCGTGTGGTGGAATTTATGGCAGACATCATCCGCTTTGTGGAAGACTTGATTGAAAAAGGCTTTGCCTACGAGAGTCAAGGGGATGTCTATTTCCGTGTGGAAAAATCCCACAACTATGCCAAGTTGGCTAATAAAACCTTGGAAGATTTGGAGCTGGGTGCTTCAGGTCGTACCGATGAAGAAACGGCTCGTAAGGAAAATCCTGTGGACTTTGCCCTCTGGAAATCTGCCAAATCAGGAGAGATTTCTTGGGATAGCCCTTGGGGACCTGGTCGTCCGGGCTGGCACATCGAGTGTTCGGTCATGTCGACAGAGATTTTGGGCGATACCATTGATATTCATGGTGGTGGAGCTGATCTTGAGTTTCCTCACCATACCAACGAGATTGCCCAGTCTGAAGCTAAAACAGGCAAGACCTTTGCTAACTACTGGATGCATAATGGCTTTGTCAATATCGATAATGTCAAGATGTCCAAGTCCTTGGGGAACTTTATCACTGTTCATGATGCCCTTAAAACCCTTGATGGTCAAGTCCTTCGTTTCTTCTTTGCGACTCAACACTATCGCAAGCCTATCAACTTTACGGAAAAGGCAGTGCGAGACGCTGAGACCAATCTCAAGTATTTGAAGAACACTTATGAGCAACCATTTACAGGAAAAGTGGATGTCAAAGAGTTACAAGCCTTTAAAGATAAGTTTGTGGCTGCAATGGATGAAGATTTTAACGCTGCCAACGGTATCACAGTCGTCTTTGAAATGGCCAAATGGATCAATTCTGGTAACTATGATACAAGTGTTAAGCAAGCTCTTGCAGCCATGTTAGAAGTCTTTGGGATTGTCTTTGTTGAGGAAGTTTTGGATGCAGAGATTGAAGCTTTGATTCAAAAACGCCAAGAAGCGCGTGCTAATCGTGACTTTGCCACAGCAGACCAGATCCGTGACCAATTGGCTGCTCAAGGGATTAAGCTCCTTGACACCAAGGATGGAGTGAGGTGGACACGTGATTGATGTCAATCTCATTAACGGGATTGCGTTAGCTTTTGAGGGGGACGCGGTGTATTCCATGTATATTCGCCGTCACCTCATCCTCAAAGGTATGACCAAGCCCAATAAACTTCACCAAGAGGCGATTAAGTATGTCTCAGCCAAAGCTCAGGCTCGCCTGATTTCCCTCATGTTAGAGGAGCAGGTCCTAACGGAAAAAGAAGAAGAAATCTATAAACGTGGTCGTAATACCAATAGTCACACCAAGGCTAAAAATGCCGATGTGGTGACTTACCGTATGTCCACAGGTTTTGAAGCCGTCATGGGCTATCTCCATATGACTGAAAATCTAGAACGTCTTGAGAGCTTGATTTCGTGGTGCATCCAAAAAGTGGAGGGCTAGGACATGATGGCAAAAGAACTACAAGACTGGTTTCCTGAAGCTCAGATTTCAGACCAGCCAGTAGAGAAGGAGGGCTATCTCACTCTCCCTTTAGCTTCTCAGCAGTGGATTTTGCTGGAGGAAGCTGGGCTCAGTGAGCGTGAAAAGCAGTTGGTTGCCCTCTTGACCCAGCAGGAGCAGGCTCGTTCGCTCAATCCTTGGTATTCCTATCTGATTGAGGGTAAGGGACAGGCACCACAAGCTTTTAAAAAGATTCAGCTGGTTTACTGTCATCTTTCCTATTTTCAGCAGGAAAATCTATCCTCTTGGCTAGATATGATGCGGACCCTTTTTCCTAACTGTCAGACGGTGCTTCAGGTTGGGGCTCAGGATTATGTTTTCGTACTTCAACAAGATAAATACACCTCTGTACGAGCTATTTTAAGTGATACGATTGAAGCGGTTGAATATGACTTTGGACTTCGTCTCTCTATCATGTTAGGCCAGGTTTGGTCTCAAACAAGCCATCAAGCCCTATCAGACTTAATCAAAGCAGAGCGAGATTTGTTTAAGACTTGGTGGCGTCAGGGTCACCAAGGTGTTCATACTTTTTCTCAGCTCTATCTTTGGAGTATAGGAGAAAGACTCGTGGACTTGAAGCCAATCAAGGAATATCTACACCAGATGATTTTGGATCAAGATCAGATTCAGGAAATCATTCTCTCCCTTTGGGAAAATAGTGCTGTTCTCACTAAAACAGCCCAGCAACTCTATCTGCACCGCAATTCTCTCCAATACAAGATTGATAAATGGGAAGAGTTGACAGGGCTTCAGTTGAAGGAGTTGACCGACCTGACCTTGTGTTATCAATTGATTTTAGGTTCTTTGTCAACTATAGTTGGTTTGTAAAGAAGTTAATATTTGGAGAAGAGGATTTCCATCTTCTCCATTTTTATGTGCAGAGTTATAGTGGATTGAGGCTGGGAAAGTACACTGCGACTGCTAAAACATTCCTAGAAGTTGCTTTGATTTTCCTAATCTATTCATGCAAAATTTATGTTATTTCACTATAGTTGTTTAATTTTTGTTTAGTATTAGAAGATTGAAAATCAATGAATAAATCTACCAGCAGATGACTCAAAACATCCTTTTGAAGCTGTAGGTAAGGCAAAGTTGACGTAGTTTGAAGAGGTTTTCGAATAGTAGGAACATCCAATTTTGGTGTGTTTTCTTATGGAGTTTTTCCTAGTGATACTTATATCTAGACACAAAACTATAGCTTGAGAGCTAGTCATTTTCAGATAAGATTTAACTCTTCCTAATACTGGGTTTTGTTTGCTTTTCAGAGTCCTTTTCTACTAGAAACTGGGATGTATCCTATTTATAGGAGTAATCACTAGAAATATGGTAGAATCAAAAAAGAATTAGTTGCTTTTTTATGTAAATTTCAACCTGTGAAGTCTAAAAATTTTTAACTTTCTCCTTTCTTTTCCGAATAAATAGATAGTAGCAGTGAATCTAGCAAACCTAGATTAAAAAATGTGCTATAATAGAAGGAGGAAAAGGATGATTCTCAGACATCCGGGCATTAGCCCGACTAATGACTTGGTAGCTAAGAAGATTTTCAGCAACCCAGAAATCACTTGTCAATTTATTCGCGATATGCTGGACTTGCCAGCCAAAAATGTGACCATTTTGGAGGGAAGCAACATTCACGTCTTGCCTTCCCTGCCCTACTCAGCGCAGGATTTTTATACCAGTATAGATGTTTTAGCTGAACTAGATAATGGCACTCAAGTAATCATTGAGATTCAAGTACATCATCAGAATTTTTTCATCAATCGTTTATGGGCTTACCTGTGCAGTCAAGTCAATCAAAATCTTGAAAAAATTCGTCAGCGTGAAGGTGATACTCACCAGAGCTACAAACACATCGCACCAGTCTATGCCATTGCCATCGTAGATAGCAATTATTTCCAAGATGACTTGGCTTTTCACAGTTTCAGTATGCGAGAGGACACGACAGGTGAGGTTTTAACCATAACCAATAACGGACAAGAAAACCATCTAGTCAAGATGGCATTCTTGGAATTAAAAAAATACAGAGAAACCAGCAAAGACGAGGTTCGCAAGCCCTGGTTGGAGTTTTTCGGGAATAAGCCCTTTACTCAGGAACCCGAGCGAGCGATCAGCCAAGCAGACCAACTGCTAGACTACAAGAGCTGGTCCGAGGAGGACAGGAAAATGTTTAGTCAACTACGTATGCGCGAAGAACAAGCCTTGTTAGCACATGACTATGCCTTGGAACAAGCTGAAGAAAAAGGTTTAGAGCGTGGTCTTGAACGCGGTCGTGCTGAAGGTATTGAGCAAGGTTTAGAGCGTGGTCTTGAACGTGGTCGCGCAGAGGGTATTGAAAAAGGGCGAGAAGAAGGTCTTGAACAGGGACTGGAGCGCGGGAAAGTTGAAGGAAGTTTGTCTATGCTACTAAATCTAGTTCGTCAAGGTATTCTGACTTCCGAGGTTGCCAGTAAGCAGTTGGGGATGACCGTGGCTGAGTTTGAGGCGCTATTGAAAGATCATCATAAATAAGATCTAACAAATACAGAGAAACCAGCAAAGATAGCATTCGCAAGCCGTGGTTGGAGTTTTTCGGTAATAAGCCCTTTACCCAGCACCCCGAGCGAGCGATCAGCCAAGCAGACCAACTGCTGGACTACAAGAGCTGGTCCGAGGAGGACAGGAAGATGTTTAGTCAACTACGTATGCGTGAAGAACAAGCCTTGTTAGCACAGGACTATGCCTTGGAACAAGCTGAAGAAAAGGGTTTAGAGAGAGGTCTTGAACGTGGTCGCGCAGAGGGTTTAGAGCGTGGACGAGCTGAGGGAGTTGAACAGGGATTGGAGCGCGGGAAAGTTGAAGGAAGTTTGTCTATACTACTAAATCTCGTCCGCCAAGGTCTTCTAACATCTGAAGTTGCCAGTAAGCAGTTGGGAATGACCGTCGCTGAGTTTGAGGCGCTTTTGTAAGTTAGGGAATGTATCTAGCTTTTCCCTCAAAATCTTATCAGAGTGCTAGGAAACTTACATCATATTTCACGATTTTCAGCAGAATGCTTCTGTTGATTTTATATAGAAAAAATGTCAGATTTTATCTTTCTATAGATAGGGTCTGTTTTTTATTTATATTAAATTTAAAATATTATCCATAATAAGGTTGATAGATAAGGGTGTATATATGATCGCAAGAAAATACTATTATATCGGCTTTTTTGTTACTTTTTTAACGTCGCTAAATTCCCAAACTAACTTCCACCGCTAGTAGAAGTGGAAGTTAGTCTGATAAAAATCGTAAAAACCAGTGGAAATGCGTGTCAGGGTAAGTTCCACTGGTTTTACTCATGCTTGATTTCATCGCTTTTGTATCCAAAATGAATCGAAAAAAAGAGCGCACAAAATCCCCTCATCTGAAAGCGTTTCAGATTAAGTTCCGCTATGGTGGAAGTTAGTGTGAGACGTTTGAATAGGGGTTTAGGTTAGTTTTTAGAACTTATGTTGGAGTAATGTAGACGATTGACAGACGTCTTCTGCAGGTATTTTAGAAATACCGAGAAGCTTAGAAATCTCTTCTCCAAAGGTAAATGCAAAGAGTTCATAGGCTGATTTTCCATTCAAAGCAGCACGTTTGACGCTGTTGACATGCGAGCAGACGAGATTGATGTCCTCCTGAGTTAAGTTATCAAAGGAAGTTCCCTTAGGTAGAATGTCGCGAATCAGCGTGTGATTTTTCTCAATTCTCCCTTTCTGGTCAGAGCGATTAGGGTCACAAAAGAAGAGTTTACTCTCTCCTCGAACATCCATTTCGATATCATCGACCCTGGCAAACTCTCCACCATTATCTGTGAGGATGACAGGAAAGAGTTGACAGAAATCTTTGTCCGCTTGGTGAAGAGTGTTCTTGATATCATAGAGGTGTTTGGTAACCTCAAGGGCAGTTTTATTATCCAGCAGTCTAGCGAAGATAAAGTTACAGAAAGAGAGATTGAAGGTGAGTAGGACTTTACCTCCCATTCTACCCAGAACTGTATCCATTTCTAGCCAAGAGTCTAGTTGATTAAGGGATAAATAATTTTGGAAATCCTCATAGGAGCGGCCTTTTTTAGCTTCTTTAGGGATGGAAGGTAGCTTACTTTTCCGTCTTTCTTTGAATTTAACGGCTCTGGCTAGGTCAATAGGAGCGATAGATAGGTATCCTTTTCGGATATGTCGATAGACGGTTGAGGAGCTGACATCAAGATTGTGAGTTTTGAGGATATGATAGATGTGTTGTCCCTTTTTAACCCCATCAGAAATGACTTTGTCCATGTCCCAGAAAGTCTGAGAGTTGAGAGGAGTTCCTTCTCGAGCTTCGACAAGAGTTTGTTCGTACTGCTTTTGAGCTTGCTTAGCTAGGTAGAAGATCTTCTTATAGCCACAATTCTGTCTTCTTTTAGGGCAGCCGTTGCAGACAAAGGGAGCTTTGTCGAGTAGAGGGCAAGGAAAGTTATGGCATGTAGACTCTCGGACTTGTTTGTTTCGCTTGACTTCTTTAGAAACAGTGGTCGGGTCTTTTAGAATAAGTTGCCCGATAGCTTTGAAGGTTTCACCGCGCTCTAAGCCCAGTTGGATATCATTACGGTCTGAAAGGGTAAGGTGTTTATGTTTTGTCATAGTAGACCTCATTTCTAACTCAAACGTCTCACACTTAATTCCACCATAAAAATCCGTTTTAGACTAATTTCCACTTTGGTCAGGCAAGTGGAAGTTACTTTGAGAAGTTAGCTATTTTTTGAAGAAATAGTAGTCCTCTTGTCTGATTTGTCTGACTAGTGCAAGCTGGTCGGATTTGTGGTAAAATAGATAAGATATGACAAAAGAATTTCATCATGTAACGGTCTTACTCCACGAAACGATTGATATGCTTGACGTAAAACCTGACGGTATCTACGTTGATGCGACTTTGGGTGGAGCAGGCCATAGCGAATATTTATTAAGTAAATTAAGTGAAAAAGGCCATCTCTATGCCTTTGACCAGGACCAGAATGCCATTGACAATGCGCAAAAACGCTTGGCACCATACATTGAAAAGGGGATGGTGACTTTTATCAAGGATAACTTCCGTCATTTACAGGCGCGTTTGCGCGAAGCTGGTGTTCAGGAAATTGATGGAATTTGTTATGATTTGGGAGTGTCTAGTCCTCAATTGGACCAGCGTGAGCGTGGTTTTTCTTATAAAAAGGATGCGCCACTGGATATGCGCATGAATCAGGATGCTAGTCTGACAGCCTATGAAGTGGTGAACCACTATGACTATCATGACTTGGTTCGTATTTTCTTCAAGTATGGTGAGGATAAATTCTCTAAACAGATTGCCCGTAAGATTGAACAAGCGCGTGAAGTCAAGCCGATTGAGACAACGACTGAGTTAGCAGAGATTATCAAGTCGGCCAAACCTGCCAAGGAGCTCAAGAAGAAGGGTCATCCTGCTAAGCAGATTTTCCAGGCTATTCGAATTGAAGTCAATGATGAACTGGGAGCGGCAGATGAGTCCATCCAGCAGGCTATGGATATGTTGGCTATGGATGGTAGGATTTCAGTGATTACCTTTCATTCCTTAGAAGACCGCTTGACCAAGCAGTTGTTTAAGGAAGCTTCAACAGTTGAAGTTCCCAAAGGCTTGCCTTTCATCCCAGATGATCTCAAGCCCAAGATGGAATTGGTATCCCGTAAGCCAATCTTGCCAAGTGCGGAAGAGTTAGAAGCCAATAACCGCTCGCACTCAGCCAAGTTGCGCGTGGCCAGAAAAATTCACAAGTAAGAGGGAAAAAGATGGCAGAAAGAATGGAAAAAACAGGTCAAATACTACAGATGCAACTTAAACGGTTTTCGCGTGTGGAAAAAGCTTTTTACTTTTCCATTGCTGTAACCACTCTTATTGTAGCCATTAGTATTATTTTTATGCAGACCAAGCTCTTGCAAGTGCAGAATGATTTGACAAAAATCAATGCGCAGATAGAGGAAAAGAAGACCGAATTGGACGATGCCAAGCAAGAGGTCAATGAACTATTACGTGCAGAACGTTTGAAAGAGATTGCCAATTCACACGATTTGCAATTAAACAATGAAAATATTCGAATAGCGGAGTAAGATATGAAGTGGACAAAAAGAGTAATCCGTTATGCGACGAAAAATCGGAAATCGCCGGCTGAAAACAGACGCAGAGTTGGAAAAAGTCTGAGTTTATTATCTGTCTTTGTTTTTGCCGTTTTTTTAGTCAATTTTGCGGTCATTATTGGGACGGGCACTCGCTTTGGAACAGATTTAGCGAAGGAAGCTAAGAAGGTTCATCAAACCACCCGTACAGTTCCTGCCAAACGTGGGACTATTTATGACCGAAATGGAGTCCCAATTGCTGAGGATGCAACCTCCTATAATGTCTATGCGGTCATTGATGAGAACTATAAGTCAGCAACGGGTAAGATTCTTTACGTAGAAAAAACACAATTTAACAAGGTTGCAGAGGTCTTTCATAAGTATCTGGACATGGAAGAATCCTATGTAAGAGAGCAACTCTCGCAACCTAATCTCAAGCAAGTTTCCTTTGGTTCGAAGGGAAATGGGATTACCTATGCCAATATGATGGCTATCAAAAAAGAGTTGGAAACTGCAGAGGTCAAGGGGATTGATTTTACAACCAGTCCCAATCGTAGTTATCCAAACGGACAATTTGCTTCTAGTTTTATCGGTCTAGCTCAGCTCCATGAAAATGAAGATGGAAGCAAGAGTTTGCTGGGAACTTCTGGGATGGAGAGTTCCTTGAATAGTATTCTTGCAGGGAAAGACGGTATCATTACCTATGAAAAGGATCGTCTGGGTAATATTGTCCCCGGAACAGAACAAGTTTCCCAACAAACAGTAGATGGCAAGGATGTTTATACGACTATTTCCAGCACCCTTCAGTCCTTCATGGAGACACAGATGAATGCCTTTCAAGAAAAAGTAAAAGGCAAGTATATGACGGCTACCTTGGTTAGTGCTAAAACGGGGGAGATTCTTGCAACGACGCAGAGACCAACCTTTGATGCCGATACTAAGGAAGGACTTACCAAGGACTTTGTTTGGCGTGATATCCTCTATCAAAGTAACTATGAGCCGGGGTCAACCATGAAGGTTATGACGCTCGCTGCTGCTATTGATAATAATACCTTTCCAGGAGGAGAAGTCTTCAATAGTAGTGAGTTAAAAATTGCAGATGTCACGATTCGAGATTGGGACGTCAATGAAGGATTGACTGGTGGCAGAATGATGACTTTTTCTCAAGGTTTTGCACTCTCAAGTAACGTTGGGATGACCCTCCTTGAGCAAAAGATGGGAGATGCTACCTGGCTTGATTATCTTAATCGTTTTAAATTTGGTGTTCCGACCCGTTTCGGTTTGACGGATGAGTATGCTGGTCAGCTTCCTGCGGATAATATTGTCAACATTGCGCAAAGCTCATTTGGGCAAGGGATTTCAGTGACACAAACACAAATGCTTCGTGCCTTTACAGCTATTGCTAATGATGGAGTTATGCTGGAGCCAAAATTTATAAGTGCTATTTATGATACTAACAATCAGTCTGTACGAAAGTCTCAAAAAGAGATTGTAGGAAAACCTGTATCTGAAGATGCAGCAAGCTTGACTCGTACTAACATGATATTAGTTGGGACGGACCCTCTATATGGAACTATGTATAATCACCAAACAGGAAAGCCAATTATAACAGTTCCTGGACAAAATGTAGCAGTTAAATCCGGTACGGCTCAAATCGCTGATGAGAAAAATGGAGGCTACTTGGTTGGTTCTACCAATTATATTTTCTCAGTTGTGACTATGAATCCTGCTGAAAATCCTGATTTTATCTTGTATGTAACGGTACAGCAACCTGAACATTATTCAGGTATCCAGTTGGGAGAATTTGCCAACCCTATCTTGGAAAGAGCGGTGGCTATGAAAGACTCTCTCAATCTTCAAACAACAGCTAAAGCTTTGGAGCAAGTAAGTCAACAAAGTCCTTATCCTATGCCTAGTGTCAAGGATATTTCACCTGGTGATTTAGCAGAAGAATTGCGTCGCAATCTTGTACAACCTATCGTTGTGGGAACAGGGACGAAGATTAAAAACAGTTCTGCTGAAGAAGGGAAGAATCTTGCCCCGAATCAGCAAGTCCTGATCTTATCTGATAAAGCAGAGGAAGTTCCAGACATGTATGGTTGGACAAAAGCGACTGCTGAGACCTTTGCTAAGTGGCTCAATATAGAACTTGAATTTGAAGGTTCGGGCTCTACTGTGCAGAAGCAAGATGTTCGTGCTAATACAGCTATTAAGGGCATTAAAAAAATTATATTAACTTTAGGAGACTAATATGTTTATTTCCATCAGTGCTGGAATTGTGACATTTTTACTAACTTTAGTAGGAATTCCGGCCTTTATCCAATTTTATAGAAAGGCGCAAATTACAGGCCAGCAGATGCATGAGGATGTCAAACAGCATCAGGCAAAAGCTGGGACTCCTACAATGGGAGGTTTGGTTTTCTTAATTACTTCTGTTTTGGTTGCTTTCTTTTTTGCCCTATTTAGTAGCCAATTCAGCAATAATGTGGGAATGATTTTGTTCATCTTGGTCTTGTATGGCTTGGTCGGATTTTTAGATGACTTTCTCAAGGTTTTTCGCAAAATCAATGAGGGGCTGAATCCTAAGCAAAAATTGGCTCTTCAGCTTCTAGGTGGAGTTATCTTCTATCTTTTCTATGAGCGTGGGGGTGATATCCTGTCTGTATTTGGTTATCCAGTTCATTTGGGATTTTTCTATATTTTCTTCGCTCTTTTCTGGCTAGTCGGTTTTTCAAATGCAGTGAACTTGACAGATGGCATTGACGGTTTAGCTAGTATTTCCGTTGTGATTAGTTTGTCTGCCTATGGAGTTATTGCCTATGTTCAAGGTCAGATGGATATTCTTCTAGTGATTCTTGCCATGATTGGTGGTTTGCTTGGTTTCTTTGTCTTTAACCATAAGCCTGCTAAGGTCTTTATGGGGGATGTGGGAAGTTTAGCTCTCGGTGGAATGCTGGCAGCTATCTCTATGGCCCTCCACCAAGAATGGACTCTCTTGATTATCGGAATTGTTTATGTCTTTGAAACAACTTCGGTCATGATGCAAGTCAGTTATTTTAAACTGACAGGAGGTAAACGTATTTTCCGTATGACACCTGTCCATCACCATTTTGAGCTTGGAGGATTGTCTGGTAAAGGAAATCCTTGGAGCGAGTGGAAGGTTGACTTCTTCTTTTGGGGAGTAGGGCTTCTAGCAAGTCTCCTGACTCTAGCAATTTTATATTTGATGTAAGAATGGCGAGTCTGGGACAAAAGTCTAACCTTAAATATAAAAAGCGAACAAAACAAGTTATCTGATACTCAGAATTCTGTTTTGTTCGCTTTTTTATCTAATCTATCGATTTTAAAAACTTATAATAAAGAATTCCTAAAATCAAAATCTTTTTGTCCCAGACTCGTTTTTGCTGTTTAAAAAATGTTGGTCAATTAAAGTCAAATCCCTTGACCTTTTCTGACTAATGTAGTATATTATGAACGTAAGGTAAATGAAAGCCTTACGTGAACACTTATGCTCAATGAAAATCAAGAGCAAACTAGGAAGCTAGCTTTAGGCTACTCAAAACACGGTTTTGAGGTTGTAGATAAGGCGAAGTTGATGTGGTTTGCAGAGATTTTCGAAGAGTTTAAAAAAATATTGGTCAATTAAAGTCAAATCTCTTGACCTTTTTTGACTAATGTAGTATATTATGAACGTAAGGTAAATGAAAGCCTTACTAGAACGCTTATTTAAAGTAAAATAGAAAGAGGTGTGTCTATGTTTAATCTAGAAATCTTCAGAAGTAAAGATAGTCTACTCCCGCTTGAAAAAGAAAAACCAGAAATAGTACCTAGAGTAGCGATTTAGCTAGTCTAAATTTTTTAAAACAAAGGTCAAAGATAGTCAATATCAGTAATCATAACTAAGTAAACAAAATGAGGTAAAGAATATGAACAACAACTTTAATAATTTTAATAACATGGATGATTTATTTAACCAATTGATGGGTGGTATGCGAGGATATAGTTCTGAAAATCGTCGCTACTTGATTAATGGACGCGAAGTCACACCTGAGGAATTTGCTCATTATCGTGCGACTGGTCAATTACCAGGAAATGCAGAAGCTGATGGACAAATGAAACAACATACGTCAGGTATGAAACAAGACGGTGTCCTTGCTAAACTAGGTCGAAACTTGACTGCAGAAGCGCGTGAGGGCAAGTTGGATCCTGTTATCGGACGAAACAAGGAAATTCAAGAAGCGTCTGAAATTCTTTCACGCCGTACCAAGAATAATCCTGTTTTGGTCGGGGATGCAGGTGTTGGTAAGACAGCAGTTGTCGAAGGTTTGGCACAAGCCATTGTGAACGGTGATGTTCCAGCTGCTATTAAGAACAAGGAAATTATTTCCATTGATATATCTGGTCTTGAGGCTGGGACTCAATACCGTGGTAGTTTTGAAGAAAACGTTCAAAATTTAGTCAATGAAGTGAAAGAAGCAGGGAATATTATCCTCTTCTTTGATGAAATTCATCAAATTCTCGGTGCTGGTAGCACTGGTGGAGACAGTGGTTCTAAAGGGCTTGCGGATATTCTCAAGCCAGCCCTCTCTCGTGGAGAATTGACAGTGATTGGGGCAACGACTCAAGATGAATACCGTAACACCATCTTGAAGAATGCAGCTCTTGCTCGTCGTTTCAACGAAGTCAAGGTCAATGCTCCTTCAGCAGAGGATACCTTTAAAATTCTTCAAGGAATTCGTGACCTCTATCAACAACACCACAATGTCATCTTGCCAGACGAAGTCTTGAAAGCAGCGGTGGATTATTCTGTTCAGTATATTCCTCAACGTAGCTTGCCAGATAAGGCTATCGACCTTGTCGATGTAACGGCTGCTCACTTGGCAGCTCAGCATCCTGTAACAGATGTGCATGCTGTTGAACGTGAAATTGAGGCAGAAAAAGACAAGCAAGAAAAAGCAGTTGAGGCAGAAGATTTTGAAGCAGCTCTAAACTATAAAACACGCATCGCAGAATTGGAAAAGAAAATCGAAAACCACACAGAAGATATGAAAGTGACTGCAAGTGTCAACGATGTGGCTGAATCTGTAGAACGTATGACGGGTATTCCAGTATCGCAAATGGGAGCATCAGACATCGAGCGTTTGAAAGATATGGCTCATCGCTTGCAAGATAAGGTAATCGGTCAAGATAAGGCAGTAGAAGCAGTGGCCCGTGCTATCCGTCGTAACCGTGCTGGTTTTGATGAAGGTAATCGCCCAATCGGCAGCTTCCTCTTTGTAGGACCAACTGGGGTTGGTAAGACAGAACTTGCTAAGCAATTGGCGCTGGATATGTTTGGAACTAAGGACGCCATCATCCGTTTGGATATGTCTGAATACAGTGACCGCACAGCCGTTTCTAAGCTGATTGGTACAACTGCAGGTTATGTTGGTTACGATGACAACAACAATACCTTGACAGAACGTGTTCGTCGCAATCCATACTCTATCATTCTCTTGGATGAAATTGAAAAGGCTGATCCTCAAGTCATTACCCTTCTCCTCCAAGTCTTGGATGATGGTCGTTTGACTGATGGCCAAGGAAATACCGTTAACTTTAAAAACACAGTCATTATCGCAACTTCAAATGCAGGCTTTGGTTACGAAGCTAACTTGACAGAAGATGCTGATAAACCAGAATTGATGGATCGTTTGAAACCATTCTTCCGTCCAGAGTTCCTCAACCGCTTTAACGCAGTTATCGAGTTCTCGTACTTGACTAAGGAAGATCTTTCTAAGATTGTGGACTTGATGTTGGCTGAAGTTAACCAAACCTTGGCTAAGAAAGACATTGATTTGGTAGTCAGTCAAGCAGCTAAGGACTATATTACAGAAGAAGGCTATGATGAAGTCATGGGTGTTCGCCCGCTCCGTCGCGTGGTTGAACAAGAAATTCGTGATAAGGTGACAGACTTCCATTTGGATCACCTAGATGCCAAACACCTAGAAGCAGATATGGAAGATGGTGGTTTGGTTATTTGTGAGAAAGCCTAATACTCTTCGAAAATCAAATTCAAACCACGTCAACGTCGCCTTGCCGTACTCAAGTACAGCCTGCGGCTAGTTTCCTAGTTTGCTCTTTGATTTTCATTGAGTATAAGACAGAATTTTGAAAATAAAAAGAAGGAACCAGCTGAAAAAACTGGTTCCTTTTTTTGTGTTTAGATGACATGACGTTCAAAGGCATCGTCTGAAATCCCTTGTTCCAAGATGAGTTTCGCCCATTCTTTAGCAGAGAAGAGGCTGTGATCCTTGTAGTTTCCGCAAGATTCGATGGTTGTTCCAGGGACGTCTTCCCAAGTAGTAGTCTCAGCGATTTCTTTGAGCGAATCCTTGATAACAGATGCGATTTCAGCGCTAGTATGACGTCCCCACATAATCATGTGGAAGCCTGTACGGCAACCAAATGGTGAACAGTCAATCATGCCGTCGATGCGGGTACGGATGAGCTTGGCCAAGAGGTGCTCGATAGTGTGAAGGCCAGCAGTGGGGATAGAGTCTTCGTTTGGTTGCACTAAACGAATATCATAATTGGAGATGATGTCTCCCTTTGGTCCTGTTTCTTCCCCAATCAAGCGAACATAGGGTGCTTTAACAATGGTGTGGTCAAGTTCAAAACTTTCGACAATAACTTCTTTTGACATGGTAAATCCTTTCAATTTTCTTCTTTCATTATAACATAAAGCCGCCTCCTGAGGCAGAGAGAAAACCTCTCCGAGAGTGGAGAGGTTGAAATCTTTATTTACGATACAAGCGGTCGTATTGGTAGTAAGGGTCAAAGGTTACGTTGATACCTAGTTTGCGAAGGACATTCTTGTCTTCATCTGTCAAGATGATGGTTGAGTGGGCTTCGCTTCCTTTGAGGTTGCCAAGTTCTTCCATAGCACGAGCAGCATCAGGATTTTCTGTAGCTGTGATGGCAAGAGCAATCAGGATTTCATTAGAATGCAGGCGTGGATTGCGACTACCCAGATGATCGATTTTAAGACCTTGAATCGGTTTGACAACTTCAGGCTCGATGAGTTTTACTTCTTTAGCAATGTCAGCTGATTTTTTGATGGCGTTGATAAGAGCAGCCGCTGTAGGGCCAAAGAGTTCTGAGTTCTTACCTGTGACGATTTCCCCATTTGGCAATTCAAGGGCTAGGGCTGGTCCGCCAGTTTCTTCTGCTTTTTGACGGGCAACGACAGCAACCTTGCGGTCTGCTGGTGTGATACCGAGGTCATTCATAAGCAACTCGATTTTCTTGACAGCAGCTTGGTTAACTTTTTCGGCTTTGAAGTCAAGAACAGTTTGATAGTAGCGGCGGATGATTTCTTGTTTAGAGGCTTCAATAGCCGCTTCATTGTCTGTAATAGCGAAACCAACCATGTTGACACCCATATCTGTCGGAGAAGCGTATGGAGATTTACCAAGGATACGTTCTAACATGCGCTTGAGCACTGGGAAAATCTCGATATCACGATTGTAGTTGACAGTGGTTTCTCCATAGGTTTGAAGATGGAAGGGGTCAATCATGTTGACATCATCAAGGTCTGCTGTGGCAGCCTCGTAGGCCAAGTTGACTGGGTGATGAAGGGGAAGATTCCAAACTGGGAAGGTTTCAAATTTAGCGTAGCCAGACTTGATACCATTGATTTGGTCGTGGTACATATTTGACATACAAGTTGCCAATTTTCCAGAACCAGGTCCAGGAGCAGTTACGACAATCAAGTTACGACTGGTTTTGATGTAGTCATTTTTCCCCATACCTTCTGGAGAAATGATGTGGTCCATATCCGTCGGATATCCTTTGATTGGATAATGAAGATAAGAATCAATTCCGTTTTTCTCAAGTTGGTTGCGGAAGGCATCTGCAGCTGGTTGGCCAGCGTACTGTGTGATGACAACAGAGCCAACAAAAATTCCCAATTCATTGAATTTATCAATCAAACGAAGGACTTCTTGGTCATAAGAAATGCCCAAGTCACCACGTGCTTTGGAATGCTCGATGTTACTAGCATTGATGGCAATCACAACCTCGACCTGCTCTTTCAACTCTTTCAAGAGCTTGATTTTGTTGTCAGGCTCATAGCCAGGAAGCACGCGAGCAGCGTGGAAATCTTCTAACATTTTGCCGCCAAACTCCAAGTAGAGCTTGCCGTCAAATTGGTTAATGCGCTCCAAGATGTGGTCGCGCTGTAGATTCAAATATTGTTCAGAACTAAAAGCTTGTTTTTTCATTTTTTTACCTCTGACCTCTATTATAATAAAAAATTGGAAGTTAGGAAACTATGGAGTCAAAAAAGAAATTAAAAAGATTAGGCAAACGCTTGCATAAAATTCTAAAAAGCGCTATCATAGATTGTAGATTATTAAAATAATGAGGTAAGAAGATGCAAGAAAAATGGTGGCATAATGCCGTAGTCTATCAAGTTTATCCTAAGAGTTTTATGGATAGCAACGGAGATGGAATTGGCGATTTGCCAGGAATTACTAGTAAGTTAGACTATCTAGCTAAGTTAGGGATTACTGCTATTTGGCTTTCTCCTGTTTATGACAGCCCTATGGACGATAATGGCTATGATATTGCTGATTATCAAGCGATTGCAGCTATTTTCGGAACCATGGAGGATATGGACAAACTGATCGCGGAAGCTAAGAAACGTGATATTCGTATCATCATGGACTTGGTGGTCAATCATACCTCAGATGAACATGCTTGGTTTGTCGAGGCCTGTGAAAATCCTGATAGCCCTGAGCGAGACTACTATATCTGGCGGAATGAACCCAACGATTTGGAGTCTATCTTTAGTGGGTCTGCTTGGGAGTACGATGAAAAGTCAGGTCAGTACTATCTCCACTTTTTCAGCAAGAAGCAACCTGATCTCAACTGGGAAAATGAAAAACTTCGTCAGAAAATTTATGAGATGATGAATTTCTGGATTGATAAAGGCATTGGTGGTTTCCGCATGGATGTCATTGACATGATTGGGAAAATTCCTGACGAGAAAGTAGTCAATAATGGTCCTATGCTCCACCCTTATCTCAAGGAGATGAATCAGGCGACCTTTGGAGATAAGAATCTCTTGACAGTAGGGGAGACTTGGGGAGCAACGCCTGAGATTGCTAAGTTCTACTCAGATCCAAAGGAACAAGAATTGTCTATGGTCTTCCAGTTTGAACATATCGGTCTTCAGTATCAGGAAGGTCAGCCTAAATGGCACTATCAAAAAGAGCTGAATATCGCTAAGTTAAAAGAAATTTTTAACAAATGGCAGACAGAGTTAGGAGTTGAGGACGGTTGGAATTCGCTCTTCTGGAACAATCATGACCTCCCTCGTATCGTCTCAATCTGGGGAAATGACCAAGAATACCGCGAAAAATCTGCCAAAGCCTTTGCAATCTTGCTTCATCTTATGAGAGGAACTCCTTATATCTACCAAGGTGAGGAGATTGGGATGACCAACTATCCGTTTGAAACGCTGGATCAAGTAGAAGATATTGAATCTCTTAACTATGCGCGTGAGGCTCTTGGAAAAGGCGTTCCGATGCAAGAAATCATGGACAGTATCCGTGTCATTGGACGTGATAATGCCCGTACCCCAATGCAATGGGACGAAAGCAAAAACGCTGGTTTCTCAACAGGACAACCTTGGTTGGCAGTGAATCCAAACTATCAAGCAATCAACGTTCAAGAAGCGCTGTCAAATCCAGATTCTATTTTCTATACTTATCAGAAGTTGGTCCAAATCCGTAAGGAGAACAGCTGGCTGATTCGAGCTGACTTTGAATTGCTTGATACGGCTGATAAGGTCTTTGCCTATATCCGTAAAGATGGGGACCGTCGCTTCCTAGTTGTGGCTAACTTGTCCAATGAAGAACAAGACTTGGCAGTAGAAGGAAACGTCAAATCTGTCTTGATTGAAAACACCACGGCTCAGGAAGTCTTTGAAAAACAAATCTTAGCTCCATGGGATGCTTTCTGTGTGGAATTACTATAAATATTTTTTACAGAAAAATTTAAAATTGAAATCGTATAAAAACAAGGGAGGACTGTATGAAAGACAGAAATCCTTTGTTTTTTTATAACCAAGGTTTATAAACTTTCATTCTCAAAATTCAATTAACTTTACAAATTTCCACTATTTTGGTAAAATAAACCTATGTTATAAAAACTAACATAAAGGAGAAAGAAGATGACTACAAAAAAGCGTGTCCTTAGTGCAGGCCTGACTTTTGCAGCTGCCCTGCTTTTAGCTGCTTGCGGACAATCAGGTTCAGATACAAAAACTTACTCATCAACCTTTAGTGGAAACCCAACTACATTTAACTACTTGTTAGACTACTACGCTGATAATACAGCCATTATTACTAACCTAGTTGATGGTTTGCTTGAAAATGACAATTACGGGAATCTAGTTCCATCTTTGGCAGAAGACTGGTCTGTTTCAAGCGATGGTCTGACTTATACCTACAAATTGAGAAAAGATGCCAAATGGTTCACGGCTGACGGTGAAGAGTACGCCCCAGTCAAGGCACAAGATTTTGTGACAGGTATAAAGTACGCAGTGGACAATAAATCACAGGCCATTGACTTGATTCAAAACTCGATCAAGGGCTTGAATGATTATATTACCGGAGCGGATTCTGACTTTTCTAAGGTTGGGGTGAAGGCTATTGATGACCAGACTGTTGAGTATACTTTGACACGCCCAGAACCTTACTGGAACTCAAAAACAACCAACAGTATTTTTTTCCCAGTAAATGAAGAGTTTCTAAATTCAAAAGGGAAAGATTTTGGTACCCTATCTCCAGACAGTATTCTCTACAGCGGACCTTATTTGTTAAAAGATTTCACATCAAAATCATCGATTGAGTATGTGAAAAATCCGCATTACTATGATCATGACAAAGTATCGATTGAACACGTGAAATTGGCTTATTTTGATGGCTCAGACCAAGAATTGACCATCCGTAACTTTGAAAGTGGAGCCTATTCTATTGCTGGGGTTTATCCAAATAGTTCTAACTTCGCCAAGACCAAGGAGAAATATAAGGATAATATCGTCTATAGCTTGCAGGACAAGACTTCTTGGTATTTCAATTTCAACGTCAACCGTAAGGCTTACAACCATACGTCTAAAACGACAGATGAGCAGAAGAAGTCAACTGAGACAGCTGTCTTGAACAAGAACTTCCGTCAAGCAGTGAACTTTGCCTTGGATCGCACAGCCTATTCTGCCCAGTCAAATGGGGAAGAAGCAGCTAGCAAGACTCTTCGTAACACCCTAGTGCCTCCTACATTTGTCCAAGTTGGAGACAAGACTTTTGGAGAAGTAGTTGCTTCTAAATTGGTCAACTATGGCACAGAATGGTCAGATATTAACTTGGCAGATGCTCAGGATGCCTATTTTAACAAAGAAAAAGCCCGAGCAAAATTTGCGGAAGCTAAAAAAGAATTGGCAAGTCAAGGTGTGACTTTCCCTATACACTTGGATGTGGCAGTTGATCAGACAAGTAAAAATGCTGTGACAGGCATGAACTCAGTTAAGCAGACCCTTGAATCAGTTTTAGGTGCTGATAACATTGTCATTGATGTTCAACAACTTTCAACAGATGATTTTAATAATGTAGCCTTCTTAGCACCGACAGCAGCTGATCGTGACTACGATTTGAGCTTTGATGGTTGGGTAGGTGACTACCAAGATCCATCAACTTATCTCAATCCTTTCAATGCAGAGGATGGATTCTACCTTAAGATTTTTGGACTAGATGCCAAGGAAGATAAGGAAAAAATCACTAGCCTAGGTCTGGACACCTACACCAAGATGCTCAAAGATGCAGATAGTGAAAATAAAGATGTAGCCAAACGCTATGAAAAATATGCTGAAGCACAGGCTTGGATGATTGACAATTCTCTGATTATGTCAGCTATGTCAAGTGGTGGCACAGCATCTGTAACCAAAGTGACGCCATTTACAAGAGGCTATTCATTGGTTGGTATCAAGGGTGATGGCAATAACTACAAGTACATGAAACTGCAAAAAGATACGGTGACGACCAAACAGTTTGAAGAAGCTAAGACCAAATGGGAGCAAGAAAGCAAAAAAGCAATTGAAAAAGCTCAAAAAGAAGCAGAAAAACATGTTAAATAGTTAGAAATAGCCTTTTCAAGCAAAATCATAAAGACAAACATCAGTTTTGGTGCTTGTCTTTTTAAATCACTCGGCTATTGAAAACTGAGAAATGATTTGTTTTGTGCTAAAATAGATTGAAACGAATACTCAATGAAAATCAAAGAGTAACTGGGAAGTCAGCTCAAAATACTGTTTTGAGGTTGCAGATAGAAGCTGACGTGGTTTAAAGAGATTTTTGAAGAGTATAAGATCATCTCTTTTGCTATAGTTAAGGAGATGCAAAGATAAATGATAAGGGAGAGACTATGTACGACTATCTAATCGTTGGTGCTGGTTTGTCGGGAGCAATTTTTGCTTATGAAGCAACCAAGCGTGGAAAAAAAGTAAAAGTTATTGATAAACGTGACCACATTGGTGGAAATATCTACTGTGAGAATGTAGAAGGGGTTAATGTTCATAAATATGGTGCCCATATCTTTCATACTTCTAATAAAAAAGTTTGGGACTATGTCAATCAATTCGCTGAGTTTAACAATTATATCAACTCGCCTCTAGCTAATTACAAGGGTAGCCTTTATAATCTACCTTTCAATATGAATACTTTCTATGCTATGTGGGGTACAAAAACTCCTCAAGAAGTCAAAGATAAGATTGCTGAGCAAACGGCTCATATGAAGGACGTTGAACCGAAAAACTTGGAAGAGCAGGCTATCAAGTTAATCGGTCCAGATATTTATGAAAAGTTGATTAAAGGGTATACTGAAAAGCAATGGGGACGTTCTGCGACTGACCTTCCACCCTTTATCATCAAACGTCTACCAGTTCGTTTAACCTTTGATAATAACTACTTCAATGACCGTTACCAAGGTATTCCGATTGGTGGGTATAATGTTATCATCGAAAATATGCTCAAGGATGTAGAAGTAGAACTTGGCCTTGACTTTTTTGCCAATCGTCAGGAATTAGAAGCTTCTGCTGAAAAAGTTGTCTTTACAGGGATGACTGACCAATACTTTGATTATAAACATGGTGAGTTAGAATACCGTAGTCTTCGTTTTGAGCATGAAGTTCTTGATGAAGAAAACTATCAAGGAAATGCAGTTGTTAACTACACAGAACGTGAAATTCCTTATACTCGCATTATTGAGCATAAACATTTTGAGTACGGCACACAAGATAAAACGGTCATTACTCGTGAATATCCAGCTGATTGGAAACGTGGAGATGAGCCTTATTATCCAATCAATGATGAAAGAAATAATGCTATATTTGCCAAATATCAGGAAGAAGCGGCAACAAATGACAAGGTTATTTTCTGTGGTCGTTTGGCTGACTATAAATACTATGACATGCATGTGGTCATCGAACGGGCTTTGGAAGTGGTCGAGCAAGAGTTGGGACAATGATGCAAGGATTCCGTTATTTTAGAATCTTTGCTACTTAAGATTTTTAGAAGTAAGGTCAACAAGATTCTTTTCTGCTTATCAGAAGAGAACCTATGTTGGCTTTTTTGGCATAAATGAACAATTTTATTTTTCAGAATATATCAAATATAACAAATAACTCTTAAAATTCAGAAAATTCTATTGACAGGACTTGAAAAAGAGTCTATAATGAATAAAAAAACAAAGGAGAATACTATGAAAACAAGAAAAGTATTGGCTCTTGCGGGAGTAACCTTATTAGCAGCTGGTGTTTTAGCTGCTTGTTCTGGGGGTTCAGGCGCTCAAGGTGAAAAGACCTTTGCATTTACCTACGAGACACATCCAGATAATCTCAACTATTTGACAACTGGTAAGGCAGCAACTTCTGAGATTACTAGTAATGTGATTGATGGATTGCTTGAAAATGATAAATACGGAAACCTTGTTCCTTCATTGGCAGAAGACTGGTCGGTCTCTAAGGATGGCTTGACTTATACTTATAAGATTCGTCAAGATGCCAAGTGGTATACATCTGAGGGAGAAGAATACGCTCCTGTTAAGGCTCAGGACTTTGTAACAGGACTTAAATATGCAACAGATAAGAAAGCAGAAGCCCTTTACTTGGTACAGGATTCAATCAAAGGTCTGGATGCCTATGCCAAAGGTGAAATCACAGACTTCGCTCAAGTCGGAATTAAAGCCCTTGACGACCAAACAATCCAATACACCTTGAACAAACCTGAAACTTTTTGGAACTCAAAAACAACCATGGGTGTGCTTGCGCCAGTCAATGAAGAGTTTTTGAATTCAAAAGGGGATGATTTTGCCAAGGCTACGGATCCAAGTAGTCTCTTGTATAACGGCCCTTATTTGTTGAAATCCATTGTGACCAAATCCTCTGTTGAATTTGCGAAAAATCCGAACTACTGGGATAAGGACAATGTGCATATTGACAAAGTTAAATTGTCATTCTGGGATGGTCAAGATACCAGCAAACCAGCAGAAAACTTTAAAGATGGTAGCCTTACAGCAGCTCGTCTCTATCCAACAAGTGCAAGTTTCGCAGAGCTTGAGAAGAGTATGAAAGACAATATTGTCTATACTCAACAAGACTCTACGACTTATCTAGTGGGAACAAATATTGATCGTCAATCTTATAAGCACACATCTAAGACTAGCGAAGAACAAAAGACTTCAACTAAAAAGGCTCTCTTAAACAAGGATTTCCGTCAGGCTATTGCCTTTGGTTTTGACCGTACAGCCTATGCCTCTCAGTTGAATGGAGAAACTGGAGCAAGCAAAATCTTGCGTAATCTCTTTGTTCCACCAACATTTGTTCAAGCAGATGGGAAAAACTTTGGCGATATAGTCAAAGAAAAATTAGTGACTTATGGGGATGAATGGAAGGATGTTAATCTGGCCGATTCACAAGATGGTCTTTACAATCCAGAAAAAGCCAAGGCCGAATTTGCTAAAGCTAAATCAGCTTTGCAGGCAGAAGGTGTGACTTTCCCAATTCATTTGGATATGCCAGTTGACCAGACAGCAACTACAAAAGTTCAACGTGTCCAATCTATGAAACAATCCTTGGAAGCAACTTTAGGAACTGATAATGTCATTATTGATATCCAACAATTGCAAAAAGATGAATTGCTTAATGTAACTTTATTTGCTGAAAATGCTGCTGGCGAAGACTGGGATTTATCAGATAATGTCGGTTGGGGTCCAGACTTTGCCGATCCATCAACCTACCTTGATATTATCAAACCTTCTGTAGGAGAAAGTACTAAAACATATTTAGGATTTGACTCAGGGGAAGATAATGTAGCTGCTAAAAAAGTAGGTCTATATGACTACGAAAAATTGGTTACTGAAGCTGGTGATGAGGCTACAGATGTTGCTAAACGATATGAAAAATATGCTGCTGCCCAAGCTTGGTTGACCGACAGTGCTTTGATCATCCCAACAACTTCTAAAACTGGTCGTCCAATCTTGTCTAAGATGGTACCATTTACAATACCATTTGCATTGTCAGGAAATAAAGGTACAAGTGACCCAGTCTTGTATAAATACTTGGAACTTCAAGACAAGGCAGTTACAGCAGATGAATACCAAAAAGCTCAAGAAAAATGGATGAAAGAAAAAGCAGAATCCAATAAAAAAGCGCAAGAAGAACTCGCAAAACATGTGAAATAAAACAAAAAAAGACTGAGCAAAAGTCTTTAAAAGAAAAACGCATATTGTCAGGTAATGAATGAAAAGCCTTGATCGTATGCGTTTTATTGTGGGGAAATGTACTTGATCTCTGTATTTCATTTTGAAAATGACAAAATCCTGAGTTTAGAGTTCTCAGGATTTTGTCGTTTACTGTTGTGGTTGTTGTTGGACTTGAGGAGTCTGTGGAGCCGGATTTTGATTGGCTCCTGGTGCATTTGGTGCTTGGTTTTGACCATTAGTACTAGCATCAGGACTTGTTGTTGGTGCTAGGCTAGTAGAGCTTTCTGTACTTGTTGATGAGCTTTCGGTTGAAGATGATTGGGATGTTGTTTCAGTCCAAGTCGGTCTTGCTCCATTTTGGAAAAGAAACTGCCCATTTCGATAGATGCCATCTGGCATATTCCAGTCCTCTGGATTGCTTCCTTCAGACAGGTAGGTCATCATAGCACGATAGACTTTGGCAGCAACTGTGAGACCATCCCCCATAATTGGTGTGAGACGGTTTGTGTAACCTGTCCATACAGCCATTGAATATTTACGTGTATAACCAACAAACATTTCATCTGGAGCTACATAGCCAGTGTTTTTGATGTGTTTTTCAATTTCATCATCTGTGTAGTTAGAAGTACCTGTCTTACCAGCTTGCGCTAACCATGGGAGATAGGCACCACGACCAATTCCGTAAGTCAAGACCGTTTTCATCATCTCTGTCATCATGTAAGCAGTCGTTTCTTTCATGGCTCTTGTGCCAGGGTCAGAAAATTCTTTTTCGCTACCATCACTAAAGACAACTTTATTGATGTACATTGGTTTGTGGTAAGTTCCACCATTTGCAAAGGCAGCGTAAGCAGCAGCCATCTTTTCACTACTTGCTCCATATTTTTTGTCTGACTCGGTTGTGTTACTTGAAATGGCATTTGAGTAGTGAAGACTTGGGTAGTCGATTCCGAGACCATTTAGGAAAGTCTTGGCGCGATTGAGTCCAACCTTGTTGAGAGTTTCCACGGCTGGGACATTTCGCGATTGTTGCAGGGCGTATTGCAAGGTAATGTTGCCAAAGTAGCCCCTATCCCAGTTATAAACAGGGGTATCTGTCCCAGGGTAGTTATAGGGCTCATCGTGAACGATAGTAGCAGTTGAATCGTAGACACCGTATTCCAAGGCAGGAGCATAGTCTGTGATCGGTTTCATAGTTGATCCCCAGTCGCGGTTTGTTTCCACTGCTTGGTTAATTCCGAAGGAAACATTACTTGACTGATGGCGTGCTCCTAGCTGGGCAATGACTTTACCGTTAGAAACATCAACAATGGTAGAAGCGACTTGCAATTCATCATCTGGATAGGCAACGTATTCGTCTGTATTGTAAATATCCCACAGATGTTTTTGAGCTTCTTGGTCTACATTTGTGTAGACATCCATCCCAGTTGTGAGCAGGTTATAGCCTGTTTCTTCTTCAACTTGATTGATGACTTCCTTGAGGTAATTATCCATGTAAGCAGGGTAATTACTTGCTGATTTGAGACTTTGTAGTCCATCAGTAATTGGTGTATTGACTGCTTTCTCATACTGTTCAGCAGAGATGTAGCCTTGATTTTTCATTTCAGATAAGACCAAGTTTCGGCGGTCTTGGGCTGCTTCTGGATGTGAATAGGGGTCATATTGGTTTGGTGCCTGAGGCATTCCAGCCAGCAAGGCTAACTGAGGTAAACTTAAATTATTGAGGTCTTTACCATAGTAGTTTTGAGCTGCTGTCTGCATTCCATAGTTCCCATTAGACATGTAGACCTTATTTATATAGTAGGTCAAGATTTCTTGCTTGGTTGCTTTTTGTTCTAACTGAATCGCTAACCAAGCTTCCTGAGCCTTACGAGAAATAGTCTGGTCGGAAGTCGAGGTTGAAAAGTAAGTCAACTTAATCAACTGTTGGGTGAGAGTTGATCCACCTTGGAGGGAATTGCTTTGCAGATTGCGTAAGAAAGCTCCCAGGATACGGATGGTATCAATCCCCCTGTGGTCGAAGAAGCGATGGTCTTCGATAGAAACGATTGCCTTAACCAAATCTGTGGGAATATCATTAGCTTGGGCATTGACGCGGCGTTCAGAACCCAAGTCAGCAATGAGTTGATTTTTATTGTCGTAGATTTTACTAGAGGTTGTTGCAACTAGTTTACTCTCGGATAGGCTAGGAGCCTTACTAACATAGTAGAAAAAAACTCCTCCGCCTAAGACAATGGCTGCGATAACCAAGCTTAAGAAGCTAATGCTCAGATACTTGATTAGGCGCAGAATCGTTGGTTTGTTCATCTTGTTTTACCACCTAATAAATGTTCTTTGATAACATTGAGATAAGGAATTTGAGGGAAGGCACCAGCCTTGATTTCATATCCATGTTCTCGAATATATCCAAGTGGCATTGATTTTTGTCCCTTATCTTGATGATAGAAGCGAATCAAATCGAATGCCGGCAATAAGTAGGTTTCTTGCTGAGAAGAAAAGTGAAGAAGGACAAAGCAGATTCCTTGTTGGGCAAGGACTTGTTCCATATGCTGAATCTGATGTGGATGAAAATTTTTCATCGGAATCGCACGTTTTTGTTTTGTTTCCTTGGCTTCAAAGTCGATGTAATATCCATTATAAACGCCAGAATAGTCCGTCGTTGAAGCTTGTCGAAAATAGGCTTCAACAATCTTGGCACGACTTCGTTGTGGATAATCCACTCGTACAATTTGAATAGGGGTTGGTTTCTTGTGTATAACAGCCAAGCCCTGAGACAAATAGTAGTCGTTGGTAGCATTGATCATCTTTTCAAAAGACATTCCTCGATTTGCGAAATTTTTGGGTTGAGAAAGAGATGTTTGTCTTTTTTGTGATGAAAGTTTATGTGGATAGTTGACCATAATTCTCCTTATTGGTACAATAATATCACTCTATTATACCATAAATTTACACAGAAAGGGTTAAAAATGGCTACAGCTTTGGTTTTAGGCTATTCTGCTTTTGATTTGGGTTTATTTTCTGATAAGGATCCTCGTCTTAAATTGATTAAAAAAGCGATACGTAAAGATTTAGAGGCTATGGCAGCAGATGGGGTGTCTTGGCTTGTGTTTACAGGGACTTTGGGCTTTGAATATTGGGTTTTAGAGGTTGCTCAGGAGATGAAAACCGAGTACGGTTTCCAGTTGGCGACCATTTTTGCTTTTGAAACCCATGGGGAAAATTGGAATGAAGTCAATCAGATGAAATTGAGTCGTTTTAAGCAGGTAGACTTTGTCAAATATGCCTATCCTCGCTATGAACACAAGGGGCAGTTAAGAGATTACCAGCAGTTTTTGCTGGAAAACACGACTAGTTCCTATTTTTTTTATGATGAAGAAAATGAAACGAAACTAGCTTATTTTTACCAAAAAATGAAAAATCAAGAGGACTATTTTATAAAGAGATTAACATTTGATCAATTAAATGAACTTGCTGAAAATTTTTCCGAAAATTGAAGCTTTGACCTTGATTTTTGTTTGCCTTTTTTTATATAATAATACTAGCAAGCGAGAATGGAGAGAGACATGGCAAGTATTATTTTTTCAGCGAAAGATATTTTTGAACAAGAGTTTGGACGTGAAGTCCGTGGGTATAGCAAGGTAGAAGTTGATGAGTTTTTAGACGATGTCATCAAGGATTATGAAACCTATGCTGCCTTGGTCAAGTCACTTCGTCAGGAAATTGCGGATTTGAAGGAAGAATTAACTCGTAAACCGCAAGTGAGTTCGGCTCCAAGTCCTAGTCACCCAGATCCAATTGATGTGGCAGCTTCATCTTCTATGACGAATTTTGATATTTTGAAACGCTTGAATCGTCTTGAAAAAGAAGTATTCGGTAAACAAATTTTAGACAATACTGATTTGTAATTCAGGTCTTGTTACATGCAATTTTTGGATAATCGCGTGAGGAGAATTGCTTCTCATGAGGAAAGTCCATGCTAGCACAGGCTGTGATGCCTGTAGTGTTTGTGCTAGGCGAAACCATAAGCCTAGGGACGAGAAATCGTTACGGCAGTTGAAATGGCTAAGTCCTTGGATAGGTCAGAGTAGGCTTGAAAGTGCCACAGTGACGGAGTCTTTCTGGAAACAGAGAGAGTGGAACGCGGTAAACCCCTCAAGCTAGCAACCCAAATTTTGGTCGGGGCATGGAGTACGCGGAAACGAACGTAGTATTCTGACTGCTATCAGCTGTAAGCTGTTAGTGGTAGACAGATGATTATCGAAGGAAGTGGTCCTAGTCACTTCTGGAACAAAACATGGCTTATAGAAAATTGCATATAGGTTGGGGCTGAGAAATTTTCTCAACCTCATTTTTTAAAGTGGACATATAGAAAGGTCTTGCAAGACTGTAACATGAAAAAAGAATTTAATTTAATTGCAACTGTGGCAGCAGGGCTTGAAGCTGTTGTGGGACGAGAAGTGCGAGAGTTGGGCTACGATTGTCAGGTTGAAAATGGACGTGTGCGTTTTCAAGGAGACGTGAGAGCTATTATCGAAACCAACCTCTGGCTTCGGGCAGCAGATCGTATCAAGATCATCGTAGGAACGTTCCCAGCTAAGACGTTTGAAGAGTTGTTTCAGGGAGTTTTTGCTTTAGATTGGGAAAATTATTTACCACTCGGAGCTCGGTTCCCAATTTCAAAAGCCAAATGTGTTAAATCTAAACTTCACAATGAACCCAGTGTTCAGGCTATTTCTAAGAAAGCTGTTGTCAAGAAATTACAGAAACACTATGCTCGCCCAGAAGGGGTTCCTCTGATGGAGAATGGCCCAGAGTTTAAGATTGAGGTCTCTATTCTCAAAGATGTGGCAACTGTCATGATTGATACGACAGGCTCCAGTCTCTTTAAACGTGGCTATCGTACGGAAAAAGGAGGCGCTCCTATCAAGGAAAACATGGCGGCAGCTATTTTACAACTTTCTAACTGGTATCCAGACAAGCCTTTGATTGATCCGACCTGTGGTTCGGGGACTTTCTGTATCGAGGCTGTCATGATTGCCAGAAAGATGGCGCCTGGTCTTCGTCGCTCTTTTGCATTTGAGGAATGGAACTGGATTAGCAATCGCTTGATTCAGGAAGTGCGCACAGAAGCAGCTAAGAAAGTGGATCGTGAGCTGGAACTGGATATCATGGGCTGTGATATCGATGCTCGCATGGTAGAAATTGCTAAAGCTAATGCTCAGGCAGCTGGTGTTGCAGGGGATATTACCTTTAAGCAGATGCGCGTGCAGGATTTACGTTCTTATAAAATCAATGGTGTAATCATTTCCAATCCGCCTTATGGTGAACGCTTGTCAGATGATGCAGGGGTGACCAAGCTCTATGCTGAGATGGGGCAAGTATTTGCACCACTGAAAACTTGGAGCAAATTTATCCTGACTAGTGATGAAGCCTTTGAAAGCAAGTATGGTAGCCAAGCAGATAAGAAGCGTAAGTTATACAACGGAACCTTGAAAGTGGATCTGTATCAATATTTTGGTCAGCGTGTTAAACGCCAAGAGGTAAAATAGAAAGGGATACTCATGAGTAAGAAAAGACGAAATCGTCATAAAAAAGAAGGTCAAGAACCGCAATTTGATTTTGATGAAGCAAAAGAGCTAACAGTTGGTCAAGCTATTCGTAAAAATGAAGAAGTGGAAGCAGGAGTCTTGCCTGAGGATTCCATTTTGGACAAGTATGTTAAGCAACACAGAGATGAAATTGAGGCGGATAAGTTTGCGACTCGTCAATACAAAAAAGAGGAGTTAGTTGAAACTCAGAGTCTGGATGATTTAATTCAAGAGATGCGTGAGGCTGTAGAAGAGTCAGAAGCTTCTTCGGAGGAAGTTCCATCTTCTGAAGACATCTTACCACCCTTGCCTCTGGACGATGAGGAGCAAGGCTTGGATCCTCTATTGCTAGAGGATGAAAATCCAACAGAAATGACTGAAGAAGTGGAAGAGGAGCAGAGTCTTTCTCGTCTGGAACAAGAAGACTCAGAAAAGAAAAGCAAAAAAGGCTTTGTTTTGACTGTCTTAGCGCTTGTATCAGTAATTATCTGTGTCAGTGCTTATTATGTCTATCGTCAAGTGAATCGCTCGACCAAGGAAATTGAAACTTCTCAATCAACTACAGCCAATCAATCGGATGTGGATGATTTTAATACGCTTTACGATGCCTTCTATACAGATAGCAATAAAACAGCTTTGAAGAATAGCCAGTTTGATAAACTGAGTCAACTTAAGACCTTGCTTGATAAACTGGAAGGTAGTCGTGAACATACGCTTGCTAAATCTAAGTATGATAGTCTAGCAACACAAATCAAGGCCATTCAAGATGTCAATGCTCAATTTGAAAAACCAGCTATTGTGGATGGTGTCTTGGATACCAATGCCAAAGCCAAATCGAATGCTAAATTTACGGATATCAAAACTGGCAATACGGAACTTGATAAAGTGCTAGATAAGGCTATTAGCCTTGGTAAGAGCCAGCAAACAAGTACTTCTAGCTCAAGTTCAAGTCAAACTAGCAGCTCAAGCTCTAGTCAAGCAAGCTCAAATACGACTAGTGAGACAAGCCCAAGTAGCTCAAATACGGCCTCAAATGAGACTAGAAGTACTCGCAGTGAAGTCAATATGGGTGTATCAAGTGCAGGGGTTGCTGTTCAAAGAAGTGCGAGTCGTGTTGCCTATAATCAGTCTGCTATTGATGATAGTAACAACTCTGCCTGGGATTTTGCGGATGGTGTCTTGGAACAAATTCTAGCGACTTCACGTTCACGTGGCTATATCACTGGAGACCAATATATCCTTGAACGTGTCAATATCGTTAATGGCAATGGTTATTACAACCTCTACAAGCTAGATGGAACCTATCTCTTTACCCTTAACTGTAAGACAGGCTACTTTGTCGGAAATGGCGCTGGTCATGCGGATGACTTGGACTACTAAGCAGTCGTTACAAAATTCTTTCTTTTCAAAAGTAAAAATGATAAAATAAAACAAATCAAACAAGAGGAGTGTCAAATGACAAAAGCTAACTTTGGTGTCGTAGGTATGGCCGTAATGGGTCGTAACCTTGCCCTTAATATTGAATCTCGTGGTTACACAGTTGCTATCTACAACCGTAGTAAAGAAAAAACGGAAGATGTGATTGCTTGCCATCCTGAAAAGAACTTTGTACCAAGCTATGACGTTGAAAGTTTTGTAAACTCAATCGAAAAACCTCGTCGTATCATGCTTATGGTTCAAGCTGGACCTGGTACAGATGCTACTATCCAAGCCCTTCTTCCACACCTTGACAAGGGTGATATCTTGATTGATGGCGGAAACACTTTCTACAAAGATACCATCCGTCGTAATGAAGAATTGGCAAACTCAGGTATCAACTTTATCGGTACAGGGGTTTCTGGTGGTGAAAAAGGTGCCCTTGAAGGTCCTTCTATCATGCCTGGTGGACAAAAAGAGGCCTACGAATTAGTTGCGGATGTTCTTGAAGAAATCTCAGCTAAAGCACCAGAAGATGGCAAACCATGTGTGACTTACATCGGTCCTGACGGTGCTGGTCACTATGTGAAAATGGTTCACAACGGTATCGAGTATGGTGATATGCAATTGATCGCAGAAAGTTATGATCTTATGCAACACTTGCTAGGCCTTTCTGCAGAAGACATGGCTGAAATCTTTACTGAGTGGAACAAGGGTGAATTGGACAGCTACTTGATCGAAATCACAGCTGATATCTTGAGCCGTAAAGACGATGAAGGCCAAGATGGACCAATCGTAGACTACATCCTTGATGCCGCAGGTAACAAGGGAACTGGTAAATGGACTAGCCAATCCTCACTTGACCTTGGTGTGCCATTGTCACTCATCACTGAGTCAGTATTTGCACGTTACATTTCAACTTACAAAGAAGAACGCGTGCATGCTAGCAAGGTTCTTCCAAAACCAGCTGCCTTCAAATTTGAAGGAGACAAGGCTGAGTTGATTGAAAAAATCCGTCAAGCCCTTTACTTCTCAAAAATCATTTCATACGCACAAGGTTTTGCTCAATTGCGTGTAGCTTCTAAAGAAAATAACTGGAACTTGCCATTTGCAGACATCGCATCTATCTGGCGTGATGGCTGTATCATCCGTTCTCGTTTCTTGCAAAAGATTACAGATGCTTACAATCGTGATGCAGACCTTGCTAACCTTCTTTTGGATGAATACTTCTTGGATGTTACTGCTAAGTACCAACAAGCAGTGCGTGATATTGTAGCTCTTGCTGTTCAAGCTGGTGTACCAGTGCCAACTTTCTCAGCAGCTATTACTTACTTTGATAGCTACCGTTCAGCTGACCTTCCAGCTAACTTGATCCAAGCGCAACGTGACTACTTTGGTGCCCACACTTACCAACGTAAAGACAAAGAAGGGATCTTCCACTACTCTTGGTATGACGAAAAATAAGTAGGTCTGCCATGGGGAAACGGATTTTATTACTTGAGAAAGAACGAAATCTAGCTCACTTTTTAAGTTTGGAACTCCAAAAAGAGCAATACCGAGTTGATCAGGTTGAGGAGGGGCAAAAAGCCCTCTCCATGGCTCTTCAAACAGACTATGACTTGATTTTATTGAATACTCATCTGGGGGATATGACAGCCCAGGATTTTGCAGATAAGCTGAGCCGAACTAAGCCAGCCTCAGTCATCATGGTCTTGGACCATCGCGAAGAATTGCAAGATCAGATTGAGTCCATCCAGCGTTTCGCCGTTTCTTACATCTATAAGCCAGTTATTATTGAGAATCTGGTAGCTCGCATTTCAGCGATTTTCCGAGGTCGGGACTTTATCGACCAACATTGTAGTCAGATGAAGGTTCCAACGTCTTACCGCAATCTGCGTATGGATGTAGAACATCATACCGTTTATCGTGGCGAGGAGATGATTGCTCTGACTCGTCGTGAGTATGACCTCTTGGCTACTCTTATGGGAAGTAAGAAAGTTCTGACTCGCGAGCAGTTGCTGGAAAGTGTCTGGAAGTATGAAAGTGCGACCGAAACCAATATCGTGGATGTTTATATCCGTTATCTACGTAGCAAGCTTGATGTAAAAGGTCAAAAAAGCTACATTAAAACCGTGCGTGGTGTTGGTTACACCATGCAAGAATAGAAAGCAGTTGCAGTTGTGTAACTGCTTTTTTTTGAGGGAGTTTTTATATATTGACATGCAGTTTTGTATCTGCTACAATCAGTTATGGAGGATAGGTCTAATGAAAACAATAAAAAAATTGATGCAAATCGCATTGGCAGTCTTTTTCTTCAGTTTGCTAGCGACAAGTACAGTATTGGCGGATGATGCTGATTCGGAAGGATGGCAATTTGTCCAAGAAAATGGTAGAACCTACTACAAGAAGGGGGAACTCAAAGAAACCTACTGGCGAGTGATTGATGGTAAGTACTATTATTTTGATTCTTTATCTGGAGAGATGGTTGTCGGCTGGCAATATATACCTGCTCCACACGAAGGGGTTACGATTGGTTCTTCTCTAAGGCAAGATATTGCTTTTAGACCAGATTGGTTTTACTTTGGTCAAGATGGGGTACTACAAGATTTTGTTGGTAAGCAAGTTTTAGAAGCAAAAACTGCTACAAATACCAACAAACATCGTGGGGAACAATATGATAGTCCAGCAGAGAAAAGAGTCTATTATTTTGAAGATCAACGTAGTTATCACACCTTAAAAACTGGTTGGGTTTATGATGAGGGGCACTGGTATTATTTACTGAAGGATGGTGGCTTCGATGCTGGTATCGACAGTTTAACGGTTGGGGAGCTAGCACGTGGTTGGATCAAGGATTATCCTCTAACCTATGATGAAGAGAAGCTTAAAGCGGCTCCATGGTATTACCTAGACCCAGAAACTGGCATTATGCGAACAGGATGGCAATATCTAGGTAACCGTTGGTACTACCTCCGTTCATCAGGAGCTATGGCAACAGGTTGGTTCCAGGTTAATGGCAAATGGTACTATGCTTATAGCTCAGGTGCTTTAGCAGTAAATACGACTGTAGATGGCTATTCTGTCAATTATAATGGTGAATGGGTTCAATAAATAATGATAGGATTTTGTAATTTGAGATAAATTTTAAGTAAGAGTGCAGCTTCACGAAGTGATACTGGATAAAAAGTTTTTAAAATCAGAAAACCGCATATTATCAGGCGTCAAAAAAATTGGCAAAAACTTGATAATATGCGGTTTATTGTGGAAAGATTTACTTATTTACTTATTTTTAACAAAATTGAGTTTTTGCCCAGTTTTACATGACATGTTTTAGAAAAAGGTATATAATGTTAGTGTAATATCAAGTGTTTTTTTGAAAGCACCATAACAATTACAATTTTAGGCTTAAAAATCGAACCTTCTTTAAATACTTAAATATTTAAGGGGGGGTATAAGTACCCATTTGTAAAAAAGAAATGAGGTTGAAAATGAACTTTAAGTCAAGAAAATGTGAAGAAAACGGGAAAAAAGTTTTACGCTATTCTATTAGAAAGCATCATTTGGGAGTAGCTAGTGTAGCAGTAGCTTCGGTGTTGTTTTTTGCAACTGGTGTGGCGACTGTTCAAGCGGATGGAGCAGTATCAGGCGAACCAGTATCAGGCACACCAGCCCCACCAAGTACACCAGGTTCAGCAAGTACAACAAGCACACTAGGCACTTCTGGTGCTAATACTGGTGACACAGAAATAGAAAATACAAATATAGATACAGATACAAATACAGCTGCATCAACTGAGAGTAATGGAAACTCTCTTCAAGGAGTACCTCGTGCAGCAGAAGTAAGAAATGGAAATGATGTGCCTAGTACAACGCTAGGTAGTGATAGAGCTGTACCAACAGATATTAAGCCAGAGGATAGCGATGGAGCAAGAAATAATGAGGAAAAACCTAACTATGCTGGTAAAGTAACCCTTATGAAACAGTGGGATGTAAACGCAAATGACCCTACTATTAGAAAAGATACACCTAGGGAATATAAGACGGGGGAAGATAAGTTAGGAAAGCCAGCATTTTCTTCTAGTACTGCCAACACTTTTCTTGGTTGGTCTGACAAACCTTCAGTAGATGGGAAAATTGATGAAAAGAACGGAGCTAGACTATTTTCGCCAGAAGATACATTAGCAACAGCCTTTCCAAAAGGTTTAAAACCAGATTCAAAGTTATATGGTGTTTACACAAGCTTTACCAAGAATGAAGAGCCTGTCCCAACAGGTAATGATTTTAGAAGGGGAATGATTCTCTTAAAAGGCTTAAAAAGATTCACCATTAATGCTAACAAGGTTAAAATTGATACGAAAGTTGAATCGGAAGATGTATTACCGAATACTAAGTTAAGCAAAGCAACAGAAGATGTAGAAGATGAAAAAAATACACGTCGTATCATTGATAAGTATAACCCGGAAAATAATGATACTACAAAAGTGAATGAAGTGGTTCTAAAAGCTGAGTTTGAAATGGATAATAGTACAGCGATGACTGTTTACAGAAATCCTGATGCAAGAGGACAGGGACCTGTTTTATCAAACTCATACAAAAATAATAAATTTGAAATAGATGAAAAGAAAAAAACGTACACATATGTAGACTTGAATGTGAATTTAGACAAAGATTTAGTTCTTCCGGAAAAACTATATGCGGAGTTTAATGGTTATTCATGGAGACCGTTATATGCTATAGGAATTAAGAAAGATGGAACAAAAGAAACTCTAAACGTTTATTCAAAAGATGGAACAAACTTAGGAAATGACAAAAATAGCTTTAATTCATTAGTTAGTAATACAGATCCTAAAATTACATTTGGTGTTGAAACTAAAGGTTACAATAACATAACATTTAGAATGATCCTTAGATCTTTTAACGAAAAAGATAGTAATAGACCGAAAAGTGAAAGTGATAAATATAATGAGCGTATCGCTGAAAGTGTTATAAAACCAGATGAAGGAAAATCTATTGCTGAAACCATTATGCGTAATATGACACTTAAAACTCTTTCATCAACAGAGCTTAAAACCTTATTCCCTGATAAGAGTGATGAAGAAATCAATCAGATGGTTGTTCGTATTGCACAAGATAAAGCCAAAAAGTTAGCAGATACCAATGGTGAAACAGTTCTAAAAGTAACAGGTTATGTTGATGGAAATGTTCACCCTAGTGCCGGTCGAGTAGGGCTTGGTTTTTTGAGTTTTGATTTGTCTGACAATTTACCTATTAAGAAAATAGATGCTAATGTTTTAGAACTAGGTTATGTTCATCCTTATAAAGCAACATATAAGTTCATAAGTGGAACAGTAGGAAAAGATCTGCTAACAGAAATAGAAGGATATAAACCAAAAGACCCAAAAACGTATGAAAATACAGCTAATGTAAATGCGATTAAACCAACTACAACAGAGTACAAAGTTGAAGCAGAGGATGGTAAATGGGTATTCAAGAGTTACGATGCTGAAAATAAACAGGTAGATAAAGCAGATGTAGAGTTTATAGGAACATGGGAATTCGAAGCTAATAAATACGGTGTAACCTATAAATTTGAAAGTGGGACACCAGGTAAGACATTACCAGCAGCAATAGAAGGCTATAAACCAACAGACCAAAACCGTTATGTAGATAAATCAAATGTAGATGCGATTCAACCAACTACAAAAGAGTACCCAGTTGCAGAAGAAGATGGTAAATGGGTATTTAAGAGTTACGATGCTGAAAATAAACAGGTAAATAAAGCAGATGTAGAGTTTGTAGGAACATGGGTATTCGAGGCTAAAAAATACGGTGTAACCTACAAATTTGAAAGTGGGACACCAGGTAAGACATTGCCAGAAGCAATAGAAGGCTATAAACCAACAGACCAAAACCGTTATGTAGATAAATCAAATGTAACAACAATTCAGCCAACAACTAAAGAGTACGTTGATACAGAAAACGATGGTAAATGGGTATTCAAGAGCTACGATGCTGAAAATAAAGCAGTAAATAAAGCAGATGTAGAATTTATAGGAACATGGGTATTCGAAGCTAATAAATACGGTGTAACCTACAAATTTGAAAGTGGAACCCCGGGTAAGACATTGCCAGCAGCAATAGAAGGCTATAAACCAACAGACCAAAACCGTTATGTAGATAAATCAAATGTAACAACAATTCAACCAACAAAAACAGAGTATGTTGATACAGAAAATGATGGAAAATGGGTATTCAAGAGCTACGATGCTGAAAATAAACAAGTAAATAAAGCAGATGTAGAGTTTGTAGGAACATGGGTATTCGTGGCTAACGCACCGACTCCGAAACCAGAGCCTAAGCCTGAACCAAAACCGGAGCCTAAGCCAGAACCGAAACCAGAGCCTAAGCCAGAACCGAAACCAGAGCCTAAGCCAGAACCGCAACCAACCCCAAATCCTTCAGAGAATTGGAATCAAGGAAGTACTGAAGTGCACAAGAAGGATGAATTACCTCAGACAGGTAGTCAACAAGATGAATGGTTGGTAGCTCTAGGTGGCTTATCTCTCCTAGGTGCTTTGACGGTATTTCCTAAAAAACGAGAAGAATAGGATATGCTAGAAATCGTTTAAATAATGAAATGATGGAAATATATCCCTATAATGGGAAAAGCGATTGTGAAGGAAACAATCGCTTTTTTTGTGAAAATATAATAAAATAGATAGGAGAGAAGCAATACTTGTATGATAAATAAGACGGTCTTTTTCGTCTAGTAAAAGGAAAAAATGACAAAAAAAGTTGGTGTCGGTCAGGCACATAGTAAGATTATTTTAATAGGGGAGCATGCGGTCGTTTACGGTTATCCTGCCATTTCCCTGCCTCTTTTGGAGGTAGAGGTGACTTGTAAGGTAGTTCCTGCAGCGAGTCCTTGGCGCCTCTATGAGGAGGATACCTTGTCTATGGCAGTTTATGCTTCGCTGGAGTATTTGAATATCAAAGAAGCCTGCATTCGCTGTGAGATTGACTCGGCTATTCCTGAGAAGCGGGGAATGGGTTCGTCAGCAGCTATCAGCATAGCGGCCATTCGTGCGGTATTTGACTACTATCAGGCAGATCTGCCTCATGATGTACTAGAAATCTTGGTCAATCGGGCTGAGATGATTGCCCATATGAATCCAAGTGGTTTGGATGCTAAAACCTGTCTCAGTGACCAGCCTATTCGCTTTATCAAGAACGTAGGATTTACAGAGCTTGAGATGGATTTATCCGCCTATTTGGTCATTGCAGATACGGGCGTTTATGGTCATACTCGTGAAGCCATCCAAGTGGTTCAAAACAAGGGTAAGGATGCCCTACCGTTTTTACATGCCTTGGGAGAATTAACCCAGCAGGCAGAGGATGCTATTAGACGAAAAGATGCTGAGGGGCTGGGGCAAATCCTCAGTCAAGCGCATTTACATTTAAAAGAAATTGGTGTTAGTAGCCCTGAGGCAGACTCTTTGGTTGAAACGGCTCTGAGTCATGGTGCTCTGGGTGCCAAGATGAGCGGTGGTGGGCTAGGAGGCTGTATCATATCCTTGGCAACCGATTTGACACACGCACAAGAACTAGCAGAAAGATTAGAAGAGAAAGGAGCTGTTCAGACATGGATAGAGAGCCTGTAACAGTACGTTCCTACGCAAATATTGCTATTATCAAATATTGGGGAAAGAAAAAAGAGAAAGAGATGGTGCCTGCTACTAGCAGTATTTCTTTGACTTTGGAAAATATGTATACGGAGACGACCTTGTCGCCTCTGCCATCTCCTGCGACTGCTGATGCATTTTATATCAATTGTCAGCTACAAAATGAGGCAGAGCATGCTAAGATGAGTAAGATTATTGACCGCTACCGTCCAGCTGGTGAGGGCTTTGTCCGTATTGATACTCAGAACAATATGCCTACTGCGGCGGGTCTGTCCTCAAGTTCTAGTGGTTTGTCCGCCTTGATCAAGGCTTGTAATGCTTATTTCAAGCTTGGATTGGATAGAAGTCAGTTGGCACAGGAAGCCAAGTTTGCCTCAGGCTCTTCTTCTCGGAGTTTTTATGGACCGCTAGGAGCCTGGGATAAGGATAGTGGGGAAATTTACCCTGTAGAGACAGACCTGAAACTAGCTATGATGATGTTGGTGCTAGAAGACAAGAAAAAACCAATCTCTAGTCGTGATGGGATGAAACTTTGTGTGGAAACCTCGACGACTTTTGATGACTGGGTGCGTCAGTCTGAGAAGGATTATCAGGAGATGCTGGTTTACCTCAAGGAAAATGACTTTGCCAAGGTTGGGGAATTGACTGAAAAAAATGCCCTGGCTATGCACGCTACGACAAAGACAGCCACTCCATCCTTTTCTTATCTGACCGATGCCTCTTATGAAGCTATGGACTTTGTCCGCCAGCTCCGTGAGCAAGGGGAAGCCTGCTACTTTACCATGGATGCTGGTCCCAATGTCAAGGTCCTCTGTCAGGAGAAAGACTTGGAGCATTTGTCAGAAATTTTCGGTCAACGTTACCGCTTGATTGTGTCAAAAACAAAGGATTTGAGCCAAGATGATTGCTGTTAAAACTTGCGGAAAATTATATTGGGCAGGTGAGTATGCTATTTTAGAACCAGGGCAATTAGCCTTGATAAAGGCCATTCCCATCTATATGAAGGGCGAGATTGCTTTTTCTGACAGTTACAGTATCTATTCGGATATGTTTGATTTCGCAGTAGATTTGACGTCCAATCCTGACTACAGCTTGATTCAAGAAACGATTGCTTTAGTGGAAGATTTCCTCGTTTATCGTGGGCAAACCTTGCGACCTTTTTCTTTGGAAATCCGAGGAAAAATGGAACGAGAAGGGAAAAAGTTTGGCCTGGGTTCTAGCGGTAGCGTCGTTGTCTTGGTTATCAAGGCTTTGCTTGCTCTATATGATCTTTCGGTTGATCAGGATCTCTTGTTCAAGTTGGCCAGTGCTGTCTTGCTCAAGCGAGGAGACAATGGTTCTATGGGAGACCTTGCCTGTATTGTAGCAGAGGAATTGGTTCTTTACCAGTCATTTGATCGCCAGAAGGTGGCTGCTTGGTTGGAAGAAGAAAATTTGTCGACAGTTTTAGAGCGTGATTGGGGCTTTTCAATTTCGCAAGTGAAACCAGCCCTAGAATGTGATTTTCTAGTGGGATGGACCAAGGAAGTGGCTGTATCGAGTCACATGGTCCAGCAAATCAAGCAAAATATCAATCAAAATTTTTTAACTTCCTCAAAAGAAACGGTGGCTTCTTTGGTAGAAGCCTTGGAACAGGGGAAAACCGAAAAAGTGATCGAGCAAGTAGAAGTAGCCAGCCAGCTTTTAGAAGGCTTGAGCACAGATATTTACACGCCTTCGCTTAGACAGTTGAAAGAAGCCAGTCAAGATTTGCAGGCTGTTGCCAAGAGTAGCGGCGCTGGTGGTGGTGACTGTGGCATTGCCTTGAGTTTTGATGTGCAATCAACTGAAACCTTAAAAAATCGTTGGGCCGATCTGGGGATTGAGCTCTTATATCAAGAAAGGATAGGACATGACGACAAATCGTAAGGACGAGCATATCCGCTATGCTCTTGAGCAGAAAAGTTCCTATAATAGCTTTGATGAGGTGGAGCTGATTCATTCTTCCTTGCCTCTTTACGATCTGGATGAAATCGATCTGTCGACAGAATTTGCTGGTCAAAAGTGGGATTTTCCTTTTTATATCAATGCCATGACAGGTGGGAGTGATAAAGGTCGAGAAATCAATCAAAAGCTAGCTCAGGTAGCGGAAGCCTGTGGGATTTTATTTGTGACGGGTTCTTATAGCGCAGCCCTCAAAGATCCAACAGATGCCTCGTTTTCTGTCAAGTCTGATTATCCAAATCTCCTTCTTGGAACCAATATTGGATTGGACAAGTCTGTCGAGTTAGGTCTTCAGACTGTAGAAGAGATGCATCCTGTTCTATTGCAAGTGCATGTCAATGTCATGCAGGAATTGCTCATGCCCGAGGGAGAAAGAAAGTTTCGAAGCTGGCAATCGCATCTAGCAGACTACAGCAAACAAATCCCCATTCCTATTGTCCTAAAGGAAGTTGGCTTTGGAATGGATGCCAAGACCATCGAAAGAGCCTATGAATTGGGCGTTCGAACCTTTGATTTGTCAGGTCGTGGTGGCACCAGTTTTGCCTATATTGAAAACCGTCGCAGTGGTCAGCGTGATTACCTCAATCAATGGGGCCAGTCTACCATGCAAGCCCTTCTCAATGCCCAAGACTGGAAAGACAAGGTCGAACTCTTGGTCAGTGGAGGCGTTCGCAATCCGCTGGATATGATTAAGTGCTTGGTCTTTGGCGCAAAGGCTGTAGGGCTGTCACGAACCGTTCTGGAATTGGTTGAAACCTACACAGTTGAAGAAGTGATTGGCATTGTCCAAGGCTGGAAAGCAGATCTACGCTTGATTATGTGTTCCCTTAACTGTGCCACCATAGCAGATCTACAAAAAGTAGACTATCTTCTTTATGGAAAATTAAAAGAAGCAAAGGATCAGATGAAAAAGGCGTAACCAGCGCCTTTTTTTCCATCTTCAGACCGAGGTGACTTTTTTGAAGTGTGATAAAATAGAAGGGAGAGGATGAACCTATGAGAAAATTTAAAATCTTTTTATTTATCGAAGCCTGTCTTCTGACAGGAGCTCTGATTTTGATGGTATCAGAGCATTTTTCGCGTTTTCTGCTGATACTATTCCTCTTTTTGCTTTTGATTCGCTACTACACTGGTAAAGAGGGAAATAATCTTCTTTTAGTAGCGGCAACCATTCTCTTCTTTTTCATCGTTATGCTCAATCCTTTTGTGATTCTAGCTATTTTTGTTGCGGTTATCTATAGCCTCTTTCTTCTTTACCCGATGATGAACCAGGAAAAAGAGCAGACCAATTTAGTTTTTGAAGAGGTCGTGACGGTTAAGAAGGAGAAAAATCGTTGGTTTGGAAATCTTCATCATTTTTCAAGCTACCAGACTTGCCAATTCGATGATATCAATCTCTTTCGCTTCATGGGCAAGGACACTATTCATCTGGAGAGGGTCATCTTAACCAATCATGACAATGTCATTATCCTCAGAAAGATGGTAGGAACGACCAAAATCATCGTACCTGTAGATGTGGAAGTCAGTCTCAGCGTTAACTGTCTCTATGGGGATTTGACTTTTTTCAACCAGCCCAAGCGAGCCCTCCGCAATGAACACTATCATCAAGAAACAAAAGACTATCTCAAGAGTAACAAGAGTGTCAAGATTTTCTTGACCACTATGATTGGTGATGTGGAGGTGGTTAGAGGATGAAAAAACAAGCCTATGTCATTATTGCTCTCACTTCCTTCCTATTTGTCTTTTTTTTCTCCCACAGCTTGCTGGAAATACTTGATTTTGACTGGTCTATCTTTTTGCACGATGTCGAAAAAACAGAAAAATTTGTCTTTTTATTGTTGGTTTTCAGCATGTCCATAACCTGTCTCTTAGCCCTGTTTTGGCGAGAGATCGAAGAGCTTTCTCTAAGAAAAATGCAGGCTAATCTCAAGCGTTTATTGGCAGGGCAAGAAGTGGTTCAGGTTGCAGATCCAGATTTGGATGCCAGTTTCAAGTCCTTATCAGGTAAACTTAACCTTTTGACAGAAGCTCTTCAAAAATCTGAAAATCATAGCCTTGCTCAGGAAGAGGAAATCATCGAGAAAGAACGGAAGCGAATTGCTCGGGATTTGCACGATACAGTCAGTCAGGAGTTGTTTGCGGCCCACATGATTTTATCGGGTATCAGTCAGCAGGCTTTGAAATTGGATAGAGAAAAGATGCAGATCCAGTTGCAGAGTGTCACAGCTATTTTAGAAACTGCCCAGAAGGACTTGAGAGTCTTGCTCCTGCACTTGCGACCAGTTGAACTGGAGCAGAAGAGTCTGGTTGCAGGGATTCAAATTCTTCTAAAAGAGCTTGAGGACAAGAGTGATCTCAAGGTTAGTTTCAAGCAAAATGTGACGAAATTGCCTAAGAAAATCGAGGAGCATATCTTCCGTATCCTGCAAGAGTTGATCAGCAATACCCTCCGTCATGCTCAGGCCTCTTGTTTGGATGTCTATCTCTATCAGACGGATCTTGAATTGCAGCTGAAAGTGGTGGACAATGGGCTTGGTTTTCAGTTAGGGAGTTTAGACGACTTGAGTTATGGACTCCGCAATATCAAAGAGCGAGTTGAAGATATGGCAGGGACGGTTCAGTTATTAACAGCTCTTAAGCAAGGGCTGGCAGTTGATATCCGTATTCCCCTGCCTGATAAGGAATGATAAAGGAGTAAATATGAAAATTTTACTAGTAGATGACCACGAAATGGTTCGATTGGGCTTGAAAAGCTACTTTGACCTCCAAGACGATGTAGAAGTTGTGGGCGAGGCTACAAATGGGTCTCAGGGTATTGACTTGGCATTGGAATTGCGTCCAGATGTTATTGTCATGGATATTGTCATGCCTGAGATGAATGGAATTGATGCGACCTTGGCTATCCTTAAAGAATGGCCTGAAGCCAAGATTTTAATTGTGACTTCTTACTTGGACAATGAAAAAATCATGCCGGTCTTGAATGCTGGTGCTAGAGGCTATATGCTTAAGACTTCTAGTGCAGATGAATTGCTCCATGCTGTCCGTAAGGTGGCTGCTGGGGAGCTGGCTATTGAGCAAGAGGTCAGTAAGAAGGTCGAATACCACCGCAATCACATGGAACTTCATGAGGACCTAACTGCGCGTGAGCGAGATGTACTACAACTCATCGCCAAGGGCTACGAAAATCAGCGTATCGCAGACGAACTTTTTATCTCTCTTAAGACGGTCAAGACTCATGTGTCCAATATCCTAGCCAAGCTTGAGGTCAGTGATCGCACCCAGGCAGCGGTCTATGCCTTTCAGCACCACTTGGTGGGGCATGAGGAGTTTTAGTAGTTATATAAAATAATGTTGGAGAAATGACTTGATTTAGTACCAAAGAAACGAGTAAGCACCTCTAGCGTGATAAAATAATTTTTTCACAATATTTTTATGTTATTTGTTGACATTCATTTTATAGAGGAGTAGAATAGAGTTAGAAATATTTAGATTAACATATATATTATAAAGTATAAAAAATCCAAAAGGAGGTTAAAATCATGTCTCCGTAAATTATCAAAATAAGGTCACTAGAGCGTTAAGGAATTTTGAAGAAAGGATTTTTGTCATGAAAAAATATATTACTTATGCAGCTTTATTACTTACTTCAGGAGCTTTGTTATCAACTACTTATGTAGTTAGTGCAGAAACTACAACGTCTACCACTAAAGTGACTACATCACAAACAACTTCACAGTATACAAGCGAGAAAGAAGCAATTGATCAACTTGTTAAAGAAGGTAAAATTAAGGTTGAAGATGCAGAACAAGTTAAGTTGGTAGGATTTTCTCCTAGAGAATTAACTCAAGAAGAAAGTAATCAAGAAAAAATAGCATTTAATCAAAACCGAGATGATAAAGGAACTTGGATGAAAACAGATGGTCGCTGGTGGTTCAAATATACTTCAGGTGGGTATGCTAAACATTGGGAATTGTTAGATAAGAAATGGTATTATTTTGATGATCAAGGTTGGATGAAATCAAATGAGTGGATTAACCCAGATGGTAATTGGTATTATCTTTCAAATGATGGTTCCATACTAACTGATTACAATAGAGTTAATGGGAAACCTTATTTCTTCAGACCTAACGGTGTTTGCGTAGAAAATCAGGGGCAGGCAATTGCTGAATACGCAGAAACCTTTATAGGTAAAATCCCATATGTTTGGGGTGGGGTAGACTTGGATAAGGGTGTAGATTGCTCAGGATTTACGATGGCTATTCATGCTAAGTTCGATATTTATATTGGTAGAACAACTGGAGAACAAGCTGAAGGAGGGAAATTTATATATAGTGGCTCACAACTTCCTGGAGATTTAATATTGTACAATGGCGACCAAGGTTCAAATCAACATGTGGGTATTTATGTTGGTGGTGGAAATGTAGTTCATGCTCCACGTCCAGGTCAATATGTTTCTTATATGAATCAATATGGAATGGATCAAAATACAATTCGTAGATATTGGTAATATTGTCTAATTTTTCACAATATTATTGACTTTGACTATGAAAAGTATTAGAATATAGCTAAATAAAGAGGGGGAAGCACTCTTATAGCTATTCAATAAAGGAGGAAATGGCTATGAAAAAATCTAAACTACTTACACTTGGTTTACTTGCAGGTGCTGGTCTGCTTTTGTCTATCAACCAAGCACAGGCTGCAGATACTTGGGTTAAAAATTGTTCTGACTGGAATCTTTCTCAAGATGGCAGTCTCGCTAAAAATAAATGGGTACAAAACGCTGGTTCTTGGTATCACTTCGATGGTTCTGGTAAAATGCAGACAGGCTGGCTTAAAGACGGCAATACCTGGTATTCACTAGCTAATAGTGGTGCCATGCGTACAGGTTGGTACAAAGAAGGGTCTACATGGTATTACCTCAAAGGCAGTGGCGCCATGGCAACAGGATGGGCGACTGCAAATGGTGAATGGTCTTACTTTGAAAAATCAGGTGCTATGGTTGCAGATAGAGCTGTCCCAGCCAGTGATGGGGAGAGTTATGTTATTGGTAAGGATGGTTATATGTTGACCAAACTCCCTAGTCAGGTTGAACAATCTCAAGCGGATGATACAATTATTACAAATATTGTTACTTTATCTGACGGGTATGATTATCATCTTATTCATAGAAAAGATGGAGTCATTGTTGAAAAAAATGCTTGGTACATCAAGCCAGAGTTTAAAAAGTTTTCTAATAAATATGGGGATTACGTTTCCAATACGATGTTGGCTTTAATAGACAATAAAGATCAAGGACAGGAAATTGATCCTAAAGCTGTTATAAAGAATTTCCAAAACTTACCAAACAGGTATTACTTTGGAGCAGATGGTCGTCGCGTCACAAATTTACCAGAAATGACCACCTATTCAGAGATTAAAAAAGTTGGTAATGATGTCTATTTAGAAAATCCAGGTGCACGACTTCGTCTTGGGGCTACCAGCTTTACAATCAATAACAATAAACTATACTATTTAGATGAAGCTAATGGTAAGCTTAAAACAGGTTACTTTGTACTGATTGATGATGGTATGGCTACAACCCTCCATCACTTACTTGTATATGCAGACCAATCTGGTGAGGTTCTTAAGATGAAACGCTTGCCATCAAGATTTTCAGATTATTTTGACAAAGAAATCGATGGTTTCTATGGTCAAAAAATTAAGATCACACAGCCAAATAAGTATGAATATTACAAGGTTCTTGTGGTTAAATAATACAAAACGAATCGCCCAATGAGGGATGTGGGGGCGATTCGTTTTTTACTGTAATCAGCCATCACTAAACATCTTTTATAAGATTATATTCAAAACCTAAAGAAAACCAAGAAGAAACCATACTTCCAGCATCATTGAAAAGCGCAGTCATTACTTGAAAAAAGTCGCCCATTTATGTTATAATAGACTGTATTTAAAAAATTTTAAGGAGAAATGACAGAATGTCTGTATCATTTGAAAACAAAGAAACAAACCGTGGTGTCTTGACTTTCACTATCTCTCAAGACCAAATCAAACCAGAATTGGACCGTGTCTTCAACTCAGTGAAGAAATCTCTTAATGTTCCAGGTTTCCGTAAAGGTCACCTTCCACGTCCTATCTTCGATAAAAAATTTGGTGAAGAGTCACTTTATCAAGACGTTATGAACGCTCTTTTGCCAAACGCTTATGAAGCAGCTGTAAAAGAAGCTGGTCTTGAAGTTGTTGCTCAACCAAAAATTGATGTAACTTCAATGGAAAAAGGTCAAGACTGGGTTATCACTGCTGAAGTTGTTACAAAACCTGAAGTAAAATTGGGTGACTACAAAAACCTTGAAGTATCAGTTGATGTAGAAAAAGAAGTAACTGATGCTGACGTTGAAGAGCGTATCGAACGCGAACGCAACAACTTGGCTGAATTGGTTATCAAAGAAGCTGCTGCTGAAAACGGCGACACTGTTGTCATCGACTTCGTTGGTTCTATCGACGGTGTTGAATTTGACGGTGGAAAAGGTGAAAACTTCTCACTTGGACTTGGTTCAGGTCAATTCATCCCAGGTTTCGAAGACCAATTGGTAGGTCACTCAGCTGGCGAAACTGTTGATGTTATCGTAACATTCCCAGAAGACTACCAAGCAGAAGACCTTGCAGGTAAAGAAGCTAAATTCGTAACAACTATCCACGAAGTAAAAGCTAAAGAAGTTCCAGCTCTTGACGATGAGCTTGCAAAAGACATCGACGAAGAAGTTGAAACACTTGCTGAATTGAAAGAAAAATACCGTAAGGAATTGGCTGTTGCTAAAGAAGAAGCTTACAAAGATGCAGTTGAAGGTGCAGCAATCGATAAAGCTGTAGAAAACGCTGAAATCGTAGAACTTCCAGAAGAAATGATTCACGAAGAAGTTCACCGCTCAGTAAACGAATTCCTTGGAAACTTGCAACGTCAAGGTATCAATCCTGACATGTACTTCCAAATCACTGGAACTACTCAAGAAGACCTTCACAATCAATATCAAGCAGAAGCTGAGTCACGTACTAAGACTAACCTTGTTATCGAAGCAGTTGCCAAAGCTGAAGGATTTGATGCTTCAGAAGAAGAAATCCAAAAAGAAGTTGAGCAATTGGCAGCAGATTACAACATGGAAGTTGCTCAAGTACAAAGCTTGCTTTCAGCTGATATGTTGAAACACGACATCACAATCAAAAAAGCTGTTGAATTGATTACAAGCACAGCAACAGTTAAATAATCTTAATAAACAAAAATCCCACCTGATTAGGTGGGTTTTCTGATGTACTATTTTCCAAAAATCTCTTTGAGGTCTGCGTCTGTAATCCCAATCATAGCTGGAATACTGGTCCAGTTTTCTTCTGTCAGGATGTAGGCTTGTTCAGAGGCGCTTGATGTGGCTGTTTCAGAGACAGCTGGTTGCTTTTCTTCAATATTTTCAATTAAATCACTGAAGCGTTCAATCAGATAGGTTTTTCGAGCAGTTCCGATATGTTGAGTAGCATAATCAAAGGCCTGTAATTCGCCTAGTAAGATAAGCTTGCTTTTGGCGCGTGTAATGGCTGTATAGATGAGATTGCGCTCCAGCATACGCCTACTAGCACTAGTAATCGGTAGGATGACAACAGGGAACTCACTTCCCTGGGATTTATGAATACTCATGGCATAGGCCAGGCGAATCTTGTACCATTCATTACGTGGATAAGAGACCTCATTGCCATCAAAATCAATGACAATCTCATCTTGTTTCGACTCGGTGTATTTACCAAGAATCAGGTCTGTGATAGCTCCCAAATCTCCATTAAAGACATTGATTTCAGCATCATTGACCAAGTGAATGACCTTGTCGCCCTTACGATAGTGACACTGAGGAGCTTCAAAACTGAGTTGGTCTTTTTGTGGTGGGTTGAGCAGGTCTTGCATGAGCTGGTTGATAGCATCAATCCCTGCTGTCCCTCGGTACATGGGAGCCAGAACCTGAATATCACGAGCAGGGATGCCACTTCTGAGGGCAGCGCCTAAGATTTTCTCAATGGTGGCAGGAATATGGCCGCTAGCAATTTCAAAGTAGGAACGGTCTGCTTTTTTCTGGGTGAAATCAGCTGGCAAGATACCCTGTCGAATCTGACTAGCTAGGGTGACGATGGTTGATTCTTCGCTTTGCCGATAAATTTTTTCCAAGCGAGTCTGAGGAATCAAGGGAATATGGAGTAGATCCGCTAGAACCTGTCCAGGACTGACAGAAGGCAACTGGTCGCTGTCACCCACGATGAGGATCTTACTGTTAGAAGAGATGTTTGAGAAGAGTTGATTGGCCAGCCAAGTGTCTACCATGGAAAATTCATCTACGATGATAAAGTCAGCATCCAGATAATCTTCCAGATGACTGGTATCATCGTCACCTGTCATTCCTAAGTGGCGGTGTATAGTAGCGCTAGGCAAGTCTGTCAATTCATTCATGCGCCGAGCGGCTCGACCAGTTGGAGCAGCAAGAAGAATCGGCAGATTGCTTTTTTTCCTGAGGTCAAGTCCTTCTAAAAGGGCATAAACAGCGATGATCCCATTGATAACAGTTGTCTTACCAGTACCAGGTCCACCTGTCAGGATAAAGACCTTGTTCTGTATAGCGTCACAAATCGCCTGTTTTTGAATGCTATCATACTCAATCCCCAGCTCTTGCTCGACAGTAGTGATATGTTTTTGAATGGTTTCTAAATCTTGGCTCTTCTGTTTTCCTTTTTCAAGGATACGAACCAAGTGACTGCGGATACCTTCCTCAGCGAAAAAGAGGCTGTTGTCAAAAATCTTGGTATCAGCCTGCTGAACCTTGTCTTCTTCGATGAGGTAGGAGAGTTCTTGGGCTACTTGGCTGGGGTCCAGTTCCACGGGACGGGAAGACTCAAGGAGAGTAAGGGTTTGTTCTAGCAGATCCCGTGCTTCAACATAGGTGTCCCCTGTTTCCATACAGGCCTGAAAAAGACTATGAACTAGACCGGCACGGAAGCGTTCAGGAGCCTGACTTTCGATGCCTAGTTCCTCCGCTAATTGGTCAGCAATGGTAAAGCCCAAACCCTTGATATCCTCAACCAGTTGATAGGGATAATTTTCAACCACATAAAGGGTTTCTTCCTTGTAAAAATCTTGAATCTGAAAGGCTAGTTTGTTGGGAATGCCGTAGTTGGCAAGTTTGGCCAAAACCATCTCGGTTCCGTAGTTGAGGCGGAGAGTGGAAACGAAAGCCTCGCGATTTTTGGCAGAGAGTCCTGAGATACCTTCTAGCTTTTCTGGGTGTTGCAGAATTTCGTCAATGGTATTGTCACCGTAGGTATCCACAATTTTCTGAGCAGTCTTGAGACCAATTCCCTTGAAATGGCTACTTGAAAAGTACTTGACCAGCCCTTTACTAGTTGGTTTTGCGCGTTCATAACGGCTGATTTGCAGTTGCTCCCCATACTTGGAGTGCTGGACAATTTGTCCCCAAAAGGTATAGTCTTCTCCCTCAATCACATCAGCCATGGTGCCCGTGACAATGATTTCAAAATCATCAAAATCCTCTGCGTCCGTATCTTCGATTTCTAGGAGGAGGATGCGATAAAAATTGCTGGGATTTTCAAAAATAATCCGTTCAATGGTTCCTGAAAAATAAACTTCCATAAGATTCCTTTGCATAAATAGGTGAGAGTTAATACTCTTCGAAAATCTCTTCAAACCACGTCAGCTTCCATCTGCAACCTCAAAACAGTATTTTGAGCAGCCTGCGGCTAGCTTCCTAGTTTGCTCTTTGATTTTCATTGAGTATAACTTTGTTTCTATCCTTAATCAAACTGGATAGTGAATAATCATATTCTCACGATAGAAGAAGAGGCTGAGATTGCTGATTCTCGGCCTCTTAGGTCTCTTAAAATGTTCCGATACGGGTGATTGGCCAGAAGCGGAATTTAGCTTCCCCTGTGATATCTTTTGCTTTGAAGGTACCTACGTGGCGGCTGTCGCTCGAAACCAAGCGGTCGTCTCCGAGGAGAAGGTATTCTCCTTCTGGGACAGTAAAGTTAAAGTTGGTGTTATAGTTGACATCAACTGTGAAGGCTTGCGCTTTTTGAGCGATACTTCTAAAGAAAGTGCCTTTATTTCCTTCAAATCCCTTGCCTGAGTATGTGCTTTGGAGTTTGTCATCCTTGAAACGTTTGATGTAGTCAGCTAGGTAAGGTTCGTCCGTCTCTTTATCATTGATGTAAAGTTTATCGTTTTCGTAACGGATGGTGTCGCCAGGCATTCCGATCACGCGCTTGACAATGTCCTTATTGCCATCTTCCTCATGGGCCACCACGATATCAAAACGGTCAATAGGAAGGTGCTTAACAACAAAGAGAATTTCGCCATCCGCTAGAGTCGGATCCATGGAATGTCCTTCTACGCGGACATTACTCCAAAAAAAGATACGGCTTAAAGCTAGTAATGACAGAATCAGGAGGAACAATCCCCACTCTTTTAAGAAATTTTTAAATGAATTCATAACTTACCTTTCTAAGTGTTTTTTCGCTTTTTCAGTATTTTTAAAGTGCAGTTTAGCGCAGAAATTTAGTCCCTGCATACCATAGGCTTGTAAAATCTGGCTAGCCACCTTGTCAGAAGCCGTTCCAGCCCCACTTGGAAGTTGATAGCCCAGCTCTCGTCCCAGATTTTCAAGGTTTTCCAGAAAGAGGTCACGCGCAATGATGGAAGAAACCGCGACAGCCAAGTATTTGCCCTCGGCCTTTTCTTCTAGGCTGATAGGATTGCTGAAACGATTGGCCTCTTGTGCTAAGTACTTGTCATAATTTTTAGCACTGGTAAAGGCATCAATCACAATTTTCTCAGGCTGAATGCCTTTTTGAAGAAGGAGATAGATAGCCTGATTATGGAGGGCAACCTTAACCGAAACAGCGTTGTAGCGGTCTCCGATGACCTCGTTGTACTTGCTTGGTGAGAGAAGCAGTGCCTGGTGCTGGATTTTTTCTTTGAGAATAGGAGCAATCTGACGGATTTTTTGGTCGGTCAGAGTTTTAGAATCTCCCACACCGAGTTTTCGTAAGAAGGCATGCTGGTCAGGTGTGACAAAAGAAGCCACAACTGCAAGTCCACCAAAGTAGGAACCATTTCCAACCTCATCCGTCCCAATCAAAGGAAGATTTTGTCCGCTGGTTTGCTCTACAGCTTGATAGCCAAAGAAACGAGCGTATTTCTCAGCTCCTTCCCCCTGAAGCAAGACCTTTCCAGAAGTATAGATAGAAACCGTTGCATGAGGCAGTCTCAAAAAGTAGCGGATATAGGGATTCTTGCTGGGAGCCAGACTGGTTTGATAGTGTTCAAGAAAAGCCTGAATCTCCTTTTCGCTTGGTGTGAGTGTTATACTTGCCATAGTTTCTATTGTACCATAAAAGCAGGCAAATTTGTAAAAACTGACAAAGTTAGCGAATTTTGGTATAATATCGTGAGGTGAATTTTATGGCAAATCTAAATCGATTCAAATTTACATTCGGGAAAAAAACATTAACTTTGACAAGCGAACATGATAATCTTTTTATGGAGGAAATCGCCAAGGTTGCGACAGAAAAATACCAAGCAATTAAAGAACAAATGCCTAGCGCAGACGATGAAACAATCGCTCTTTTGTTGGCAGTCAACTGTTTATCAACTCAGCTCAGCCGTGAGATTGAATTTGATGATAAGGAGCAAGAATTAGAAGAACTGCGTCACAAGCTTGTGACTTGTAAGCAAGAGCAGAGCAAGATTGAGGACTCCTTATGATTTCACTCCTTCTTCTATTGGTCTTGGCTTGGGGATTTTATATCGGCTATCGGAGAGGCCTGCTCTTACAGGTTTATTACCTGATTTCAGCCCTGGCATCGGCTTTTGTGGCTGGCCAGTTTTATAAGGGGCTTGGAGAACAGTTTCATTTATTGCTACCTTATGCAAATCCGCAGGAAGGTCAGGGGACTTTTTTCTTCCCATCGGATCAACTCTTTCAGTTGGATAAGGTCTTTTACGCAGGGATCGGCTATTTGCTTGTATTTGGGATTGTCTATAGCATCGGTCGTTTGCTTGGTCTCCTCTTACACTTGATTCCTAGTAAAAAACTGGGTGGTAAGTTGTTCCAAGTTTCAGCAGGTATCTTGTCCATGTTGGTGACCTTATTTGTCTTGCAAATGGTCTTGACCATCTTGGCGACTATTCCTATGGCTGCTATACAAAATCCTCTTGAAAAGAGTATCGTCGCAAAACACATCATCCAGAGCATACCAGTAACAACCAGTTGGCTCAAGCAAATCTGGGTGACAAATTTAATCGGATAAAAAGGGCAGGAATTTTCCTAGCCCTTTGTTTACAGATTTGACTAAAATCTATCAGAATGTAAAAATCTAATACTCTTCGAAAATCTCTTCAAACCACGTCAGCTTCCATCTGCAACCTCAAAACACTGTTTTGAGCAACCTGCGGTTAGCTTCCTAGTTTGCTTTTTGATTTTTATTGAGTATCATACACCTAGACATTCAAATACAAGGAAATAAAGATGAACAAGAAAATATTAGAAACATTAGAGTTCAATAAGGTCAAGGCCTTGTTTGAACCCCATTTGTTGACCGAGCAGGGCTTGGAGCAATTGAGACAGCTGGCTCCGACTGCCAAAGCAGATAAAATCAAACAGGCTTTTGCTGAGATGAAGGAAATGCAGGCTCTCTTTGTCGAGCAACCGCATTTTACTATTCTCGCAACTAAGGAAATTGCAGGAGTCTGCAAGCGGTTGGAGATGGGAGCAGACCTCAATATCGAGGAGTTTCTACTCTTGAAGCGCGTGCTTATTGCCAGCCGAGAACTGCAAAGTTTTTACACCAATCTGGAAAATGTCAGCTTGGAAGAATTAGCTCTCTGGTTTGAGAAATTACACGATTTTCCGCAATTACAAGGAAATCTCCAAGCCTTTAATGATGCAGGTTTCATTGAAAATTTTGCCAGTGAAGAATTAGCGCGAATCCGTCGAAAAATCCATGATAGCGAGAGTCAGGTACGAGATGTTTTACAGGACCTGCTCAAGCAAAAAGCGCAGATGTTGACAGAAGGGATTGTTGCCAGCAGAAATGGCCGTCAGGTTTTACCAGTCAAAAACACCTACCGCAATAAGATTGCAGGTGTCGTTCATGATATTTCTGCTAGTGGAAATACCGTTTATATCGAACCCCGTGAGGTGGTCAAACTGAGCGAAGAAATTGCTAGTCTGCGAGCAGATGAGCGTTATGAAATGCTTCGCATTCTCCAAGAAATTTCGGAGCGTGTTCGCCCTCATGCGGCTGAGATTGCCAATGATGCTTGGATTATCGGCCATCTGGACTTGATTCGTGCCAAGGTCCGCTTTATCCAAGAAAGACAAGCAGTTGTCCCTCAGTTGTCAGAAAATCAGGAAATTCAACTGCTCCATGTCTGCCATCCTCTGGTCAAAAATGCCGTCGCAAATGATGTCCATTTTGGTCAAGATTTAACAGCTATTGTCATTACAGGTCCCAATACAGGTGGGAAGACCATCATGCTCAAAACTCTGGGCTTGACACAGGTTATGGCCCAGTCAGGCTTACCGATTTTAGCAGACAAGGGAAGTCGTGTGGGTATTTTTGAAGAAATCTTTGCTGATATTGGCGATGAGCAGTCTATTGAGCAGAGTTTGTCTACCTTCTCTAGCCACATGACCAACATCGTGGATATTCTTAGCAAGGTCAACCAACATTCACTCTTACTCTTGGATGAGTTGGGGGCTGGTACAGACCCTCAAGAAGGAGCCGCCCTTGCCATGGCTATTCTGGAAGATCTTCGCCTGCGTCAAGTCAAGACCATGGCGACCACCCACTATCCCGAACTCAAGGCCTATGGTATCGAGACAGCCTTTGTGCAAAATGCCAGCATGGAGTTTGATACTGCAACTCTTCGCCCGACCTATCGCTTTATGCAGGGCGTGCCTGGCCGAAGCAATGCCTTTGAAATTGCCAAACGTCTAGGCCTATCTGAAGTCATCGTAGGGGATGCCAGCCAGCAGGTCGATCAGGACAATGATGTCAATCGGATTATTGAACAACTGGAAGAGCAGACGCTAGAGAGTCGCAAACGCTTGGACAATATCCGTGAGGTGGAGCAAGAAAATCTCAAGATGAATCGTGCGCTAAAAAAACTCTACAACGAGCTCAATCGTGAAAAGGAAACCGAGCTTAACAAGGCGCGTGAACAGGCTGCTGAGATTGTGGACATGGCTCTCAGTGAAAGTGACCAGATTCTCAAGAATCTCCACAGCAAATCTCAACTTAAACCCCACGAAATCATTGAAGCCAAGGCCAAGCTGAAAAAATTGGCTCCTGAAAAAGTAGATTTGTCTAAAAATAAGGTTCTTCAAAAAGCCAAGAAAAAACGTGCTCCAAAGGTGGGAGATGATATCGTTGTTCTCAGTTATGGACAGCGTGGTACTTTGACCAGTCAACTCAAAGATGGCCGCTGGGAAGCCCAAGTAGGATTGATCAAGATGACCTTGGAAGAGAAAGAGTTTGACCTTGTTCAAGCCCAGCAAGAAAAGCAAGTCAAGAAGAAACAGGTCAATGTCGTGAAACGAACTTCTGGTCGGGGACCACAAGCCAGACTGGACCTTCGAGGCAAGCGCTATGAAGAGGCCATGAATGAGCTAGATGCTTTTATCGATCAAGCCTTGCTTAATAATATGGCTCAAGTTGATATCATCCATGGTATCGGTACAGGTGTCATTCGTGAGGGAGTTACTAAGTACTTACAAAGAAACAAACATGTCAAGAGTTTCGGCTATGCCCCACAAAATGCTGGAGGCAGTGGTGCAACTATTGTGACCTTTAAAGGATAAAAAATATTTCGGAATTCATAAAGTAAAAATTGTCGAACTAATTTTTACTAATAAACACATTGACAAAAGCCAACATTTTTTGTAAAATAAGAATCAATTAAATACCAACACCGAATGAAGTTTAATAGAAGTGGGGAATCGTTTGATTTTCCATGACTGTAAATGGACGGAACTCTGGAGAGACCGTAAAGGCACCGAAGGGGCAAGGCAGGCAACTGCTCAAACTCTCAGGTAAAAGGACAGAGCTAGGATAGACCGCTTTTTAGCATTTATCTAAGCATTCCAGAGTACATGTATCTTGCATGTGCTCTTTCTTTTGGGGTTGAAAAGATAGGAGAAGGAAATGTTAGAATTGCTTAAATCAATCGATGCTTTTGCTTGGGGACCGCCCCTCTTGATCTTATTGGTCGGAACAGGGATTTACCTAACTATTCGGCTAGGACTCTTGCAGGTTTTGCGTCTGCCCAAGGCCTTTCAGCTTATTTTTATCCAGGATAAGGGACATGGTGATGTATCCAGTTTTGCAGCTCTGTGTACAGCCTTGGCATCAACTGTTGGAACAGGCAATATCATAGGAGTTGCGACGGCTATCAAGGTTGGTGGACCAGGAGCTCTCTTTTGGATGTGGATGGCGGCTTTCTTTGGAATGGCTACCAAGTATGCGGAAGGACTCTTGGCCATCAAATACCGCACCAAGGACGACCATGGTGCGGTTGCGGGAGGTCCTATGCATTATATCCTTCTAGGAATGGGAGAAAAGTGGCGTCCCCTTGCTGTTTTGTTTGCAGTAGCAGGAGTACTGGTTGCTCTCTTGGGAATCGGAACTTTCACCCAAGTCAACTCGATTACAGAATCTATCCAAAATACAACGACGATTTCGCCAGCCATCACAGCTCTCGTCTTGTCTGTCTTTGTAGGGATTGCAGTCTTTGGCGGACTCAAGTCTATTTCTAAGGTTTCAACTACTGTTGTTCCTTTTATGGCTATCATTTATATCTTAGGAACTCTTACAGTTATTTTCTTTAATATCGGAAAAATCCCTGCCACAATCGCTTTAGTCTTTACCTCAGCTTTTAGTCCCCTTGCTGCGGTAGGTGGCTTTGCTGGCGCTAGCGTTCGGATGGCTATTCAAAATGGTGTGGCGCGTGGTGTCTTCTCAAATGAATCTGGTCTGGGTTCTGCTCCCATTGCAGCTGCTGCAGCTAAGACAAATGAACCAGTAGAGCAAGGTTTGATTTCCATGACAGGAACCTTTATTGACACCCTCATTATCTGTACATTGACTGGTTTGACCATCTTGGTAACTGGTGTTTGGAGTGGCGACTTAAATGGGGTTGCCTTGACTCAGTCAGCCTTCTCAACAGTCTTTTCACACTTTGGGCCTGCCCTCCTGACCATCTTCCTTGTACTCTTTGCCTTCACGACGATTCTAGGTTGGAACTACTATGGAGAACGCTGTTTCGAGTTTCTCTTTGGGGTTCGCTTTATCTGGCTCTATCGTGTGGTTTTTGTGCTCATGGTCTTGCTGGGAGGATTTATCGAGTTAGATATGGTCTGGATTATCGCAGATATCGTCAATGCCTTGATGGCTCTGCCAAACTTGATTGCCCTCTTAGTCTTATCACCAGTCGTTATTGCTGAAACTAAAAAGTATTTTGACAAATAATGAAATCACACATGGCGTGTGATTTTTTTGCCTATAAATTTTTTTTATCAAGCTGATATATAATATATATTATTCAAATGATTGGAAGTGTGATAAACTAATATACAACGAAAATCTTATGAGAAAATAAACCTTTGTCTTAGATAAACTTAGGAATTAGGATTTTATAAGATTTTCCAATAATACTAGTGTCAATAACAAGAAAAGAGGTATCTTATGACAACATTTACAATTCATACAGTCGAATCAGCACCAGCGGAAGTGAAAGAAATTCTTGAAACAGTAGAAAAAGACAACAATGGCTATATTCCCAACCTAATCGGTCTCTTGGCCAATGCCCCGACTGCTTTAGAAGCCTACCGAACTGTCGCATCTATCAACCGTCGCAACAGCCTGACACCCGTTGAGCGTGAAGTGGTGCAAATCACGGCAGCCGTGACAAATGGTTGTGCCTTCTGTGTCGCAGGTCACACAGCCTTTTCCATCAAACAAATCCAGATGAATGATGACTTGATTCAAGCTCTTCGCAATCGTACTCCAATTGAAACAGATCCTAAATTGGACACCCTAGCTAAGTTTACCTTGGCAGTTATCAATACCAAGGGTCGTGTAGGAGATGAAGCCTTGGCTGAGTTTCTAGAAGCTGGCTACACCCAACAAAATGCCTTGGATGTGGTTCTGGGTGTCAGTCTAGCAAGCCTCTGTAACTATGCCAACAATCTAGCCAATACACCAATTAACCCAGAATTGCAACCTTATGCTTAATTCATATCTGAGTAAAATGAAGTCTGAAATCAACGGACTTCATTTTTTATCCCCTCATTTAAGCGCTTTTATGCTATACTGAAACTAACATGATTATTGGAGGTTAGGATGAAAAAACTCCCCTTGGTATTTTCTGGTTGTTTGCTAGGTTTGGCAGGAGCTGGAAATCTTATTTTAGATACGTTGCCGGTTCTGTCCCATCTGTTAAGTCTAACAGGTTTGATTTTGTGGATTTACTTTCTGATTCTTCATCTCTTTAATTGGAAAGAAACCAAGCAAGAATTGACCAAGCCTCCTCTTTTGTCAGGAATGGCGACCTTTCCCATGGCTGGGATGATTTTGTCGACTTATGTCTTTCGAGTCTTCCCTCATTTTCCTTTGGTTGCGCAAGGGCTCTGGTGGTTTTCATTTCTCTTGGATTTGGCCTTGATTGCTGGTTTTACCATTAAATTTGCCTGTCCGGGGCGGAGGGTTCATGCGACTCCAAGCTGGACGGTGCTTTATGTGGGGATAGCAGTGGCAGCCTTGACTTATCCTCTTGTAGGTATCATCGAAATTGCCTATGCGACCTTGAGTTTTGGATTTCTCTTGACCTTCTATCTCTACCCGCTTATTTATAGCGATTTAAAGAAACATCCACTCCCACTAGCCATGCTTGGACAAGAAGGGATCTACTGTGCTCCTTTCTCTCTACTCTTGGCTTCTCTGGTTCGAGTTGGAGGTGGCAGCCTGCCGACTTGGCTCTTGATTGTCATGATCTTGGCTTCCCAATCCTTCTTTTTCTTTGTTTTAACTCGCCTACCCAATATTTTAAAACAAGGCTTTCAACCAGCCTTCTCAGCCCTCACCTTTCCGACTATTATCACAGCTACTTCGCTCAAGATGGCTCAAGGACTCTTGAAACTTCCATTTCTGGATTATCTGGTAGTGGCTGAAACTCTTATATGCTTAACTATTTTATTCTTTGTATTAGGTGCTTATCTGAATTGGTTACGAAAAAAGGTCTAGCTAGAAATAGCTAAACCTTATTTTTTATGGTTTGATAACTTCAGCTCCACCCATGTATGGACGAAGTGCTTCTGGAATAGTTACAGAACCATCTGCATTTTGGTAGTTTTCAAGAATAGCAGCCACCGTACGTCCAACTGCAAGTCCAGAACCGTTCAAGGTATGAAGGAGTTTCACCTTGCCATCAGCTTCATCACGGTAACGGATTTGGGCACGACGGGCTTGGAAATCTTCTGTGTTTGAACAGCTTGAAATTTCACGGTAGGTATTTTGTGCTGGAATCCAAACTTCCAAGTCGTAAGTCTTGGCAGCTGAGAAGCCCATATCTCCTGTAGAGAGCGCAACGACACGGTATGGAAGGTTGAGTTTTTGAAGAATGTTTTCAGCGTTGGCTGTCATTTTTTCCAATTCTTCGTAAGATTCTTCTGGTTTGGCAAATTTGACCATTTCAACCTTGTGGAATTGGTGCAAACGGATCAAGCCACGCGTATCACGACCGGCAGAACCAGCCTCAGAACGGAAAGATGGACTCATAGCAGTGAAGTAGATTGGAAGATCTTTGCCATCCAAGATTTCATCTCGGTAGTAGTTTGTTAGAGGAACCTCAGCGGTTGGAATCAAGACAAAGTTGGTATCGCTGAGTTCAAAAGTATCTTCCTTGAATTTTGGATATTGACCAGTCCCAAACATAGAATCGTGGTTAACCATGTAAGGTGTGATGACTTCAGTGTAGCCTTCTTTTCCATGTTCATCCAACATAAAGTTGTAGATAGCACGTTCCAAACGAGCACCGAGGCCTTTATAGAAGAGGAAGCGAGCGCCTGTTACCTTACCACCGCGTTCCCAGTCAAGGATACCAAGGTCTTCACCGAGATCCCAGTGAGCTTTTGGCTCGAAATCGAACTCGCGTGGAGCACCCCAACGGCGAACTTCCACATTGTCGTCTTCGTCAGCCCCAACAGGAACGCTGTCAGCTGGGATGTTTGGAAGAGTAGTGGTAAATTCTGTCAATTTAGCATCGATTTCTGTCAATTCAGCATCCAAGGTTTTGACCTCAGCAGATAGAGTTTGCATGGCAGCAATCTTGTCATCTGTATTTTCCTTGTTGCGTTTGGCTTGGGCAATCTCAGCAGAAACTGTGTTACGTTCTGCTTTGAGAGTTTCAACCTTGACTAAAATGTCACGACGTTTAGCATCGATTTCTTTCATCTCATTCAAGATAGCAGCATCTACACCACGTGTAGCCAATTTTTCTGCGACAGCATCAAAGTCTGTACGAATACGTTTGATATCTAACATAAGAGCTCCTTTATGAAAAAAGCACACCTGACAAAGCGTTGGAGTGGCAGGGCCACGGTTCCATCCAACTTCACAGGTGTGCACTTGATTGTGTATGTAATTGTTACTAACGGTAGAATTTCACCTATCCCTCCTATCTGCTCGCAGCACCCGCAGATTTTCTGAAAGAAGAAGATAACCTACTTATCCGTTGCTATGATTATACTAAAGTTTCTACTTTTTTGCAAATAGATTTTTAAATTTTTGACCAATTATCTGAATCAGGGTCGGAAGTTTGACGACCTTGTCATTTCCCAGTTTTTCACGAGCAATTTTGAGAATGGCACCTGAGTCTTTTGAAGCAAAGAGGAATTTTCCTTTGTCTGTAAAGACTTCGAAGTGGCGACTGATTTTCCGCCCAGTGACATTGGCTCCAATCTGGTTGATATGGCTCCAAGGAATCTGGATAAATTGTTCGACATTGACGTCTGGGTAAAATTCTAAGGCCTGATCTCCGACAAGGAATTTCCCAACTTTTCCAGCGATAGAGAGGTAGGAAGTGCCTGTCGTGCTGAGAAGCACTGTTTTATTAAGAGATTGGGCCATGATTAGTCTTCCTTACTTTCGCCGAAAAAGGCATTGTAGAGGGCTTTGATTGCTGCTTTCTCTTGGTCTTTATTGACAACAAACATGATAGAAACTTCACTAGAACCTTGAGACATCATCTGGATGTTGATTTTGTTTTCAGATAGAGCACGTGTTGCAGTGGCAGTCACTCCGATATGACTCTTCATTTTTTCTCCAACAATCATAATGATAGAAAGGTCGTGTTCGATTTCTGCATGGTCTACTTCAGCCTTTTGAACCAACTGACGAAGGATTTCTTCTTCCTTGATAGGAGTTAGTTCGCGAGAACGAAGAATAATTGAAAGATCGTCGATACCTGTTGGCATATGTTCCCAACCGATGTTAAGGTCTTCAAGGATTTGCAGAACCTTACGACCAAATCCAACCTCACGGTTCATGAGGTATTTCGACATGTTAATGCTGACAAAGCCAGAGTCACCAGCAATTCCCACAACTGGAAATTCATCACTACTGTGTTTTAGAACGATACGAGTACCTGGATGGTCAGGATTGTTGGTATTCTTGATAACCAGAGGAATTTTTCCACGGTAGGCAGGAAGAAGTGCCTCGTCATGAAGGACTGAGAATCCTGCATAGGCCAACTCACGCATTTCACGATAGGTCAACTCAGGGATTGAGTGTGGCTGGTGGATAATTCCTGGGTGAGCTGCAAAGATACCATCAACATCCGTAAAGTTTTCATAGAGGTCAGCTTTGACACCTGCAGCAATGATAGAACCTGTAATGTCTGAACCTCCACGTGAGAAGGTACAGATTTGATTTTCCCTAGTAACACCAAAGAAACCAGGAATGACAAGGACTTCATTTGCATTTGTCAATTCTTCAATCTTGTCATAACTTGATGGAATGATGCGAGCGTGGCCAGGCTCACTTGTGACCACAATACCAGCTTCTCGAGGGTGCACATAGCGTGCATCGATACCATTTTGGTTAAAGTAGGCTGCGATCAATTTAGCATTGTTATTTTCACCGGCTGCTAGGAAAGTATCGTAGAGAAATTCATTTTCTTCGATAGGAAGAGTGGCCAAGGCACGAATGCTTTTAGAAATTTTTTCTAGCACAGCTGGTTTCAGTCCTAATTCACTAACCATAGCGGCATAGCGATCGATAATCCAGTTTTGGCTCTTGCTAATATCGTTACCAGCAACATAATCACGGTAGTATTTAATCAAGGCATCCGTAACCTTAGTATCTTCAGCATTGCGTTTACCAGGCGCAGAGACGACTACAAAACGACGCTCTGGATCGCTTTTTACGATGTTTAAAACTTTTTCTAATTGACCAGCAGAGGCAAGAGAGCTACCTCCAAATTTAACAACTTTCATAAGAACTCCTAAAGTAAGTATTTTATACGATTATAGCAGAAAGAAAGCCTTTTTTCAATGAAGAAAATAAGATGCTTTCTACATTAAAGGGAGCCTGTCTAATCGGCTGAGACACTTATTACATTCTTATTCTTGCTTTTTTAGAGTAAAAAAGATATACTTTGAAAACAAAATAATTTAAACTGCTTATAAAATAAAAAGGAGTCCAGATGGAACACATTATTTATCAGCTTGAAGAGGATTTGGCAATCCTTACCTTGAACCGTCCTGAGGTCGCAAATGGTTTTCATATTCCCATGTGTGAGGAAATTTTAGAAGCCTTGACTCTGGCAGAAGAGGATCCAGCTGTGCATTTTATCTTAATCAATGCGAATGGCAAAGTCTTCTCAGTTGGGGGAGATTTAGTAGAGATGAAGAGGGCAGTGGATGAGGATGATATTCCATCATTAACGAAAATCGCAGAGTTGGTCAATACGATTTCTTATAAAATCAAGCAAATAGCCAAACCTGTTTTAATGGAAGTTGACGGTGCTGTTGCAGGTGCCGCAGCTAATATGGCTGTTGCGGCAGATTTCTGTTTAGCGACCGATAAGGCTAAATTTATCCAAGCCTTTGTTGGAGTTGGTTTGGCTCCAGATGCAGGAGGGATTCATCTCTTGAGCCGCAGTATCGGTGTGACGCGTGCAACTCAATTAGCAATGACAGGTGAGGCTTTGACGGCAGAAAAAGCCCTAGAATGGGGACTGGTTTACCGCGTTTCTGAAGCTGATAAACTTGAAAAGACGAGAGAACAGCTTCTTAAAAAATTAAGACGTGGTTCAAGTAATTCCTATGCAGCCATCAAGAAGTTGGTTTGGGAGAGCCAATTTAAAGATTGGCAAGATTATGCTACTTTAGAACTGAACCTTCAAGAATCTCTAGCTCAAACAGAGGATTTTAAAGAAGGAGTTCGAGCTCATTCGGAGAGAAGAAGACCTAAATTTACAGGAAAATAAAAAAATACTTGCATCATTCTTTGAACTTTGATATAATTCTCTTGTCAAATGTTTTGATTGTAAAAGTTTTTTGAAGAAGGAGGGATATGAAAAATGGACTACCAACGAATCAATGAATATTTAACATCTATATTTAACAATGTCCTTGTGATTGAGGAAGTGAACTTGAGAGGTAGTCGTTTCAAGGATATCTCCATCAAAGAAATGCATACGATTGATGTCATTGGTAAGGCTCCAGATGTGACGCCAAGTCAAGTGTCAAAAGAGTTGATGGTAACTCTTGGAACCGTTACGACCAGTTTGAACAATTTAGAACGTAAGGGTTACATTGAGCGAGTTCGGTCAGAACAGGATCGTCGTGTGGTGCATCTGCATTTGACAAAGAAGGGGCGCTTGGTTCATAGGCTCCATAAACGCTTCCACAAGGCCATGGTTGAAAAAATCATTGATGGTATGAGTAAGGAAGAAATTGATGTTATGAGCAAAGGTTTGACTAATCTTTATCAATTTTTGGAGGATTTGAAATAATGGCTTTTGCAAAAATAAGCCAGGTTGCTCATTATGTGCCAGAGCAAGTGGTTACAAATCACGACTTGGCTCAGATTATGGATACCAATGATGAGTGGATTTCAAGTCGGACGGGAATACGACAAAGGCATATTTCAAGAACAGAATCTACCAGTGATTTGGCTACAGAGGTTGCTAAGAAACTGATGGCAAAAGCTGGAATCACAGGAGAGGAGTTAGATTTTATCATCCTAGCTACCATTACTCCTGATTCGATGATGCCCTCTACAGCTGCTCGTGTTCAAGCTAATATTGGTGCTAATAAGGCCTTTGCTTTTGACCTAACAGCGGCTTGCAGTGGATTTGTATTTGCTCTTTCAACTGCTGAAAAGTTTATCGCTTCTGGTCGCTTTCAAAAAGGCTTGGTAATTGGTAGTGAAACCCTCTCTAAGGCAGTCGATTGGTCAGACCGATCAACAGCTGTATTGTTTGGAGATGGTGCTGGTGGCGTCTTGTTAGAAGCTAGCGATAAGCAACATTTCCTAGCTGAGAGTCTCAATAGCGATGGTTCACGAAGCGAGTGTCTGACTTATGGACATTCAGGCCTGCATTCTCCATTTTCAGATCAAGAAAATGCAGATTCATTTTTGAAGATGGATGGACGCGCAGTCTTTGATTTTGCCATTCGGGATGTAGCCAAGTCTATCAAACAGACTATTGACGAATCTCCTATAGAGGCGACAGACTTGGATTATCTGCTACTGCATCAGGCTAATATCCGTATTTTGGATAAGATGGCTAGAAAAATTGGTGTTGACCGAGACAAGCTTCCAGCCAATATGATGGAATATGGTAACACCAGTGCAGCCAGTATCCCGATTTTACTTTCAGAGTGTGTAGAACAAGGTCTCATCCCTTTAGATGGTAGCCAGACTGTTCTGCTATCAGGCTTCGGTGGAGGCTTGACCTGGGGCACGCTCATTCTTACAATTTAGGTAATCATGTGGTGAACACATTGTTATAAAAAACTATTTATTTTAAAGGAGTCCTATCATGGCAGTATTTGAAAAAGTACAAGAAATTATTGTTGAAGAACTTGGAAAAGACGCATCAGAAGTAACACTTGAATCAACTTTTGATGATTTGGACGCAGATTCATTGGACTTGTTCCAAGTAATTTCAGAAATCGAAGATGCTTTTGATATCCAAATCGAAGCAGAAGATGACTTGAAAACAGTTGGTGACTTGGTTGCCTACGTTGAAGAGCAAACAAAATAAGCAGAATATAAGTAGAAGGAGTAGGGAAACCCGCTCCCTCTTGTTTAGGCAATAGTTTGATTGTCAAATTATGACGATATCGAACTATTACGTAAGCAAGAAACGATGGAGGCACTATGAAAACGCGTATTACAGAATTATTGAATATTGAGTATCCTATTTTCCAAGGAGGAATGGCTTGGGTTGCTGATGGTGATTTGGCAGGGGCTGTTTCCAAGGCTGGAGGACTAGGCATTATCGGCGGGGGAAATGCCCCGAAAGAAGTTGTCAAGGCTAATATTGATAAGATCAAATCATTGACGGATAAACCCTTTGGTGTCAACATCATGCTCTTGTCTCCCTTTGTGGAAGATATTGTAGACCTTGTTATCGAGGAAGGTGTTAAGGTAGTGACAACAGGCGCAGGAAATCCTGGTAAATACATGGAACGCTTTCACGAAGCAGGGATTACAGTTATTCCTGTTGTACCAAGTGTTGCCCTAGCTAAACGCATGGAAAAAATCGGTGCGGACGCTGTTATTGCAGAAGGAATGGAAGCTGGGGGACACATTGGGAAATTAACAACCATGACCTTGGTGCGCCAGGTTGCTGCTGCTGTATCTATTCCTGTTATTGCTGCAGGAGGGATTGCGGATGGTGAAGGTGCTGCTGCTGGCTTTATGCTAGGGGCAGAGGCTGTTCAGGTTGGAACTCGCTTTGTCGTTGCAAAAGAGTCTAATGCCCATCCAAATTATAAGGCGAAAATTTTAAAAGCTAGAGATATTGATACTACGATTTCAGCTCAACATTTTGGACATGCTGTTCGTGCGATTAAAAATCAGTTGACTCGTGATTTTGAAAAAGCTGAGAAAGATGCCTTTAAACAAGAAAACCCAGATTTGGAAATTTTTGAACAAATGGGAGCAGGTGCTCTAGCCAAAGCGGTTGTTCACGGAGATGTGGATGGAGGCTCTGTCATGGCAGGTCAAATTGCAGGCCTTGTTTCCAAAGAAGAAACCGTTGAAGAAATCCTAAAAGATTTGTATTACGGAGCAGCTAAGAAAATACAAGAAGAAGCCTCTCGTTGGGCAGGAGTTGTAAGCAATGACTAAAACAGCCTTTTTATTTGCTGGTCAAGGTGCCCAGTATCTAGGTATGGGACGGGATCTCTATGATCACTACCCGATTGTCAAAGAAACGATTGATCAAGCGAGTCAGGTACTCGGTTATGATTTGCGTCATCTCATCGATAGGGAAGAAGACAAACTCAATCAGACCCGCTATACGCAACCAGCTATTCTAGCGACTTCGGTTGCTATTTACCGATTATTGCAAGAAAAGGGCTATCAGCCTGATATGGTTGCTGGTTTGTCTCTTGGGGAATATTCTGCCTTGGTGGCTAGCGGTGCCTTGGATTTTGAAGATGCGGTTGCCTTGGTAGCTAAGCGTGGAGCCTATATGGAAGAAGCGGCTCCTGCTGGATCTGGTAAGATGGTAGCAGTTCTCAATACGCCAGTAGAGGTCATTGAAGAAGCCTGCCAAAAAGCTTCTGAACTTGGAGTGGTTACCCCAGCTAACTATAATACACCTGCACAAATCGTGATTGGCGGAGAAGTGGTTGCAGTCGATCGAGCTGTCGAACTCTTGCAGGAGGCAGGTGCCAAACGCTTGATTCCTCTCAAGGTTTCAGGACCTTTTCATACCGCTCTCCTTGAGCCTGCTAGCCAGAAACTAGCTGAAACTCTAGCTCAGGTAAACTTTTCAGATTTTACTTGTCCCCTAGTCGGCAATACAGAAGCTGCAGTTATGCAAAAAGAAGACATTGCCCAACTCTTGACGCGTCAGGTCAAGGAACCAGTTCGTTTTTATGAAAGTATTGCAGTTATGCAAGAAGCAGGAGTAACCAACTTTATCGAGATTGGACCGGGGAAAGTCTTGTCAGGCTTTGTCAAAAAAATTGATAAGACGGCTAAACTAGCCAATGTTGAAGATCAGGCGAGTTTGGAAGCCTTGCTAGAAAACGAGTAATCCCTTCTCCCATAAATACAAGAGGAAACAGGAGAAAAGAATGCAACTAAAAAATAAAAATATCTTTATTACAGGTTCGAGTCGTGGAATTGGTCTTGCCATTGCCCACAAGTTTGCTCAGGCAGGAGCCAACATCGTCTTAAACAGTCGCGGGTCTATCTCAGAGGAGTTGCTCGCTGAATTTTCAGACTACGGTGTCAAGGTGATTCCCATTTCAGGAGATGTATCAGATTTTGCAGACGCTAAGCGTATGGTTGAGCAAGCTATTGCAGAGCTGGGTTCAGTAGATGTTTTGGTCAACAATGCAGGAATTACCCAAGATACCCTGATGCTCAAGATGACAGAAACGGATTTTGAAAAAGTGCTTAAAGTGAATCTGACTGGTGCCTTTAACATGACACAATCAGTCTTGAAACCGATGATGAAAGCCAGAGAAGGTGCTATCATTAATATGTCTAGTGTTGTTGGTTTGATGGGAAATATTGGTCAAGCTAACTATGCTGCTTCTAAGGCTGGTTTGATTGGTTTTACCAAGTCTGTGGCGCGTGAAGTGGCTAATCGCAATATCAGGGTTAATGCCATTGCACCTGGAATGATTGAGTCCGATATGACAGCTGTCCTATCAGACAAGGTCAAAGATGCCATGCTAGCGCAAATTCCTATGAAAGCATTTGGGCAGGCAGAGCAGGTTGCAGATTTGACAGTATTTTTAGCAGGCCAAGATTATCTAACTGGTCAAGTGGTTGCCATTGATGGCGGCCTCAGTATGTAGCAGAAGCTAGAGGTAAAAAAGATGAAACTAAATCGCGTAGTAGTAACAGGTTATGGAGTAACATCTCCAATCGGAAATACACCAGAAGAATTTTGGAATAGTTTGACAAGTGGAAAAATCGGAATTGGTAAAATAACAAAATTTGATCACAGTGACTTTGATGTGCATAATGCGGCAGAAATTCAAGATTTTCCTTTTGATAAATACTTTGTAAAGAAAGATACCAATCGTTTTGATAACTACTCTTTATATGCCTTGTATGCGGCTCAAGAAGCTGTTAATCATGCCAATTTGGATGTAGAGGCTCTTGATAAAGATCGTTTTGGTGTTATTGTGGCCTCTGGTATTGGTGGAATTAAGGAAATTGAAGATCAAGTGCTTCGTCTCAACGAAAAAGGACCAAAACGTGTGAAACCATTGACCCTTCCAAAAGCCTTGCCAAATATGGCTTCAGGAAATGTTGCTATGCGTTTTGGAGCAAACGGTGTTTGTAAATCTATCAATACTGCCTGCGCTTCATCAAATGATGCGATTGGGGATGCCTTCCGCTCAATTAAGTTTGGCTTCCAAGATGTTATGTTGGTAGGTGGTTCAGAGGCCTCTATCACACCTTTTGCTATTGCTGGTTTCCAAGCCCTAACTGCTCTCTCAACTACAGAGGACCCAACTCGTGCTTCCATTCCATTTGATAAGGACCGTAATGGTTTTGTCATGGGTGAAGGTTCAGGGATGTTAGTTCTTGAAAGTCTTGAACACGCCGAAAAACGTGGGGCTACTATCCTTGCCGAAGTAGTTGGTTACGGAAATACTTGTGATGCCTACCACATGACTTCACCACATCCAGAAGGTCAGGGAGCTATCAAGGCCATCAAACTAGCATTGGAAGAAGCTGAGATTTCTCCAGAACAAGTAGCCTATGTCAATGCTCACGGAACGTCAACTCCTGCTAATGAAAAAGGAGAAAGTGGTGCGATCGTAGCTGTTCTTGGTAAGGAAGTACCTGTATCATCAACCAAGTCTTTCACAGGCCATTTGCTGGGAGCTGCAGGTGCAGTAGAAGCTATCGTCACAATCGAAGCTATGCGTCATAACCTTGTACCAATGACAGCTGGAACAAGTGAAGTATCAGATTATATCGAAGCCAATGTCGTTTATGGACAAGGCTTGGAGCAAGAAATTCCATACGCCATTTCAAATACTTTTGGTTTTGGTGGCCACAATGCAGTTCTTGCTTTCAAACGTTGGGAGAATAAATAAGTATGAATTTAAACGATATTAAAGACTTGATGGCCCAATTTGATCAGTCAAGTTTGAGAGAATTTTCTTATAAAAATGGGACGGATGAGTTGCAGTTTAGCAAGAATGAAGCGAGACTTGTATCTGAAGCTGCACCTCAAGTCGCTCCAGCACCCGTTCTAGCAACACCGAGTCCAGTAGCTCTTACATCTGCTCCAGCAGAGACTGCAGTAGAAGAAACTTCGGCTCCAGCTGAAGCAAGTGTGGCTGCTGAGGGAGATGTTGTAGAGAGCCCACTTGTTGGTGTGGCTTACTTGGCTGCTGGACCAGATAAACCTGCCTTTGTAACAGTGGGTGATAGTGTAAAAAAAGGCCAAACATTGGTAATCATCGAAGCCATGAAAGTCATGAATGAAATCCCAGCTCCTAAGGATGGTGTGGTAACAGAAATTCTCGTTTCTAACGAAGAAATGGTTGAGTTTGGTAAAGGATTGGTACGTATCAAATGATCGATATTCAAGGAATCAAAGAAGCCCTTCCCCACCGTTATCCTATGCTCCTAGTAGACCGTGTCTTGGAAGTGAGCGAGGACACTATTGTTGCCATCAAAAATGTCACCATCAATGAGCCCTTCTTTAACGGTCATTTCCCTCAATATCCAGTTATGCCAGGTGTTCTGATTATGGAAGCCTTGGCGCAAACAGCTGGTGTTTTGGAGTTATCAAAGCCTGAAAATAAAGGGAAATTGGTTTTTTACGCTGGTATGGACAAGGTTAAATTCAAGAAGCAAGTTGTACCAGGTGACCAATTAGTTATGAGGGCAACGTTTGTAAAACGTCGTGGCACAATCGCTGTGGTTGAAGCAAAGGCTGAAGTGGATGGCAAGCTTGCAGCCAGTGGTACTCTTACCTTTGCAATAGGGAACTAAGGAGGTTCTCCATGTTTCGAAAAATTTTAATTGCCAATCGTGGTGAAATTGCGGTTCGGATTATCCGTGCGGCGCGTGAGTTGGGGATCGCAACGGTGGCGGTTTATTCAACTGCTGATAAGGAAGCCCTTCATACGCTTTTAGCAGATGAAGCAGTTTGTATCGGTCCAGGTAAGGCAACAGAGTCTTATCTCAATATCAATGCGGTTCTATCAGCTGCAGTTTTGACTGAGGCAGAAGCCATTCACCCAGGTTTTGGATTTCTCAGTGAAAATTCTAAATTTGCGACCATGTGTGAAGAGGTGGGAATCAAGTTTATCGGTCCATCTGGTCATGTAATGGATATGATGGGAGACAAGATCAATGCGCGTGCTCAGATGATCAAAGCAGGTGTGCCTGTCATTCCAGGTTCAGATGGGGAAGTGCATAACTCTGAGGAAGCTTTGATTGTTGCAGAAAAAATTGGCTATCCTGTTATGCTCAAGGCTTCAGCAGGTGGTGGTGGTAAAGGGATTCGTAAGGTTGAAAAACCAGAAGACCTCGTTTCCGCCTTTGAAACTGCCTCTAGTGAAGCCAAGGCCAATTATGGCAATGGTGCCATGTACATAGAACGGGTTATCTATCCAGCTCGTCACATCGAGGTTCAAATCCTAGGAGATGAGCACGGAAATGTAATTCACTTGGGGGAACGGGATTGTTCTCTTCAACGGAATAATCAAAAGGTTTTGGAAGAAAGCCCTTCGATTGCAATCGGAAAAACGCTACGTCATGAAATAGGTGCTGCGGCTGTTCGAGCTGCAGAGTCTGTTGGCTATGAGAATGCAGGGACCATTGAGTTTCTTCTTGATGAAGCAAGTGGCAATTTCTATTTCATGGAAATGAATACTCGTGTACAAGTAGAACATCCAGTAACAGAATTTGTTTCAGGTGTGGATATCGTTAAGGAACAGATTCGCATTGCGGCAGGTCAGCCCCTGTCTGTTAAGCAAGAAGATATTGTCCTACGCGGTCATGCCATCGAGTGTCGTATCAATGCAGAAAATCCAGCCTTCAACTTTGCTCCAAGTCCAGGTAAGATTACCAATCTCTATCTGCCAAGTGGTGGAGTTGGATTGCGCGTGGATTCAGCAGTTTATCCAGGTTATACCATTCCGCCTTATTATGATAGTATGATTGCTAAAATCATTGTTCATGGAGAAAATCGTTTTGATGCACTTATGAAAATGCAACGTGCCCTCTATGAATTAGAGATTGAAGGAGTGCAGACCAATGCAGATTTCCAGCTTGACCTCATTTCAGATCGCAATGTCATTGCTGGAGATTACGATACTTCCTTCTTGATGGAAACCTTCTTACCTAAGTATCAAGAAAAAGAATAAAATGACTTCAAGAGTTTAAACCGAAAAGGGGAATCAATGGCTCTATTTAGTAAAAAAGATAAGTATATTCGAATCAATCCCAATCGTTCGGTTAGGGAAAAACCTCAAGCTAAGCCAGAGGTTCCAGATGAATTATTCTCACAGTGTCCAGGCTGTAAGCATACCATCTATCAGAAGGATCTGGGAAGTGAGCGTATCTGTCCGCACTGTAGCTATACCTTTCGTATTTCTGCCCAAGAACGCTTGGCTTTGACGATTGATATGGGAACTTTCAAGGACTTATTTACAGGGATTGAAAGCAAGGATCCTTTGCATTTCCCTGGTTACCAAAAGAAACTGGCATCTATGCGTGAAAAAACAGGGCTGGATGAAGCCGTTGTGACAGGAACAGCTCTTATTAAGAGTCAGACTGTGGCTCTGGGGATAATGGATTCCAACTTTATCATGGCTTCTATGGGAACGGTTGTAGGTGAAAAAATCACTCGCTTATTTGAGTATGCGACTGTTGAAAAATTGCCAGTTGTTCTCTTCACAGCCTCTGGTGGCGCCCGTATGCAGGAAGGAATCATGAGTCTCATGCAGATGGCCAAGATCTCTGCAGCAGTTAAACGCCATTCCAATGCAGGTCTCTTTTACCTGACCATTTTGACAGATCCAACGACAGGTGGTGTCACAGCTTCTTTCGCTATGGAAGGAGATATCATTCTAGCAGAACCACAGAGTTTAGTTGGTTTTGCTGGGCGTCGTGTGATTGAAAATACGGTTCGTGAAAGCTTGCCTGAGGGGTTCCAAAAGGCAGAATTCCTATTGGAACATGGCTTTGTGGATGCTATTGTCAAAAGAAGAGACTTACCAGATACGATTGCTAGCCTAGTCAGATTGCACGGAGGGAGTCCTAGATGAATATTGCAAAAATAGTCAGAGAAGCGCGTGAGCAGAGTCGTTTGACAAGCTTGGATTTTGCGACAGGCATTTTTGATGACTTTATCCAATTACACGGTGACCGTTCTTTTCGTGACGATGGTGCAGTTGTTGGTGGTATTGGTTGGCTTGGAGACCAAGCTGTAACAGTGGTTGGTATCCAAAAAGGCAAGAGTTTGCAAGACAACCTCAAACGGAATTTTGGGCAACCACATCCAGAAGGCTATCGCAAGGCCCTACGTTTGATGAAACAGGCTGAAAAGTTTGGCCGTCCAGTTGTGACCTTTATCAATACTGCAGGTGCCTATCCTGGTGTCGGAGCGGAAGAACGCGGTCAAGGGGAAGCTATCGCTCGCAATCTCATGGAAATGAGTGATCTGAAAGTTCCGATTATCGCCATTATTATCGGTGAAGGTGGTTCAGGTGGGGCTCTGGCTCTAGCCGTTGCGGACCGTGTCTGGATGCTGGAAAATTCTATCTATGCCATTCTCAGCCCAGAAGGCTTTGCTTCCATTCTCTGGAAGGACGGCAGTCGTGCCATGGAAGCGGCAGAACTGATGAAAATCACTTCACACGAACTGTTAGAAATGGACGTGGTGGATAAGGTGATTTCTGAAGCAGGACTTTCTAGCAAAGAACTAATTAAGAATGTCAAAAAAGAACTCCAAACGGAGCTAGCTCTACTTTCACAAAAAACGTTAGAAGAGTTGTTGGAAGAGCGTTATCAACGATTTAGAAAATACTAATACAAAAACTAGAACTGACTGCCAGTTCTAGTTTTTGTGTGCTTCTTACTCTGTGCAGAGGAGAAAGTCAAAAGGTGCTTGGAAGACCAAACACCTTTTCGATTATTCATTTTCTTCAGTTACAAATTGACTAAGTAGTCCGTTGATAAAACGGGCTGATTTTTGATCTGAAAAATTCTTAGCGAGTTCAATGGCTTCATTGACTGCTACCAGCTGAGGTGTATCAAATGATGTGATTTCAAAGATACCCAAGCGTAGTAAGTTTTTTTCGACCAAGGTCAAGCGTTCAACTGTCCAGCCTGACTTGAGGTGCTGGTTGATTTGTTTATCCAACTCGTCTTTTTGAGCTTGAACACCAGAAACCAAGTTCAGAAGAAAGGCAGGGATCTGCACCTCTGCATCTTCACGGTCATGTGTGTAGGCAAAGCGACAAGCTGTTTCCATATCTGTACCGAATTCAAGGCTCATGAGAGCTTGAAAAGCGCATTTACGAAGTTCGCGTCTGGATTCTAATAGTGGACTAGTCATTGAGGAAGTCCTCGTCAAACAGATCTTTCAACTCAGGTTTTGGTGTTTTGTCTGGAACGATTCCCGCAACGTGAATATTGACAACAGAAAGTTCCACATCAGCCATATTACGAACAGCGTCCTTAACAGCTTTTTGGATAGCCATAGCAACTTTAGGTACTTTCACACCGTACTCAAGATAGAGATAGATGTCAGCAGTTAGCTCTTCGTTGCTTTCTTTTAAGTAGACGCCACGACCAAGAGAGAGTTTTGATAGGGTGTCAGATACGGATTTATTTGAAAATGAGTGGACACCATCAACTTTAGCAGTTGCGATGGCAATGATTTTTTCAAGTACACGTGGAGCGATAACGATTTCGCCAAATTGTTCTTCAATTCCCATAGAATGACCTCTTTCTAGAGATTAGGCACGAGAAACGTAAGTTCCTTCTGCAGTGTTGATGATCAATTTTTGTCCAGCTTCGATGAAGTCTGGAACGTTGACAACAAGTCCAGTTTCCATAGTTGCTGGTTTACCAGAACCTGTAACAGTAGCACCCTTGATAGATGGTTGTGTTTCAGCGACTGTCAATTCAACAGTAGTTGGTACAGTGACACCGATTACTTCAGTTCCGTAGAATTGGATTTTCACATCAGAGTTTTCAAGGATGTAAAGCAATTCATTTTCAACGTTTACGACTGGGATTTCGTATTGATCGTAAGTTTCAGTGTTCATGAAGTAGGCAGTTTCATCCATTTTATACAAGTATTGAGCTGGAACAGTCTCGATAATAGCTTGTTCGAATTTTTCTTCTGGACGGTAGCTTGTGTCAAATGTAGAACCAGTACGGACATCACGCAATTTCATACGCATGATTGTATTCCCTTTACCTGGTTTGTGGTGGCTAGCTTCCAAAACGCGGATCAATTTTCCGTCTGCAGTTTCAAATGTCATACCAGCTTTCAATTTGCTTGCTTCAATCATGTTTTTACCTCTTTAATAAATATTATTACTCTTCATTTTACCATAAAATCTTCTGGAAATAAAGCCAAAATAGTTATTGGGAGATGGTAGGGGAGAAAAAGAATATTGCCTAGTCAGGTGGGGTGCTTGACGTGAAAGAGTATTCACCACGTTTTTTATTATATTTCAAAAGGCCGAAGTAAGTTTACTCCGACCTGTTAGCATTGTCTTAAAAAGATTGATTTTTTATTCTGGTTCTACCAAAATTTTAATTTGTGACTTATCTTGAGTTAATTCGATAAAGCCTTCTTCGACGATATTTTCCAATTTAATTTTCTTAGTAACTAATTTTTCAGCAGAGAAGTAGCCTTGTTCCATCAATTCTAATACTTTAGGGAAGATATGACGATAAGCAATGATTCCTTTTAGTGTCTTTTCTTGGATTGCAAATTCATTTGGATTGATATTTGCTTCTCGTTCCCAGATAGAGACCACCATGCACTCACCTGCTTTATGTACGGCAGCTAAGGCTTGTCCTAAAACTACTGGCACACCCGTTACTTCATAAGAAACATCTACACCACCGTTTGTTAAACGATGAATAGCTTCAACAGCTGTTTCTCCTTCTTGTGGACGTACAACGATAGCTCCTAACTCTTCAGCTTTTGCTTGACGTTCAGGTGATAGTTCAACAGCATAAATCTTAGAAGCACCCGCTGCACGAAGGGCTTCTACAATTAAGAGACCAATCGGGCCTAAACCAAAGACAACAGCTGTATCGCCAGCCTTCAAAGAAGATTGACGAACAGCATAGACTGCAACAGCAGCGGGTTCAGTGAGAGCAGCTTGCTCATAGCTCAAGCTATCTGGAATGACATGTACTAAGTCGCCATCTAAAACACAATATTTGGCAAATCCACCGTCTGCAGCCAAACCAACAAAGTTAAGGTTTGGATCCAAGTTGTAATCACCAACTAGATTATTCTTAGCTAGAATTGGTTCTACAGCAACACGATCACCAACTTTAACACGAGTAACATCGCTTCCGACTTCTACAATTTCACCAGAAAATTCATGTCCCAGTGTTACTGGTGCTTTTTGACCAGAATAGACGTGTTCATCTGTTGGGATGAAGATAGGGCCATCTAAAAATTCGTGGAGGTCAGTACCACAAATTCCTGTGAACTTAACTGCAACTTTTACTTGGTGCGGAAGTACTTCAGGAACTTCTACTTCTTGAATACGAACATCTTTTGCTGCATGCCAGCGAGCTGCTTTCATTGTAGCCATATAAATAACTCCTTATTGTTGCGATTTTTAGTTTTCTTATTTGGAAACTTTACACGTAATATTGTAAACGCTTTCTATCTATTTGTCAAGAAAAAACCAACCTCAGGGCTGGTTTCTTTTACATATTACTCTTCTTTCAACTTTGCCAATTCTTGGGCAAGGAGTTTAAGGGCGACTTGTGGGTTGGCTTGGCCTTTGGTTGCTTTCATAAGGAATCCTGTAAAGGCCTTGTCTGCGTTGCGTTTTCCTGACTTGAAGTCGGCAACTGCGGCTTCGTTATCGGCGAAGACTTGGTGGATGATTGGGATCAGGATTTCAGGATCTGAGATTTGAACCATACCTGCTTTTTCCACATATTCACGCGCGCCACCGCCATTTTTAGCCAGGTGGACAAAGACTTTCTTGGCAATCTTAGAAGAGATAGTACCGTCTTCTATGATGGCAATCATTTCAACCAAGTTTTCTGGTGTCAATTTGATTTGTTCCAGTGTCTTGCCTTCAGCGTTCAAGAACTGAGCAACCTCACCTTGGAGCCAGTTAGAGACTTGTTTTGCATCACCACCAAGGGCAACAGCTTTTTCAAAGAAATCAGAAGTGATTTTGTTTGCAGTCAACTGACTAGCATCGTAGTCTGATAAACCAAGGTCAGATACATAACGCGCACGGCGTTCTTTTGGAAACTCTGGTAGCTCTGTACGCATTTCCTCAATCCACTCATCTGAAATTTCAAAGAGAGGTAGGTCGGGTTCTGGGAAGTAACGGTAGTCTGCAGCACCTTCCTTGACACGCATGAGGATGGTTGCCTTGTTAGCTTCATCGTAACGGCGTGTTTCTTGGCGGATTTGACCACCTGAGCGAAGGATTTCAGCCTGACGTTGGACTTCGTATTCAAGACCCTTGCGAACGTTAGAGAAGGAGTTGAGGTTCTTCAACTCAGTCTTGGTACCGAATTTTTCTTGACCATAAGGACGAAGAGAAATATTGGCATCCACACGCATAGAACCTTCTTCCATCTTAACATCGGAAATGCCAGCGTACTGGATAACTTCCTTGAGGGCTGTTAAATAAGCATAGGCTTCTTCAGGAGAACGCATATCTGCTTCAGATACAATCTCAATCAAAGGTACCCCTTGGCGGTTGAGGTCAACATAAGAGTAACCATCTGTACCATGGGTGTTCTTACCAGCATCTTCCTCTAGGTGAGCGCGTTCGATACCGATTTTCTTAGTCGTACCGTCTTCTAGCTCGACTTCAATCCAACCGTTGTAGCCGATTGGTTCATCAAACTGAGAAATTTGGTAGGCTTTAGGATTATCAGGGTAGAAGTAGTTCTTGCGGTCAAAGTGCATCTTTTTGTGGATGTCCATATTGAGGGCAAGAGCAGCCTTGATACCAGCATCGACAACACCTTTATTGAGAACTGGCAGAACTCCTGGGAAAGACCAGTCAATCACGTTAGTGTTGGCATTTTGGTCATTTCCAAAGTGGGCAGAAGTAGGTGAGAAGATTTTTGAATTGGTGTTGAGCTCTACGTGGACTTCAAGTCCGATAACTGTTTCAAAGTTCATTAGTTATCACCTCCAAAAATCACGGGTTGTTGTTTGTGGTAGTCTGTTGTTGCTTCAAAGGCAGCAGCAGCTTGGTAAATGCTTTCCTCAGAATACTTAGGACCAATCAATTGTAGACCGACAGGTAGACCTTGAGAGAAACCAGCAGGGATTGAAATACCTGGGAGACCAGCCAAGTTGACAGGAATAGTCAAGAGGTCAGCCAAGTACATGGCAACTGGATCATGGTTGAGTGAATCCAAGTCATAGGCAACGCTTGGAGCAGTTGGACCCAAAATCAGGTCATAATCTGCAAAGACGTTTTCGAAATCTTGAATGATGAGGGTACGGACTTGACCAGCCTTCTTGTAGTAAGCATCGTAGTAACCTGATGAAAGGCTGAAAGTACCTAGCATGATACGTCGTTTCACTTCTTCACCGAAACCTTGGCTACGGCTGTTTACATAGATTTCATCAAGGTTGGTTGCATCCTCTGCACGATAGCCGTAACGGATACCGTCAAAACGTTGTAAGTTAGAGGATGCTTCTGATGAAGCAATGATGTAGTAAACGGCAACACCGTATTTAGAGTGAGGAAGGCTGACTTCTTCAACGATAGCACCCAGTTTTTCAAAGTGTTTAGCTGCGTTGATGATAGTTTCTTTAACCTCTGGGTCAATTCCTTCACCGAGGTATTCCTTAGGCAAAGCAATTTTCATGTCCTTGATGTCTTGGCCGATTTTTGAAGTAAAGTCGGCAATGCGGACAGGAGCAGAAGTAGAGTCTTTGGCATCTTCACTGGCAATAGCGTTGAGCAATAGAGCATTTTCCTTAACAGTAGGAGCGAAAGGTCCAATCTGGTCTAGAGAGCTACCAAAGGCAATGAGACCGAAACGAGAAACCGTTCCGTAGGTTGGTTTGAGACCAACGATCCCGTTGAAGGCAGCTGGTTGGCGAATAGAACCACCAGTATCAGAACCAAGAGACAAGCGGACTTGTCCTGAGGCTACGGCTGCGGCAGAACCACTTGATGATCCACCAGGAACTTTTCCTTGATCCCAAGCGTTTTTAGTGGCACCATAGTGAGAAGTCTCACCAGAACCACCCATGGCAAATTCGTCCATGTTGGTTTTCCCAACGACAATCATGCCTTTCGCTTTTGCATTGGCAACAGCTGTCGCATCAAAGATAGGCTCGTAGTTGTAGAGCATTTTTGAGGCAGCAGTTGTGAGAATAGCGTCTGTAGAGATATTATCCTTAACAGCAAGTGGAATTCCTGAGAGGACATTATCTGCGTCAATTCCAGCTTCATCAATAGCTTTGGCTTGAGCAAGAGCTTGTTCCTCAGCGATGGTGACAAAAGCGTTGATAGCTGTTTCGCGAGACTTGATATCTTCAAGTGTGGCTTGGGTCAATTCAGTTGCTGAAATTTCCTTAGAGACAAGGAGATTGTGCAAGTCTTCAATGGTTTTATTGTTGAAAATCATTAGGCATCTCCTCCATCGTCTAGGATAGCTGGTACCTTGATATAGTAGTTATCTTTTTCAGGCACGTTTTTAAACAAGCGATCGCGGTCAGTTCCTTCTTCGGCCACATCAGGGCGGAGTACGGTCTTGCGGTCAGCCATGGTTGTAGTAGGTGCGACACCAGTTGTGTCAACTTCGCCCAGCAACTCAACCATGTCAACAATCTTAGACAAGGTCGTCGCAAAGGCAGCAGTTTCTTCTTTAGAGAATCTTAATTTTGAAAGATTGGCAACGTGTGTTACCTCTTCTTGCGTAATTTTCATCTTGCATCCTTTCGTGAAATGATGATTTTTAGTCTGTTCTATTTTACCATATTTTCCTATAAATAAGGGAGGGATAAGTGAAAAGAAATAGAAATTGAAAAAAATGCTAAAATCCGATATAATGGAGTGTTGAAAGGAATGGTAAAATCCAATGTAAAAATCATTCTTAGCTATCGAAACAAGAAAAATAGAGAATCAAAGAAAGAGAACTTATGAATATTCAAGAAGAAATTAAGAAACGCCGTACCTTTGCCATCATCTCCCACCCTGACGCGGGGAAAACTACTATTACTGAGCAGTTGCTCTACTTTGGGGGTGAGATTCGTGAGGCTGGTACGGTAAAAGGGAAGAAAACAGGAACTTTTGCCAAGTCTGACTGGATGGATATCGAGAAGCAACGTGGAATTTCTGTTACTTCATCTGTGATGCAATTTGACTACGACGGCAAGCGCGTGAATATCTTAGACACGCCAGGGCACGAGGACTTCTCAGAAGATACCTATCGTACCTTGATGGCGGTGGATGCTGCGGTCATGGTCGTGGATTCTGCCAAGGGTATCGAGGCTCAAACTAAGAAATTGTTTGAGGTTGTCAAGCACCGTGGTATTCCAGTCTTTACCTTTATGAATAAGCTAGACCGTGACGGACGTGAGCCACTGGACCTCTTGCAAGAATTGGAAGAAGTCTTGGGTATTGCGAGCTATCCGATGAACTGGCCTATCGGGATGGGGAAAGCCTTTGAGGGCTTATATGATCTCTATAATCAACGCTTGGAGCTCTACAAGGGGGATGAGCGTTTTGCTAGCCTGGAAGATGGGGACAAGCTTTTTGGCAGCAATCCTTTCTACGAGCAAGTCAAGGATGACATTGAACTTTTAAATGAAGCTGGAAATGAGTTTTCAGAGAAAGCTATTCTTGCTGGAGAATTGACACCTGTCTTCTTTGGATCAGCTCTTACTAACTTTGGTGTACAGACCTTCCTTGAAACCTTCCTCAAGTTTGCTCCAGAACCACATGGACACAAGAAAACAGATGGCGAAATTGTGGATCCTTACGACAAGGACTTCTCAGGATTTGTCTTTAAAATCCAAGCCAACATGGACCCTCGTCACCGTGACCGTATTGCCTTTGTCCGTATCGTATCAGGTGAATTTGAGCGTGGTATGAGTGTCAATCTACCTCGTACTGGTAAGGGTGCCAAACTTTCAAATGTTACTCAGTTTATGGCGGAAAGTCGTGAAAATGTGACCAACGCCGTGGCAGGAGATATTATCGGGGTTTACGATACAGGTACTTATCAAGTTGGGGATACCTTGACAGTTGGGAAAAACAAGTTTGAGTTTGAACCGCTGCCAACCTTTACCCCTGAAATTTTCATGAAAGTTTCTTCCAAGAATGTCATGAAGCAAAAATCCTTCCACAAGGGGATTGAGCAATTGGTGCAAGAGGGGGCTATTCAGCTTTATAAGAATTACCAAACAGGTGAGTACATGCTGGGAGCTGTTGGTCAACTCCAGTTTGAAGTCTTTAAACACCGCATGGAAGGCGAGTACAATGCAGAAGTAGTCATGAGCCCAATGGGTAAAAAGACCGTTCGCTGGATCAAGCCTGAGGACTTGGATGAACGGATGTCATCAAGCCGAAATATCTTGGCCAAAGATCGTTTTGACCAACCAGTCTTCCTCTTTGAAAATGACTTTGCCCTCCGCTGGTTTGCGGATAAGTATCCAGATGTAGAGTTGGAAGAAAAAATGTAAATCGTTACAAATGACTAGCAACATAAAGTTGCTGTCATTTGACGGTAACCGCTATGGCGGCTTACCTAAACGCTTCACTAGGAAAAATCCACGAATGGTATCGATTCGTGGACTTTTCCGTCGTAATGGTAAGGAAGCGAACTAGCTAACTGCCTTACTAACTACGTTTGGCAAATGAAATTGATTTGCTAAACTCCGTGTCGTAATGTGAAAATCGTAAACTGTAATGGGACTTCAACTAAAATCTCCACTGGTATAGTTTTACAAAAGAATGGGCGAAAATAATGGTTACGTAGAAACATATGATGGGAATAAAAAGAAATGAGATAAAGAGTGAAAGAAGAGAAAAAAGCGATTGTCTTAGGCGCAGGCAATGCTCAGTATGAATAAAGTTGAAACAACAATAAAATCCCTGTGTGTTCATTATGATAATCGGAAGTTTTATATTTTTAATGATGATCTTCCGATTGACAGTAGTATTCTGAAAGATTATCATTTACCCTTTGAGGGACTTTCTTACGCTACCTTATTTAGGTATTTTGTCCCTAAGTATGTAAGTGAGGTTTGTGTACTGTATTTAGACTCGGATATTATCGTAAGAAAACCGATAGATGAGCTGTGGTACGTAGACTTAACAGGCATCTCCTGAGTAGTAGTTAGAGATGATTTTTATACACCTATTTTCAATGTTGTTTTTTGTTAATCAACAATGACATGTGAAGAGCAGAAAATGTCACGTAAAATCTGATTTAAGACACAAATAAAAAGCTTCCAATTCTCTGTTTCCGTGTCTGAAGGCTTCTTTTCCTTTCTGTTGATAGACTAGTAGCAGACGATTGATTTGTCTTTCAGAAAGATTGAGTTCGACACAGGTCCGTTTCTTTGTTTTCTTTCCTTGGGCAATAGCTGTTATCACAAGATATTTTTTCGTTTCATTCATATTCAGTTGGATCTTTTTCATATGACTATTCTACAAATGGGACATTTTCACGTTCGATTTACTAAAGACATTATCACATTCGAATCACATTAAATAAAAAAATCTTCCAATTCCCTTGCAAAAATGAAGAAAGTGTGATAACATAGTACGGTATGTGGTGCTAGCACATCCGCTATATTAGATCTAATAGGAGGAAAACACAATGGCTAAAGTATGTTACTTTACAGGTCGTAAGACTGTATCAGGAAACAACCGTTCACACGCGATGAACCAAACAAAACGTGCCGTAAAACCAAACCTTCAAAAAGTTACTGTTCTTATCGATGGTAAACCTAAAAAAGTTTGGGCTTCAGCTCGTGCTTTGAAATCAGGTAAAGTTGAACGCGTTTAATAATAAAAGTAAGGAGACCTCAGGGTCTTTTTCTTTTGTCATAGTGAGCCTCATTTCTAATTCAAACGTCTCATACTTAATTCCACCATAAAAATCCGTTTTAGACTAATTTCCACTTCGGTTAGGTAAGTGGAAGTTACTTTGAGAAGTTACCAAGCAGAGTAAATATCCGCTGATACAGTATTCTGCTTTTACACTTGGGCTGAAATATGATAAAATAGAGTATCAACTAGTTGAGGTAAAAAGGATGACTGTAAAAATCAATACAAAAGATGGTCAAATCGAACTAACAGATGAAGTAATTGCAACTGTCGTAGGCGGTGCAACAACTGAGATTTTTGGTGTGGTCGGTATGGCTAGTAAAAATGCCCTCAAAGATAATTTCCAAGCCCTTCTAGGTAAGGAAAATTATTCTAAAGGTGTCGTCGTAAAGGCAGCCGAAGATGGCAGCATTGCAGTTGATGTGTATACCGTGTTGAGCTACGGAACAAAGATTAGTGAAGTGTCAAAAAACATTCAAGAGCGTGTTGCCTTTAGCTTGGAAAACCAGCTTGGGATTACTGCTCAGACTGTAAATGTCTACATTCAAAATATCAAAGTTGTAGGAGAATAACCGTGTCAAAAATTACTACTAGCTTATTTCAAGAAATGGTGCAGGCTGCATCAACTCGCTTGAATAAGCAAGCTGAATATGTCAATTCATTAAACGTCTTTCCCGTTCCAGATGGAGATACCGGGACAAATATGGGAATGACCATTGAAAATGGTGCTAAAGAAGTTGCAGACAAGCCAGCTTCTACAGTTGGCGAGGTAGCGAGCATTCTTGCCAAAGGTCTTTTGATGGGTGCGCGTGGGAACTCAGGCGTTATTACGTCTCAGCTTTTCCGTGGGTTTTCACAAGCCATCAAGGATAAAGATGAGTTAACAGGTCAAGACTTGGCCCTTGCCTTCCAATCAGGTGTAGAAGTTGCTTATAAAGCAGTTATGAAACCAGTTGAAGGAACGATTTTGACAGTTTCTCGTGGGGCTGCTATCGGTGCTAAGAAAAAAGCTGAGCAAACAGATGACGCTGTTGAAGTAATGCGTGCAGCTTTAGAAGGTGCTAAAACAGCTCTTGCTAAAACGCCGGACATGCTTCCAGTCTTGAAGGAAGTTGGCGTTGTGGACTCAGGTGGCCAAGGATTGGTCTTCATCTACGAAGGTTTCCTTTCAGCCCTTACTGGCGAATATATTGCATCTGAGGACTTTGTAGCGACTCCAGCCAATATGAGTGAAATGATCAATGCAGAACATCATAAATCTGTAGCTGGTCATGTAGCGACTGAGGACATCACCTTTGGTTACTGTACTGAAATCATGGTAGCTCTCAAGCAAGGTCCAACTTATGCCAAAGATTTTGACTACGATGAATTCCGTAACTACTTGAATGAGCTTGGGGATTCTCTCCTTGTTGTCAATGATGATGAAATTGTCAAAGTCCATGTCCATACAGAAGATCCAGGACTTGTTATGCAAGAAGGTCTCAAATATGGTAGCTTGGTCAAGGTAAAAGTTGACAATATGCGTAACCAACACGAAGCGCAGGTTGAGAAAGAAGCTGCTCAAGTTAGCAAGCCTGCTGAAGAAAAAGAGTATGCTTTGATTGCTGTAGTGGCTGGTAAAGGTCTAGCAGATATCTTCCGTTCTCAAGGTGTGGATTATGTTATCGAAGGCGGTCAAACCATGAACCCTTCAACAGAAGACTTTATCAAGGCTGTTGAACAGGTCAATGCCCGTAACATCATCTTCCTACCAAACAATAAAAATATCTTCATGGCAGCTCAATCTGCGGCAGAAGTTTTGGAACAACCAGCAGTAGTGGTGGAAGCTCGTACTCTTCCTCAAGGTTTGACAAGTCTTCTCGCCTTTGATCCAAGCAAGTCCATCGAAGAAAACCAAGAGCGTATGACAGCTGCTCTTAGCGATGTCGTTAGCGGAAGCGTCACAACAGCTGTTCGTGATACAACCATTGATGGTTTGGAAATCCATGAAAATGATAATCTTGGTATGGTGGATGGGAAAATTCTCGTGTCAAACCCTGACATGCACCAAACCTTGACAGAAACCTTGAAACATATGTTGGATGAAGATAGTGAAATTGTAACATTCTATGTCGGTGAAGACGGAAGCGAAGAACTTGCTAATGAAATTGCTCAAGAAATCGCAGAAGAATTCGAAGACGTTGAAGTCGAGATTCACCAAGGCCAACAACCAGTTTACCCATACCTATTTAGTGTGGAATAAGATTAATGAAGGACTGAGAAATCAGTTCTTTTTTTCTTTTTTGAATAATGAAATCGGTATCTTTTAAATAAAAACAAAAATAACATTCATAAATAAACGTTAAAATAGAAAATTCAGAAAATTTCTTCTTTTCTCTTGAAAATTTTTGAAAAAATGGTATGATAGTAACAAGTTATTTTTAAGAGGAAAGAAAGGGGAACAATGGAGAAAATCAGTTTAGAATCTCCTAAGACGGGGTCGGATCTAGTTTTGGAAACACTTCGTGATTTAGGAATTGATACCATCTTTGGTTATCCTGGTGGTGCAGTCTTGCCTTTTTATGATGCGATATATAATTTTAAAGGCATTCGCCACATTCTAGGACGCCATGAGCAAGGTTGTTTGCATGAAGCTGAAGGTTATGCCAAATCAACTGGAAAGTTGGGTGTTGCCGTCGTCACTAGCGGACCGGGAGCAACAAATGCCATTACAGGGATTGCGGATGCCATGAGCGATAGCGTTCCCCTTTTGGTCTTTACAGGTCAGGTGGCGCGAGCAGGTATTGGGAAGGATGCCTTTCAGGAGGCAGACATTGTGGGAATTACCATGCCAATCACTAAGTACAATTACCAAGTTCGTGAGACAGCTGATATCCCTCGAATCATTACGGAAGCTGTCCATATCGCAACTACAGGACGTCCAGGGCCAGTTGTCATTGACCTACCTAAAGATGTATCTGCTTTAGAAACAGACTTCATCTATTCACCAGAAGTGAACCTACCAAGCTATCAGCCAACTCTTGAGCCAAATGATATGCAAATCAAGAAAATCTTGAAACAATTATCCAAGGCTAAAAAACCAGTCTTGTTAGCTGGTGGTGGAATTAGTTATGCTGAAGCAGCTGCAGAATTAAATGAATTTGCAGAACGTTACCAAATTCCAGTGGTAACTAGTCTTTTAGGGCAAGGTACGATTGCAACGAGTCATCCACTCTTTCTTGGAATGGGAGGCATGCACGGGTCTTTCGCAGCTAATATTGCTATGACGGAAGCAGACTTTATGATTAGTATTGGTTGTCGTTTCGATGACCGCTTGACGGGGAATCCTAAGACCTTTGCTAAGAATGCTAAGGTTGCCCATATTGATATTGACCCAGCTGAGATTGGCAAGATTATTAGTGCAGATATTCCTGTAGTTGGAGATGCTAAGAAAGCCTTGCAAATGTTACTGGCAGAACCGACAGTTCATAACAATACTGAAAAATGGATTGAAAAAGTTACTAAAGACAAGAACCGCGTTCGTTCTTATGATAAGAAAGAGCGTGTGGTTCAGCCGCAAGCTGTTATTGAACGAATTGGTGAATTGACAAATGGAGATGCCATTGTGGTTACAGACGTTGGTCAACACCAAATGTGGACAGCTCAGTATTATCCTTACCAAAATGAACGTCAGTTAGTGACTTCAGGTGGTTTGGGAACGATGGGATTTGGAATTCCAGCAGCAATCGGTGCTAAAATTGCTAACCCAGATAAGGAAGTAGTCTTGTTTGTTGGGGATGGCGGTTTCCAAATGACCAACCAAGAATTGGCTATTTTGAACATTTATAAGGTGCCAATCAAGGTGGTTATGCTGAACAACCACTCGCTTGGAATGGTTCGTCAGTGGCAGGAATCCTTCTATGAAGGTAGAACATCAGAGTCAGTCTTTGATACCCTTCCTGATTTCCAATTGATGGCACAGGCTTATGGCATTAAAAACTATAAGTTTGACAATCCTGAGACCTTGGCTCAAGATCTTGAAGTCATCACTGAGGATGTTCCTATGCTTATCGAGGTAGATATTTCTCGTAAGGAGCAGGTGTTACCAATGGTGCCAGCTGGTAAGAGTAATCATGAGATGTTGGGGGTGAAGTTCCATGCGTAGAATGTTAACAGCAAAACTACAAAATCGTTCAGGAGTCCTCAATCGCTTTACAGGTGTCCTATCTCGTCGTCAGGTTAATATTGAAAGCATCTCTGTTGGAGCAACAGAAGATCCGAATGTATCGCGTATTACCATTATTATTGATGTTGCTTCACATGATGAGGTAGAGCAAATTATCAAACAGCTCAATCGTCAGATTGATGTGATTCGCATTCGTGATATTACAGACAAGCCTCATTTGGAACGCGAAGTGATTTTGGTCAAGATGTCAGCACCAGCTGAGAAACGAGCTGAGATTCTAGCGATTATTCAACCTTTCCGTGCAACAGTGGTAGACGTAGCACCAAGCTCGATTACCATTCAGATGACAGGAAATGCTGAAAAGAGTGAAGCTCTATTGCGAGTCATTCGACCATACGGTATTCGCAATATCGCTCGTACGGGTGCAACTGGATTTACCCGCGACTAAAAATCCAACTTAAATTTGTTAAACCAGCCTAAAAGGCAATAAATAATAGAAAAGAGAGAAAACTATGGCAGTTCAAATGGAATACGAAAAAGATGTTAAAGTAGCAGCACTTGACGGTAAAAAAATCGCCGTTATTGGTTATGGTTCGCAAGGGCATGCGCATGCTCAAAACTTGCGTGACTCAGGTCGCGATGTCATCATTGGTGTACGTCCAGGTAAATCTTTTGACAAAGCAAAGGAAGATGGATTTGACACTTACACAGTAGCAGAAGCAACTAAATTAGCTGACGTTATCATGATTTTGGCACCAGACGAAATCCAACAAGAATTGTACGAAGCAGAAATCGCTCCAAACTTGGAAGCTGGAAACGCAGTTGGATTTGCCCATGGTTTCAACATCCACTTTGAATTTATCAAAGTTCCTGCAGATGTAGATGTCTTTATGTGTGCACCTAAAGGACCAGGACACTTGGTACGCCGTACTTATGAAGAAGGATTTGGTGTTCCAGCTCTTTATGCAGTTTACCAAGATGCAACAGGAAATGCTAAAAACATTGCTATGGACTGGTGTAAAGGTGTTGGAGCGGCTCGTGTAGGTCTTCTTGAAACAACTTACAAAGAAGAAACTGAAGAAGATTTGTTTGGTGAACAAGCTGTACTTTGTGGTGGTTTGACTGCCCTTATCGAAGCAGGTTTCGAAGTCTTGACAGAAGCAGGTTACGCTCCAGAATTGGCTTACTTTGAAGTTCTTCACGAAATGAAATTGATCGTTGACTTGATCTACGAAGGTGGATTCAAGAAAATGCGTCAATCTATTTCAAACACTGCTGAATACGGTGACTATGTATCAGGTTCACGTGTAATCACTGAACAAGTTAAAGAAAATATGAAGGCTGTCTTGGCAGACATCCAAAATGGTAAATTTGCAAATGACTTTGTAAATGACTATAAAGCTGGACGTCCAAAATTGACTGCTTACCGTGAACAAGCAGCTAACCTTGAAATTGAAAAAGTTGGTGCAGAATTGCGTAAAGCAATGCCATTCGTTGGTAAAAACGACGATGATGCATTCAAAATCTATAACTAATTGATAGAAATGAAGGTGAAGGCGAGTTGGGGGACTAACTCGCTTTTATAATCAATTCATCTCACTTTTAAGGGGATGGATTGCGATAAGTATGAAATAGTCTAGGAGAAAAAGATGTTAAGTTCAAAAGATATCATCAAGGCTCATAAAGTCTTGAACGGTGTGGTTGTGAATACCCCACTGGATTACGACCATTATTTATCGGAGAAGTATGGTGCTAAGATTTATTTGAAAAAGGAAAATGCTCAACGTGTTCGTTCCTTTAAAATTCGTGGTGCCTATTATGCCATTTCCCAGCTCAGCAAGGAAGAGCGTGAGCGTGGGGTAGTCTGTGCCTCTGCGGGAAATCATGCTCAGGGAGTTGCCTATACCTGTAATGAAATGAAAATTCCTGCTACTATCTTTATGCCAATTACAACTCCGCAACAAAAAATTGGACAGGTTCGCTTTTTTGGTGGGGACTTCGTAACCATTAAACTAGTTGGAGATACCTTTGATGCCTCAGCTAAAGCAGCTCAAGAATTTACAATCTCTGAAAATCGTACCTTTATTGATCCCTTTGATGATGCTCATGTTCAAGCTGGTCAAGGGACAGTTGCTTATGAGATTTTAGAAGAAGCTCGAAAAGAATCGATTGATTTTGATGCTGTCTTGGTTCCTGTTGGTGGTGGCGGTCTCATTGCTGGGGTTTCTACTTATATCAAGGAAACAAGTCCGGAGATTGAGGTTATCGGAGTAGAGGCGAATGGAGCGCGTTCCATGAAGGCTGCTTTTGAAGCTGGTGGTCCAGTCAAACTTAAAGAAATTGACAAATTTGCGGATGGGATTGCTGTACAAAAGGTGGGACAGTTGACCTATGAGGCAACTCGTCAACATGTTCAAACTTTGGTAGGTGTTGATGAGGGACTGATTTCTGAAACCTTGATTGACCTCTACTCTAAGCAAGGGATTGTCGCAGAACCTGCTGGAGCGGCTAGTATCGCCTCTTTAGAGGTTTTAGCTGAATATATTAAGGGGAAAACCATTTGTTGTATCATTTCTGGAGGGAATAATGATATCAACCGTATGCCAGAAATGGAAGAACGTGCCTTGATTTATGATGGGATCAAGCATTACTTTGTGGTCAATTTTCCACAGCGTCCAGGGGCTTTACGTGAGTTTGTAAATGATATCCTGGGGCCAAATGATGATATCACACGTTTTGAGTATATCAAACGAGCTAGTAAGGGGACAGGGCCAGTCTTAATTGGGATCGCTTTAGCAGATAAGCATGATTATGCAGGTTTGATCCGTAGAATGGAAGGTTTTGATCCGGCTTATATTAACTTAAATGGGAATGAAACGCTTTATAATATGCTTGTCTGAGGACTAATAAAAAAATATCATATTATTTGCACAACTGATGTATAGGTGCTATAATGAAGATGAAGAAAGGGGGCGATTCCTATGGTTTTAGGAAGCTTATCGTGCAATTCTTACTTCTGTTCATTATAGCACTTATGATGTTTGGCTCAGATTTCCATCCTTCATTTTGATTTCCCATCTATTTTGAAAAGTAAACTCACACGGTCTTTAAGATGTGATTTGATTTCTTTTTATTGACAAACATACCATATTAAAAGGATATATAAGTAATTGACTGAGCTTATCCATCTTGTCATCTTTATCAAGGATGGTTTAGAGAATCGGGTGTTTGGTTTTAGGTTAGCACTTCAATATCCAAATGAGTGATGAATTTGAAGAATATAAGGAATAGCTATCTATCAGATGATTTCTTGAGGAAGAAAGATAGGAGTTTTTGAGCTAGTGAATGCTTGGATTTCTAAAGGTTAGAACTGTCATCTTCAGTTCTTAAATCGAAGGAATAAGCTATCTTACGGAGATAGAGAAGCATTTTTTTAAAAGCTTGAATAATTTTGCACCTCAAGAGGGTAATAATACAATATTTTTATTAGCAAATATTTATGGTGTAGAGGCTAGTAAAACCTATATATTATCGGCTTTAAAAAGGAAGTAAGAAAATTCTGAACTAATTATTTTCGTTGAATATATGTTTTTTTATTGACAAAAGTAGTAAAAACGTATACAATTAAATATTGTAAAGAAGAAAATAGGAGAAAAACATGGCTAAGTCAAACTTTGAAAAAGTAGAATCAGTTGTTGGCTGGGTTCGTGATAAGAAAATCACAGGCTACCGTATCTCTAAAGAAACGAATGCGCGTGAAATGTCTATCATTGCTCTGGCGCAGGGTCGTGCAAAAGTAAAAAATATTTCATTTGAAACAGCCCTAGGCCTAATTGATTTCTATGAAAAAAATCATGAAAAATTTGAAGATTAATCTTTGGATAACGGCGGATTCTTGACCCTCAAGTAGTAGAGATAGAGAATCTGCCTTTTCATTTTGGATAGCAAAAAGACTGCACGATTGATGCAGCCTTTTCTTTTTATTATGTGACTTTCAGTCCGTCTCGCTCCGCTAGGTGCGAGACAAAAAAACCACCCGCTATGCGGGTG
>NZ_CKQD01000004.1 GCF_001171885.1 Streptococcus pneumoniae
CTTCGACGCGCACCCGCATAGCGGGTGGTTTTTTTGTCTCGCACCTAGCGGAGCGAGACGGACTGAAAGTCACATAACAAAAACGAGGTCAGGATTTTCGTCCCGACCTCTTACCTGGTTAGCTAATCACTAGCAACTATGAATATTAACGTGGGCTAAAAACGTCCCCCGGACGTTCCAACTCTTCCAATTTCTAGGAGTTGGGCTGATACAGTCTCCCAGACTACCTGCGTTTCTAATTTCTAGCGCTGGGCTAAAAACGTCCCCCGGACTTACCAGTTCTCTCTTAATTTAAAGGAACTGGGCTAAAAACATCCACTGGATGTTCCAACTCTTCCCGATTTCTGGGAGTTGGGGTAAAAATGTTCACTGAACATTTTTACTCCTCCATAAAGCTATTGAAGACTTCTTCAATCATGTTCCATTCGTCTTCTGAGTCTTCTGGGATTGGTTGCAATTCGCCTTCTGTTCCATCTTCGTTTTCGATGAATGAGTAAGCTTGAATTTCAACTTGTCCGTCTTCGTCTTCTTCTGCGTTAACTGGCACTAGAAGAACATAGTTTTTACCAAATTCTTCTTTTCCATCAATCGTCAAAAGGATTTCAAACAAGGTTTCGTTTCCTTGCTCATCTACTAGTGTGATTAGTTCACGTTCTTCGTGATCGTGGTTATGATCGTGTGACATAGCCTCTCCTTTATATTAAAATTTTCTATCTAAATAATTTTGTAAAATCAGCTGAGCTGCTAACTTATCAATGACTTTCTTGCGCTTATTGCGACTGATATCTGCTTGTTCAATCAACATGCGCTCTGCGGCAACTGTTGTCAAGCGTTCATCCTGATAGTCTACTGGTAAACCAAAAAGCTCTTCTAGCTTTGCTCCGTAGGCTTGACTAGCTTCCACGCGCGGTCCACTTGTATTGTTCATATTTTTAGGCAAGCCCACTACAAATCGTTCCACCTTGTAAGCATCAACCAACTCCTTAACGCGGTCAAAACCAAATTGACCTTGCTCCTCATTGATTTGGATGATTTCAAGCCCTTGAGCTGTAAAACCGAGCGGATCGCTAATAGCCACCCCTACCGTTTTTGAACCGACGTCCAATCCCATAATTCTCATAGATTACAGATCGACTCCTTGTCCTTTAAGGTAGTAGCGGACCAATTCCTCAACGATTTCATCACGCTCATACTTACGGATTTGATTTCGTGCATTATTATAACGAGGAACGTAGGCAGGGTCTCCACTCAATACGTAGCCTACGATTTGGTTAATTGGGTTGTAGCCCTTATCGTTCAACGAAGCATAGACATCAGTCAAAGTTTCGCTAATTTCTTTTTTATTGGAATCGTCCAATTTAAAACGTACTGTTTCTTCAGTAAATCCCATTCTAACACCCTCTTTCTTTAGAATAGTACCATTATAGCATAATTCCTTACCTTCTACAATTCAGGCAGTCTATTTATTTGGATTTTCTATTGTTCTGTCGCACCATTTGCCAATCTGTCTGAAATATATTTGCTTGGTTCATTCTTCAAGAGATTTTCTAAGCCAATATTCTTCAGATATTCTAACTGAGAAGCCTTCTTGACATCCAGAACTTGAAAATCAAAACTAGTCGTTGTTTGAAGTTCCGTTGCGCTCAATAGTTTGGTTTCAAGCTTAAAGCCTGCCAATTTACGAGCTGCTATGATGGCCTCATCCTTCTCCTCAGCCTCAAGGAGAGCTTTTTGAGTTTCTTCCACACCATGTTGGTCAATATAGGTCTTCAACTCATCTGAGACTGGACGTTTTTGTTGGATGGTTAGGCTCAAAAAAGTCTTGTCCTTATATGTAATGGTTTGGGTTTGCTGGCTACCATCATCTGACTTTGGCAAGACCAAAGTCTTGGTCACAACTGTATTCTTCTCAGCATTCTCAATAACTGGCAATGCTGACTGAAGCGTATCCTTTTCTGTTTTTGTAGCTGTTCCAGTTTCTTTCTTCTGTCCGCAACCAACCAGGACAAAAAGGAAAGCTAGACTAACAAGAACAATTTTTTTCATTTTTTTCTTCTTTCTTTTTGAGATTAAAATAGAATAAGACTGGGAATTGCTCCCAGCCTTGATGTTTATAGAGCTGCACGCAAACGTGCTTCTGCATTTTCTACATTACGGACAGAGCGTGGTAGGAAGGCACGAATATCGTCTTCCTTGTAGCCAACTTGCAGGCGTTTTTCATCTACAAGAATTGGGCTCTTTAAAATTCTCGGTGTTTCCATAATCAGATTGAGGACTTCGTTGACACTCAAATCTTCAATATCCACTCCAAGGGCTTTGGCATAGCGATTTTTAGATGAGACGATGCTGGCTATTCCGTTATCTGTTTTGGTTAGAATATCCAGTAATTCTTCTCGCGTAATTCCTTCTTTACCAAGATTTTGTTCTTTATAACTTAACTGGTGGGCATTGAGCCAGGTTTTTGCTTTTTTACAGCTAGTACAACTTGAGACTGTATAAATTTTAATCATGTACCTACCCCTTTCGCTACATGTTACTATCAGTTTAGTCTATTATACCATAAAAAACATCCGACTTGCGACCTATTTTTAAATTTTTTTGACTTTTTTCGTCATTTTCGTACTTTTTTCTTGACAAAATGAAATTTACAGCCATTCTTGATATTTCTTGATATAAATTTTTTTCACAATTGTCACGCTAATCATATACAAAATAATGATGAAAAGTAAAAAGATGAAATAAATCGGTTTTAAAGGAGTTAGATGAAGAAGGCTAGATAGTGGACTGTAGGGAAGGAAGGTCACAAAGGCTGCAGCCAATAAGGTTGTCATAAGGACTAGCCAAGCTGGACGACTTTGTAAAAAGGGAATTTTGGCTGAACGCAGCATATGGATAACCATGGTCTGTGACCACATGGACTCGATAAACCAACCTGTCTGAAACAAGACAATAAATCCTACGGCAGACTCTGCCCCATGAACATAAGCTTGACCTGTCGTCATGGGTACAATGATAAAATAGAGCAAAATAAAGGTCAAAATATCAAAGGCAGAAGAGATAGGTCCCATCCAAATCATGAAACGTGTGATGGACTTAGCTTCCCAGGTATGCGGATTTCTCAAAAAATCTTTATCCACCTTGTCAAAAGGCAAGGCAATACAAGACAAATCATAGACTAGATTTAGGATAATCAAATGGACTGGAGCCATCGGTAAAAATGGTAAAAAGATTCCAGAGACCAATAGGGATAAGATATTTCCAAAATTAGAACTCACTGTCATTTTGATATATTTGGTCATATTGGCATAGACCTTACGACCTTCAACAAGTCCTTTTTCCAGCACCATGAGATCCTTATCAAGTAGGATAACATCAGCTGTTTCTTTGGCAATATCTACTGCTGTATCAACAGAAATTCCCACATCTGCAACTTTCATAGAAGGAGCATCATTGATTCCATCCCCCATATAGCCTACAGCATGACCATTAGCCTTAAATTGCAAAATAATCCTTGCTTTTTGGTCAGGTGAAAGCTTGGCAAAGACGGTTACCTCCTCCACGGCTTGAGCCAATTCTTGATCACTCATCTGATCAATTTCAGATCCTAACAGCATCTGATTGATATCCAAACCAACCTTTTCACAGACTGCTTGGGTAACTTTTTCGTTGTCTCCCGTCAAAATTTTTGTTTGAACTCCATGTTCTAACAGAGCCTTAATTGCTGGTGCTGCAGATGGTTTAGGAGGATCTAGGAAGGCTAAATAACCAGTTAGAATCATATCCCCTTCATCATCAACTGTATAGGCATGACCTTCCCTCAAACCTGACTTATAGGCCACTCCCAAGACACGCAAACCTTGTTGATTTAGTTGTCTGACTTCTGCTAAAATTTCTTCTCTAATAGTATCTGTCAAGGGAGTAATCATTCCATGATACTCCGCATGACTGGAAATCGTCAACATTTCCTCTAGGGCACCCTTGGTTACCAAACTAACAACTTCGTGTTCATCCTTAACGATAACACTCATCCGTCTACGTTCAAAATCAAAGGGAAGCTCATCTATTTTTTGAAAAGTTTGAGCCAGATTTTGGAGGATATCGTGTTCTTTTGCTTCCTTTTCAGTCCGTTTAATGATGGCTCTGTCCATCAAATTTTTCAAGCCCGTTTGAAAATAAGAATTGAGATAAGCTCGTCTCAATACGGTCAAATCCAAGCGTCCGTGGATGTCCAAGGGATATTCAAGGACAATTTCGTCTTGGGTTAGAGTTCCTGTCTTATCTGTACACAAAATATCAATCGCCCCTAAGTCCTGTATGGCATTGAGTTTCTTGATAACCACTTTTTCCTTGGCCATAATGATGGAGCCTTTTGCTAGACTGGCCGTGATAATCATAGGAAGCATCTCAGGTGTCAATCCAACACCAACACTCAAAGCAAATACGCCAGCTTCTAACCAATCTCCATCTGTTAAACCATTGGACAAGAAAACGATGGGCACCATGACCAGCATCAAACGAATCAGGAGCCACGAAATACTATTCATCTCCCGTTCAAACGAAGTAGGCTCATCATAGGTGTTCAAAGTCTGCTCAATGGCCCCCATCATGGTATCATCACCAACTGCTAAAACCACGGCCTTGGCACTACCAGACAAGACATTGGTTCCCATAAAGGCGAGCGCTTCTGCTTCTAGCAGACTATCAGATTGTTGAACTGTTGCCTTGGTCAAGGCCAATTTTTCAACCGATTCACTTTCACCTGTCAAGCCCGACTGTTGTACAAAGAAATCGCGCGACTCAAATAAAAGAAGATCTGCTGGAATCATGTCTCCAGCGCTTAATTTAACCACGTCACCCACTACCAAATCATCGATCGGTACTTCTTGGATTTCTCCTTGACGAATGACAGTCGCTGTGTTGACAATCATTTTTGATAGATTGGTCGCAGCCTTATCACTACGGAGTTCTTGGACAAAGCGTATGCCACCAGAAATGAGGACTAGGACAACGATGATAATAGAAGTCGTCGGATCCTCTTGACCTGGTTTTGCCAACCAGACATTGGTCACCAAGGAAATCACGGCGATGACCAGTAAGATGATCGTAAAAGGATTGATAATGGATTCGTAAATCTTTTTGAGGATACTGTCTTCTTGACCCTTTGTGATGGTATTTTCGCCATATAGGTCACGATTTTTCTCCACCTGCTCCTCAGTCAAGCCTGTTAGACTTGTCTTATAAAAAGATAGAGTTTCGTTTAAAGATGTATGAATAGCTGTTGCTAATCTTTCTTTTGTAGTTTTCATTGATTTCTCCTATCTGTATGAATGATGTGTTTCATACACAGAGACCAATCACTTTATAAGGGCAGAACGACACAAATCAGCGATTGGCTGTGTATGTGCGGTTCCGGATGATCGTCAATTTGCATCGTCTATCTCCTTTCTTTGATTTAAACAGTAGAAAATCCCACCATAAAATGGCAGGATTAAAAAACTAATTATCTGTTTTTCGTTCAAGCTTTAACTCCATAGGGCAATGTAATGAGCTTAGTCTTGGCCTTCGCGACCAGGACTGTTGACCAACGAGTAGTGTCTCCACTGCTTTGCGGTAGTCATCCGTATCCCTATGGTAGCCTCACCTACCGTTTTCGTCTTTCAGTATAAACCTTTAAAATTTAAAAGTCAATCATTTGAGTTGTTTGACTCTTAAATAACTATCAACTCTTTTGGAGCTAGGGTCAATAATTCACAACCTGTCTCTGTAATCAGGATATCATCCTCGATACGAACTCCGTATTTGCCTTCGATATAGATACCTGGTTCATCAGTCAAAGCCATACCTGCCTTAATAGCTTCTGTAGAAATCTGGCTAAAGTATGGTTCCTCATGGATATCCAGACCAATGCCGTGTCCGATACCGTGGGTAAAGTAGTCGCCATAGCCTGCCTCGATGATAATATCACGAGGAATTTTGTCAAAGTCACGGAAACCTAATCCTGCCTTAGCCTGATCAATCAAGGCTTGGTTGGCTTTGAGAACCGTATTGTAAATCTCTGCTTGCTCGTCGCTGACATGCCCCAGATAGATAGTCCGTGTCATATCACTGACATAGTGGTCATAAAGGCAACCGAAGTCCATGGTAATAGCTTCTCCCAGCTCCACTGGTTTGTGCATAGGATGAGCATGAGGTTTGGAAGAGTTGATACCGCTAGCTAGGATGGTGTCAAAAGACAAGCCAGATGCTCCCAACTCACGCATGCGGAAGTCAAGGAAGTTGGCAATCTCAATTTCAGTCTTTCCTGGCTTAATAAAGTCAAGCGCATCGCGGAAAGCTTGGTCTGAGATAGAACAAGCCTTGCGAATAGCTGCAATCTCCGCTTCATCCTTAATCATTCGAAGACCTTCGACAAACTGAGTCTGTGGAAGCAAGTCAATTCCTTCAAAGGCTGCTTGCATACGGTGGTAATAAGAGACCGAAATCTCATCTTCAAAACCGATTCGAGACAAGCCCATGTCCTTGACAATTCCTGCAATGACAGCCAATTCATCACGGTCAGCCACAATCTCAAAACCACTGGTTTCTTGCTTGGCTGCGATAATATAGCGAGAGTCTGTCACTAAGACCTGACGGTCACGGCTGATAAATACTGTTCCGTTTGAGCCCCAAAAACCAGTCAGGTAATAGACGTTTTTAAGGTTATTGATGATGATACCATCTAGTTCTTTTTCTTGCATTTTAGCTAGAAATGCTTGTACACGTTTATTCATGATGTAACTTTCCTTTCAAATACTGTCCTGTGTAGCTGGCTTCATTGGCCGCTACTTCTTCTGGAGTTCCTGTTGCGATGATGGTTCCACCACCGACACCGCCCTCAGGTCCCAAGTCAATAATATGGTCTGCCGTCTTGATAACATCCAGATTGTGCTCAATAACGAGGACTGTATTACCGTCGTCGACAAAGCGAGCCAAGACTTTAAGCAAGCGAGCGATATCCTCGGTATGGAGTCCTGTCGTCGGCTCATCCAGAATGTAGAAAGATTTTCCTGTCGATCGTTTGTGGAGCTCACTAGCTAGCTTCATACGCTGGGCTTCTCCCCCAGAAAGGGTTGTAGCTGGCTGTCCTAGCGTCACATAGCCTAGCCCTACATCCTTGATGGTCTGGAGTTTACGTTGAATTTTCGGAATATGTTGGAAGAATTCCACCGCATCGTTGACGGTCATATCCAAGACCTGCGAGATATTCTTTTCCTTGTAGTGAACTTCTAGGGTTTCACTGTTGTAGCGGGTTCCGTGGCAGACCTCACAAGCCACGTAAACATCTGGCAAGAAGTGCATCTCGATCTTGATAATCCCATCACCTGAGCAAGCTTCACAACGACCACCCTTGACGTTGAAACTGAAACGCCCCTTCTTGTAGCCTCGAATCTTGGCTTCATTTGTCTGGGCAAAGAGGTCACGTATATCGTCAAAGACTCCCGTATAGGTAGCTGGGTTGGACCTAGGCGTTCGTCCAATTGGACTCTGGTCAATATCAATCAAGCGGTCAACATGCTCAATCCCTGTAATAGTCTTAAATTTACCAGGTTTGTCTGAATTACGGTTGAGCTTCTGGGCAATGGCTTTTTTGAGGATACTGTTGATCAAGGTCGATTTCCCTGAGCCAGATACCCCTGTAACGGCGATGAATTTTCCTAGTGGGAAGCGAGCTGTGACATTTTGCAGGTTGTTCTCTCGCGCTCCTATCACTTCGATAAAACGACCATTTCCTACACGGCGCTCGTCTGGTACTGGAATGACACGTTTGCCTGATAAGTACTGACCTGTTATAGACTTACTGTTGCGAGCTACCTGTTTAGGCGTACCTGCCACAACAATCTCCCCACCAAAAACACCGGCACCGGGACCAACGTCAATCAGATAATCAGCCTCACGCATGGTATCTTCGTCATGTTCCACTACGATAAGAGTATTGCCCAAGTCACGCATCTTTTTGAGACTGGCAATCAGACGATCATTGTCCCTCTGGTGGAGCCCAATCGATGGCTCATCTAGGATATAGAGGACACCTGATAGGTTAGAACCAATCTGAGTTGCCAAGCGAATACGCTGACTTTCTCCACCTGAAAGGGTTCCTGCCGAACGTGACAGGGTTAGATAGTTAAGACCCACGTTATTAAGGAAGGTCAAGCGGTCCTTGATTTCCTTGAGAATGGGACGGGCGATGATGGCTTCATTTTCAGACAAGGTTAACTGACTCACCAACTCCAAGTGGTCTGCGATAGACAGGTCTGAAATTTCTCCGATATGTGGCCCTTGCTCGCCGCCCACACGGACAGACAAGGCCTGGTCATTGAGACGATAACCGTGACAGGTTCCGCAGGTCAGCTCATTCATGTAGAGGCGCATCTGGGTGCGAGTGTAATCGCTGTTTGTCTCGTGATAACGACGCTTGATATTATTGACAACTCCTTCAAACGGAATGTCAATATCGCGCACGCCACCAAATTCATTTTCATAGTGGAAATGGAATTCCTTGCCATCTGAACCATAGAAAATCAAGTTCTTATCTTCTTCTGACAAGTCCTCAAAAGGCTTATCCATATCCACTCCAAAGGCCGTCATGGCCTGCTCTAGCATGTTTGGATAGTAGTTGGATGAGATAGGATTCCAAGGAGCCAAGGCTCCCTCACGCAAGGTTTTGCTGGCATCTGGCACCACCAAATCAGTATCCACCTCCAGCTTGATGCCCAAGCCGTCACACTCACTACAAGAACCAAAAGGAGCATTGAAAGAGAAGAGACGAGGCTCTAACTCTGGGACAGTAAAACCACAAACTGGACAGGCATAATGCTCAGAGAAGAGCAACTCAGAATCGTCCATAGTGTCGATAATGACATAACCTTCTGCAATACGAAGGGCAGCCTCAATGGAATCAAAGAGACGGCTACGAATACCCTCCTTGATGACAATACGGTCAACTACGACATCGATATTGTGTTGCTTGCTCTTAGACAAGTCTGGCACTTCGGTCACATCATAGACTTCCCCATCCACACGGACACGAACATACCCATCTTTCTGAATCTTTTCAATAACGCTCTTGTGCTGTCCTTTTTTCTTACGGATAACTGGGGCTAAGATTTGCAGGCGCTGGCGTTCAGGTAACTCCAAAACCTTATCAACGATTTGCTCCACAGAAGAAGCCTTGATAGCTCCATGCCCGTTGATACAGTAAGGCGTCCCCACACGCGCATAGAGGAGACGCAGGTAGTCATTGATTTCAGTCGTTGTTCCAACCGTCGAGCGAGGGTTTTTGCTAGTCGTTTTCTGGTCGATGGAAATAGCTGGGCTCAGACCATCAATGGCATCTACATCAGGCTTCTCCATATTTCCCAAGAATTGCCGAGCGTAAGCTGACAAACTCTCTACATAGCGACGTTGTCCCTCCGCATAGAGGGTATCAAAGGCCAGACTGGATTTCCCTGAACCTGACAAGCCGGTCACGACAACCAACTTGTCTCGTGGAATCTCCACATCAATATTTTTTAAATTATGGGCACGCGCCCCATGAATGACAATTTTATCTTGCATCTTTGTTCTTTCTAGTCCATTATTGCTTACCATTATACCAAAAAAAGTGAGATTCTATTACCCAAAAGGCCGATTTTGTAGTATAATAGTACGGTGTGAAAAAATCTGAAAAATGAGAAAGGATAAGGGATATGAAACAAGTTTTTCTCTCTACAACAACTGAATTTAAAGAGATCGATACGCTTGAACCGGGTACTTGGATCAATCTCGTCAATCCGACTCAAAATGAATCACTCGAAATCGCTAACGCCTTCGATATCGATATTGCCGACCTTCGAGCACCGCTCGATGCGGAAGAAATGTCTCGTATTACGATTGAAGACGAGTACACCCTGATTATCGTTGACGTGCCAGTCACAGAGGAAAGAAATAACCGCACCTACTACGTCACCATCCCGCTTGGTATTATCATCACAGAGGAAACCATTATCACTACTTGTTTGGAACCATTACCGGTCCTCGATGTCTTTATCAACCGTCGATTGCGTAATTTCTACACCTTCATGCGTTCGCGTTTCATCTTTCAGATTCTTTATCGCAATGCAGAGCTTTACCTAACAGCCCTTCGTTCGATTGATCGTAAGAGTGAACAAATCGAAAGTCAACTGCATCAATCAACTCGTAATGAAGAATTGATTGAGCTCATGGAATTGGAAAAAACCATCGTCTATTTCAAGGCCTCCCTCAAAACAAATGAGCGCGTGATTAAGAAATTGACCAGTTCAACCAGCAATATCAAGAAATACCTTGAGGACGAAGACCTGCTTGAAGATACCCTGATTGAAACCCAACAGGCCATCGAGATGGCAGACATTTATGGAAACGTCTTGCATTCTATGACAGAGACCTTTGCCTCTATCATTTCCAACAACCAGAACAACATCATGAAAACCTTGGCCCTTGTGACCATCGTTATGTCCATCCCAACCATGGTCTTTTCTGCCTACGGGATGAACTTTAAGGATAATGAAATCCCCCTAAACGGAGAGCCAAATGCCTTCTGGCTAATCGTCTTTATCGCCTTTGCTATGAGTGTCTCGCTCACTCTCTATCTCATCCATAAAAAATGGTTCTAAGAGGAGTTCCTATGTCTCAGATTGATCTACAAAAATTAACCAAGAAAAACCAAGAGTTTATCCACATCGCTACCCAACAATTCATCAAAGATGGGAAAACAGACGCTGAAATCAAGGCTATTTTTGAGGAAGTTATTCCCCAAATCCTTGAGGAGCAAGCCAAAGGTACGACTGCTCGTTCCCTCTATGGCGCACCAACTCACTGGGCGCACAGCTTCACTGTCAAGGAACAATATGAAAAAGAGCATCCAAAGGAAAATGACGATCCGAAACTCATGATTATGGACTCAGCCCTTTTCATCACTAGCCTCTTTGCCCTTGTCAGCGCCCTCACAACCTTCTTTGCGGCAGATCAAGCTTTCGGCTATGGTTTGATTACTCTTCTGTTAGTTGGACTGGTTGGTGGATTTGCCTTCTACTTGATGTACTACTTTGTTTACCAATACTATGGACCAGATATGGACCGCAGTCAACGTCCACCTTTCTGGAAATCTGTACTGGTTATCCTAGCTTCTATGTTCCTTTGGTTACTTGTCTTCTTTGCAACAAGCTTCCTACCAGCTAACCTTAACCCAGTACTTGCTCCATTGCCACTAGCTATTATCGGAGCAGTTCTCCTAGCCCTTCGCTTCTATCTCAAGAAACGCTTGAATATCCGCAGCGCAAGTGCAGGACCAACACGCTATTAAGAAGAATGATAAAAGCAACTGCAGGCGCGGTTGCTTTTTCACTTACTTTTTTGATTTTAAAGTATTCTTTTGACATCCCACATAGCTCTATCTAATCTTTTGTGATAAAATAGGCTCATACTCAATGAAAATCAAAGAGCAAACTAGGAAGTTTGCCGCAGGCTGTACTTGAGTACGGCAAGGCAAAGCTGACGTGGTTTGAATTTGATTTTCGAAGAGGATCAATCTATTTCTAGGAGGATGAGATATGATTTCTACTATTGGTATTGTTAGTTTATCTAGTGGCATTATCGGAGAGGATTTTGTCAAACACGAAGTGGACTTGGGTGTCCAACGTCTCAAGGATCTGGGACTCAATCCTGTCTTTTTGCCCCATTCGCAAAAAGGATTAGACTTTATCAAGAACCATCCTGAAGCTCGTGCAGAGGATTTAATTCATGCCTTTTCTGATGATAGTATCGACATGATCCTATGTGCCATCGGTGGAGACGACACCTATCGTTTGCTACCTTATCTTTTTGAAAATGACCAACTACAAAAGGTTATCAAACAAAAAATTTTTCTTGGCTTCTCGGATACAACCATGAACCATCTCATGTTGCATAAACTAGGAATCAAGACTTTTTATGGTCAATCCTTTTTAGCAGACATTTGTGAATTAGAAAAAGAAATGCTAACCTATAGCCTTCACTACTTTAAAGAATTGATTGAGACGGGAAGAATCTCTGAAATCCGCCCTAGCAATGTTTGGTATGAGGAACGAACTGATTTTAGTCCCAAAGCTCTGGGGACACCTCGTGTCAGTCATACAAATACCGGCTTTGAGTTGTTGCAAGGAAATGCCCAGTTCGAGGGGAAAATCCTCGGTGGTTGCCTCGAATCCCTCTACGATATCTTTGACAACTCTCGATACGCAGACAGCACGGAGCTCTGCCAAAAATACAAACTTTTCCCTGACTTGTCAGACTGGGAAGGAAAAATCCTCTTGCTAGAAACAAGCGAAGAAAAGCCTGATCCTGAAGAATTCAAAAAGATGTTGCGGACTTTAAAGAACACTGGTATATTCGAGGTCATCAGTGGACTCCTGGTCGGAAAACCTATGGATGAAACTTTCTATGACGACTATAAAGAGACACTATTGGATATTATTGACAGCAATATCCCGATTATCTATAATCTAAATGTCGGTCACGCAACTCCAAGAGCAATTGTACCCTTTGGGGTCCATGCTCATGTAGATGCAAAGGAGCAAGTCATTCGCTTTGACTATAACAAATAAAGCTGGGAAAAGTTTCTCAGCTTTTTTCTATATTCTCAGATATTCTAGTTACCTATACTCGCTAATTGCTGCTTTTCCACTCACAATCATTCTCATGGTCATCAACTAGTCCTGCAGCCTGTAGAAAAGACAAGACGGCGACTGGTCCTGTAAACTTGAAACCTCGTTTTTTAAGATCTTTGGCTAATTTCTCAGACAAAGCAGTTTTAGCTGGGGCTTGGCGGTAATCGGGAACATCGTTTACGATCGTTTTCCCCTCAACAAAAGACCAAAGATAGGCATCAAAAGAGGCATATTCTGCCTGTAGTCGTAGAAAGGCTTGGGCGTTAGCGCGTGTAGCAAAAATCTTGGCTCTATTTCGGATGATGGCTGGATTCTCCAGCAAGTTTTCCAATTCGGTATCGATCATCTCTGCGACTGCTTGAATTTGATAGCCATGAAAGGCTTCTCGGAAAGCTTGACGTTTGTTGAGCACCGTTTCCCAAGACAGGCCTGCCTGATAGGTTTCCATACACAACAACTCAAACAATGCTTGGTCATCATGGAGGGGCTGCCCCCACTCTTCATCATGGTAGGCAATGTAGAGCGGATTGGTCATCTTGACCCACGAACAACGTTTTGTCATGCTTTGCTCCTATTTAACCAACATTTTAAGGGCCGACTTGATATAGTTCTCAGCTGTATCTGTCGTTCCTTCAAAGAATTTCTTGATTTTCTTGAGCTCGGTTGCCTTGTAGCCCAGAGCCAACATGGCTTCCATAGCTTCTTCCAGTTCTTGGTTTTTAGCGCTAGCTTGCACTGCAACCTTAGCAGGAAGGTCATCTCCTGCAACTACTACCTTGCCTTCCAAGTCCAGCACCATCTGCTGGGCTGTTTTCTTGCCAATTTTAGGGAACTTGGTCAAGTAGGTGATGTTCTTGGTTTCGATGGCTTGAACCAAGCCAGCATTGTCATCAGCAGCGATAATAGCAAGAGCTGATACAGGGCCAATCCCAGATACCGAAATCAGACTGAGAAAGAGCTTTTTCTCTTCTTCTGAGCGAAATCCATAAAGTAGATGGGCGTCCTCACGTACAACTTGATGCACATAAATTTGAGCTTCTTGGTTAACCTGACCTGAATAAGCATAAGGATTGGCCACATGCAGGATATAACCAATACCGTTGGTTTCAAGAACAATGTATTTGGCCGTGATTTTGGTAATGATTCCTTTTAAATATTCGTACATAGTTTTCCTTTTCTCGTCTACTATTTAATCTACTTTATAGTATACCATACTTTAGACCCTAACCTTCAATATCCTAAGAGAATTCCTATCTGTCAGCATTTTATAGAGTAATAGTCCGAAAAAGAATATTTCAAAAAAGTATTATTTTGACATAATCATAATAATTCGCGATAAAATTTAAGAATAGAATTAAACGAACGAATTGCATTCTTAAAAAGCTCAGAATACTTTTCGTTCGTTTTTTATCTTTTATTTTTGCTCTGATTCACTCTACTTAACTTTAAATTTTAAAATAATAAAGCTATGTTGAGGAATTGTATAAGTCATACCTTTTGTATATGTAAATTCAGAATTCTCAATATGAACTTTATCAGGCTCTATCAAAGAATTCTCATCATTTATATTTTTAGCCGTCATTGTTTTCACTTCCACAATGGAGCCATCCATACTCTCGTCTATGCCCTCAAAATTGATATTTATGTCATAACTATTTACACGATTAACATTTGTAAGCGCAACATAAACATTCCCAACATCGTCTTTGCTAACAAGTGTTGAAACACTAGTTACTCCATTTTCAAGTTTCGGAGATTTTTCTATTGAAGACTTAAGAATATTATCTCCAAAACCACCTTTATTCAACATTTCAAAAACAAGAGCAGATGGTGTAGCAAAATACTTATAATTCCCTTTACCAGTTTTTCTATCTGAACTAGCTTGAGGAACAGCTTGTATGACTGCCTGTTGTGTAGGTCCTAAAGAATCTCCACCTGAACTATACCAATCCACTAAAGTATGTTTTTGAATATAAGGGCTTCCTAATTTGACATATTCTAGTAGTGTTTTTGCAATATATAAAGCATGGGTTACCGACCTTACTTGCGGTTCTGTATTTCTAAAAATACCGTACTCACTGATAACAGGAACTTTCCCTTCAGGTAACATTTTTACATAGTCTGCGACATGTTTAATTCCTGTGTTTTCCGCTTTCAACATTGCATTATCATAGAATGTAAGGGGGTTATTTCCACCATTTACATGACCTGAATATGGATGAATCGTTAAACCATCGTAAAGGTGATTCTTCTTCAATAAAGCCATATGTTTTATGAACTGAGGTGATTCATAACTCGAAAACACATATGCCTGCTTCTCTGTGTTTTCTGTCTCTGAAATTTGTTTCATTGTGCGTTTCAAACTTTCCGCAATTTGAACATAGCCATCCTTCTGTACGGAATACGAAACTCGAATAGACACCCCTTTCTTAGGAATCATCCCTTTAATACCATCACCAAACTTGATAGACCCATTACTATAGTCCACAACTACGTGTTTTGAAGTCTGAACAGAATTATTAAAATTAGTGACAACTTCCCATTCCTCTTTTTCCTTACCGTCTCCAACAAACACTCTAACTGAATCTTTTTCAATTGCTATAAAATTAGGATTATCAACAATTTTATTATCTATGTATTTTTTAGGATTCACATTTGCATAGCGCATATACTTAATCATATTAGCATTCCCGCTACTTTTAGAGGCAGATTGATTCCAGTTTTCTTCGTCAACTACGTATTGTTGATTAAATACAGCTGTTCCTCCCTCTGTGTAAGCTTGCTCCGTATTCTTTCCTTTAACAAACGCTGTCCAATAAGATTGGGATACTGTTCCATCACCACCAGCACCGCCTTGATTCATTTCGTTCCCAATTTCAAAAAACTTAATGTTAAATGGTTCCCTATGCCCTAAATCAGCACGAACTTGAGCCCAATCCACACCTCCGTTCGGATTCGTTCCAATTCTAGCATTTAAAAATTCCATCAAATCTGAAACATCTTGCGCATTACCTCTTCCCAAACTGTAGACATAGACCATTTCAGAATCAACATTCTGTGCGAATGTAGCGATTTCTGATAAACCAAAATTTGCTTCAATTCCTACTTGACCTGGATTGTTGTAAAATCCATGAATTTGTTTTCTTCGACTCTCTACAGGACCAATAGCTGTTTTCCAATTAAATAAATTAGAAATTGTTCCACCAGGATATCTTATGGAACCAAATCCCGCTTTCTTGTAGAGATTAACAAACTCATCTCGTACCTTCTTTTCCTTCTCATCAAAAGAACCGTAGCCATTGAATGCATAACGATGATTGATACCAAATATATGCTTTGCATCTATCTTCCTTTCAATCTTGCTTGTGTCAATTGAAATATTTACCAAATCATTCGCTTGAACCTTCTTTATTAAACTGTTTAAATCATTGTAATATGATCTAAGAACATCAATGTTTTCGTCTCCTTTAATGCCTTCAATCGTTTCAACTAGCTTCAGTAAAGTCTGATAATCACTCTCTAATTTATTAGTCCGCTCACTCTCTATAACTTCCTTAGCAATCTTTAACAATGGAAACAATTTATTATCTATAAATATTTTTTGACCTTTAATATTATATATTTGTTGCACTTCATCATGACTTAGGACGCGGTTATATATTCTAATATCATCTAAATTTCCTCTCATTTGATGTGGGTCATTCCCTAAATTTTTATGAGAACCTATTAAGAGAGAGGTTAGCTGATTCACAGTATTTTTATTAAGAGGACTAACACTATCTAACAAACCGTTTATATAATACGATATGGTCAATTCTTCGATATTGAAACTAATTGCAATATGTACCCATTCATTCTTTTTTATAGCTTCTTTACTATCAATATTCACAGCGGCTATATATGTATTAAGTTGTCCATTTGCTTTAATATTTAACAAAGACCTTCCTTGTCCATCTTGTTGAAAAACAACAGCTGAAGAATTAGAATTCACTTCGGATATACTACTATCATATTTCAACCAAACTGTAAAAGTATAGCTATTTTTGGCTGTGTTTATTAAATCATTAACTTTGATATAGCTACCTGAGCCCTCTCCAAAATTTACAACTTTACCGAATACATCATCTCCTGAGTCAATAATCTTAACATGATTACCAATAAGAGTCCCGGAATAATTAGAATCTATTCCTACCGTGGTATTAGAACCTATGGTATCCGCTTCAAAATCAAACTTTTGAATTAAGCCTTCAGACAGGTCATTTTCTCTCGGCAATAAATGAGAAACCTTGTGAGTAGACTCGTTTGAATGATTCGCAAATACATTCTCAGTATTCATAAAATACATTCCAAGTCCTACTATACCGAAACATATGATTAAATTTTTGAATGAGTTGTGATTATTTTTCAAAAATAATTTTTTTATAAATCGATTCATGACTTCCCTTTCAATTTTTAATATATATCATTTTAAATTTTCATTTTTATATTAGCGTGCAAAATCTACTCTAAAACCACTGCAAATAAATTATAAATATTTAATGCTAAAACAGCGACAACAACCAGTTGAAAAACTATCGCAATTTTATCTTCTGATAGAATTTTACTGAATTTAGCTCCAAAAATTCCTCCAAAAATAGCGGCAATGATAATCACCATAAGCATACGGCTATCATACTGATTAAATTTAGAAATCAACACTAACGAAATAATTTTAGAAAGTTGAGAGAAGAAAATAGTGGCAATAGAATAAACTGTCGCTTTTTTTATAGGTAATCCAAATAAAATTATAAAAAAAGATACATTGATTGGACCACCACCAATCCCTAAAAAACTAGATATAGCTCCCAATAAAAAACCACAGAAAAAATACCATGTCTTGTGAATAAAATTATATTGTTTAAAAAACTTTTTTGAAGCCAATAAAGCAAATAGCAACATAAGTACTGTGATAATTACTTGAACAAATTGTGCTATTCTTGACCCAGATAAAACTAAAAGGCAGTCAAATAGTAGACTACCTATATATCCTCCAAAAATAGAACCTATAGCAAGATAACTTAGTTCCATAACTTTTAACTTTTGACCAGACTGAATCTGTCTGACTGTTGATGAAATCGACATAACAAATACAGCAACAGAGGAATAGAAGGAAATAGTTGCCACATTATCCCATGCAATAAAATCAAGTACCGGTTTTATAATAACACCTCCTCCCATACCGGATACCGCTCCTATTGCATTAGCTACTATGATGACAAGGAAATATAATATTTTTTGTTCCATATATACATCTCACTTCCTTTATTAGCTGATGTCCTTTACACAACGAAAACCCATATTTTGACTACTTGTCATAGCTGTTGTAGAATTTCTAGCAGACATTCTATAGCGATTGCAATAACTATAATGGCATAAAAAGGAGCCTCCTTTTATAGCATACTGTTCATTATCACAGATTTGATGTTCTCTCCAAAAATCTTTACCAGACACAATCTGAAAAGATTGCAGTTCTATTTTTCCTGGATTTACACACCATTCCCAAACATTCCCTATCATTTGATAAATCCCATAAGGGTTCGGTTCATATGTCTTAACAGGAGCAGTCCCCGCATATCCATCATCTAATGAATTAAGAGTAGGGAACTGCCCTTGCCATGTATTGCACATATGCTTATCACTAAAGATAAGATTATCACCCCAATAATAATGCTCATACTCGGTTCCACCTTGAGCTGCTATTTCCCATTCTGCTTCTGTAGGTAATCTTTTCCCAGCCCATTGGCAATAGGCTAGTGCATCGTTCCGAGTAACATGTACTACAGGATGATCCATACGAGTACGGATATCTGTCATTGGTCCTTCCGGATGACACCATGATGCTCCTGCTATTGCTAACCACCAAGGTGTCTTCTGCATCTCTATAGAAATTTGATTTATATCCTCTATAAAATATTTGAACACATAAGACCAACCAATTTTTTCAGCGTCAGTAATATATCCAGTTTGTTTCACAAACTCTGAAAATTCTTGATTTGTTACTGTTGTCTCATCAATGTAGAAAGGAGCAATAGATATTTCAGTACGGGGACCTTCATAATCATACTCAAACCCTATCCTTTCATTTGTTCCGATACAATAATTACCACCAGGAATATAAATCATAAACATGTCCCTTCTTTTATAAGATATCCAATAAATCTAATCTTTCAAACTGTTCCTCTGGAGCTTCGAGTTTCTTCATTTCTTCTACAAGTAAATGCTTCATACGGTCTTCTAATTCATCATCCTGAAGTGGAGAAGTTTGACCTTCATCAATTTCCAAATCAAAAAGTAAGCTATCCTTTGTATACTCTGACATATCCCCTAAACCATCTAAAATAGCTGGTTTTTTTATAGGAATCTTATAAACTGGAAAAGGAGTTCGTTCAAGAAACTGTCCCATTTCAATTTCCGAAGGATTCTGCTCTCCTAAATAATGACGAATAGTTGTTGGGATTCCAGCATACTCATTTAAAGGAGAATTGTCTGGTTTTGGAGCTCTGAAATAGGTATACCGTCCATCTGTAATATTCACTGTGATGCCATGAGCACCATAAACGGCATACTCTTTTTCATTTTCTCTCCCATCTAATAGTGGCAACCATGATTTTCCCTGTACTTCATCTGGAGTTGGGATATCAAAATAATCCAATATGGTTGGCATGATATCAATATTCTGTGATACTGTTTTTATTCTTTCGCCTTGTTTACGATGAACTGGGTCCTTGACAAACAAAGGAATTGCTGCTAATTCATTAAAATTATGCATATAATTTTTTCCGAACAGCTCTCTTTCTCCCAAGAAATATCCATGGTCAGATGTCACAATGATTAAAGTATCATCGTATATTCCTAATTCCTTCATTTTATTAATTAGGCGACCAAAATGGACATCTGTCATAGTCATAAGTGCAGCATACCGTTTTCGAATATAGTCTACCGCCTCTTCTGGGACGTCTACTTCCCCATAATTTGGAGTTTCAAAATATGGACCAGTATATACTTTATCATACAACTCCATGTATTTTTTAGGTACATCAAACGGCTCATGAGGATCAAAAACTTCTACTTGAATAAAGAAATCATCTTCATCTTTATTTAATTCTAACCATTCGCATGCCGATTTAAATGTCCTAGGAGTAGGATATTTATCCTCATCTTCATACCAATATTCACGATTCGCTTGATATTGACGTCTTAACTTACCATAATATTGTTCTGGCATCCACTCTGGATCTTTTATTCGTGAAATCCATGGATCGCCTTCTTGACCACGATGAAAATCCCAAGTTGTAAATTGGTTAATATAGCCTTCGCCACCAAGTCTAAAATAATGTGTATGATCTGTCGTTAAGTGTGAATATACTCCATGCTCTTGAAGCACCTTTGATACAGTGATGTCAAATGGTTCAATTGGTCCCCATGATCTCTCTAAAAAATTTAAACGACCAGTCATAATATCACGTCGTGCAGGCATACAGGGAGTTGAGCCAATATAATGATTATCAAAAACAGCCGAATCTTGAGCAAATGCATCTAAATTAGGTGTCGCTACAAAAGAATTTGTATTATATGTTTTCAAAAAATCTTTTCGTAGCGTATCCATTAATACTAGAACAACCTTCATTTCCTACCTCGTTTTAATCTAAACAATGATTCCAAAATATGATAAGAAGATAGAAACTCCAATAATCACAAAAATCATTGACACAACGTATTTACCATTCCATTTTTTCATTAAATACAAACAAACTAATGTAAGAATTAAAGGTAACATATTCGGTAATACTTTATCAAGAGTATCTTGAAGCACTATAACCCCATCGCCTTCACCAAATTGTAACCCTAATTTTAACTTAACTGTAGATGTAATTAACGCACCCGCTACCATTACACCAAGAACATTCGCCGATGTTGAAATTCTATCTAAAATCTTTTTCCCATTTGCCGATGTTAATAATTCTTTCCCTTTACTATATCCTATGTGAATACTGTAATATTTCAAAGGGAAATATAAACCATTTATCAGCAAGAACATCAATATTGGCCCCATCCAATTTCCTTGAACTGCAAATGAAGCCCCTATACTTCCTGCAATCGGAAACCATGTAAAGTTCAATAAGCTATCACCCAAACCAGCCAAAGGTCCCATCAAACTTGTTTTTACAGCAATAACAGATTCTTTTTCATCTTCAGTAGTGGTTTCTTCTAATGCAGTTGTAACCCCTAATATGAACGGAATAAGTACTGGATGGCTATTAAAAAATTCTAAATGGCGTCTTTGAGCATTGACACATTCTTCTTTACTTTTACCTTTGTATAATTTAGACAAAACTGGTGTCAATGCAAATAGAGTACTTAGACTTTGTAATCGCTCATAATTGTGAGAGAATTGAATCATCTGACAACGCCAAAACATTTTATTCAAATCTTTTTTTGTTATTTTATTTTCGTTGGTCATAAATCAAACTCTCCTTCCCCATCTGCAACAACTACACTCGATTCTTCAGAATCTCCGTTTTTTTCTATTCCACCACGATTCATTAAAATATCATACAAGGCAGCTGCTGCAAGAGCAAAAATTGCAATGCCAACAGTTGGTATTTGTAAAAATGTTGCTAATGCAAAACCTAGTGTAAGAAAAATCCACATATTCTTTTTCAACATCATTGAAAGTAGCATAGCAAGACCAACTGCTGGAATGAGTTTAGAAGCAACTGTCAATCCAGTTAAGGCAAAAGCTGGAATAACACCTAGTGCAGCTTCTACTGCTGGAGCACCTAACCATACTGAGATAAACACTGGCACAGCTCGACTTAAAAAGAAGAATAAACCGCCCAAATACTGCAATTTATCAATTTTTCCAAATTTACCCGATTGAACAATTTTATCTGCCGTATGTACTAATGATACATTAGTAGTCATTATAATCATACTTAGTTGTTGAACTAGAAGTGCAACAGGTACCGCAACTGCAACACCTGCAGCCTCACCACCGCCTGATAAAATACCGATAGCGACACCAACAACAGCCCCTGAAATAACATCAGGTGGTTGATAGGCTCCTACATTATTTGTTCCTAACCACAATAGCTCAAGAGTACCAGCGATAATCAATCCCTGCCCTGGGTCTCCCAGCAAGAATCCTACTACTACACCTGCTAATAATGGTTTTCGAAAGCCAAGGTGTGGTCCAAACTGGTCAAGAGCACATAGCCCCGCCCAAATCGCCACAATAAGCGCTTTGAAAATCATAAGATTTTCTCCTTTCTTTTATTTTTCTTTTGAATTTAATTTAAGCAATAAAGGTCTTAAACTAACGTTTTATAATCCACCCTAGGATCTTTAGGAACCATTTGTACATTGATATGAATTCCTTCATTCATCAAATCAACAAAGGCTTGATGTTCCTCGTCTGTTACAGAGATTGCTTTCTCTAATCTTTTACGTCCCTCTTTAAATCTCATCCCTCCTGCATTAACTTCTTTAATTTTCAATCCTTCATCTACTAAAAATTTAATATCTATGGGATTTGTAAATAATAACATCGTTCTCTTTTTGATTTCACTTTTTTTCATAACCTCAGCAAATTGACGAACTCCAAAAATAACAACCTTAACACCAGGGGGAACGGCAAAATTTGCAACACTGTGCTGAACTGGATCATTTTTAGCTTCATCATTAATAATTAAGATTTGTTCAATTTCATAATTACGAGTCCAAGTAGTTGCCACTTGACCATGAATCAAGCGGTCATCAATTCTAACAAGTTCTACTGCCATTTCTCTGTCTCCTTCTATAGATCAAATGAATCTTCCTCAATAACTTCGGAAGTTACTGCCTTATCAACAATTGACATTGTATTTGGTAATATATTTTTTATTACTTCTGTTGCCTCTAACAAGCGTAACTCCGAGTGCATAAACAACTCAATTAACAAGGGTAAATTAAAGCCTGTTACTATCAATACATTTCCATTAGTTTCTAAAAAACGATAAGATGCATTAAACGGAGTTCCACCAATAATATCTGTCAGGATAATCCATTCCTCATCTGGATATACAGACGTAACTGTCACAATTTCTTCATACATTGATTCTATCGTCGAATCCATTGTCACTGATAACGTATTAACACGATTTTGAGGACCTAAAATCATTTCTGCACTTTCTACCGCAGCTTTTGACATCGGTCCATGACTTATAACAAGATATCTCATCTTTTCCCTCCTAAATTATATTTCTGACATCGCTTACAATATCAATTATAATCTTTTTTAATCATTTGTCAACACTTTTTGTTCTATTTTTGTTATTTTTTCCTTAATAACGTTAGATGTTGTTATCTTTTGTTCTTTTTAAATGTTACTTTATGTCCTTTTGTGCTTTTTGGTTGAAAAAATGACATTTTAATGATATTATAAATTCAAAAGATAACAAGAAGGAATCTACTATGAAAAAAAATGAGCGAATAAAATTTATCCTAGATACAGTAAACGTTAAAGGCTATGTCTCAATCCAAGAACTTGCTCAACATCTCAATGTATCAACTATGACAATACGACGCTATTTAACTGAACTAGAAGAAAAAGATGAATTAATAAAGGTTCATGGCGGAGCAGAAAGTAAATTAGTTCGAAACGAAAAATCACAATTTGAAAAACAATCCTTATACATGAACGAGAAAAAAGAAATCGCAGATATCGCTTCTCACTTTATTAAACCTGGTGAAACTATCTTTATCGGTTCTGGAACAACATTAGAACAATTAGCATATAAAATCTCTGAAGAAGATATACGAGTTGTTACTAACAGCTGGCCTGTTTTCGTCATACTGAATCAAAAAAATTTTAAGGAATTAGTATTAGTAGGCGGAACATATCGTGAACGAACAGGTGCATTTGTCGGAAAAACAGCATTTAATTGTTTAGAATCAATGAATTTTACTAAAGCTTTCATCAGCTGTAATGCTATATATGGTACAAACATCTCAACATTCACTGAAAGTGCTGGGGATATACAAACCGCAGCCTTAAATAAAGCACAAGAAAAGTTTTTACTAGTAGATCATTCAAAGTTTAATAAAATTGATTTCTATCAATTTTACAATTTAGAAGATATTAACTATTTGATTACTGACCACAATATAGAAGAAAAAACAATTACGAAATACTCTCAATTTGTTAAAATTTTATCATCTAAAATAATAGATTCTCCTTTGTAAATTTAAAGTAGGAAATAGACATGAAAAAGATATCCGTACTAATCAAACCATCCTCATCTCTTTGTAATATTCGGTGTAAATATTGTTTTTATGCTGATGTAACTTCATTACGAGAAGTTCGTTCCTATGGAAAAATGAAACCCGAGACTACTGAAAAAATGATTGAACATTTATTTATAGATTTAGCTGACGGAGATGAGTTGTCCATAGGCTTCCAAGGAGGGGAGCCTACCTTAGCAGGATTATCTTATTTTAAGCATCTTATCACTTGCGTACAAAAACAGACAAAAAAAGTTTCTGTACATTATTCAATACAAACAAACGGAATTCTTATTAACAAAAAATGGTGTGAATTTCTCAAAGAGAATAACTTTTTAGTCGGTTTATCAATAGATGGAACACCCATTCTACATGATATGAGTCGACTTGACCCAAGAGGTAGAGGAACATTCCAAAAAGTAATACAGACAAAATGTCTTTTTGATGATTATTCAATCGATTATAATGTGCTTTGTGTTTTAACACAAGAATTAGCTCAACACGCAAAAGATATCTTTATTTTTTTAAAACAAGAAAATATCCACTATGTCCAATTTATCCCTTGCTTAGATGAACTGAATCCAAGCGAAAAAAGTGCTTATGCACTTACTCCTCAGAAATTCTTTAAATTCTACCATGATATTCTACCTCTTTGGCTAACTGAATTAGCTAGCGGGCACTATATATCCATTAAATTATTTGATGATATTTTTAATTTAATTGTAAGAAAAGAAGTAAACGCTTGCGGGCTTGTCGGAAATTGTAGTATTCAATATGTCATAGAAGGAGACGGAAGTGTCTATCCTTGCGATTTTTTTGCTTTGGATGAATACAGAATGGGCTTCATCCAAGAAATGGGATTGAAAGAACTCTTTTCTAGCAAAATTGCTAAACAATTTTTATATTCTCGTCCACTATCGAAAATTCCTTCCAAATGTACATCCTGCCCTTTTCTAAACATATGTCGTGGTGGATGTAAGCGAATGAAAAATTCAATGTACGTTGATGAAAAAAGTGGTTTCTGTGGCTATCAATCCTTTTTAAATGAATTTATACCTAAAATAACTAACATAATGGATTTGATAAATAATTATTAATCTATGCAAAAATGAGTGACTGAAATAATCTGTTCTCCAGAATATTTCAGTCACTCATTTTCATGCTAAATTAAAATCCAATTTTTGTATATCTAATAATCTCAGCAAATCTTCTATTATCTCACTTCAAACATCATTTAATATTTCCCCAACTCACGGAGACTGGTGTGATTTTCCTGAATGCGTCGGAACATCTTTTCCATATCCGACTTGGTAAAATGCACCAAAACAGGACGTCCGTGGGGACAGTTATAGGGATTGTCACATTGAGAAAGCTGATAAAGCAGCTGTCTAGCTGAATGATCATCAATACGATGGTTGGCCTTGATAGACCGCTTGCAGGACATCATAATAGCCAGCTCTGCTCGGTATTTCTTGATAGAAACTTCCTTGGTCAAGAGGAGCATGTCGCACATCTCATAGATACCTGATTCAATCTCTTCTTCTGCCATCCAAATAGGATGTTCACGTAATATGAATTGATTTTCTCCGTACTCTGCTAGAAAGACTCCAACTTCCTCCAAAAGTGCCATTCTTTCCTTGAGACGAAGAGCATCATCCGCTGGAAATTCAAAGATATAGGGCACTAGTAGTTGCTGTTGGCTCTGGTCGACATTGCCAATGCTTTCACGATATTCCTCATATTTAACCCGTTCCTGAGCTGCGTGCTGGTCTATGATGTAAAGCCCATCTCGCCCTTGGGCAAAGAGATAGGTTCCATGCATTTGCCCGAAAAATTCCAACTCTGGGAAGCTGGATGATTCTTCTCGCTCCAGCTTGTCATAGGCCTTATCAAGACTTGCTAAGTCTAGCTCTGGATGGTCTAGTTGGTCATAATTAGCAGTCTTTCTCTCTGCAAAATGCAGTTTTGCTGGCTTAGTCAGCTGGTCCAAGGTTTCCTTGGCAAACAGGGTTAAGTCCTGCCCTTCATCAGTCAATTCTACCTGATAATCAGCCACCTCAGCTTGACTAGGTCTTATCGGCTCTGTTTTTTCATAGTAGAGAGTATTTTCTTTGAGTGGGAGAATGGTCTGCTCCACCTTTTGACGATTGCGCACGGTCGATTTGGCAAGATTTTCCAAGGCATCTGGAATCAAACTCTGTTCCTTTAGACTCTTGGAAATGGCTTCTGAAACTAGAGCCATTAGTTCTTTTTCCTTGGAAATACGCACCTCTTGCTTGGTTGGATGCACATTGACATCCGCTAGATAAGGGTCGATATGAATGTGAATGACAACCAGTGGAAAACGTCCTACCATGAGCTTGCTGCCATAGCCATCAAGAATAGCACGATTGAGTAGGAAATTCTTGATATAACGACCATTGATGAAGAGACTGATATAATTGCGATTGGCCCGAGTTAACTCAGGCAAGGACACAAAACCTGAAATTTCGAAATCTAGGTCAGAATTCTCAATTTCAATCATCTTCTTGGCACTCGCCAAACCGTAAATCCCTGCGATTGCTTGGCGCAGTTGACCAGTCCCAGCTGTCCGCGTCATTTCCTTGCCATCACTGATCAAACTAAAAGAAATTTCAGGATGGGCCAAGCCCAGACGGTTGACAATATCAATGATATGAGACAGCTCTGCTTGCTGGCTCTTCATATACTTGAGACGAGCAGGCGTGTTGAAAAAAAGGTCCTCCACACAAACCTTGGTTCCCACAGGACTAGTCGCTGGGATGACTTCCTCAACTTCACCCCCACGCGCGACTAATTTTGTCCCATGACTTGCACCATCCACCGCCGTCAACAGAGTCAGTACACTGACAGAGGCGATAGAAGGCAAGGCTTCACCACGAAAACCAAGCGTCCGAATTCGAAAGAGATCTGCTTGATTTTTTATCTTACTGGTCGCATGACGACGCAGAGCCAATTCCACCTCATCGTGGGCAATTCCATGACCATTATCTGTGATTTGAATTTTCTTGAGACCTGCTTCCTCAATCTCAATGATAATCTGACTAGAATCCGCGTCAATGGCGTTTTCTACCAGCTCCTTAACAACGCTAGCTGGACGCTCGATAACCTCTCCAGCTGCAATCTGGTTTGCCAGCACCTCTGGCAATTCAATAATATGAGACATCTTTCAGCCCCTTTCTGTATCTATTTTCCTAGAAATTGATTAGTGCTATTATACCATATTTCAGAAAGGACAGAAAAGCAAGCGCCACATAGGAGTCAAATCCCTCCACATAGACAAAGTCCCTTGTCAGGGGGAATAAAATAGTGGTATACTCAATAAAAATCAAAGAGCAAACTAGAAAGCTAGGCGCAGACAGTACTTTAGTACGGCAAGACGACGCTGACGTGGTTTGAATTTGATTTTTGAAGAGTATTAATAAAGATGTACAAGAAGTGAGATTAATTTTGTATGAAAAAGGAGAGAAATTTATGAAAGTAGAACTACAGATTAGCGAGACTTACGAAGAGGAAAAGCTGATTGTTCAAGCACCTAAAGAAACCGAAAAAGTCCAGAAAGTCATCGAGTTCGCAGAAAATCTTGACCAAAAAGAAACAATCAAAGGAAAGATTGATGATCAGGTCTATCTAGTCGAGATTGTCAAGATTCAACGATTCTATATCGAGAATCGGAAGGTTCTAGCAGAAACCGCGAGTCAGACCTACAGCATTGATTTGCGACTCTATCAGGTCCTTGAAATTCTGCCAACCAATTTTATCCAAATTTCTCAATCAGAAATCATCAATATCGATTTCATCTCTCATCTCAAGCTCACGCCCAACGGTCTAGTAGAAATTTTCTTGAAAAACGAAAGCTTCACCTACTCTTCACGCCGTTATCTAAAAACCATCAAGGAGAAATTAGAACTATGAAAAAACAAATCTTCCACGACGCAGCTACTGGTGTCCTCATCGGCCTCGTCCTCTCTATCATCTTTTCACTCATTTATGCACCGAGTACTTATGCCCCACTAAATCCCTACTCTCTCATCGGCCAAGTGATGGCTCAGCATCAGGTTCACGATGCCCTGGTCTTGCTCTACTGTACACTTATTTGGGCAGCTATCGGTATGCTCTTCAACTTTGGCAACCGCTTATTCAGCCGTGACTGGAGCATGCTTCGTGCGACGCTTTCCCATTTCTTCCTCATGCTGGCTGGCTTTGTCCCACTGGCAACTCTGGCAGGTTGGTTCCCCTTCCACTGGTTCTTCTATCTCCAGCTCATTATCGAGTTTGCGATTGTCTACCTCATCATTTGGGCTATTCTTTATAAAAAAGAAGCTAAAAAAGTGGACCATATCAATCAACTCTTGAAGCATAAAAAGTAAGAACCTCATAATAAGCAAATCCGAGAAAGAGACTTCTCGGTTTTGCTTTATCCTGCTGCACCTTATACTCAATGAAAATCAAAGAGCAAACTAGGAAGCTAGCCGCAGGCTGCTCAAAACATTGTTTTGAGGTTGCAGATAAGACTGACGAAGTCAGCTCAAAACACTGTTTTGAGGTTGTGGATAGAACTGACGAAGTCAGTAACCATACCTACGGTAAGGCGACGCTGACGTGGTTTGAAGAGATTTTCGAAGAGTATTACTATCATAGCAGTTATTTTCAGATTTTCTTTGTAAATTTTCTATCTTTTTTCAAAATAATCTTGCATTTTCTCAAAGTTTTTTGTAGAATATAGATTATATATCCAGATTATTCTGAAAATTCAAAAAGGAGTATTTATCATGTCGCAAGCTATTTCCTTAAATCAATCAACCTGGACTAGTAAACTAAAAGCAATGGGACCTGGAATCCTAATGGCAACTGCCGCTGTTGGCGGTTCTCACATTGTATCTTCCACTCAAGCTGGTGGTTCTTACGGTTGGTCTCTACTTCTCTTGGTCATCTTAGCCAATGTCTTTAAATATCCATTTTTCCGTTTTGGTGCTGAATATACAGCTGATACTGGAAAGACTTTGGTTGAAGGTTATGCCGAAAAAGGAAAACTCTATCTCTGGATTTTCTTTATCCTCAATGTCTTTTCGGCTATGGTCAACACAGCTGGTGTCGCCATTCTGTGCTCAGCTATCATCGCCAGTGCCTTCCCAATGATTGGGCTTAGCATCACTCAGTGGTCCCTCATTCTCGTTGCAATCATTTGGGCTATGCTACTCTTTGGAGGCTACAAACTTTTAGACGGCATGGTCAAATGGATTATGTCTGCCTTAACCATTGCGACTGTTCTTGCAGTTATCATTGCGGCGGTCAAGCATCCAGAATACAGTTCTGATTTTGTCGAGAAGACACCTTGGCAAATGGCAGCTCTGCCCTTCATCGTCTCCCTCCTAGGATGGATGCCGGCTCCTATTGAAATTTCAGCTATCAATTCACTTTGGTCTGCTGAAAAGAGAAAGACCGTCAACTTTAACACAGAAGACGCTCTGTTTGACTTTAACACTGGTTATATTGGAACAGCTATTCTAGCCGTCTTCTTTGTGGCACTGGGAGCATTGATTCAATATCCTACAGGGCAGGCGGTTGAAGCTGCTTCAGCCAAATACATCTCTCAATTCGTGGGCATGTATGCCTCTGTTCTTGGCGAATGGTCCCGTTACTTGATTACCTTTATTGCTTTCCTGTGTATCTTTGGAACAGTTATCACTGTTATCGATGGCTATTCTCGTGTTAATCAGGAATCTCTCCGACTGCTAATCAGTCAAAAAGAAGACAATCGTAAATCTTTGAATATCTGGATGACCATCACTGCTATCATCGGTATCGTCATTATCAAGTTCTTCGCTGGTCAGGTTTCAACCATGCTCCGCTTTGCCATGATTGGTTCTTTCCTGACAACACCATTCTTCGCTCTTTTGAATTACGCCTTGGTAACGCGTGAAAACAAAAATCTTCCTTCTTGGCTCAAACATCTTGCCATTGCAGGATTGATTTTCCTCTTTGGCTTCGCCATCTTCTTTATCTACGCACTCGCAATCGGAAAAGCAGGATAATCGACAAAGCGCACTTAAGAGTGTGCTTTTTTACATTCTAAAAGCAGTTAGCAAATCCCAACTGCCTCTTATAACTACCTTAATTCTCCTTTTCCAACTCATACAAATCTGCGATAATAGCTGCAACACGTTTGATATCTTCCAGCATGCCTCGCATTTCAAAGTCAGCCAATACAGGGAAACCAAAACGTTGACTGTATTGCTTGGCTGTCAGGCAGTATTGGTTATTAAAGTTACGATTTCCTGAACCAACTACGCCAAAACACTTACTAGCATTGTCGCCATAGGCGATAAAATCCCCCACTGGTGTCGTCAAAATCTCAACATCTCCGTTATCCACGCCATTCCCACCTTCGAGGTAAGTAGGCAAAAAAGCAACATAAGGGTGGTCCATTTCATAGAAATCGTGACCTTCCTTTACCAAATTCTTAATATGAATCTTTTGGACCTCAATCCCCTCGTACTGGGACAAGAGATAATCTTTCAAGCGTGTCACAAAACTTTCAGTGTTGCCACTCAAACTAATATAAACTAAAGAAATTGTCTTCATATGTACCTCCATGATTTTATTTTTAATCGAAAAAGAACTACCAAGATTGTATCTTGATAGTTCTTTTTTGTCAATACTTAAGCAAGTTCTTCTGTTTCTTCTTCTGCCAAGGCTTTCTGCTGACGCCATATCTTGTAGAAGACAAGGGCTAGGAAGAGAATATTGATGACGATAGAGAGAATGCTAACGGCTTGTGAAATAACACTTATCCCTAAACGCATGGTTTCATCGTGAACTAACTGCACAGCGTCCTGTAAACCAACATAGCCATAAATCGAACCAATAATGGCTAGCAAAACATAGCCGACATAAGTATAATTTGCATACTGCAAATTCTTACGAATAAGGAAGACAATCGCTACAACCACTAAAATAGCAGATAGCACAATCAAGGCCATATTAAAAATAGAATGAGTTGATTCTGCTACTCTATAGCTGTAATTGATGTTGTCTTCTAATTGCTGAGCACTGACCCCTGCAACTTGTTTCTGAGCGGCACGAAGGGCTTCTTTGCTAGGTAAGGGACTCAACATTCCAAACAGAGACATAGCTGAAATAAGGGCAGACAAGATTAGCAAGACCCATAGATAAATTGGTTTCTTTTTCATAATAGAACCTCCTGATAATATTATTCATATTATAGCACTTTTTGCAAAGGAATACAAATCTTATAGTATCGTTTCTACCTGTTTTCGGTAAGCTTTTGGCGATTTTCCGCACAATTTTCGGAAAACTTTATAGAAATATCCAAGGTTACTGTAACCAACAGCATAACAAATATCTTCGATACTGTCACTAGTCGAAAGCAAGAGCTGCTGGGCAGCCTTAATACGTTGTTTGTTTAGTAACTCTGCAAAGGTCGAATCGGTTTCTCGCTTAATCAACTGCCCTAGATAGACAGGATTGATAAAGAGGGCCTTACTGATATCCTTGAGGGAAAGCTCTTTTTGGTAATCACGACCAATGACTTCCAGCACACTGACCACATTTTCATTCATACGGTATTGACCGAAAAAGCTGATCAGAGTTTCCTTGATATAAGAAATCAATTCATCGAAGGATTGAATAGCATGAATCGTTTTGACAATGTCCGTCATATCATCAGCTTTTAGATGTTCAAACAAGTGAAAGACATCCATGACAAACTGGATAAAAAGCTGTTTGGTAATCGGAACACGAGGTGTATTTTCAAGAACTACCTGCTCCAAGAGATTTAACTCTTCCACGATTTGATTGAGATTTCCCTGAATGATAACCCTATAAATCGGTTCGTAATAGGCAAAGAGACTCTCCGACTGTTTTAGATTTACAGAACCGTAAAAGAGGGCTTTCTCAGCATTCAGCTTCCAGCGGTCAAAGTGTTCTTGATAAGGAACTTCAAAGGGAGTGACGACTAAACCATCTAGGGGTTGATCAGAAATAAAAATCTGCCAGTCTTGACCCAAGACATAGTAGGGAATGGTGAAAGAGCCTTGTTTTTCCTTGGATAGGCCTATCCACCAATTCTCCTTACCTCCTAGATAACTAACAAATCCAGCCTCATCTAAATCTTGACTGAGGGTCTGACTTTTCTTTCCTCTCTCGCCGAGCTGACCTGCAATCTTCTCCAGCAGATTTCCTAACTCTACCTTATCAACAGGCTTGACCAGATAGTCCACCACACTAAGGTTCATGGCTCTTTTTACGTAATCAAACTCCTGATAACCTGAAAGTAGGATATAGGCAGCAGCTGGTAAGATTTCTTTCATTTCCCGAATCATATCAAGCCCTGTTTTGTCGGGCATATTGACATCTGAAATGATGACATCGACGGGATTTTCCTGCACATATTCGAGGGCTTCATCGGCATGACTGGCTGTTGCGACGACCTCCATATCCCACTTATCAAAGGGAATCAAACGTTTCAGACCTTCTGTCACCATGTACTCATCATCTACTAATAATACTTTATACATTTTCTCCCTTTCTACTCATCTTGAATTGTAATACGATACTGAACACCTGCTTGCTCTGCAGACTCTATAGTAATGGCATAGCGGTCTCCAAAATAGAGCACAAAACGCTCGTGTACATTGACAATCCCGATAGACTGCCTTTGATCACTGTAGCTGGCTTGGTGTTCAAAATATCTCTGACTTAATTTTTCTCGGATATTTGCCAACTTTTCAGCCGACATTCCTCTACCATTATCGACCACCAAAATTTCCACAAAACCATCCTGTTTAAGAGCCTTGATGCTAATCACATTATCTGTCCGCCTGTGGTCAACACCATGCGCGAAATAATTTTCTACCAGCGGTTGCAAGGTAAACTTGGGAATCTTCATATTCTCTAACTCTGGATCTATCTTGAAACCATAGGCGATGGACTTGGGATAGCGAACCATGCAGAGATAGCTGTATTTACGGCAAAATTCTAATTCCTGTTTGAGGAGGGTCTCTCTTTCGTCGGAAATATTGTTACGCAAGAGACTACTGAATTCATAAATGATATCTGCCAACTCATCTTGACTCTGCATAACTGCATACATGCGCAAGAACTCCAGCGTATTATACATAAAATGAGGATTGATTTGCGCCTGCAAGGCTCGCATATTAGCATCTTTTTGACTAAGCTCTAACTGGTAAATATCATGGATATTCTTTTCCAATCGATCCAACATATCATTGGTCGTCTCCGCGATTAGGAGTAATTCCTGATCTTTCTCGGAAATGTCAATCCGACGCCCCTCTTCGCCTTGAGCAATGACTTGAATGGATTCTACTAAATCCACTACCTGCTTTTGGTAATTAGCAAAAGTCTGCCTCAAAGTCAGATAAAGAATGACAATAAAGAGAAGGCTCAAACCCACAATCAAAGCAGAGCTAGTCACTGTTCCTTGTAAAACAAAGTTTTTAGGAACTGCCACCTGAACCTGATATCCATGAGAAGTTAAGCCAACTAGCCAATTTTCACTCTCCTTATCAACTGTCTCACCAATATGAAAAATCTCCGTATCAAAAGGTGAGGTCACTGTTACTGCCATCGGAGTATGACCTCTAGTATTATCAATGGCATGGTATAAAACAGCAGGATCCAAGGAGATGTAAATCACTCCTAAATCTTGATCTGACACTGGATCTGACACCGGAATGGCAAAACTATTTCCTGCTGGTTTGAAATCCTCAGCCCTGATTTTTTCTCCACTACGTTTGTCTTTAGTAGAAACATAGACTTCCTTGTAATCTTGAAAAGCAATGGCCACCCCAGTTACAAAATCATTTCGAACATAGAGGTCATCAACATTTTCATACAGAGAGACTGATATATAAGGCGAAGCTTTCCGCTCTAATTGCCAGTAAAAATAGTCTGGCATGCTAAGGCTAAAGTATTTATAGATTCCCTCAATACGAGCTTGATTTTCAACTAAAGCCTGAGCTATCTGGGTTGACTCTCTATGGTAATATTCAATTTCACTCACTGTTCTAGCAGTTACACGCTGGGCTACTCTCTGGGCTTCCTTTTCACGTGAATCCCAGTCAGCGTAAGAGAGTAAGATTGCAAAACTCGCAATGATAATGATCATCACTGAACTATAGGTTCTTAGAAGCGTATGTAGCCAAAACTGCTTCATTCTATTTTGTCGCCAATTTTTCATGGATGATTTCATAGACAGGTTCCAACATATCACTGATAAAGAAATGCCACATCCCAATTCCTACAAAAAATAGCAGGGCAGGCATATAGTAACCAATTGCTACAAGTAGCACAGTCCCAAGGAGAACCTTGGCCACAGCTGCTAGACTCATAAAGATGCCAATCAAGGATAATTTGAGACTATTTCGATAGGACAAGGCAAAATAAACTTGTAATTTTAAAGATACTGTATAAGCCAAAAAGATCAGGGCAACTACTAGGACATTCAAAAGGGTCGCAATCAAATGAACAATGGTCTGATGAGGCAATTGCACCAAGAGATACAAACCATAGGTCAAAACTAGACCCACACCTAAAAAGCTATAGAAAATCAGGTTGCTTGAGATAAAATTTTGCTTGTAAAGAGACCAAGCCTCCTTCAAACTGTATTCCCGAAAGCTATAACCATGTTCTGCATATAAGCTCATCAAGGTGGCACTAGCCGGCGCTAGACCAAGGATAATCCCTCCTGCTAAAGTTAATAGCCAAAAGAAGGCTGTCGCAATCATCCCTAAAAAGAAACGATTAAAGACAAAGTCTAAAAATCTACCCATGATATTCCCCTAAAAATAACTATGAAACCATTATATCATATTTCAAGCGTTTTCAAAAACTTCTAGTATCCATTTACAATCCCACCAAACCATGGTAAAATGAGAATTGTGAAAAAATTATCAGGAGACAATTCATGAAGAAATCTATCTTAACTACACTGCTTTTTGCAGTTCTTTACTTCCTCTGCATGGGGATTGGTGTCCTTTTGGGCAATCTCTTTGACCAAACTGGAAACATGTTTTATGCGCCTGCCTTTACTGCCCTTGTCGGCGGTAGCGTCTACATGATCCTAGTCGCAAAAGTTCCGCGCTTTGGAGCCATTACCACTATCGGCCTTGTCATTGCCCTCTTTTTCTTGGGAACTAAACACGGTGCTGGTTCCTTCCTTCCTGGAATTATCTGTGGCCTCCTAGCAGATGGAGTAGCTCATTTAGGAAAATACAAGGACAAAACAAAGAACTTCCTTTCTTTCATTATTTTCGCCTTTAGTACAACAGGACCAATCTTGCTTATGTGGATTGCGCCCAAAGCCTATATGGCTACTCTTCTGGCAAGAGGAAAATCCCAAGAATATATCGACCGTATCATGGTCGCTCCAAACCCTGGAACTGTCCTTCTATTTATCGCAAGTATTGTCATCGGAGCCCTAGTGGGTGCCTTGATTGGACAAGCCTTGAGTAAAAAATTTGCACAGAAAATCTGATCAGTTAAAAAGAGCCACGCGGCTCTTTTTTATTTATGGCTCAATTTCTTAGTCAAGAAATCTCCCAAGAATTGGATTGCAAAGATAATCAAAATGATAATGATGGTTGCCAAGATGGTCACATCGTGATTGTAGCGGTTAAATCCATAAGCGATGGCTACGTTACCGATACCACCAGCTCCAACCGCACCGGCCATAGCTGTTTCCCCAACAAGGGAAATCAAGGTCACAGTCGTCACACGGATCAAATCTGGAAGACCTTCTGATAGGTAAACACCCACGATGTCCCAGAAAGTCGCTCCGCTCGCTTGAGCCGCCTCAATGACACCGCCATCCAATTCAGCCAAGACAACCTGCACCTGACGGGCAAAGAAGGCAAAGACTGCAAAAGAAAGTGGGACAAGGGCTGCATTTGGCCCGATACTTGTTTTAACAATCAAGTGAGAAAGTGGTGACAAGATTGCCAAGAGGATGATAAAGGGAACCGCACGAAAAATTGAGGTAATTTTGTCTAAAATCCAGAATACGACTTTATTCTCCAAGACACCACCTGGCGCTGTCAAGACGAGAAAGAGACCTGCCACTAGCCCCAAGAAGCCTCCGATAATGAAGGAAAGAACTGTCATATAAAGAGTTAAGTAGATAGCCGTTCCCCAGCCTGCCTGACCAGCCCAACCCATTTTATAGACATTTGGTAAATAGGTTTGAATCAATGATTCCATCTTACTGTACTCCCTTCAATACTTTTAGTTGTACACCTGCTTGACGAATGGCTTCTTGGGCACCTGCCAACGCTGCTTTTTCACCTGACAAGACCACCACCAATTCTCCAACAGGAGTACCATCGAGAATTTCAATATTCCCATAGAGGATATTAGCCGTTACTTGATAATGCTTGTACAATTCATTCAAAAGTGGCTCGTCTGTTGAAGCCCCTGCATACTTGAGCTGCACCAAGAGACTGTTTTCAGACAAGTGTTCCACGATTTCTTGCTTCTCGATTTTGACCATAGCTTCGTCAATACCTGTCGCTGTTGAGATAAAGTCTTGAGTCAAAGGCTGTTTAGGATCTGAGAAGATTTCAAGGACGCTGCCCTCTTCAATCAAATGCCCATCCTGCATGACTGCCACACGATTGGCAATGTCTTTGACAATCTGCATTTCATGCGTAATTAAGACAACAGTCAAGCCTAATTTTTGGTTCAAATCTTGCAACAAGGCCAAAATTTGCTTGGTTGTCTTCGGGTCAAGGGCAGAAGTTGACTCATCTGAAATCAAGATTTTTGGATCATTTGCCAAGGCACGCGCAATGGCCACACGCTGTTTTTGCCCTCCAGATAGTTGTGAAGGGTAGTTTTCAGCACGATCCGCCAAGCCAACCAAGTCCAACAACTTAGCAACTTTAGCTTTCTTTTCTTCCTTGCTGAGTCCAGAGTGTTTGAGGGCAAAGGCTACATTCTCCTCTGCCGTCTTTTGACTCATCAGGTTAAAATGCTGGAAAATCATTCCAATATCCTGACGTTTACGACGCAACTGCTCTGCCGTCAAGGTCACCTTACCATCAAAAATCACATCGTCATCAATGGTAATTTTCCCTGCAGATGGTTTTTGCAAGAGGTTAATCACCCGTACAAGGGTTGATTTCCCTGCTCCAGAATATCCAACAATTCCGTAGATATCCCCTTCTTGGATGTGAATGGTCACATCCTTGACCGCTGTGATAGTTCTCTTCTTTTGGTGAAAAGTCACATCGATCTGATCTAACTTGATAATATCTCTACTCATAGCTTCTAATCAGCTCCTCTACTAATTCAATATGGGTGTAGTAATCAGCGATTCGCACGTTTTCATCTCCACCGTGGTCTCGGCTATTGGCATTCCCTAAACCGAAGGCCACCATTGGCACCTCTAGGGCATCAAAAACCGTATGCATAGGCCCTGTCCCCGCTGTCGTCGGCAAGACTGAAACGCCCTGTGGATAGAATTTCTTGGCCAACTCGATTACATTAAGAATGGCTGGCGCGCTCATATCGCTTCGATAACTCATCTCTCCCAAGGTATAGTATAATTCTACCTTATCAAAGCCATTTTTGTCTAGCTGTTTCCGAATTTTTTCCAGAACATCATGCGGTTCTAAGCCCGGAACCAGACGAACCTCTAGCTTGGCACTGGCTTCTGCAGGCAAAATAGTCTTAACACCCTGACCTTGATAACCAGACTGGATTCCTTCGATATTAAGGGCTGGCTCGAAAAAGAAACGTTTTAGAAAGGCCATCCGCTCCTCCTGTAAGAGAGGCAACTCCAATCCATAGATCCGACTAACTTCCTCTGGGTTTCGTTGACCATAAGTTTCTAGCAAGGCCATTTCTCGTTCATTTGGCTCTTGCACTCCTTCGTACAAGCCTTCAACCAAGATACGACCATCTATTGCGCGAAGAGACTGTAGGGCTTGAAGGAGGTACCAGGGAGCTGATTCCACAACCCCACCATAACTAGAGTGAATATCGACATCAGCACTTTTCACCTTGGCATCAAAGGTCACAATCCCCTTATTACCACCAGAAATTTCCAACTGTTCCAAAGCATTTTTGGTTCCTTGTTCCCAAACCAATAAATCCGCCCCACGGAGTTTATCCGCATGTTTTTCCAGATACTTATCCAGATCTGTCGAAGCAGATTCCTCCGCACCCTCCATGATAAAACTGATATTGACAGGCAGATCATCATGGTGTTGCATGTATTTTCTCAAAGCACTCAAACGAGCTGTGATATGACCCTTGTCGTCATCAACCCCACGCCCATACATAAAGCCATTGCGCACCGAAAGCATAAAGGGATCCTCTGTCCAGACCTGATCCCCGTCCGCTGGCACAGTGTCATAGTGGTTATAGAAAATCAGGGTCTTGGCATCTGGACGCGAACTCTTGAAATGCGCCATGACAAAGGGAGCCGTATAAGTCTCATCAATCTCCACTTCAGCCCCAACACGCTTGAAAATCTCACCCAGATAGTTGGCAACTTCTCTGAGACCTACCTGTTGGGCAAAGACCGACTTCTTAGAAATCAAGGTACGCAAAACCTCAAAATAATGCTGGGCCACATGATCCTTTTCAAATTTTTCAATCTGTTCTTGTTCACTAGGAAAAACCATACTCTCTCTACCTTTCTATGAACGAATAGTCTTCTTTACAATCCATGCTCTATACAAAAGCAAGAGGTGGAATTTTCTCTCCCACCTCCCTGTTTCTTATTACCAAACTGGTTGATCCAAACCGTCTGATGTTTCTTCGATAACTTTTTTCACGTCATCTGTGTGGTAAGCTGCGATCACTTTCTTGATAGCATCAGCTTTTGGTGATGTTTCCCAATCTTTTTTCGCAACGATGATGTTGTACCATTGTTTTGAATTTTCATCAGCTTGTTCTTTGAAAAGTGCTTTTTTGTAGTCCAATTTTGCTTCTGTAACGAAGGTATTGTTTACAACGGCAGCGTCAACTGATGACAATGAACGAGCTGTTTGACTAGCATCCAATTCAGTGATTTTCAAGTTCTTTGGATTTTCTTTGATGTTAGCAACTGTTGCAAGGGCAGTTCCAGAAACGTCCAATTTAATCAAGCCTGCTGATTGAAGCAAGTAAAGCGCACGGCTTTCGTTTGTAGCGTCATTCGGTACAGCGATTTCTCCGTTTGCTGGGATGTCTTCTACTTTAGTGTACTTGTTGTCACTTCCATTCAAACCTGAGTAAAGGCGGATTGGAGAGATGTAAGTATCAGCAATCGCTACAAGGTCTTTCCCGTTTTCCTTGTTCCAGTTGTTCAAGAAGTTGTAGTGTTGGAAAGCGTTCAAGTCTACTTCGCCATCAGCAGTTGCCTTGTTTGGTTGTGAGTAGTCTGTGAACTCTGTAAATTCCAAAGTGATACCGTCTTTTTTAACCAATTCTTGAACTTTGTCCCAACGAGCCTCTTCAGAACCGCTACGGTTGACAGTTGCGATTTTAACAGTTGTTGCATTGTCTGCTTTCTTTTCTGAGTTTCCGCAAGCTGCCAGAGCCAAACCTGCGACTGTAGCAAGGGCTGCTACACCAAGCCATTTTTTGATTTTCATGATTCTTTCTCCTTAAAAATAATACCGTATTAGTATCTCATACTTTCTTCAATTGCACAAATTGTTATTAGATAATCAGATATATAGTTTAAAACTATATCCTTAAAGACTTAGAAATCACCCATCTTATTCAGAATGGATGATTTCAAGAAATTATTTAATATCAGCCTCTGCTGGTAGATAAGTGTCTCCGAAGAATTGTTTAGACAATTTTTCAAGCGTTCCGTCTTTGTAAAGTTCTTTGATGCGTTTGTCCACAAATGATTTCAACTCATCTTGACCCTGAGCAAGAAGTGGGTAAACGTAAGGTTGTTGGTCGCTTGGAAGTTCGATAACTTTCAAGTTGTCCAAACCTTGGTTCTTGATCACTGTTTCAACACCGATTTTATCAAAAATCTTGTAATCAAATTGGCCATCGCTCAAACGTACCATGATTTGTTGGAAATCTGCCTTAGTATAGTTAAGGATAGTTGGGTTGTCCGGATGTTCAGCGTTGTATGCTTCTAACTGCTTAGCTGATGTAGTGGCTTGAACGACTTCCGTCGATTTTCCACCGATATCAGCGAGAGACTTGATACTAGAGTCATCTTTCTTCACTACAAGGACATTAGGGTTTTGGGCAATTGGTGCGGCATAAAGGTATTTTTCCGCACGTTCTTTAGTGTAGCTCAGATTGTTGACAGCCATATTGTAACGATCAGCATCAAGACCAGCAAAGACACCTGACCATTCTGTCTTTTCAAACTTGACATCATATTTATCAGAATCTTTAAAGATAGCGCGAACGACTTCAATCTCGTAACCAGTCAATTCGCCATTTTCTTCATAGATAAATGGTTTTGGCGAGCCATTGGTTGCAACGATGATTTCTTTCTTGCTAGCTGCTTCTCCTTCTTTCTTAGCACCACCTGAGCAAGCTGCTAACACACCTGCAGCAACAAGAGCAAGGGCCACAAGAGATGAGTATTTAACGATTTTTTTCATGTCATTTCCTCCAAAATAGAATACCTTATAATCTTAACAGAAAAAGAACATTTTCGCCATTATATGATATCTATCTCTGTGATAGGTTTTCTTTATGGCTGATTTATACTCAATGAAAATCAAAGAGCAAACTAGAAAGCTAGCCGCAGGTTGCTCAAAACACTGTTTTGAGGTTGGAGATAAGACTGACGAAGTCAGTTACATATACCTACGGCAAGGTGAAGCTGACGTGGTTTGAAGAGATTTTCGAAGAGTATTAAAAGACCAAACGCAAGACGGCAATCAAGACCACTCCAAAGAGAACTGTTCCGACTAGATTGCGGTAACGAAATGCTACCCAAGCTGTTGGAAAGACGGCTAAGAAGTCCAGCCATTTGATTTGAGGAAGACTGCCAACCTTGCCTGTCACTACGCTTGACAGAATCAAGGCAAAGATAATAGAAACGGGCAAGAACTTCAAAAAACGCTCAACAATTGCAGGCAAGCCCTTATACTTGACCAAGATGAAGGGAATCATACGGGGAATCCAAGTCACCAAGCCAGAGAAAATAACTGCTAATAAAAGATACTTACTGACCATCTAAAACCACCCCCATTGTACAACCAAGTAGCGTCGCAAACAGAACAGCTAGCGACTGAGACACCACTGTCAAGAGTAAAAAGAAGGACACCGCAACAACTGCTAGGATAATAAGCAGATTGCGGACGGGAATCCGTCTTTGCATAATCTGGAATTGCGAAGCAAAAATGCCGATAAACATCCCAACCAAGGCAAAGTCCAGCCCAAAGATTTCTGGATTTGGCAGCAGGCCACCCAGAGCCGTCCCAACCACTGTTCCCACAAACCAAGCCACATAGCTGTTGAGATTGTTCCCGTGCATCCACATAGGATTTACCTTGTCTGTATGGGCCAATTCACCCATCAAAACACCATAAGTCTCATCAGTCAAGATACTAGACATACCGATATTGTGCCAAAGACTGGTATGACGGAAATAAGTCGATGCGTGTAAACTCAACAAAAAGAGACGCAAATTGATCAAAAAAACCGTCATAGCAATGGCAGCTACAGGTGCTTGAACCGCAATCAAGGCCAACATAGCAAACTGAGCGCTCCCAGCATAAACAAAGAGGCTCATCAAGCCCATCTCAACGGGTGTCACATAGGGCGCACCAATAATCCCACAGGCCAGCCCGATACTGACATAACCAAGGGCCGTTGGCATAGCCGCCTGCGCCCCCTCCCAAAATCCTTTTTCTTTCATCTTTCTCCTCATATTGTCTTAATAATACTCAATGAAAATCAAAGATCAAACTAGGAAGCTAGCCGCAGGTTGCTCAAAACATTGTTTTGAGGTTGCAGATAGAAGCTGACGTGGTTTGAAGAGATTTTCGAAGAGTATAAGTAGGCTGAAAAGGCTCCAGCCACAGCATGGACTATTATAACACATTCAGGAAAGAGAAAAAAGTCTGCTGATTTTGACCATCATAAAAAGACTGGCAATCCAGTCTCAAACATAAATTATAGAAATTCTTCACTAAATACTTTCACGAATATTCAAGAGCATGGCAAAGGCAACTAGAAGAAATAGCAATAAAACAAAGCTAACTGCCAGAGTTCCAAAGCTAGTAGCAATGGTTACCAAAGCTATTGTAAATAAGCTAGGTAAAACAACCGTAATGGCACCGATAGAAGATTGAACTGCTCCCATTGACTCCTCAGGTATTTGTTTAAAGACGAGTTCTTGCAATCTAGGAGAGAGAATACCTGCGAAAAAGGCATCCAAGGCACTAAAGATGAGAATCCAGTCAAAACGAACTGTGGCAAATCCTACTAGAAGAAGCAACTGGATGACAAGTGAGGCATAGAGAGCTGTTTTTATAGAAATCATATTTTTCAGATAGCCACTTACAAGGCTTCCGACAATCAGGGCTGACAGTTCAAAAGTGGATAGCAAGGCAAGAGATTGACCTGTTTGTAAATTCAAAAAGGGTTGATTTCTCAAAAACAGAGTAGAAACAGGAACTGTAACATTTATCACTGCTTGGCTAATAGAAATAATAAACAAAACCAAGAGCACCTTATTCATATTCCATATCAATTTCGATGATTGGAGCAGATGCTGGCAAAAGGATTTTACAGAGAGTCCTTCTTGATAGCTAATCGTTTTTTCTACTTTCAAGAGGTCAGTTTTTATGAATAGGATACCTAAAAATGCTATTAAAAAGGTAAGAGCGTTCAGTAAGGAAATAAACTGGATAGATAGAATACCTAGTAAGACTCCTCCTAGAATATTACTGATTGTTTTCACTAAACTAACAGTTGACTGTTTAAATCCAATAGCTTCTGCCAGATGGTCTTGCCCAATAATTCTAATGAAAATCGGAGTGAGCATGGCGCCTGAAAAATAACTCAATGTGTCAGACAAGAGGTTAATCAGACAAATAAAGGCTACTAGCACTAAGGAAAAGGACTGCCCTGAAAGTGATAAAGAAACGATAGAGTAAAGCAAAAATTTTGCAAAACTAATGACTGTGTATTTCAAGACACGATGATGTTGAAAATCCGCCAAAACTCCCAGAAAGATTTGTAGAACTTGGGGAAGGGTTTCTGAAATCGTGATGAGTAAAATCGCCAAAGGGGCAAAAGAGGCATCTGCCACATAATTCAAAAAAGCCAGATAAAAAATCGTATCCCCAAGCGTTGAAATCCACTGGTTGATGGTTAATTGCCTAAAATCTCTATTTTGAAGAAATACTTTCATTATAACTCCTTTTTAAGTTCAAATGGGAAACTTTCCCCAAGGATAGACCGCGATACTACTAACAACCAAAATTACAGCAACGGTAAAATTTGACCAATGCCATTGTAGACTATATGCAGCCCAATAGGCCAATAAATGGACTTGGTTACTCTAAACAAGACTGCAAATATGAGACCGCCACCCATATAAAAGACAAAGTCTGTCAAGACCCAACCGTGATTACTAATGTGCGAGACCCCAAATAAAACAGCGGAACCAAGTACATCTAGCCCCCATTTCTTTCCTTTTTCCAGAGCAGTCATCACTAATCCACGATAAATCATGTCTTCAAAAATGGGACCTGCAATCACAGGATAAAAAAAATACATCAAAAATGCCGTAGCTCCTGTAAAAGTAGGAGCAGCATGTTGATAAGAAATTTCATTTCGAGTAGGTGGGAAAAGAAAAAAGGTGACAAAATTCCAAGCAACAAAAGCAAGCAGAGCTAGGAAGGAATAGAAAAGATAGGATCCTTTAAACTTTCTACTATTGATTTTCTGCCATTTCCCCGACCAAATCATAGCAATAAGAGCAAATAAAACCACAAGAAAATTCAACATCATATCCGACAGATAATATCCAAAGTCAGATAGCCCAGTAACAAGGTCGCTGCGTAAAACTAGAACACTGAACTTCTGGTCAGCAATAACTAGTAGAAAAACTATAATAAAGTAGCGGTATGAGATTATCTTTTTCATTCTATTTTCTCCTATACTATGAAATAAAGACAGTCCCTACCCAAGAAAAGGCAAGGGCTTTGGATATTAATAACGACGGCGGTCAGAATCAGACTCAGGTTTATCATTAAAATATTTCTTCCAGAAATTAGTGATCGACCAAGGGGTCCCGAACCCTCCTCCATAATCTCCTCCAATATGGATCAATGGAGGATATGCCCTTCCTCCGTAAACTGTCTCCAACTCAGCTTCTGTCAATTCCATTGTCTCTGCAAATTGTAAATTTAACATGTTCTACACTCCTTCAATTATCTTTATTTGTAAACCACTTCTGCGACCTAGGATTTGCTTCAAGTGCTTTACAAGTACAGTATAACACGAAAATTGGCTTATTTTAGAAAATCGCATATTTGATATTTTTTCTTATAAAAATTTCACATTTGCGATTTTAGTAGATTTGATTATTTCCCTGGTATAATAAAGTTACTACTAACAAGGAGGGATATAATGATGAAGAAAAGAAAAATCCAACTGATACTCCTGCTTATTTCGGAGTGGGTTATCGTCTTCCCGTTTCTAATCAATCGATAGTTCTTTGTATTGCTGAAAACGCAATTCGAGGAGGGCTGTTAATTGTGGATTTTCTAATACTTGCAGAGATTGGATAAAGTGTTCAATCTCTTTTTGATTGCTTCCTTTAGTTTGAAGAAAGACACTCATCTTCTTTAAAAACTGCCACGATACTTTTTCAAAAACATCGTATGGACGAAGCATGCTCTCCAACTCCGCCTCAAAGATTGGGATATAAGAAAATAGCTTACGCTCCATGAGTTCTGATATAATATTCAGAAACCCACTTTTCATATACAGTCTATTATGTACTAACTCTTTAAATTCCTTGGATTTTTCAAGTAACGAGGTTGATAAAAATATCAAATCTTGGTTGCTCAAGAAGGGCATAGTATTACAAAAAAAGATAGAGTTCAAACCAGGTCCAAGACTCAATAGCATAGAGGTAGGTGGTCAAAAATTCGCTATCCTCCTCTGCTAGAGGATAGCTCTTATTTAAGGAATGGATGGCATTTTTAATCACAATGGCATTCAAACGACGATAGGTCTGCGCCATCTGTTCTTGCTCGACTTCCTCCAACAGTTGCTCTAAGCCAGCCATATCTTGATGGGCAAAGCGATCCACGACCCTTCTACCAATTCGCATATGTGGAGATTCTTGATAGTTGTTAAGCTTGTGCCCAAACTCATCAAAGGTCACATTGATCCCTTGGATGGCTAGTATGAGCTTATCCGCAGACAGCATAGACTGCCCTAATTCAAACTTGGACAACTGAGAAGCTGTTAGGCCCTCACAAGCGACATCTGACTGCTTGAGCTTTCTAGCCAAGCGCAATTCCTTGTAAAATTCTCCCAATTCCATTCTCTCGATCATCTTACCACCTCCTAGCTTTTGCATATTATATCATTATTTTTATAGTTTTGTCAAAATATTCTGACATTTTGGCGATTGAAAAAGCCAGCCTTAAGCTGACTCCATTTTATTCCATGGTATCAAAAGCGAGACTTGGTTTGGCATTGAGGTCCAAGTTTGCAAAGTTTTCTTTGTTCCACTCGCTGACGCTGGCATAGGCAATCATACCTGCATTGTCTCCGCAGAGGCGCAGAGGTGGGATGATAACCTTGACATCTGTGATTTCGGCCGCTAGGCGTTCTCTGAGGCCTTTATTGGCTGCCACACCACCTGCCACGACAAGGGTTTTAACAGGGTATTTCTCCAAAGCCTTCTTGGTTTTAGCCATGAGAATATCCATAACTGCTGCTTGGAAGGACGCACACAAGTCCTCTGTTGACAAGCTCTCTCCCTTTTGCTCGGCATTGTGGTGAAGATTGATAAAGGCAGATTTCAAACCAGAGAATGAAAACTCCAGATTATCTTCCTTAATCATAGCACGAGGGAAATCATAAATATCCTGTCCCTGATGAGCTAGCTCGTCAATCTCACGACCGGCTGGATAGGTCAAGCCCATGACACGGCCGACCTTATCATAGGCCTCACCAACCGCGTCATCTCGCGTTTCTCCAACAATCTTGTAGTCACCAGCCTCAGAAACATAGACCAACTCTGTGTGTCCACCGCTGACCAAGAGGGCTAGCAAGGGAAACTCCAAAGGCTCTACACTTTGAGCTGCCATGAGGTGACCAGCCATGTGGTTAACAGGGATAAGTGGAAGTCCATGTGCCCAAGCAAAGGCCTTAGCAGCTGACAAGCCAACTAGCAAGGCTCCGACCAAGCCTGGTCCATAGGTAACAGCCACAGCTGTCACGTCCTCTTCTGTAATCTCTGCTTCTGCTAGCGCCTCCTCGATACAGGCTGTAATGACCTCGACATGGTGACGACTGGCTACTTCAGGCACTACGCCCCCAAAACGTTTGTGACTCTCAATTTGACTAGCAATAACATTGGACAAGAGCTCATCGTCGTTTTTCAAGACGGCAACACTGGTCTCATCACAGGATGTCTCAAATGCTAAAATATATCTATCCTTCATCTATTTCTCTCTTCATGATGATGGCGTCCTCGACTGGGTCATGGTAGTAGGCCTTTCGCTCAGCGATGACTGCCATCTTTTCTTTCTTGTAAAATGCTTGCGCTCGTTGATTTGACTTTCTGACTTCGAGGAAAATCTCCTTATCTGTCGGCAATTGAGCAAACAAGGCTGACGCAATTCCCTGACCCTGATAGGTTTGTTTGACAGCGATTTGCAGAACTTCTGCCTCAAAGATATTTTCCTGCACAGCTAGAAATCCAATCACTTCTGTCCCATCATAAGCTAGAGCATACCAAGTCTGGTCTTGAGCCAGGTCTGCTTGGATTTGTTCCAGCGTCCAAGGACTGACTGGGTAAACATCCGCCATAACAGCGTAGATGGCTTGAGCCAGGTCAGGCTGCTGTTGGATTCGTTTGATTTCTATCATAGACGTTTAATGTAAGACTCGCCAGACTCGGTATGGTTCTTGAGCCAGTTTTCCTCAGCCTCAACACGTTTAAGGTAATTCGGCACAAAATCATGCAAGAAGTCTGCTTCCTTGCCCCAGGCCCAGAGAGCTAGATTAGCTGCATTTGGCAAGGTTTCTTTATAATTAGTCCTTGGTAAATGTTCTTGAATCTGCTCAACAAAGGGGCCGACTTCTCCGACAAAGGTAACCTGACTAGCACCCTTGATTAACTCAATCACTCGCTCAAAGGGTAAGTGCGCTTCTGGCATGACAGGTTTGGCATTTTCATAAAATCCTGCGTAAACATTGTTGCGACGCGCATCCATCAAAGAAACGAACAAGCCTTCTTGTTGGTAGGGCACCAGAGCCAAGAGGCTAGACATACCAACTAACTCAATGTTCAGAGTATGAGCAAGTGTCTTGGCAGTTGCTACCGCGATTCGCAAGCCTGTGTAGCTACCTGGCCCCTCTGCCACCACGATTCGATCCAAGTCCTTGGGCGTCCAATCCAAACTTGCCATCAAAAAATCGATGGCAGGCATAAGGGTAATACTGTGATTTTTCTTAATATTAATCGTCGTCTCAGCAAGAACCTGCTTGTCCTCTAAAATAGCGAGGGAAAGAGCCTTGCTGGACGTATCAAAAGCTAATACTTTCATAACACATTCCTATCTTTTTGTCTGCTTACTATTATACTACAAAAGCTGGCACATGGGAATTTTCTTTATCCCCAAACAAGAGTGCCCTCACTTAACTAAAAATAATTTAAAAAAATGTTCACTTTTCCTTTTCTTTTACGAATATAAAAGTGAACAAGAAAAAGGAGGAAAGTTCAATGACAAATTTTGACGTTCTTGACAATCAATTTTTATCCTTATCTGAAAATGAATTATCAGATATTGATGGCGGTCTCGCTCCCTTGGTTATCTTTGGAGTAGCAGTATCTTGGAAAGCTATTGCAGGTGGAACAGCACTTATAGGTTCTGGTTTGGCAGCTGGTTATTTTTTAGGAGGAGAGTAATATGATGAAAGATTTGAACAACTATTGTGAAATTTCTAATAAGGAATTGCAAGAAATAAAGGGTGGCTTTGGTGTAGGTGTTGGTATCGCTTTATTTATGGCAGGTTATACCATTGGAAAGGATCTTCGTAAAAAGTTTGGTAAGTCATGCTAGATAAGAAACACATTTTTAGAAGGATAAATTTTATTATCTTTATCTCTTACAGTTTGCTCAGCATTCTCAATGATTTAAACATTACTACTATCCCTTTACCAATCGATTTATCTGTTTGTATTGTTTTATTTTTATGCTTCAACTCTATTTTTGAGCAGAACAATGACTCCCATAAAAATAATAAGCTCTGAAAATTCCATTGTCATGTCATTTTAGAAAAATGCAAAGATCACCTCATCTTGATAGATGGGGTGGAATTTTCGTGTCATGAATTTACTATCTTTTGCCCCAAACAAAAAGCCCCAGCATGAGCAGGGCATCTAAGCATTTAATCCAAAGTAAAATACAAACCAAACGACATAGGTTACGAGGAGGAGAAAAAGCGAGTAGAGAGTCACAAAACTAATCTTCCACAAGAACTTGGTTTGTCGTCGTTCCAGTTTGGCAAATAGAAGATTCCCTCCATAAACGCAAGCAACAAAAACAATAAAAGCTACCAAGCGAGCTCCGATAGCAAAAGCAAATAAGTTATACATAGGGCAACCTCCTTGACTTAAAACTATATGGAATTATGACAAGCAATAAATTTTACTTCCATTATCAAGATAACATATTTTCTTTATTTTCGCAAACGCTTACCAAAGAAATCGTCCTGTGACTTTCTCGTTTCCATCTTTTACTAATTTTTCATTTTGTGGTATAATTGAAATAATTGTAACGAATCAAGGTCAATCTAGACACAAAATGGAATGAAATCAAGCAAATCTCTGCTAAAAGTTTGGAATAAGCTGACCTGTAAAATAGAAAGGAACTATATGATTTACAAAGTTTTTTATCAAGAAACAAAAGAACGTAGCCCACGTCGTGAAACTACACGCGCACTTTACCTAGACATCGATGCCAGCTCAGAACTTGAGGGTCGCATCGCTGCTCGCCAACTTGTCGAAGAAAATCGCCCAGAGTACAATATCGAATATATCGAACTCTTGTCTGACAAATTGCTAGATTACGAAAAAGAAACTGGCGCCTTCGAAATTACGGAGTTCTAATATGGCCTATACTCTTAAACCTGAAGAAGTTGGCGTTTTTGCCATCGGTGGTCTGGGAGAAATCGGGAAAAACACATACGGAATTGAATACCAAGACGAGATTATCATCGTCGATGCTGGGATTAAATTCCCAGAAGATGACTTGCTTGGTATCGACTATGTCATTCCTGACTACTCTTACATCGTAGACAATATCGACCGCGTCAAGGCTGTTTTGATTACACACGGACACGAGGACCACATCGGTGGGATTCCATTCCTACTCAAGCAAGCAAATGTCCCAATCTATGCTGGACCACTTGCCTTGGCTTTGATCCGTGGGAAACTCGAAGAACACGGTCTCTTGCGCAACGCCAAACTTTACGAAATCAACCACAATACTGAGTTGACCTTTAAAAATCTCAAGGCAACTTTCTTTAGAACGACTCACTCTATTCCAGAACCTTTGGGGATTGTCATTCATACTCCTCAAGGGAAAATTGTCTGTACGGGTGACTTCAAGTTTGACTTAACACCAGTTGGTGAACCAGCAGATTTGCACCGTATGGCTGCGCTTGGGGAAGAAGGCGTACTCTGTCTCCTCTCGGACTCGACAAATGCGGAAGTGCCAACCTTTACTAACTCTGAAAAAGTCGTTGGTCAGTCCATCATGAAGATTATCCAAGGCATAGAGGGACGTATCATCTTTGCATCCTTTGCCTCAAATATCTTCCGTCTCCAGCAAGCAACAGAAGCCGCTGTTAAGACTGGACGTAAGATTGCAGTCTTTGGTCGTTCGATGGAAAAGGCCATTGTCAACGGAATCGAGCTTGGCTACATTAAAGCTCCTAAGGGAACCTTTATCGAGCCAAATGAAATCAAAGACTACCCTGCAGGAGAAGTTCTGATCCTCTGTACAGGTAGTCAGGGCGAACCAATGGCAGCCCTCTCTCGTATCGCCAACGGAACCCACCGTCAGGTACAACTCCAACCAGGTGATACCGTTATCTTCTCTTCAAGTCCAATCCCTGGAAATACGACTAGCGTCAACAAGCTGATTAACATCATTTCAGAAGCTGGTGTCGAAGTTATCCACGGTAAGGTTAACAATATCCATACATCTGGACACGGTGGCCAGCAAGAGCAAAAACTCATGCTCCGCTTGATTAAGCCAAAATACTTCATGCCTGTCCACGGTGAATACCGCATGCAAAAAGTCCATGCTGGACTTGCGGTGGATACTGGTGTTGAGAAGGACAATATCTTTATCATGAGCAATGGTGATGTGCTTGCCCTTACTGCTAACTCAGCTCGTATTGCAGGTCATTTCAATGCCCAAGACATCTATGTCGATGGAAATCGTATCGGTGAAATTGGCGCAGCTGTCCTCAAAGATCGTCGCGATCTATCTGAAGACGGTGTCGTTCTGGCAGTCGCAACTGTTGACTTCAAATCGCAGATGATTCTATCTGGTCCAGACATCCTCAGCCGAGGCTTTGTCTACATGAGAGAGTCTGGCGACTTGATTCGCCAAAGCCAGCGTATCCTCTTCAATGCCATTCGTATCGCACTGAAAAACAAGGATGCTAGCGTTCAATCTGTCAATGGTGCCATTGTCAACGCTATTCGCCCCTTCCTTTATGAAAATACAGAACGTGAACCGATTATTATCCCTATGATCCTCACACCAGATGAAGAATAAAGCAAGAAAACAGCCCCGAAGACGGAGCTGTTTTTCTCTATGCTTTCTTTTGAGATTGAAACTCAATAAAAATCGAAATCAGACTAGAAGGCTAGGCGAAAGCATAACTTGAGTTAGGTGAGCCGAAGCCGACGACGTATCATTTTGATTTTTGAAGAGTTTTAGAAATACTACGATTTTTACCTTCCAGATACACCATCAAAATAGAAATATCTGCTGGGTTTACTCCCGAAATACGGCTGGCTTGGCCGATGGTTTCTGGATTGATGAGTTTGAACTTCTGACGGGCTTCTGTCGCGATAGAATCAATATCATCCCAGTCGATATTGGCTGGAATGCGTTTTTCTTCCATGCGTTTCATCTTGGCAACCTGGTCCATAGCTTTTGAAATATAGCCTTCGTACTTGATTTCTGTTTCAATCAATTCGATAATCTTGTCATCCAAGTCCTCTGCAGCTGGTCCGATGAAGGCCACCACATCTTGATAAGAAACTTCTGGACGGCGAAGGAATTCCTTGGCTGTCACTGCATCTGTCAACGGCTTGAAGCCCATCTCCTCAACCTTGGCATTAGTTTCCTTGACTGGCTTGAGTTTGATGCTGTCTAAGCGTTTCATCTCATTTTCAAATTGATTTTTCTTGATTTCAAAACGAGCCCAGCGTTCATCATCCACAAGGCCAATCTCACGTCCCATCTCTGTCAAACGCATATCAGCATTGTCATGGCGGAGAATGAGACGGTATTCAGCACGACTGGTCAAGAGACGGTAGGGTTCAATGGTTCCCTTGGTCACCAAGTCATCAATCATCACCCCTATATAACCATCACTGCGCTTCAAAATCAACTCAGGCTTGCCTTGGATTTTCAGAGCCGCATTGATACCCGCGATAATCCCTTGGCCTGCTGCCTCTTCGTAACCTGACGTTCCATTTGTCTGACCAGCAGTGAAGAGACCTGAGATTTTCTTGGTTTCCAAAGTCGCACGCAACTGATGAGGCAAGACCATATCATACTCAATAGCATAACCTGTCCGCATCATCTCTGCATTTTCCAAACCTTTGATGGAATGAACCAAGTCACGCTGGACATCCTCAGGCAGACTGGTTGAAAGTCCTTGCACATAGACTTCCTCAGTATTGCGCCCTTCTGGCTCAAGGAAGAGTTGGTGACGTTCCTTGTCCGCAAAACGCACAATCTTATCTTCAATTGACGGACAGTAACGAGGTCCCACTCCCTTGACCACACCTGTAAACATAGGCGCACGGTGGAGGTTGTTTTGGATAATCTCATGACTGGTACCATTGGTGTAGGTCAACCAGCATGGCACTTGATCCTTGACATAATCCTCATCACGTGAAGTGTATGAGAAATGATTAGGCGCTTCGTCTCCTGGCTGAATCTCGGTCACATCGTAGTTGATAGAAGAAGCCTTGACACGTGGAGGGGTTCCTGTCTTGAAACGACCAATTTCGAGGCCCAGTTCCTTGAGATTGTCAGCAAGGTTAATAGAAGCTAGGCTGTGGTTAGGACCTGATGAGTACTTGAGGTCTCCGATGATAATTTCCCCACGGAGGGCGGTCCCTGTCGTCACGATAACAGCCTTGGCAGCATACTCTTGATGGGTTGCTGTACGAACACCGACGACCTTGCCGTCTTCAACCAAAATCTCATCAATCATGGTCTGGCGAAGGGTCAGATTTTCTTGATTTTCAACTGTCTTGCGCATCTCCTTAGAATAGAGTTCCTTATCAGCCTGCGCACGAAGGGCACGGACAGCTGGCCCCTTCCCTGTGTTGAGCATCTTCATCTGGATGTAAGTCTTGTCAATGGTTTTGGCCATCTCACCACCTAGGGCATCGACTTCACGCACAACGATCCCCTTGGCAGAACCACCGATAGAGGGATTACAAGGCATGAAAGCCAGCATTTCAATATTGATGGTCGCAAGCAAGACCTTGCAGCCCATACGGCTAGCAGCTAAAGAAGCCTCGACCCCAGCGTGTCCCGCACCAATTACAATAATATCGTATTCTTCAGTAAAATTATATGTCATGTTTCTCTCCTATTCCTCAAGATGAATGTGTCTTAGTTGGCCGTCCCAATCTGGTAAGGCTGTTTTTAAAAAGGCTGGGACTAGTTGGAAATCCTGAAGCTGGTCCAAGTCAATCCATTCACAGGGCTGCCTTTTCTCATCTTCCTGCATGGTCAATGGGGCATCTTCAAGCAAGTCTACCAGATAATGAAACTCAATGTTGTGATAGGAAACACCGTCCTGTTCAAAACGATTTTCAACTACAAAAGCTAGCTGCCCAGCTTGAGCTTTGACACCCAGTTCTTCCCTCACTTCACGGACTACCGCGTCTTCCGTGCTTTCATTGACTTGAATCGCACCGCCAATAGTATAATACTTGCCCTTATCTTTGGTAACTAGGAGCTTGCGATTTTGGACAATCAAGGCTGTCGCCCGAACACCAAAAACTGTATTTCCTACTCTCGTCCGAAAGTCTTGTTGAGTCATTCCTATCCTTTCCTCTAAACGACACAAAAACAGTCAAAACTCCAAAGAAGTGCAGGACAAAAAAGCCTGCAACATCCATGAGCTTTGACCATCATTTCTATTGCTGTTATTATTGTAGCAAATTAAGAAAATTTGTCAATCTAAATGTACTGACAAACTTGTCCATCGCGGTAAGCATTGTCAATCAGGCCACCACCTAGACACTCTTCGCCATCGTAAAAGACAACTGCCTGTCCTGGTGTGATGGCGCGTTGCGGTTCTGCAAAGATGACTTCTGCCTTATCTCCTTTGACATGGACGGTCACCTTAGAGTCAGGTTGACGGTAGCGGAATTTAGCCGTACATTCAAGCGTAAACTCCTCTGGCATCTCACGAGTAAAGTGGACTTGACTGGCCTCTAGGCTAGTTGACATGAGCGAATCATGGTAGAATCCTTGGCCAACATAGAGGATATTTTGGCTGAGGTCTTTTCCGACAACGAACCAAGGGGCATTGTCACCACCGTGTTGGCCACCAATACCGAGACCGCCACGCTGACCAATCGTATAGTACATAAGACCTGCATGCTCACCCATATCGCGACCATCTACAGTCATCATACGACCAGGCTGAGCTGGTAGGTAGTTGCTGAGAAAGTTTTTAAAGTTCTTTTCTCCGATAAAACAAATTCCTGTCGAGTCTTTCTTCTTAGCAGTCGCAAGACCTGCTTCTTCTGCTAGTTTTCGAACTTCAGGTTTTTCCAAATGTCCCAGTGGGAACATAGTTTTTTGGAGTTGTTCTTGCGACAGTTGGCTGAGGAAATAGGTCTGATCCTTGCCATTGTCCACGCCACGAAGCATGTGAACAGTGCCATCCTCATCACTTGCCACTCGGGCATAGTGCCCAGTCGCTACATAGTCTGCCCCCAAGGTCATGGCATAGTCCAAAAAGGCCTTGAACTTGATTTCCTTGTTGCACATAACATCTGGATTTGGTGTACGTCCTGCACGGTATTCCGCTAGGAAATACTCAAAAACGCGGTCCCAGTACTCTTTTTCAAAGTTGACAGAGTAGTAAGGAATGCCAATCTGGTCTGCCACCGCAGCCACATCCTTGTAATCTTCGGTCGCCGTACAGACGCCGTTTTCATCTGTGTCATCCCAGTTCTTCATGAAGATGCCAATCACATCGTAGCCCTGCTCCTTGAGAAGAAGAGCCGTCACCGACGAATCAACACCACCACTCATCCCCACAACAACACGTGTTTTAGAGTTATCACTCATGGTAAGTCTCCCATCTATTCGTTTATTTATACCCCTCAACATTCTATTTACTATGACTTTCAATAGAATTTATTTGAGTATAGTCATTTCGTTTGCTTTTAATAGTAAAATGGTCTGGGAGACCATTTTAGCCTATCATCTTAAAATGAAAATATGATAGGCAACGAGTCGCAGGCATAACTTGAGTTAAGCAAGACGAGTTAACGACGTAATAAAAGATGAACGAAATGACTAGTTCACGATTGAAGGTCGTGTGTGCTGCACGATTGAAGGTCGCTTGAGCAGTATTCATTATAACACGCTTGGTTAGAGAAGACAAGAAAGAGGCTGTCAATCGACCCAACCTCTTATTCTGAACCTATCAATCTATCACTTTTTAGCTTCATTCGCTTTCTTAGCAACTGCAATCTGGTATTTCACTTGGTCAAATCCTGTACCTCCCAAGGAATTTCGTCTTTGAACAGCAGTTTTAGGTTGCAAGTATACATAAATATCCTCGGCAATGAGAGAATGATAGGTTTGCAATTCCTCCAGACTCCAATCTTGGATATTTTTAGCAGACTTGATAGAGTCTAGCACTAATCTTCCCACAACCTCATGAGCTTCTCTAAATGGCAAACCTTTCCCTGCCAAATAATCTGCTAACTCAGTTGCATTTGAAAAGTCCTTCTCTGTCGACTCTTGCATTTTTTCCTTGTTTACCTGCAAGCTGGATAACATACCTGCCAACACATCAAGGGAATTTAAAATCGTTTCGACCGTATCAAACATTCCTTCCTTATCCTCTTGCAAATCCTTATTATAAGCTAAAGGCAAGGACTTCATGACTGTCAATAGTCCAAACAGATTCCCATAAACTCGACCAGTCTTTCCTCGAATCAACTCAGCCATATCTGGATTTTTCTTTTGGGGCATAATAGAGGAACCTGTTGTAAACGTATCTGACAAGGTAATGAATTGGTACTCAAAGCTACACCAATTGATCATTTCTTCACAAAAACGGCTCATATGCATCATGAGTATGCTGGCATTGGATAGAAATTCTAAGATAAAATCGCGGTCACTAACAGCATCCAAAGAATTTGTATAAGGTTGCTTAAACTCTAACAAATCGCTAGACAATTGGCGATCAATGGGGAAAGTCGTCCCTGCCAAAGCTGCCGCACCTAGAGGGCATAAGTCTGTATGCTGCTGGTTAAATTCAAAACGTTCACTGTCTCTTTGAAACATATTGTAGTAAGCCATCAGGTGGTGGGCAAAACTAATAGGCTGGGCATGTTGCAGATGGGTATAGCCCGGCATGATCGTCTCCACATGATTTTCCGCCAAGTCTAATAAAACACCCTTGAGATGAGCCAGTTTATCTAGGACATGGCCTAGTTGTTCCTTGAGATACAAGTGCATATCTGTCGCAACTTGGTCATTTCGAGAACGAGCTGTATGTAACTTCCCTGCAAGGGGACCAATTTTTTCTGTCAGCAACACTTCCATATTCATATGAATATCTTCGTTTGCGATATCAAAGTCAAGTTGACCCGCCTCTAGCTCTTCTAAAAGCTCTTTCAAGCCTGCTTGGATCTTTTCTGACTCCTCCAAACTCAAAATGCCCGTCTGACCCAACATCTGAACGTGGGCTAAAGAACCAATCACATCAAATTTAGCTAATTTCTGGTCAAAAGATATACTCGCACCAAAGCGCTCTACCCAGTCTTCGACAGTACCTTCAAAGCGACCACCCCATAATTTTGTATTCTTAGCCATATCACATCCACCTCTCTATCCAATCGCCCTATTTGGCGCTTTTTTGAACCTCAGAATGAACCTTGGTTGGAAGTCCCCACAACTTAATAAAGCCAACAGCTGCATCTTGGTCAAAGGTATCCGCACTAGTATACGTCGCCAAATTTTCATCGTAAAGTGAATTTGGTGATTTCCGAGCCACGACCTGAGCGCTTCCCTTATAGAGTTTGACTTTTGCAGTCCCATTGACAACTTTTTGAGTCTCTTTAATATAAGCAATCAAGGCTTGTGTAGCCGGGCTAAACCACAAAGCATTATAAATGAGATTTGATAATTCATTTTCTATGATTGGTTTAAAATGAGCCACTTCTCTCACAAGCGTCAAATCCTCAATTTCCTTATGAGCTGTCAGCAGGGTCACCGCCCCTGGGCATTCATAGATTTCTCTTGATTTAATCCCAACCAAACGATTTTCCACGTGGTCAATCCGTCCGATCCCATGTTTTCCAGCTATTTCATTGAGTTTTTGAATCAAATCCGCCAATTTTAGCCCTTCTCCATTGAGGGAAACAGGGACACCTTCACTAAACTCAATATCAATGTATTCTGGCGTATCTGGAGCTTGCTCTGGAGAAGATGTAATACCAAAGGCTTCTTCTGGAGCCTGATTCCATGGATTTTCCAAAATACCACACTCATTGGCACGTCCCCAAAGATTTTGGTCAACAGAGTAGGGATTGTCAAGGTCAGCAGGAACAGGTACCCCATTTTCCTTGGCATAATGAATTTCTTCCTCCCGAGACCATTTCCATTCACGAACTGGCGCAATCACTTTTAAATTGGGATCCAAGGCTGCAATCGATACTTCAAAACGTACTTGGTCATTCCCCTTACCTGTACAACCATGAGCAATTGTAGTCGCTCCTGTCTGATGCGCTATTTCAACCAATTTTTTAGAAATAAGAGGGCGGCTCAAGGCAGATACCAAGGGGTACTTTTGTTCATAATAGGCATGTGACTGAAGAGCCACTAGTACATAATCTGTAGCAAATTCGTCCTTAACATCAATGACATAAGATTCGACTGCCCCAACCTTAAGAGCTTTATCATGGATGAAATCTAAGTCTTTCCCTTCACCCACATCCATACAAACTGCAACAACATCATAGTCTTTCTTTAGCCAGGTAATAGCAACTGATGTGTCTAAACCGCCAGAATAGGCCAAAATTACTTTTTCTTTACTCATATTCTTTTCCTTCTTTCTATTTTTCAATGGACGCTTTAAAGGCATCCTCAATGAGTTTGTCTAATTCTCCAGACTCCTTCAACTTTTGAATGGTTTTATCGACTGCCTCTTTTAATTCCTTGCTATCTTTTTTCATGGCGACCGCGTAGGAATCATCTTGCTCTTTTTCAAAATTGAGGTCTGCGATTGCTAAATCAGGATTATTTTCCACAAATCCCTTGGCAACTGGTTCTTCAAAGATAACGGCATCCACTTGTCCTGATTTTAAATCTGTAATTAAATTCCCATTTTTAGGCAGAGATACGAGGGATGAATTTTGTAGCAAATCTTTCGCCATCGTTTCTTGAATCGAACCTTTCTGCGCTCCAACCTTTTTCTGCGCCAAGTCATTTACAGACTGATAAGTGGCCAAGTCAGATTTTTTGACAATGAGCTTATTTTTTGCAGTATAGTAGGGAGTTGAAAAATCGAACACCTTGCTCCGTTCATCTGTCTTAGAAACACCAGATATGGCAAGATCGGCTTTTCCTGATTGAACACTAGCCAGTACATTGTCAAAACTCATGGGAGATAGTTCCAATTCGACACCTAGTTCTGTTGCGATAGCCTTGGCTAATTCGATATCTGAACCCACAATCTGATTTTTCCCATCAACCACTTTTTGGTATTCAAATGGAGCAAAATCTGGATTGAGGGCTACAACCAATTTTCCTTTGGACTTGATAGCTTCAATTCCAGCCGATTGATTGTTACTACAAGCAAATAGTAGGGGGAGCATCACTAAACCAAACATCGTCATCAACACCTTCTTCATCTTATTCATAACAAAGCCTCCTTTATGTTTATTCTTTTTAGTTGTATAAATAATACTACTATCCTCATCGTTTGTCAAGCCTAAATTGAAAATTTTTTCAGTTTGAAACAAAAAAACCTAGAAATACTACATAAAAATGTCATTTCTAGGCGTATTTATGCTATTTCTCTCTGAAAACATGAGTATTCAGTCAGTCAAAAGGAGCCGAACGAACTCATTTTCCCTTGCCCAATTCAATGATCCGATGACATTGTTGGGCTACATAAGCATCGTGGGTCACGATAATGACTGTTTTCCCTTCTCGATTCATCTCTAAGAGAAACTTCAAGACCAAATCTCTATTTTCAGGATCTAGCGAACCTGTCGGTTCATCGGCTAAAATCAGCTGGCTGGGTTTTAAGATGGCTCTAGCAACTGCAATTCGTTGTTGTTCGCCACCAGACAACTCGGAGACCTTTTGGTGCAAAGTAGCTGACAAACCTACTCTCTCTAAAATCTCTTCCACCTTTTTGAGTTTGTCTTTCTTAGACAATTTCACATATTTCAGCGCCAGCATGAGATTGTACTCGACCGTTTCATCATCAATCAGGGCAAAATTTTGAAATAGATAAGAGATATGTTCACGGATTATTGTTTGTGACTTGGCAGAATTGACCGCTAGATTTGTCTGACCAAAAATCTCATACCGTCCGCTGTAATCACCATCTATCAAACCCAATAAATTTAACAAGGTCGACTTACCACTACCACTTTTGCCAACAATGGCTACCAAATCCCCCTGATCAATCCTGAGAGATAAGTGATCCAAAATCACTTTTCCCCCAATGGTTTTGGTAATATTTTCCAACTCAATCATAAGATGCCCCCTTTCAATAACTCTACTAGACTTCTTTTCTCCATCCTAGAAGCCAAGGCTAGCACAAATAGTATATCCAAACATGTAAAACCTGCAAACAGCAGGAGTGGCAAGAGCGCATGGGCAAAGAAAATCAAGACTAGAAGAGGCAGACTATAGCCCAGCAAGAGCAGAACGAGGAGAGGACGGTAGCGATCGACCAGTTTCCACCCCATAAACTTCTTGGTAATGATATCCCTGCGCTTCAACAAGAAAGTAGTAACGAGTAAAAAGTAGGAAATCATCATGCTAAGGAGACCAAACAAAGCAAAGAGTAGGTTAAAATTCCGAACAGCATCTCTATAAGAATCCACTTTCTCTTGTTGAATGGCTTGAATAGATGAAAATTTTAAATAATTTCCATCTGACAATTTCTCAACTAACTCTGTAATCTCTTTTTGATGTTGAACCGTATTTTCAATTTTAATCGGATTATTTAAGCCAGTTGTTGACAGGGAGGCTTTCTCATCCCACATCATATCAGAATCATTGACCAAGCTAATAATTGGATTGGAGAGATTTTCCTTTCGCTTATCACTATATGGGAAAAATGACCAATCTCCTTCATAATAGGCAATCTCGACATCCATCTCCTCTATCGTTCGTTTTTGCTGCTCTTCATACTTCATCGAATGAAAGGCAATTAACTTCCCCAAGAGCTGATTTTTATCTTCTTCACCTTTCGTACTTGCTGGCATCAAAATAACTTTTTTAATACCGGTATCTGGTAGCTTGAATCCCTTGCTCTTTAGAAAATTGCGATTGGCATAGTAAACATCCACCGTATCTGTTAACTGATATTGCTGAATCTGTTCTGATTGGACAAAATTTTTTACAGGAAGACTGCTACTCTGCACATAGCCCGCCTGCGTTTTTTCTACCAAATCCTGATAAAATCGATAGAAATAATCTGTAGATTTCCCTGACCCTGCTAGCTCTTCTTGCCACAGATTATCATTGAGTTTGAAGGTTTCTAAGGTCAGGTAATTACCTTGACTTACCCACTGTTGCTGATAAGCAAGTTCTTTGTTTTCTTGTTCTAAACTTCTGCCCACCCCAATCAGTAAGGCCGTCAGTAAAATAGTTGTCCCTATTTTCATCACATAATTGAAGATAAGACCAAATTTGAAAGATGAAAAACCTTTCAACATGGAGCTGACTGTCATTTTCTGAATCATCAGGTAGGTCAGCCAACTGATGAACAAATACAACTGTAAAAGCAGAAATTGGGATAAGAGTAAACTTGGGAACAGAAGTTTTGGTCTGTAGTCCAGCACTAAAAATAGTCCCAAGTCAATGATAAGACTTCCACCCAAGAGAAGATAAAAATTAGTCTTTACAAAACCAGCTAAAATCGCCCTGCTTTGGAAACCAAGTAACTTTTGAACCCCCACTCGTTTCATCTCCATCATCGGCTGATAAACTGTCATTAAAATCACAAGCAAGATTGCCAAGATAAAGATAATGATAGATAGTAACAACTCTTGATTTAGCACTCCAACCTGACTTCGGTAAGTGGGTTCTAATAAAATCGTCTTATCTATCTGGAAAAAATCACTCCACTTTTGTAGAATGGTATCGCGATCTATCTCTTTGCTGGAGGTAATCATGTAGCGCCCATTTACAGTATGGGATTTATCCTCAATATAGGATTGGAAGGTCTGGAGTCGAATGAGTTTCACCTTTAAAAAGGTGGGAATGGTTCCTAGATTATTGGGAAGATCCTGGTTGCTGTAGACCCCCTTCTCATTCTTTGAAAAATCAAGAGAAGTCAGACCGAACTCCTGATAGGGGAAGGTTTCCTTATTAAAAACACCAGCCTTGACGGCTTCATCGCCATTATCTACTTTGATAATAGAGACCTTGTCTTGATTTGCAACCTCTTCAAAAAATTGGAGAATCGTTTCTGTCGGTTTAGTGACATCTTTCAAGTACAAGTCAAATGAATAGGTTGTCTTGCCCATCTCCTGAATCCGCACTATTTCACGTGTAACATTTACATTCAGGACAAAAAACGTAGTACACAGCAAGAGCAGGAGCATACAAAGATGACTGATTTTTTTCATAGAGATACCTCCCGTGAAGAGACGAAAGCGAGATAGGTGCAGGTACTTTTTATTTTTTACTAAATTTTAAATAGGTGTAAATAAATCCTGCACTTATAGCCAAAGTTGTCCACCATTTAAAATCAATATGTAAAAGTGAAAAGATTATAAAACTGATGATTAGCGAGGCTAAAATATAAACAATGATTAAAATTTTATTTTTCATAGGAATTGCCTTTCTGAATGGATTCTAGTGTTTACAGCTCATTTGTAAAGTTTACAATAAGCCACTAGGGCAATTGTCAATCAGAATGTTCTTTTATCTGTTAATAATCCTAGAAAATCTTGTCTTTTCAAGTCGGAGAAATGTTTGGTAGAAAGACTTCCTTTTTGAAGTCCATCATCTCTAACCTGCAAATAATAACTATGTTGGCTTGTTTTAATTGTCAAAAAATCGCCAAATACAAAAAATTTTTTCCAGTTGCGAATCTCAAATTCTTTCATCTCTGATTTTGGAATGCGGATAAGTCCTTGCCGCAAATCACGATGATGCTCACTTGTGAAAGTCATCCCATTCCCAAGATTTCTTATCAGTAGTTCATCTGGAGTTACCATCACCAGCGCTATTTTAGTTAAGAAAATTTCAACTGTTGGTGGTAAAATCGCCAAATCAAACCAAGGATGTAGGTAGCGATAGGCTAAGAAATAATGAGGCTCCTCACCCAATCCTAGTTGTTTATATAAGGCCTTGACCTCACTATCTAACCTCGCTTCAAAAGACACATCTGAATGCTCCTCTTCCTTCTTCTGATTAAAATAACGCATCCAGACTAGGAAACCGATAAAGACTAGGACAAATATTCCTGATAAGATATATTTTAAATTGTAGTTCATCACTTAACCTCCTGATTCACTACTCCACTTAAAGCAGAGGCCTATTTATTTTGAAAATAGTTCCATCACAACTTTAAATAAGACTGGTAATATTGTATCAAGCTAGAATTCTTTCTTTTCTAGCTACATCATAGTACTACTTAAACTTATTTTAGTTTTCTCCCTTACTTTCTATATTACTATTATACAATATTTTTGCTAATATTTTATTATTTGTTAACTTTTTTTCACAAAAAGGAGTACATCATGCGTTATGATTTCGGGAAGGTCTATAATAAAGTTAGCCACCTACCATTACTAAAAGTTAGATATCTCAACTAATTTACCATTTTTCAATTCAAGAACAATATCAGATAATACTTCAATATCCTCTTTATTGTGAGATGTGACCAACATAGTAATATGATTCTTTCGAGCATAACTCTTAATTATTTTTCTAAGTTCTTCTACACCTTCATAGTCCATACTATTAAATGGTTCATCTAGGAGTAAAATCTTAGGATTTTCCATCAATGCTTGGGCAATCCCTAACCTTTGTAACATACCTAATGAATAATTTTTTACTCTTACATCTTTATCCTGATATAAATCTACCTTATTCAATACTTCCTCAATCTCTTTCTTAGTAATTTTATTTTTGATTGTAGCTAATTGCTCTAAATTCTCTAATGCAGTTAGACTAGACAAAAATCCTGGATGTTCAATAAGTAAGCCTACATCAAGTGGCATAGAGCCATTTTCACCAACAATTACACTTCCAACTGTAATCTTACCCGTAGTAGGTTTCATTAGTCCTGAAAGCATTTTAAATAATACACTTTTCCCGCATCCATTGGTTCCTATAATTCCATATATTTTACCTGATTCAAAAACATAACTAACATCATCTATAACACACTTTTTCCCAAATGTTTTTGAAAGATGATCTACTTTTATACAATCCATACGTTTCAACTCCTTACTCATCTTGATACTGCTTACTTCCTTTAGGTAATGTAATATCTTTATTTTCAAATATTTTAAAATTTAATAGAACTAACATTGCATCAACAAATACCAATATCCCACATCTACCAATGAAATTTATACCGTAACCATATACTGAACCGGAAATAGAAAACAATGAAAATGGTCTCAGATGTTCTCCTAACAAGCCCAATGTTGAACCCGCCATTACAATCAAAGTGCCCGTATAGATAACAAATACTAACGATTGTGATATTCTAAACTGTGTTAAAAGTGCATGGAGCAGGGAAAAGAAATATAGCAACAATCCTTGTAAAATTATTATCTTCCCTATCTCATAAATTACGATATTCGTTTCAAAATTTCCAAATAAATACGTTTCTGAAAATTTTTTTGTGGCTGTTGAAATGCCGATGCCAAAGTTAGAATCTCCTATTCCTACTATAGTGGAAAATATACAAATACTAACCACATAATAAATCACACTTTTCAAAATTTTGAAATGCTTATTTCTATAAAAATCATTTCTACTTGAATACCTACTTAGTACAAAAAATATATTTTGTTCAACTGGGCTTTGTAGCATCATTATGAAAGCTAATAAAAACGGAAATGTGAAATATCCAGTATAGGAATCATTAAACATGATAAGAATCAGCTCACCAAAATGAAAATTCCCAAATTTATATTTCAATACTATCAGCTGACTAAAATTTGCTAATATAGCAAAAGCCACTAATAAATATATAAAACCTATATAAAAATCTTCTTTATTTTTTAATTCTTTAAATTTCTTCATCAGTTTCTATATCCCTTTTAAATTTTTTATACGACATCCAATATGATATTACTACTACAAGTATCAAATATACAAAAACAAATATTATGCTTATTCCTTTTACTCTTGAAACATCAAAAATTGCCATTGGTTCAATTTTAGTAAGACCTAAAAACATAGCAAACAATGATCCTATTGTCGTTAAAATAAATGGGGATAACCATGCAACAAATTTGCTCTTAATAAAATATGACATCGCCAATCCAACACTACTATATGCAACGCCAACAAAGGAACAATGTAAAATGATTATTACTACATAAAATAACGGGGATGTCCTCACTGCTGATTCATAAATAGAAACTTTTGTTATTGCATAATAAGCATCCATATTTATACTTCTATTAAAAAATAAAATTGACATTATCAAGAATAATAACATTCCAAAAATAAATGTTGTAAATGATATGAATCCATTGATTATAAAAATAGAATTAAAATACTGTTTATATCCCATCCTTGATATAATATATTTCATTATTCCACTTTTTCTATTTTCGATATGCTGTGACGCAAAAGGAATTGTTGCAATAAGAGGTGCCAAAACTATTAACAACGACCTATCACCATTATAACCTTGTAAAAATGCCACAATATAATCATGATTAAAAAAATACTCCATCCCCTCTTCAATAAATGCACTTACAGAAAATATCATAGAAGTTAAAATAATTAATATTGCTAAAAAGAATTGCTTATTTTTCATCCCTTTTAAAAACATACTGACCTTGTAATCCATACTTCTCTCCTATAAAACAAATGGGATGAGCGAACATGCTCACCCCCAAATATACAAACCTATATTCTAGCTCTTAATACTCATCAGGACTCCACGAACCGCTGGTTTGAACTTTAACATATGTTGCGAACCCTGTCCATCCACCCAATCTAAGATTAGATCCTTCTGCATCTGATGGACTATTATAATTCAAATAAATCCTATCTCCACTGCCTGCAGAATATGTACGTGTCATTTGAGCGTCACCTCTAAAAATAGCACAGTGCATTGTATAACCACCACCGATTGATGTATTATTATTTACTCCTCTTGATTGATTTGTTTTATATAATGAGTCAGTCACTGTACGACCTCCGAATCTCGGCATAATCATATCGTAGTCCGAAATTTCTCTAGCAGAGACAGCCATTGCACCAATCATTAACGTAGCACATATACTTGCAAATAACTTTGTTTTAGTATCTAGTTTTTTCATTATTACAATCCAATCCTTGCTCTCCACTTACGACACAATACAAAATGAAAAACATGTTGTATTGTGTTGTTTTCTTTAATTTGGGATATGATATACTTCCTGTGAAACCAAATATGATAAACTAAAAATCAAAATTATAACGAATTCAAATTTATAGAATAACTACCTTAAAACGAAATTAACATTCACAGAAAATCTTATGTAATTACTAAATAATCCATTGGACTCACCTTCCTTTCTTTTACTTAATCAAAATTTTATAAGAGCCATCCCCAAGGGAAGAAAATAGCCATCCATAACATAAATAACAACAGACGATATACTTTTTTATACATTTGATACCTCCTTAGTACTTCATCATCTTGATTGTAAAATACAATATACCTTGTCGTAAAATTTGTTAACCTTTTTCACAAATTTATTTTAGATTTCTTTTCTACTTTTTATATTACTATGATACAATATTTTTAATCAGTTTCAATTTATTGTTAACTTTTTTCACGAAAAGGAGGAAATCATGCGCTACGATTTTGGAAATGTTTATAAAGAAATACGTGAGTCAAAAGGTTTGACCCAAGAAGAGGTCTGTGGAAATGTTCTCTCAAGAACCAGCCTATCAAAGATTGAAAGTGGTAAGGCAACTCCTAAATATGAAAATATGGAGTTTCTTCTCCGTCAAATCAATATGAGTTTTGAAGAGTTTGACTATATTTGCCATCTCTACCACCCAAGTGAACGATCAACTATCATGCAGACTTTTCTAAAAATGGCTTCTATTAGTGGTACGAGCGACTTAAGTAAATTACTCAAAAAATGTCAACATTATCTAAAAACACATCATGATTTCCCCATCCAGCAGTTACAAGATATGCTCGAAATCGTTATCTACATCCGTGAAAATGGGATAGAAAAATTGTCAAGTAAGGTTGACAACATTGTAAATAGATTATGGGATAAGATTGAGAAACAAGATACTTGGTATGAGAGCGACCTCAAAGTCCTTAATACCATTCTCTTTGCTTTTCCTATAGAGTATATTCATCAGATTACCGGAAAAATTCTCGAACGACTAGAGGTTTATAAACACTATAGTTCTATCTTTCAGCTTCGTATGATGTTACTTCTGAATCTCTCAACTCTTTATCTTTACAATGGTGATAAGTTGCTTTGCAAACAGCTTTGCTACACTCTCTTAGAGGAGGCAAAAGCAAGCAAACAGTATGATACACTTGCGTTTGCCTATATTCGTATCGGCATTTGTGCTAATGATGCTCAGTTAATAGAGAATGGACTCTCCTTAGCTAAACTAGTAGAAGATGAACACTTACTAACAGAGCTAGAGCGTGAAGTTAACATCTTTGTAAACAAAAAAGAAAGCCATTGAGACTTCCTTTTCTATATTTTCTTAATACCAGCCGTTATTAAGCCAGAAGTTTTTAGCAGCAGTCCATGAACCGTAACGTCCTGCAACGTAGGCATCCGCTACACGTTCTTGGTTTTCAGCTGAGTAGTCACCGTTCAGGTATGAATCTGTTAATTGGTAACGTCCGATATAACGTCCGTTTGTAGCTGTGTAGCTACCACCTGATTCTTTTTGAGCAATCCATTCTTTAGCTTCTGCTTCAGATCCGCTTACAGTTGAAGCAACTGTTTCTTCTGCTACTGTTTCACTTACTACTGGAGTTTCTTCCTCTACCTCTGTAGTTTCTGCCACTGGAGCTGAAACAGTTTCATCTTGGGCAGCTGGTGCTTCATAGGTCGTTGAAGCTGGTGCTGCTGGCGCTACAGGGCCATCGATAACCAACTCTTGACCAACATAAATCAAATGGATGTTGTCGATGTGGTTGTTTTCTGCCAATTTCTCAACAGTTGTGTTGTGAGTTTCAGCGATTTCTGAAAGTGTATCACCTTCTTTAACAGTGTAAGTTGATGATTCTTGAGCAGATACAAATGATGGAGCAAATACTGCAAACAAGGCAGCTACTCCTGCAAGAGTTGTTTTAATCTTTTTAGTTGTTGATTTCATATTTGAAAATTCTCCTTCTTTCTATAGTTCTATCATACCCTTTAAATATTACCGTTTCTTGACACTTTTATGTAGAAATATTACAAAATTATTTTTTATTTCCCTAAATAAGGTGTTTTTTGTCATAAAAGATACTATTTTTATGCTATTTAAGGTATTAGAAAGGTTTTCATCCACAATTAAAGTCAAGACCCTCATTCTTTGATATAATAGAGATAAGAATTTTTATAAGGGGAAACTGATGAAATCACTTCGTTTTCAATCTGTCTTTGATATCATCGGACCAGTTATGATTGGCCCATCTAGTAGCCATACCGCTGGTGCTGTTCGTATTGGGAAGATTGTCTCTTCCATTTTTGATGATACTCCGACAGAAGTCGAATTCCAACTTTTTAACTCATTTGCCAAGACCTATCGTGGTCACGGGACAGACCTAGCCCTTGTTGCAGGTATTTTGGGCATGGATACAGATGATCCTGAAATCCCAAATAGTCTCGAGATTGCCCACAAGCGCGGTATCAAGATTGTCTGGACTATTCAAAAAGACAGTAATGCTCCTCATCCTAATACCACTAAAATTACCGTCAAAAATGCCCACAAGACTATCAGCGTGACTGGTATTTCTATCGGTGGCGGTAATATTCAGGTAACCGAACTCAATGGCTTTGCCGTCTCTCTCAATATGAATACACCGACTATCATCATTGTTCATCAAGATATTCCAGGTATGATTGCCCTCGTAACGGAGGCACTTTCACGCTATGGTATCAATATCGCCCAGATGAATGTTACTCGTGAAAAAGCTGGTGAAAAAGCCATTATGATTATCGAAGTCGACAGTCGCAACTGCGATGAGGCCATCGAAGAAATTCGAAAAATCCCTCATCTCCACAATGTCAATTTCTTTAAATAGGAGGAAGCATGTTTTATTCTATCAAAGAATTGGTCGAGCAGGCAGATCTGGACTTTCAAGGAAATGTCGCAGAACTCATGATTACAACAGAGTTTGAATTGACCGGTCGCGAACGTGAAGAAGTCTTCCTTCTCATGGAACGCAATCTGGAAGTCATGAAAGCCTCTGTCCAACTTGGCCTCAATGAAAATAAATCTCGTAGTGGCCTGACAGGTGGAGATGCTGCCAAATTGGATCACTACATCAAAAACGGAAAAACTCTATCAGATTACACGATTCTCTCTGCTGCCAGAAATGCCATCGCAGTCAATGAACACAATGCCAAAATGGGCTTGGTTTGTGCCACTCCGACCGCAGGAAGTGCTGGCTGTCTGCCCTCAGTTCTAACAGCTGCTATTGAAAAATTAGACCTCAGCCACGAGCAACAGCTGGATTTCCTCTTTGCTGCCGGTGCCTTTGGACTAGTCATCGCAAACAATGCCTCTATCTCAGGTGCTGAAGGTGGCTGTCAGGCCGAGGTTGGTTCAGCCTCTGCTATGAGCGCTGCCGCCTTGACTCTAGCTGCCGGTGGAACACCTTATCAAGCCAGTCAGGCCATTGCCTTTGTCATTAAAAATATGCTGGGCCTCATCTGTGACCCTGTTGCCGGCTTGGTTGAGGTTCCCTGTGTCAAGCGCAATGCCATGGGAGCTAGCTTTGCCTTCATCGCAGCAGATATGGCCTTGGCAGGTATCGAATCTAAAATTCCTGTGGATGAAGTTATCGATGCCATGTACCAAGTAGGAGCAAGCATGCCAACTGCCTTTCGTGAAACGGCTGAAGGTGGACTCGCTGCCACCCCTACTGGTCGTCGCCTCCAAAAAGAAATTTTCGGAGAATAAGCTTATCAAATAGGAGAAACCATGACCTCTATCACAGCGATCTTTTTCGATCTGGATGGAACCCTCGTTGATAGTTCTATCGGGATTCACAATGCCTTTACCCATACCTTTAAGAAGCTCGAGGTGCCTAATCCTGATGCCAAAACTATTCGTGGTTTTATGGGGCCACCCCTTGAAAGTAGTTTTGCGACCTGCCTTCCCAAAGACCAAATCTCTGACGCCGTGCAGATATACCGTTCGTACTATAAGGAGAAAGGCATCCATGAAGCTCAGCTCTTCCCTCAGATTGTAGAATTACTTCAAGAACTATCCAAGAATTATCCTCTCTACATCACCACTACAAAGAATACTACAACCACTCAAGACATGACTAAGAACTTGGGAATCTATCATTTCTTTGATGGCATTTATGGTTCCAGCCCTGAAGCACCACATAAGGCAGATGTCATTCGCCAAGCCTTGCAGACACATCAACTAGCACCAGAACAAGCCATCATCATCGGTGACACCAAGTTTGATATGCTTGGAGCTCAAGAAACAGGCATTCAGAAATTGGCTGTCACTTGGGGATTTGGAGAGAAGGCAGATCTACTAGACTATCAACCTGATTATATCGCCCACAAACCCTTAGAAGTTTTGGAATATTTTCAATAACATAGACTGGGCAACAACCCCATTTCATACTCTTCTAAAATCTCTTCAAACCACGTCAGTTTCTATCTGCAACCTCAACGCTGTGCTTTGAACAACTTACGGCTAGCTTCCTAGCTTCCTAGTTTCCTAGTTTGCTATTTGATTTTCATTGAGTATCAGAATAAAATGGAGCAAGTTTCTACATAACAAAACGCATATTACCAAGGTTCTTCTGTACTGACCTGATAATATGCGTTTTTCTTTTTTATTCAACGTGGGTGGTTTGATTGGCAAAGGCGATAATAGCCTGCTTCAACTCGTCTCCACTGAGAGTGCGGAACTCTTCAATCTTTTTATCGATGACTTCTAGAGGCATGACATTAACCTTACCAACGAAAATCTTATCCATAACTTGGTTATCAACAAGTTCGGTTGATACCAAGAGTTCTTCGTAGAGTTTTTCACCTGGACGGATTCCAACTTCAACAATTGGAATTTCGCTTTCGGTGTGTCCACTTAGAAGGACCATTTTCTTGGCCAAATCATAAATTTTGACTGGTTTGCCCATATCAAGGATAAATACTTCTCCATCTTTAGCATAAGCACCAGCATGGATAACCAAACGGCTAGCTTCTGGAATAGTCATAAAGTAACGGGTCATGCGGAAGTCTGTCACCGTTACAGGCCCACCTTCAGCAATCTGGCGTTCAAAGACTGGAATGACACTACCACGGCTACCAAGAACATTCCCAAAACGAACTGCACAGTAGGTTGATTGGCTACGTTGGTTAAAACCAGTGACAATCAACTCCGCCACGCGCTTGGTTGCTCCCATAACATTTGGTGGATTAACTGCCTTATCTGTCGAAATCATAACCATCTTAGACACTTTAGCTTCATCAACAGCCTTAGCAACATTATAAGTTCCACGGATATTGTTTTTGAAGGCTTCTTTTGGATTGCGCTCCATCATAGGAACATGCTTGTGGGCTGCCGCATGATAAACAATAGCAGGTTTGTACTGCTCAAAGACTTGCAACAAACGATCATAGTCTTGAATGTCCGCAATCACAGGTACATAATCAATCCCTTGGAACTTACGAATCAATTCATGATAAACAAGGTAGATTGAGTTTTCCCCATGACCGAGCAAGACAATGCGTTCAGGATTGAAGCGACTAACTTGACGACAGATTTCAGAACCGATTGAACCTCCAGCTCCTGTGACTAAGATGGTCTTACCTGTCAGTTCTGCACCCAGACGCGATTCGTCAAGACGGATTTCCTGACGACCCAAAAGGTCCGTAATATCAATTTTTTGGAAGCCAGTACCTGCTTGGTGAAGGCCCTGAACAACAGTTTCAACCTTAGGCATCTTGTAACATTTGACACCCAGCTTATTACACATCTGCAAGATACGCTCATATTCTGACGGATCCAGCGACGGAATCGCAACGATGACACGCTCGATTTGATGGCGTTTGGCTAATTCAGGCAGATTATCATAAGAGCCCAAAACAGGGATACCACCAAGCTTTTGACCCTTTTTCTTTTCATCATTATCCAAAATACCAACAAGTTCCAAATCACTGGTTGGGTGTTGGTAACTGTTCATAAAGAGGGCACCACCATCACCAGCACCAATCAAGAAGGTCCGACGGTGTTCTCCATCACCACTGCCTTTTTTGCGTCTTGAATAGATTAGTTGCCAAGTAATCCGTGGCAATAAAATCAAGAAAGTACTCAACAAGATAAAGAGCACGATAAAACGGATAGAGAAGAGTGGCAAGAAGGCATAGCAGATACTATATGACAATACGCTGCTGGCAGTCACACCAAAAAAGATTTTCATAAAATCCGTTATCTTGCTGTAACGACTAATACTAGCGTTCAAGCCCCAAAATGCAATCATCAATTGATAAAACAGGAAGGCCAAACTCGTATAGATAATGTAGTCAACAGGTGCTGGATTAATCAGCCCATAAAATAAAATATAAGATACAATGATGGAAACCACCATACTCAAAATATCAAATATGCCCCAGAAAACCTGTTTTTGTTGTTTATTTAAAATTTCCACCAGATCAATCATATAATCTGTGAGTTTTTTATTCATAGAAATTTACTCCTCCTTAAAAGAGCTGGATGATTATACTCAATGAAAATCAAAGAGCAAACTAGGAAACTAGCCGCAGGCTGTACTTGAGTACGGCAAGGCGACGTTGACGCGGTTTGAATTTGATTTTCGAAGAGCATTATATTGTTATTATAACACTTTTTATCCAGTTTACGATTTGCTACAATCTTTTACTTGCTTTTTCGTAACAGTTTCATAAAAATAAACTGTCGGACAAATCCGGGACAAAGGGCAACAATCATCTGAATGGCAACACTCTTGGCATACTCCATGTAAGAAATTTGCCCTCTCTTCAGCATGCGCTGACGAGCCTGACGATAGAGTTTGAGATAACGCAGTCCTCCACGACGCTCAAACATCCCTGCTCCGACACGAACCTTACACAAGATTTGATCCAGATTTCCAGTCTTGGCTCCTGCAGCAATCATATTAAGCCAGAGGAGGTCATCCTCCATATAAAGGCCATCCTCATAGTTGCCTGCCTTGAGAACCATGTCCTTCTTGAACATGACAGTCATGTGGTTAAAGGCACTTCTCATTCTTTGATAAGCCACAATATCTGCATGTTGGGTTGGAACACGACGGTAAGAAACAATCTCATCAGGATTATCAATAAATTCTGCAATATGGCCACCTAATAGGTCGAGGTTGTTCTTCTCCATTAGCTGAACCTGTTTCTCAAAACGGTCTGGAACAGCTATATCATCTGTATCCATACGAGCGATGATATCGTACTGACACTGCAAAACACCCTGTCGAAGAGCCAGACCCAAACCTTGATTCTGCTCAAGAGGATAGCGTTTCACTGGAATATCAGACTCAACTTCAAGCTGGTCTAATACCTGATAGAGCTCAGGTGTCAAAGGCCCATCCTCAACCAGAACCAATTCGCTCGGTTTCAGAGTCTGATTTTGAACACTCTCAATAGCATCCTTTAAAAATGTCGGATTTTCCTTGATATAGACCGACATCAATACGCTGATTTTTTGCTTTTCAGACACAGTTTTTCTCCAATATATAGATTTCCTTCCACTATTTTATCATAATTTTCAAGACTTTCCCATTTTTATCTTGAAAGCCAGAAACCTTACTTGACATTATAGTGAAAAAGCCTTAAAATAAGCTGTTATTAAAATCAACTAGAAGAGGTATTATATGAAAAAGCAATCACTCTTTTTTGTTCCAGGTATTATCCTGATTGGTGTTTCCTTGCGGACTCCTTTTACTGTTTTACCCATTATTTTGGGAGATATTTCGCAAGGGCTGGGAGTAGAAGTTAGTTCGCTTGGTGTCTTGACCAGCCTGCCTCTCCTCATGTTCACCCTCTTCTCGCTATTTTCTACCCGACTAGCTCAGAAAATTGGCTTGGAGCATCTCTTCACCTACAGCCTCTTCTTCTTGACCATCGGCTCACTTATTCGACTAATCAATCTGCCCCTGCTCTATCTAGGAACCTTGATGGTTGGGGCAAGTATCGCAGTCATCAATGTGCTGCTTCCTAGTCTTATCCAAGCCAATCAACCAAAGAAGATTGGTTTTCTGACCACCTTATATGTAACCTCTATGGGGATTGCAACGGCTCTGGCTTCCTATCTAGCCGTGCCTATTACACAAGCCAGTTCTTGGAAAGGCCTTATCATCCTCCTCACCCTACTCTGTCTAGCAACTTTTTTGGTCTGGTTGCCCAATCACCGCTATAATCACAGACTGGCTCCACAAACCAAACAAAAAAGCCAAACAAAGGTCATGCGTAATAAACAGGTCTGGGCAGTTATTGTCTTTGCAGGTTTTCAATCCTTGCTCTTTTACACCGCTATGACCTGGCTACCTACCATGGCTATCCATGCAGGCCTATCCAGTCACGAAGCTGGCTTACTGACTTCTATCTTCTCTCTGATTAGCATTCCTTTTTCAATGACCATCCCAAGCTTGACAACCAGCTTGTCTACTCGCAACCGTCAGCTCATGCTCACTCTGGTTTCACTAGCTGGTGTGGTCGGCATTTCCATGCTCTTTTTCCCAATCAATAATTTCATTTACTGGCTTGCCATCCATCTCCTCATCGGAACCGCAACCAGTGCCCTCTTCCCTTATCTCATGGTCAACTTTTCACTCAAGACAAGCGCCCCTGAAAAGACAGCCCAATTGTCCGGCCTATCTCAAACAGGAGGCTATATCCTAGCAGCCTTTGGGCCAACCCTCTTTGGTTACAGTTTTGACCTGTTCCACTCTTGGGTACCAGCTGTAGCTGCCCTCTTACTCGTCGATATCCTGATGACTGTGGCCCTCTTTATAGTAGATCGCGCGGATAAAATTCTTTAATTATTCTAAAATACTTCTCAGATATAAATAATGCAAAGCCAGACTCTGTCTGGTTTTTTTAGCTTCATTCCTTTTCAAATAAAGAGAAGAATCCAGCCAACCACTGCTCCTATCTACAAAAATGGTATAATATTATTAAACAAAGTCCTAGATACAACTTGTTTAGATTAGAACAGTATGGGAACCTAAAAAATTATTACTTTTTGGAATTGAAGTCCGGCATAGTTATTGATAGACCAGAGAACTATCTGAAGTAAAATCTTGAATCAACTTTAACTGTTTCAACGCCATTAAGAAGAGTTAATTTGATAAAAAATCTCAATTGTCCAAGGACTATAGAAACATTTAAGGAGAAATTGATATGTTCGCAAAAGCTGGAGACGTCTATTGCGTTTACAATACCCATCTAAAAAAATACACAGCTTGTCAAATAACGAAGTTAGAAGAGAAAGGAGAAAAGCTAAAGGCTATCCTTCTGTCATTAGACTGGGTAGGAGAACAACCTCTTAAAGAAGAAGAACTATCCTCATTGAAGCCACTCTACAAAGATTTTATGTACTGGGAACGAGGCCTACACCTAAGTTATGTAGATATTAATGTCCCAGCCAATTATATTTTTATCGGAAATAGATCACCTTTAACGACTGAAAGCACCAATGCATATGCGGTTTCTTGGGAAAATGGCTACGACGTTTATAGGCAACTAAAATGGCAAGAAATACCAAAAGAGAAAAGGGACTTCTTTAAAAAGGCGGATAAGAGCAAGGAAAAGGTCCTATTTCTAGGGGAAGAATGTGCTATTTCTAGGCAAAATCTGAATAGTAAACTGACAGAGTTTGATGATGCTCTGGAATTGAAGGTTTTCCCTTGCTTGTCTGAACTGATCTTAAACAAATGGCCTCAAAATTTATACGAGTATCTACAGTTCAATCCATTTTTGAAGGTGATGGAGCTTGAAAACCATGAACAAACAAAGTTAGATTTCTCTCATACATATCTACGTAGACTGACCCTTGATATGACCGGCGTAAAGGAACTTCAATTAAACGATGATTTGGAAGAATTAATTTTAATTGGCGACTTTAACGAAAACTGTCAGATCCAAGCCAAAGAAAATGGAGCTAATTTACGGTTACTGCTTCATAAATCTGTGCCCATAGTCCAGGGATTAAAAGATTTAGGGGCTCTACATTGCTCAGGTATTCTGGAAATCGATTTTGCACAAGTCTTGAGTTGCTATCCTAAACTTAGGGAATTGAGATTGTGGGGAAAACCAGGAAACATCCGTAATTTCTATAAATTATCAGAATTCAAAGAACTAGCCGTTTTTTCAACCGTCGACCTGTTTGGCTTTACCGCAGAAGATATTCCTAGACCAGAAGATTTACCGAAACTAAACATGTTTTGGATGAGTAGCTTACCCGAAGATGCCGCTAAAGTAGCTAAAACATATTATAAAAAACAACAAGAAAAGGGACTAAATCTCTGGATTCAAAAACCTAGAAAATCTGAATGGCTGGCACAAAACTTGAACAATCCATTTCGTTCATGGGATGGACAAGAGAATATTTCAGCCGCAAACGCAAAAAAGGCAGCTACTCTATATAAAAAGACGAGAGCTGGTATTAGCAAGCTCGTTAAGAGTTCAGCTGACGAAATGATGCAGCAAGTCACTGACTTAGTAAGAGTTTATACCGAAGGCTTTAATAAAATGGATAAGCGTAACTGTTTTATTGAAACAAGCGAACGGGAGGACATCTACGCTGCTCTTGTTGATCTTTTAAATTTGATACCAGCTGAATTCAATATCAATAAAGAAAAACTGTTACAAGTATTTGACGAGCTAAGGGATTTTTAGTTTGAAAGTTTGCTTATGTCAATGTTTAAAATGGAGATTATTATGACTCGCTTTATACAAAATATCACAATAGAAAATCGGCAAGTCGACAGGGAAAATTTGTTTGCAATCGGTTATTGTCCAGAAATAGCAAAACATCTACTGTGTGTTCATATCTCTTGGATTGCAGGCTACGACCGCTATTATGAGTTGGATGAAGGTGATTGGGCTCTCTTTGAAATTGAACGGGAAACATTTCTTAAAAAATATGAAAAAGAAATCAAGGCACATCTGACTGAAAGATTGATTGGTGCTGGGGCGTTGAGGGATTATGATTTTAGATGTTTGCCTGATGACATCCTAGAAAGCTTGGATAAATACCCTCCATTTGAAGGCTATATCTATCAAGATGGCTTACTCCGCGCCAGAATCAAGATTGAAGACAGGTATTTTAATCTTCCGCCGATTTATGATAAAGAGTACAGATAGTAATCGCATCAAGGTTCAGATAGAGATACATAAATGTATATAAACAATAAGTGTTGAAACAATTATATCGGTGATAGTGATGAACTGGAGAATCTCGCCCTTTGTAAAATAACTACCCAAGAATAATCAGGAGGTTGCCATGGCAATAGACGGAGTAAAGATTATAGACAGCGATGATGCTTACGATATTTATAACACCATAGTGGGAAGATATAAAAACGGCGAAAATATTGCTAAGATAATCGAAGATATTTTAAATGATGAAAATAATTTTTGTATAGATGATTTTTATACTGAGATTTATTGGACAGCCTTTGCCTACTCCCTGTGGAAGATTGGACATTTACCAGAAGACATAAAAAATAAAACTCTCAAAATTATCGAAAAAGGAGCGGATAAGTTCTGGCTTGAAATTGACAGCAAAGCATTGAAACAAAGACAGAAAGCACTTGATAAACTAGCTATTCAGCTACAAAGTGTCAATCCGAAACCTCTTAAAGTTCCAAAGGCAAAAACAAAGAGGGAGCCGTACTTTAAGGTAGGAGATGTGCTTGTGGTTCAATTTGAAAATGAATACGGAGTCGGTTTTGTTTCAGCTCTCGACCAAAGTACGAGAAAAATAGAATATCACCTAGCCTTTACAAGGTTGCTACAAAAGAATAAGCCCACTATGACGGATTTTTTGAATAGCGAGATTGCTTGCAAGATGAATAATAGACAGTATGCTATTGATACTGACTGTTGGTTTAATCACAAGGATTTGGGGCTTTTACTAGATAAATTTGAGAAGATTGGTAAGGTCATATTAGAAGATTATGCTCTGTGGACTTTAGCACCTGCCTGCACCTTGGGTGATATCTATGAAGAAATCACAGCGAGTAAGGGAGCCCGAGGTCTTCGTTTTATGGAGACGTATAAATTGATAAAAGCTATGGAATAAATGAGGAAGATAAGGGTTTAGATGCGAAAGGAATCTGTTTCAAAGCATATCCTAGAATATCCATCATGATTCTAGCTTATCTTTAAAATATAAATTTCTGTGAAATAGCTGATAAGATCCTCTAAACTTCTAGTTTTGGCTAGAAGTTTTTTATATATAAAAATTTTACACATTTCTCTTGACAGGGCTTTCTTTTAGATGTACAATGTATGTGTAGAAAAATTATATATAAAAATCTTACACATTAGAAAAGGAGGTTTCCCATGTACTTTCCAACATCCTCTGCCTTGATTGAATTTCTCATCTTGGCCGTACTGGAAAAAGGAGATTCTTATGGTTATGAGATTAGCCAAACCATTAAGCTGATCGCTAATATCAAAGAATCCACACTCTATCCCATTCTCAAAAAATTGGAAGGCAATAGCTTTCTGACAACCTATTCTAGAGAGTTCCAAGGTCGCATGCGCAAATACTACTCCTTGACAAATGGTGGTATAGAGCAGCTCTTGACCCTAAAAGATGAATGGACACTCTATACAGACACCATCAATGGCATCATAGAAGGGAGTATCCGCCATGACAAAAACTGAATACCTGACTCAGCTAGAACTCTATCTCAAAAAACTGCCTCAGGCTGACCAAATTGAAGCCATGGACTATTTCAGGGAACTCTTTGACGATGCTGGAGTCGAAGGAGAAGAAGAACTCATCGCTAGCTTGGGAACTCCCAAAGAAGCGGCCCACGAAGTTCTCTCCAATCTTCTCGATAAAAAAATCAATGAAGCACCTGCTCAAAAAAATAACCGACAAATTTTACATGTCGCCTTATTAGCCCTCCTTGCAGCACCCATCGGTATTCCTCTGGGAATCGCCATCCTCGTGTCCCTGTTCGCAATCCTTGTGGCAGCCTTGACTGTCATCTTAGCTTTCTTTGCGGTTTCCATACTGGGTATCATTGGCGGATTCCTATTTTTAGTTGAAAGTTTCACTGTCTTAGCCCAAGCCAAACCAGCCTTTATCTTGATTTTCGGTTCTGGTTTACTAGCCATCGGTGCTTCTTCGCTAGTTTTACTAGGTATTTCCTATGTAGCTCGCTTCTTCGGTCTACTCATTGTTCGCCTGGTGCAATTTGTTCTCAAAAAAGGAAAGAGAGGTGACCAGCATGCGTAAATTGACAAAAGGATTTCTCATTTTTGGTGTGGTGACTACCGTTATCGGCTTTATCCTGCTTTTTGTAGGTATCCAATCTGACGGGATTAAGAGCCTACTTGCCATGTCCAAGGAGCCTGTCTATGATAGTCGGATGGAAGAGCTGACCTTTGGCAAGGAAGTCGAAAACCTAGAGATTACTCTCCACCAACACGCTCTGACCATCACAGACTCTTTCGATGATCAAATCCACATTTCTTACCATCCATCACTTTCTGCTCACCATGATCTTATCACCAATCAGAACGATAGAACTCTGAGTCTCACTGATAAGAAACTGTCTGAAAGTCCATTTCTCTCTTCTGGAATTGATGGGATTCTCCATATTGTAAGTAGTTCATCTAATCGTTTTAATGATGTCATCATCGGACTACCAAAAGGGAGAACTCTAAAAGGGATCAACATCTCAGCCAATCGCGGACAAACCACCATCATAAATGCTAGCCTTGAAAATGCGACCCTCAATACAAACGGCTATATCCTCCGAATTGAAGGAAGTCGTATCAAAAACAGTAAACTCACAACGCCCAATATCGTTAATATATTTGATACAGACCTTACAAATAGTCAGCTAGAGTCAACAGAGAATCACTTCCACGCTGAAAATATCCAAGTCCATGGTAAGGTTGAACTAACTGCCAAAGATTATTTCAGAATCATCCTAGACCAGAAAGAAAGCCAACGAATTAACTGGGACATCTCAAGTAACTACGGTTCTATCTTCCAATTCACAAGAGAAGAGCCTGAATCAAGAGGTACGGAATTAAGCAACCCTTACAAAACTGAAAAAACCGATGTCAAGGATCAACTCATTGCGAGATCTGATGATGATATTGAACTAATATCCACACCAAGCAGACGTTGACAAAAACGCTTACATCTGCTACTATAGAAGCATATTTATCTAACTAAAAAGGAGGTTCTACCATGAAACAAGAATGGTTTGAAAGTAATGATTTTGTAAAAACAACAAGCAAGAACAAGCCTGAAGAGCAAGCTCAAGAGGTTGCAGACAAGACTGAAGAAATGATAGCCGATCTCGATACACCAATTGAAAAAAATACTCAAGTAGAGGAGGAAGTCTCTCAAGCTGAAGTCGAATTGGAAAGCCAGCAAGAAGAGAAAATGGAAACTCCTGAAGACGGTGAAGCGAGAACAGAAATAGAAGAAAAGAAAGCATCTAATTCTACTGAAGAAGAGCCAGACCTTCCTAAAGAAACAGAAAAAGTCACTATAGCTGAAGAAAGCCAAGAAGCTCTTCCTCAGCAAAAAACAACCACGAAAGAGCCACTTCTTATCAGTAAATCTTTAGAAAGTCCTTATATCCCCGACCAAGCTCCAAAATCTAGGGATAAATGGAAAGAGCAAGTGCTTGATTTTTGGTCTTGGCTAGTGGAAGCAATCAAATCTCCTACAAGCAAGCTTGAAACAAGTAGCACACACAGCTACACAGCCTTTATCTTGCTCATTCTATTTTCTGCATCTTCCTTTTTCTTTAGTATCTATCACATCAAACAAGCCTACTATGGACATATAGCAACTATAAACAGCCACTTCCCTGAGCAGCTAGCTCCTTTAACTCTCTTTTCGATCATCTCTATCCTAGTAGCGACAACACTCTTCTTCTTTTCATTCCTCTTGGGTAGTTTCGTCGTGAGACGATTTATCCACCAGGAAAAAGACTGGACGCTAGAAAAGGTTCTCCAACAATATAGTCAACTCTTGGCAATTCCAATCTTCCTCACTGCTACTGCTAGTTTCTTTGCCTTCTTTGACAGCCTACGATTTACAGCCCTTTTGTGTGTGATTAGCATTGGAATCATTCTGCTTGCTAGTCTCCATATTATTACAAGACCAAGTCAAGCAAGTGAAAGCGACTCTTTCTATCAGTTATTCTTGTCTATCCTTGTGAACGGAGTCATTATCCTCCTCTTCTTTGTAGCTGAAGTGGCACTGATTGGAGATTATCTTCGTATCTTGGCCTTTCTTTAAACTTCATACTCTTCGAAAATCTCTTCAAACCACGTCAGCTTCGCCTTACCGTAGATATATGTTCCTGACTTTGTCAGTCTTATCTACAACCTCAAAACAGTGTTTTGAGCAGCCTGCGGCTAGCTTCCTAGTTTGCTCTTTGATTTTCATTGAGTAGCAATCCTGTCTTTCATGGCAGGATTTTTCTATGCCAAAAAAGCAAGTCAATTGACCTGCTTCTGCTTTACTCTTCTTGTGCTAATGTTTTAAAATCTTGTCCTAGGATGGGTTGGATTTCTAATTGATTGGCGTCTAGTTGGTGATAAGATACTGATGGTAATACCTCTAGGAATTTTGCATAGTCCAAGCGAGCGATAGCTTCATAGTCTTCTGGTTTAGAGCCATCTCCTGTGATTTGAACCAAGTCGATCTCCCACTGGACTTCCTTATCCAGCAATTGCTCCATATAGGCTGCAGGAACAAATGGTTCTCTCGGTAAAACAGTCTTGACTCCTTGAGCCAGATGATAAACACCGTGCACTTGCCCTTCTCCATCCTGATAGAAGGAAACTCTTGCAAAGTAGGCATCTGTCTCTTGAACCGCACGCACACGCGCTTCAAACTGAGCCAAACCATCTTCCCCTAAAAAGCTTTTCAAGTCCTCATGACTAAAGAAAACAGGATTAAAAATTCCTTGGCAAATCGTAAAGCGGGCTACAGTGTCTGCTAGATAGGCTTGAATGCCTGCTTGGAAATAAGCTTCAAAATCAAAACCATCTAGTCCTTCAATCTCAGTTCCTGTATAAGCAAGCAGGACATCTAAAAATGCTTTGATAATCTCCCAGTCTGTCTTTGTGAGTAGGTCAGGAAAATCGACACGGTAAGCCTTTTGACCATCAGCATAACTGACTTTAAAGAGAAATTGTGACTGACCCACTATCGCACACTCTATATACTCGAGACGGTTAAGAGGCTGACGGAGATAGACGGCATCATAGCTATGCGACTCCAAACCGTCTAGCAAGGCCAAGATAGACTTGGCAGTCAAAATCTCCTGTTCTCCTAAAATGCTCTGTTTATTTGGAATAAAAAATGTTTTCGTCATAACTGGACTCCTTTGAAATCGTTTACATACAGTATACCCTATTTTTCTGAAAGATACAGAAACAAACTTTAGATTTTTGAGTACAAAGCATAGAAAAACAGCCCCTAAGGACTGTTTAATCTTATACAGTAGCTGCTTGATCCAAGCTTTCACCGATAGCGGCTAGGCGCTCGACAACTTCAGCTTGTGTTAATTCATTTTCTGAAACATAGCGGTTACGTGGGTGAACACGGCACTCGTGTGAGCATCCACGAAGGTACTTGTCTTCATTTTCTTCTGATGTCAAGATACGACGGTTACAGAATGGATTTCCACAGTTGACATAACGTTCACATGGTGTTCCATCAAACCAGTCTTTCCCTACGATAGTTGGGTTAACATGGTTGACATCTACGGCGATACGCTCGTCAAAGACGTACATTTTCCCATCCCAAAGCTCACCTTGGACTTCTGGGTCTTTACCGTAAGTTGCGATTCCTCCGTGCAATTGGCCGACATCTTTGTAGCCTTCACGGACCATCCAGCCTGAGAATTTCTCACAGCGAACCCCACCTGTACAGTAAACCACGACACGCTTGTCCATGAATTTTTCCTTGTTATCACGAACCCACTGTGGCAACTCACGGAAGTTGCGGATGTCTGGGCGGATAGCCCCACGGAAATGTCCTAGGTCGTACTCATAATCGTTACGTGTGTCAAGGACAACGGTATCTTTATCAAGAAGGGCTTCTTTGAACTCTTTTGGAGACAAGTAGGCACCTGTTGTTTCAAGTGGGTTGATGTCATTGTCAAAGTCGTTGTCTTCCAAACCAAGGTGGACAATTTCTTTCTTGTAGCGAACGAACATCTTCTTGAAGGCTTGTTCATTCTCTTCGTCAATCTTGAACCAGAGGTCTTCCATTCCTGGGAGGCTGTGAACGTAGTCCATGTATTTTTGAGTTGTTTCATAGTCACCTGAAACTGTTCCGTTAATTCCCTCGTCAGCGACTAGGATACGGCCTTTAAGGCCGATTGATTTACAGAAAGCCAAGTGATCTGCAGCAAATTGCTCTGCATTTTCAATTGGAGTATAAAGGTAGTAAAGTAAGACACGAATATCTTTTGCCATAAGATTTGTTCTCTTTTCTATTCTTAAATTTTCTAAATTTTTTATTTATCCATACTAGTATACCTGCTTAAGAAAACGAATGCAATTTATTTGACTGGAAATTGCTATATTTCAATTTAGAAAAAAATTTCTTGTACACTACACTTAGTATCAATCATATTTTAAAAAATCCTTGGATTTTCCAAGGATTCATTTTTAAACTTTTTTAGCTTTAGCCATATAGAACAGTTGGAGTAGAATACCAAGGATAGCCATGCCGATAACGATAAAGAAGGCCATTGTATAATCTCCTTGGTTTGCCTGTGCAAGACGTGCTCCTAACTGAGGACCAGCAATAGCAGCTACGCCATAAGCAGTAAACATCCATCCATAGTTTGTCCCTACGTATGTAACTCCCCAGTTTTCAGCAGTAATTCCTGGGAATGAACCTAGGAAGCCTCCAAATGACAAGGCAACCATCATAATTCCAAGGATGGCCAAGATACTTCCAGGACCTTTAAATAAGGCTGTGAGCAACAAACCAGTAGCAACCGCTCCAAACATAGCAATAACGGTAGGATAGCGACCAATCTTATCAGATACCGTACCCCAGAAGATACGACCAAATGTATTAGCGATAGATACTAGCATAACGAAGAGTGTGGCTTCTCCTACAAGTTTATACTGGTCAGAAATTGATGCTGCAGTACCGATAATCATCATTCCACCAGTAGCACCAAGAACGTAAATCAACCATAGAAGCCAGTAATTTCCATCACGAAGCATTTCTTTATAAGTTTTACCTTCTGGTTGAGCTGTTCCAGCTGCCGGCGCTGCTGCAGGAGCTTTCTCCATTACCAATGAAGAAGTACAAATAACAATTAGAAGAATGATACCTAATACTTTGAATGTTGAGTAAACACCCATAGAAGCAATCAAAGCTTTGGCAACTGGACCGATAATGAGCGGGCCTAAGCCGAAACCTGCTGCTGTCAAACCACCAGCTAAACCTTTTTTATCTGGGAACCACTTAGTGGCAACTGAAGTAGATGCTCCATAAGCTGAACCAATACCAAGTCCTAGGACAACCCCATAAGTGAGGTACAGGACTGGAAGAGAAGTAGCAAATCCAGTAGCAAACATACCAGCACCGAAGAGAATACCACCTAGGAATACAAATTTCTTAGGTCCTGCTGAATCAACCTTAGGACCGAAAATAATCATACCAACAGGTACCATTGCAAAAGAAATACTAAAGGCCAAAGAAGTTTGGGCTTGAACCCATCCTTGACTAGAATTAGTTTCTAGTAGCGCCTTTTGAAAGACTGACCAGGCGTAACCAGCACCTAGAGATAGATTCGTTAAAATGGCTGCTGCCAAAATTAACCATCGATTGGGTGTTTTTTTCATTTGAATAACCTCATGTAAAATTTCTTGTTCCTAAAAAGAATAGAGAACAACTTTTATCATTTTTTCACCTACCTCGTTTAAATTGATCATTGTATAAATTTTTAAGTATATAGAACTGTGTAAATGACATACATCTATATACGACTGCTTAAAAATTTGTATCTATAGATCTCTTAAATCAGAACAAGATGAATTTTCACAATGTTAAGCGCTTTCATTGTACTCTTATTATAAGCTACTTTATTCTAAAAATCTACTTAAGAAAAATTAATAAAGATATAAGAAATTTTAATATTTTAATCACCTGTTATCATTTTAATATTGTTTGTATCATCTAATTCGGATAATTATCTAAATAAGGTAAAAAACCACTGCCTCCCCCAGATAAGCCTGAGGAAAGCAGTGATTCTTATTTTAGGAGTTAGGAATGAATACACGAAATCAATTTAGCTGATTATTTTTTGTTTTTCAAGAATTCATCGTATTGTTTTTGCATTTCGTTCAATACTTTTTCGTAGGCACCTTCAGATTTCAATTTTTCCATCAATTCTGGAATCGCTTTATCTGGGTCTACAGTACCAGTGTTGATAGCTGTATCAAATTGTTGCATTGTGTTAGCGATAGCTGAGATTTCAGATTTCACATTGTCAGTGTTAAAGATGAATCCAAGCGCTGGAGATTCTTTAGCTTCTGCCAATTCTTTCTTAGAATCTGCAATTTGTTGATCTGTAACGTTTTCGTTGATGTAAAGAATCCAGTTGTTACCAGTGTTCCATCCACCCATGTGAGTGTTTCCTTTGTAACCATCAAGAACGCGAACACGGTTTTCTTTACCTTCAATTTTTTCCCAGTTCTTGCCCTCTGGACCGTAAACAAGGCCGTTCAAGAGTTCTGGGTTCGTATTCAAGAGGTTCAACACTTCCATTGATTTTTCTTTGTTCTTAGAGTTGTTTGAGATGACAAAGTTAGCAACTTGTGTTGTTTGGTTTTTCTTGATGAAGTTAGTAATTGGTTTGATTTGGATATCTTTGTTGGCAACACGTGAAAGCAAGCTGTTACCGTAGTCAGCTGGTCCTACTGTTTCTTCACGAACGAACCAAGTATCTTGTTGAAGGTCAAATGAAGTATCGCTTGTTGCTACGTCTTTTGGAATGTAGCCAGCTTCATAGAATTTGTGAAGAGTCTTCAAGTGTTCTTTGAAACGAGGCACTTCGTAACGGTTTACAACTTTAGTAGTATCCCCTTCAAGGTCAATAACGAATGGAAGACCGTTTGCTACTGGGTAGTCAAAGTTATCAGATGGGATGAAAACTTTACCAATAGCAAATGGTACTACGTCTGGAGCTTTTTCTTTAATTTGTTTCAAGACTGGCTCAAGAGTTTCATATGAAGTGACACCTGAAATATCGATACCGTATTTAGCAAGGAGAGTTCCGTTGAAGGCAAAGTTTTGAGATGATGCAACGTTGGCTGCAACTGGAACAGCGTAAATCTTACCGTTTACAGTATTACCCTTGATGTAGGCTGGGTCAAGTGCTTTGTAAAGGTCTTTACCTTCTTTTTTGTACAATTCTGTCAAGTCAGCGTAAGCACCTTTTTGAGCATTTACAATATAGTTATCTGCAAAGGCAATATCATAGTTTTCACCAGATGATGTGATAACTGACATTTTCTTACCATAGTCACCCCAGCCAAGGTATTGGATATCCAATTTGGCACCAACTTTTTCTTCGATGATTTTGTTGGCATTTGCTAACAATTCATCCAAGTTGTCTGGTTTGTCACCGATTTGGTACATTTTGATAACAGGTTTGTCACCTGAATCAGCAGCTTTTTTGCTGTTACCTGTCAAATTTCCACAAGCAGCAAGACCTGCAGCCAAAGCGACTACACTAGCAGATGCAAAAGCATATTTTTTCCAGTTTTTCATGATAAAAACTCCTTTTTTTATTTTTAAACTTATAAACAATGTAATGATCTTATACTCAATGAAAATCAAAGAGCAAACTAGGAAACTAGCCGCAGGCTGCTCAAAACACTGTTTTGAGGTTGTAGATAAGACTGACGAAGTCAGTTACATATATCTACGGCAAGACGACGTTGACGCGGTTTGAAGAGATTTTCGAAGAGTATTAACTTCACTCAAGGGAAGTTTGGAAACGAGAAATGTTCTTTCTCAATAAGCACTATTCTTTCACACCACCGATAGTTAAACCTTTTACAAAGTAGCGTTGGAAGAATGGATACAAAATCGCGATTGGAAGAGTTGCGACCACAACCATGGCCATACGACCTGTTTCTTTCGGTAGAGCAACTCCCAGTTGACCAGTCAAGCCGACCGCTTTGGCAATGTAGTCCATATTTTGTTGGATTTGCATGAGCAAATATTGCAATGGATACAAGTTGTCACTCTTGATGTAAAGAAGGGCGTTGAACCAGTCATTCCAGAAACCAAGAGCTGTTAAGAGCGTGATGGTTGCGATACCTGGTAGTGACAATGGCAAACAGATTTGGAAGAAAATCCGAGCCTCACTAGCACCATCGATACGAGCGGATTCGAGAATGGCTTCTGGAATGGTCTTCTTGAAGAAGGAACGCATCAAGATGATGTTAAAGGGTGAGAGAAGCATTGGAACAATCAAGGCCCAAACAGTATCCCCAAGCTGAAGCACACGGGTCACCATGATATAACCTGGTACCAAACCAGCGTTGAACAACATACTGAGCAGAACGAAGATGGTAAAGAATCTGCGATACTTAAAGGTTGTCCGTGAAATAGCGTAGGCATAGGTTGTTGTGATAAAGACATTTGTCAATGTCCCAACTACGGTTACAAAGACTGAGATGAAGAGGGCTTGTAAGATTTTATCCTTAAACTGTGCCAAAAACTCAAAACCGTCTAATCCAAATTGGGATGGGAAGAAGCTGTAGCCGTATTGGAGGAGGCTTTTCTCGTCCGTCACTGAAATAATGATAACGAATACGAAGGGTAGGATACAAGAGAGGGCAATCAAACCCGAAATGGTACTGAAGAAGATATCTGCTTTCTTACTGAAGGAGTGAATGCCGACATTATCAATTTTTTCTTTTTTAATTTTCTTTTCTGCCATATTCTCCTCCTTTCTAGAACAAGGCTGAGTTTGGATCAACTCGTCTTGCCAGTAAGTTTGATAGAACCACCAGAATCAAGCCGACTACTGATTGGTAGAGACCTGCTGCTGAAGCCATCCCGATATCTGCTGTCTGGGTCAGACCATTATATACATATACGTCCAAGACGTTGGTTACGTTATAAAGCTGACCAGCATTGTGAGGGATTTGGTAGAAGAGACCGAAGTCTGCACGGAAGATATTTCCGACTGCAAGGATGGTCAATACAGTTACCAGCGGTGTCAACTGCGGAATGGTGACATTGCGAATTCGTTGCCATTTGCTGGCTCCGTCCACTGTCGCTGCTTCGTAGTAGGTTGGATCAATTCCCATAATCGTCGCATAGTACATGACACTGCTATATCCAAAACCTTTCCAAATACCTAGGAAAAGTAGGAGATAAGGCCAAATTCCCAAATCAGCGTAGAAATTGACTTCTTTTAGACCAAGACTTTCCAATAGATGATTGAACACCCCTTTATCAATATTTAGGAAGGCATCTGTAAAGAAACTGATGATAACCCAAGACAAGAAGTAAGGGAACAACATAGAAGTTTGGAAAATCTTCACCATTCTCTTGGAACGGAGTTCACTGAGAATAATGGCAATCCCTACAGATACAACTAAACCTAGAAAGATAAAGCCAAGATTGTAGAGAACCGTATTTCGTGTGATAATAAAGGCGTCTTTTGAACTAAATAAGAATCTGAAATTATCGAGTCCGACCCATTTACTATTTATGATACTATCTATGAAACCATTACTGGTCATGTGGTAGTCTTTGAAGGCAACCACGTTCCCAAATACTGGAATGTAGAAGAATAGAATCAACCAGAGCGCCCCTGGCAAAACCATCAAGAGAAAGATCCAGTTGTCTCTCAAGGTTTTTGAAAACTTATTCATAATTTCCTCCCTTTTTTATTTTGATATCCATCTAAAAATTCCTTTTTAGACTTTTGATAACGATTACATTATTAGTATACTCCTATTTGCAGATTAGGTTAAACTCCTAATTATAGAAAAAACTCCACAAATTATGTAGCAGATTTAAAACTTTATCACCACTATCAAACAAATGTCCTAAATCAATTGTTTATTTTATCTCTATTAGCCCAGTGATGGCGTTACTCTGTTACCCTGTGCTAGTCTCTCAAACAAAATTTTAGGAGCAATGAAGCCCACTATTTTTAGAAAACAAGCCTATTATCAAGTTCCTTATACTTTTGACAATAGAGGTTTTTCTCTTTTTAACGTTTTTTCTCAAAACTCATCATGAGATCTGTCTAAAAATAAAGGTACTACTTTTCTCAACTTTTTTAGAAAGCTAATACTCTTCGAAAATCTCTTCAAACTACGTCAGCTTCCATCTGCAACCTCAAAACAGTGTTTTGAGCAACCTGCGGCTAGCTTCCTAGTTTGCTTTTGATTTTCATTGAGTATAAGGCAAGGCCAAATCAATTTATAACAATGTTTTAGAAGCGATATTGTACTAGTCCAGACTCAGTTCATTATAGTGTATGATTTCTCCCAGACTGACTCCCTACAAAAAGTGCAAATAGGAAATCTCCAGCTTAGTAACTATCAGTGAGTTCTCGAGCCTGGAAATTTTTCAATATGCCTCGTTATTGAACGGTTACAGTTTGCCGTCCACTTCCTGACATGCAAAAATCTCCTAGCAGGCTTTCCTGCTAGGAGATTTTCTTATGAGAGGTACTTGTTTAAGCCTTAAAAATCGGACTTATCATCTGATAATTATCAAACAATCTACCAATTAAGCTTCTTCGTCTTCTTTACGACGACGGCCTGCAAGACCAAGACCAAGTAAGGCACTTGCGGCAGCTGCTACCATAGCTACAGTAGAATCTGCTGTACCTGTATTTGGCAATTCTTTAGATTCTTTAGGCGCATTTGCTTGTGCTGATGCTTCTTGGTTGGCATTCGCTGCTTGAGCAGTAGCTGGAGCTACTGCTGGTGTCTGAACACTTTGATCCTCAGCTGGAGTTACATGGTCAGCTGCTGGAGCAAGTTTCGCCATAAAGTCTTCGATACGTTTCACCATTGCATCCACTTCTGCTTGACTTGCGTTTGCATCGGCAGATACTGTTTTCGCCTCTGATAATAAGTCATTCGCTTCTTTTGCAGTTTCTGCATCAAGCTTAGCTGATTCTTGGATGATTAGCTCATCTAGCTGATGAATAGCACTTTCTAACTTGGATTTATTCACTTTGGCTTGAGTGTTCGTCATTCCGTTATCGGCAGAAGGGCCGTAGTTTCCACCATTATATGGAGGTATCACATCTTGATTGTTTTGTGAAATCACTTCAACTGGAACTTCAAGTTTTTGTACACTTCCATCCGCTAGTCTTAATGTCACTGTAGCAATTTTAGTACCGATAGTATTCGTATCAGGCAATACCATATTGAGGACTGAGATTTCTTCTGGTAAATCTAATTTCGCTAACACATCTGCTTGGGAAAGTGCTTTACCACGTTCAACTTTCACTACTCCGTTGATTAAAGCTTTCAGGGCAGCTTCAAGGTTTAATTCTGGAAGTTCATCTACAAGTGCAGCTTGATCAACTTGGTATAAGAAGGTTCTGAGTGCTTTATCAAGGTCTGATTGTTTTGTTGAGTTGTCGATTGATTCTAATGCTTTTCCTTTTAAGGCTTCAACTGTATCAAGTGCTTTTTGCTTTTCTTCATCAGAAAGTTTTTTATCTGCTTTGACACTTGCAATTTTTTCGTTTGCTGTCGTTTCAACTACTTCTCTAGCTTCTACAGCATCAAGTAATGATTTTTTCGCAATTTCTAAAGCATCTTTTGCCTTAATTGCTAGTTCTAAGGCTTTATCAACCTCAACCTGTGAAGCATTTTCATTATCAATAACTTTTTTAACTTCTTTTAAAACTTTCTCTGATTCTTCTTGTACTTTTTTATACTCATCAATCGTCGCTTTGGTCTTTCCTTTTGTCGAATCTTCTAAAATTAAATTATTTAATGCGTCAGTGGTGTTTATCAATTGTGTTTTATCAGTTGGTGCTCCATCTAAGGCTTTTTTAGCCTCTGTAATGGCTTTGAGCGCTTCATCTACTTGGGTTTGCGTAGCGTTTGGATTCGAGATAACGTCAGCTGCTGCTGATACCGCCGTATCATACGCTTGTTTCTGAGCGTCTGTTCCGTTGTAGTACTTCGCATCCGTTGTTTTGGTGTTTTGCGCATCTGTTGTTGAAGCTGTTTTTAAGGCTTCTTTATCAGTTGGTGCTCCATCTAAGGCTTTTTTAGCCTCTGTAATTGCTTTTAAGGCTGCATTTACCTCTGCTTGGGTCGCATTGTCATTTGAAAGCACTCCTGCAGCTGCTGTTACTGCGTCATCGTATGCTTTTTTCTTCTCTGAATCAGTTTCGTTGTAGTACTTCGCATCCGTTGCTTTTGTGTTTGCGGCATCTGTTGTTGATGCTTCTCGTAACGCTGCTTTGTCTGTCTCTGCTCCATTTAATGCTTGTTTTGCATCTGTAATTGCTTTTAAGGCTGCATTTACCTCTGCTTGGGTCGCATTGTCATTTGAAAGCACTCCTGCAGCTGCTGTTACTGCGTCATCGTATGCTTTTTTCTTCTCTGAATCAGTTTCGTTGTAGTACTTCGCATCCGTTGCTTTTGTGTTTGCGGCATCTGTTGTTGATGCTTCTCGTAACGCTGCTTTGTCTGTCTCTGCTCCATTTAATGCTTGTTTTGCATCTGTAATTGCTTTTAAGGCTGCATTTACTTGAGTTTGATCCGCATCAGCATCACCTATTACTCTTTGTCCATTTTTTATCTCTTCATCATACGCATCCCTTGTTGTTTTATCTGCATTATAATATTTAAAGTTTCCTTTAACAGTAGTTTCTTCTCCTACCGCTTTTCTTAACTCCGTCTTATTTCCTTGTTCAACTAACAGTCCAGCAGCAGTATCTAATTTCCCTTTTATAACTTCTACTTTTTCTAATGCGGTACTTACTTCATCTTTAGTTGCATTTCCTTGTTTATTGATGATAGTCGTTACTTCTTGTTTTATTGACTCAATTTCTTGATTATACTTCTCAAATTCTTTATTGTATTCAGCAATACTCTTAGGTGTTTTGGTGTCTGTTGCTACCTTTTTTAACCCTTCAACTTGTGCAGATAAATTAGTCTTTTCATCACTTGTCGCTGCCGGAACTAAAGCTTCTTGTTTTGATAAAAGCGTTGAAAATGCCCGTTTATAATCTGCTGTTGTTTTTAGCTGTCCAGTAAGAAGATTATTTACTTTTTCAAGTTCAGCTGTATATGCATTGATAGTATCGTCCGTTTTCCCTGCCTTATCTGCCGTTTCCGTTTCAAGTAATTTATCATAAATTCTTTGCAAGAGGTTTTTGGCAACACTGCTAGTATCTTGTTCGATTGAAAAATCTAAACCAGTAACTGGAAGTGCATAACCTAAATACGGAGATTGATAAGAAAGCCCCACTTCTTTATCATTTGCATTACTAATTCGTACTTTATATGAAACTGCACCCTTTGGAAGTTCTATATCACGGCTAGTAAAAGAACCTCCTGTACCATTAGGTTTATTATTCTCCTCTGCTAATTTTTCATTTACTTGATTTTCTGTCAATCCATTAGCATTTAGCACTTCATTTCTCGTAGTACCATCTTTAGCTGCAACAACCGTTTTATCTTTATCTTGCCCACCCTTTTGAGGATAAAATGTAGTTGTATAAATACTACTTTCTGTCCCATCTTGTCCAATCGAATAAACTTCGACCTTATATCCTGCTTTAGTATTGTTAATATCTCCAGAGTATCCTGTTTTAAAAGCAACTTTTATTCTAGACCCATCGTTTGAAGAATATGCACGAAACGTTTTCTCAATACCTTGAAAACCTTTGACAGCTTTTGCAGTAGAAGCTCCCCCTTCCCCAACTCTTACATAAGTAGAGTCATCATAAGCTGCTTCTGTATGGTTTTTATAAGATCTGACTTTCGTTAGAAAAAGCATATACTCACTAGTTCTATCAAATGACTGTTCTCGTAGCCAAACCTTTCTGTTGGTGTCATATTGATTATTTGTCGTATTAAGTGTTTCAACAGGGAATACGCCTCGGTCTGTCTTTCTTGCAATTGCAAATTTACCTTGCTGTCCATCAGAAGATACAGCTCTCCAACCACCAAACTCGTCAATTTCAGTAACGCTACCTTTAGCTACATTTTTAGCTTTTCCTAACTCATCCATACTTTGGATTTTTTTATTGTTTTGAATAGTATCGGCAAACTTTGTAACGTAGTTGCTAACGTTTTTAAATCCGCATTCTCTGCAGGCGCTGTGTAAGTCTGGTTTGCTGATGGATCAGTATCCGTTGTTGTCCCATCTGTACGGAATGGATTATTTCTATCCAGGGCTTGTCTATTACGTGGATCATGTTGTCCTGAGTTTGCAATAGAGTTGGTTCCTGTAGCTTTCTCAGTATTGCTTGCTTTCTTACCGACAGTCGCTTTTCCTTCTGTGGTATCTAGTTTAGGACTTTCAACTTGCGCTTTAGGCTTATTACGTAAACCGCTGCTAGCTGTCATAAGAAGTTTTCTGTAAGCTTTTGTTAACTCCTCTTGACTTGTGGCTGTTGTTAGGGCAAGTTTTGCTAATTCTAGATGTTCTTTAAGGGTTGCGACACTTTCATCTGTCTTAGTCGCATAGCTACCTGAGGCTAATTTAGCATCAATTTCTGCTACGTAATCTTCCAACTGTTTTTTATCCAAGGCAGGTGTAGCCTTTTCTTCTGCTTCTTCTGTTGCTGAAGCAGTAGATGATACTACTGGCGCTGGAGTGGCAGTAGTAGATGTTTCTTCTTGCTCTTTTGAAACAGTAGGTGATTCGACTGATGGTGCGCTTGCATCAGTAGATGTTGGAGTAGTTGTTTCTTCTTGACCTTTCGGAGCAGTAGTCTCACTGCTACCAGAATTTCCATCCAACTGACTGACTACTGGAGTCGCCCCGTAGGTTCCATTCTGGACATCTGGGTCTTTCAGTGGTGAGCCTTGTGTTTCCTCATTAGTTGGGGTTACACCTTGCTCTGTGGCAGACACTGTCCCATTTCCTGGAAACATGAACAAGGCTGCTACTGCAACACTAGCAGCTCCAAAACTAACCTTACGAATCGAAAACCGCAAGCGCTTTTCTCTACCTTGATTACCTTTATAAAACATATACCATTTTGCTCCTTTTCCGATAATTATCGGTTAATATATATCTGGAAGGGCAAATAAAAAGCCCCCCCTAAAATATTTATGCATATTTTAGACTGGCATAATTTATTATACTCTTTTTTATTTTATAAATCAAATGTTATGAACTAAGCTTGGTATCATGCATCTTATCCAATTCTTCTGTTTCACGCGAAACACCCTGCGCCAAGCAAGGTGTTCTTGTTTTTAAGTTGTATAAATCGTTGAAGCTGTCGCAATAGTATGCCACTGGTTGGCTGTTGTGGCTGCGAAGTCCTTGTCTGCGTAGAAGTCGTTAAATGGCAGAATTTCTACTTCCAGCTCGTCGATGCGGTCAAGCTGACCAGCCAGATAAGCCTCGATGCGGCTTTCTGCTCGCTTGATGCGTTGCAAGAGTCCGCCCATGCGGATGTCAACTGTATCCAAACCAAAGACCTTATTTTCTTTCAGCCATTGGTGGCTAAAGAGGACATGGAAGTCTTCAATTTGGCTTCTAAGTTCTGGTAATTCTTGTCTGGCGATTTCTTGCAGACTTTCCTTATCATTCGCTTGATAGGCTTGACGAATGCGTCGTCCCACATCGACTTTGCTACTTAAAATCTGGTTCAACTGAGCCTGAGTTTCAAAGAGGTAAGAGTAAGCACCAGCTTTTTCTTTGATTTTAGCAAGCGTCTCAGCAGACTGAGCAAAGTGCGGTTTGTCCTGTTCAGGTGTCATGTGTCGGTCAAGGATCGGGCAGAGAACATCTTGATAAAAGACATAGCGGTTGGGATTGATACCACTGAGATTATCTGGCAGGTCTGGCAAGAGGTTGGCAAGGTCAATCTGCATAAAGTCCTCAACCGATAGACCAGTATTGGTCTGGAAGTGAGCAGACAAACGGTCTAGGTCATTGCGATAGCTTAGTTCTGCCCAGATTTGCAAGCTTGGGAGAATAGAAAACTGGGCTGTTTCACCACCATTGTCCCCCCAACCAGTCACGATGACTTCTTTGATTTCATTGGCACGGCAGGCTTTATTGGCCTCGATAGCCACTAGACGGCTAAAATGGTTGTGAGGTGTAAAGCCAATCCATTTCCAAGCTCCCCCTGCAAAGGCAAGGTCATGGCTAATCTTGTAATGGTTGCGGAAATTACGGTTGTATTTTTCCTCGTTATCCTGATAATAGTCCCAGTAAACCAAGGTCACACGGTCTTTGAGACGGTCTAGGTAGACACGAGTTTCTTCTGGAATTTCCACGTCACGGTCGTACTGACCATCCGCTGACATGAGCTTGAAGAACATATCGCTCCACATCTGGCAGTGAAAACCATATTTGTCAGCAATATCCAGCACGCGCTCCAAGTGTTGGCACATGAGGAGACTACGGTCCACAACACCGTTCAGAATCAAGTAGCGTCCCAAACCAACCAAGTGGGCTTCGTCCATCCCGATATTGACCTTGCGGGTTTGCAGTTTAGATAGAGTAGCAAACATGCCATCAATCAGGTCATAAACCTTTTCTTCGCCAATGAGGAGAATATCCTCCACATCACGGAGTTCCTGCACTTCTTTGACACCCCATTTGACGAAGGCTGACAAGTGAGCCAAGGTCTGGATACATGGCACAAAGGTCATGTCAAACTGCTGGGCATAGGCTTCGATTTCCTGCAACTCCTCAGCCGAATAAGCTCCACGGAAATAGCCAAAGTAAGGCTGCCCTTCAATCTGGTAGGTGTCTTCCATGTAGAGCTCAAAGATTGAATAGCCCATGAGAGCTAAGACTTCAATCATCTGCTTGGCAGAAGCGACATTCAGCACTGCATTTCGCGAACAGTCAGCCATATAGGCTAAATCTTCATAAGCCGCTTGCTCCTCAATCTCCACCTTGTCAGATTCTTCTAAAGCTGTTGCGAGAACAGACAAGGCGCGATAGAGTTGGTGGGGTTTGCGATAGGTCAATTGATAGTGACCACCCTCACCCTTGATTGAAATAGAGGCTTGGTCAGACTGAGCGACAGCTACTTCCACAGCTGGTAGAGAAATGTGCTTTGTCAGCAAGTCGATTGCCTGAGTTTGTTTGGAATTAAGTCCTGTAAATCTTACCATTGGTTTTCCTCCTGTAGCCAGTTAACAAGGGCACCGTAGAGATTAGCATCTGCATGATAGGTGCAGGCTTGGATAACGGGTGCGACTGTGTACTCTTCGTAGGTATCGACAAAGTCATCTACAGCCTTCTTGACACCTTGAATAAAATCTGAATTTTGACTGATAGAGCCTCCCAGACTAATGACATCTGGGTCGATGAGATACTGAATATTGAGCAAGCCTTGCGCCAGATTACGGTTCATGCGCTCAATGGCTTCTTGGCAAAGGGCATTTCCTGCTGCAGCCTCTTGGTAAATCTTGCGACCGTCCCAGTCAGTCTGACCAGATTTTTCAATCACGTAGCGCACCATATTCCCAGTTGACGCTAGTTGCGACCAGTTGTTGAGCTTTTCAGCAGGGGCAAGGGTGGTCATGTAGCCAAATTCTCCACCCAGGCCGTGGCGACCTCGATGAAGTCTACCATTGATAATCATGGCTCCGCCAATCCCTGTCCCAATCACGACACAGGCTGCATTTTCAAGTTCTGGATGAGCTAGCAATTCACTGAGTCCAACGCAGTTGGCATCATTTTCCAGATGGACAGGAATCTGATAAGAGCTAAGCGCCTCATACCAAGAAAATCCGTGAATGTAGGGCACCGCACTGAAGCCATCAATCACACCCGTCTCTTGATCGACCGCGCCTGGAACGCTCATAGCAATCCCGCTGTAATCCTGCTCTGACAAGCGCTGGTCTAACCAAGATAGTAAATCCTCCAAGTTTTCTGGTGTTGAGATGCTTGTCTTATCCAATATTTTCCCATCAGGAGTCAGACTGGCAAACTTAATCCCAGTCCCTCCAATATCAATCGTTGCAATGGTCATTGTTTTTACCATAAAAAGGGGCGAATCAGTAGTTAGTTCTTAACTTTTCGCCCCTCCTTTCTTTTTGAAATTAAATTTCTTCTTTTTTGATCAATTCTGTACGAATCTCTTGTGGAGCCAATAGTTCTGAATGAACTGGGTATGGTCGTTCAAGTAGGTCAAGGAAGAGATGTTGACTTTCCGGTACACGCACATTTTCACTACACATATTGTAGTAACGAAGAACATAGCCTTCTTCATTTTCAGCTACCTTAAAGGCTGTTGGACAGATTTGCGGTATGCTGAGAACAGAATGGCTCAAGAGGCTATCAGTCGCAGCCACGCTTCCTTCCTGTCTAGCAAGCTGAAGGCTGGTAAACGGTGTCTGCAAGGCTTTAGCACGACGATAGGCTGAGAAGCGTTCTTGGGCTTGGTGGCATTCAAGCGCAAACTCGACTTCAAACTCACGCAAGCATTGTGCTTCTGGTGTTGGGAAGTAACCCCAGTCACCTAGCTCACCTGACGCACGCAGAATGGTCACTGCAATAGTGTCGTCTCCAAGGATTTCGTATTCATTCAATCCCTTGTTGGATACAGTCACACCTTTTTCATCATCATACAGACTAACAAAGGCTTGTTGGTGTTGAGGATTTTCAGGATTTTCCCATGAAGCAGCTGGTTTGTTTGGTCGTGTCACCACCTCATAGATGCTTTCAGAATCATTGCTTGGACGAGTATTATGAGTCTTGACCAAAAGACGGATACGGTGGTCTTTAGCAGTGTTAGTAAAGCGAGTCTTGCAACGGATTTGTGGATTATCAACGAAGACAGTCATCTCAGTTTCAAGAGGAATGCTTGTCAATTCTTCTGACCGTCCAGCTTCACGCTTCATGAACTCGATGATACCTTTTTGCTCTTCTTCTAGCTTTTCATCCGCGCTGACAGGCACGGTCAATTCATGTTTGAGCAAGATTTTAGCATAACGAGCTGTATTTTCCAAGACCTCGTAGCCCTTAAGCTCTGCATAGATTGGCTCTGTTCCTTTTGGTTGGAAATAGATATACTCGTTTCCGATGTCACCACGGTCTTCGAAGCGGATAAAATCTTCATAGGCTTCGTGAGTTGTCTTATCATAAACTGTGATATTGTCATCCACACTCACCGTTACAAATGGTGTATCAATCACCCCGTTTTGATAAATGCCTTCACGGTGTTCTTGCTCTCCTTCCAGCAATTGGAAGGTTGTCCAAGAAAGTGGCGCTAGGTGAACTGGAATGGTCACGCGCACTTGACGAGCGATACGAGCTTGGCGGAACTTATCTTTTGGTAAATCATACTCAAAATTAGCCCCAAGGTCTTCGATTTTAGCCTCTACAGGACGACCATCCAAGTCCTCCACACGATAACTTGGCAAGGTTAAGGTAGCCATCTTCTTGTAACCTTCTGTTGGGTGCAATTCCTTGAAATCACAAGTCGCAACATCAATCACTGTGCTGACAGTATCAACCTTATCATGCAAACCTGTGTTAATGACAGTAAAGAGATAATCACTTTGAGCCTTAGACGTAGCGATTTTACCCTTCCATTCGTTAAGAAGATTGCTCTTAACAAAGTTTCCGACTTGATTGACCTTGGCAAAACGTGTCTCCATCTCACGGTGAACTTCGTCCACGCTACAGCCACAGATACTATCATGCGGCGCATTTTGCAAGAGAGTTTTCCAAGCATAGGTCAACTGATCCTTGTGGTTGTGCCCCCCAGTGATAATAGTCAAGGGTTCTACAACTTGCTCTAGGAGATTGCTATTTTCTTGGAAGGCTTGTTTGAGGTAAATGCGAGATGAAGAAGTATTAGCAAGTGTGTACCAACCATCTGTTTCCTGACTGGTCAACTCGCCTGTCACCGTTGATAATTGCTCTGGTAGGGCAGTTTCCACGGCTTGAACATATTCATCAAAGGAACTGTGAACAAAGGTTACATCTGGGAAGAGTTCATTTGCCACACGAATAGCTTCGCTCAGATTTTTCTGGACAGGCTGGTGGTCACATCCGTTCATCATCAACCATTGGTTGGTCGAAGCGTAGGCACGCACGTCTGCCAGTTTTTGTTTCCAGAAGGTCAAGGCCTCATCTTTATCAACTGGGATTTCATTCCCGTTACTGTACCAGTTGGCAAAGAGAATACCTAAAACACGACTACCATCCGCACCCTGCCAGTACATTTCTGAAAACTGAGAAGTAAACTGCTCATCTTCGAGGACTTGGTTATCAAATCCAATCGGCTTCACACCACGACCAAAGGCTGCCACATGAATGCCTGATTGTTGAAGAATTTGAGGCGCTTGTCCCATATTTCCAAAGGTATCTGGGAAATAACCAATCTGAGTAGATTTGCCCCATTTTGCACATTCTGCTTGACCAATCAAGGTATTGCGGACGTTGGCTTCACTGGAAATCAAGTAGTCATCTTGCAAGATGTAAAAGGGACCAATTTTCAATTTTCCTTCGTCGATGTATCGTTGGACTTTATCGCGATTTTCAGGGCGAATCTCCAAGTAGTCATCAAGGACAATAGTTTGTCCATCTAAATGGAAACTCTTGAACTCAGGGTCATTTTCAAAGAGATCAAAAAGATTGTCAAACAATTCCACCAACTGCATACGGTGGCTTTCAAAAGGCAAGTACCACTCACGGTCCCAGTGACTATGTGAGATAATATGTACGACAACATTTTCCATGAAGTAAAACCTCATTCTAAATTAAATTTTAACGTTTTAAATGTAAATTTGTGATTCTGACAAGAATCGGTTGAGCGAAAGCGCGCTCCTTATACTCAATGAAAATCAAAGAGCAAACTAGGAAGCTAGCCACAGGCTGCTCAAAGTACTGCTTTGAGGTTGTAGATAGAACTGACGAAGTCAGTAACCATACCTACGGCAAGGCGAAGCTGACGTGGTTTGAAGATATTTTCGAAGAGTATAAAGCTTGCTCCTTAGCGGATATCCAAGTAATCCAAGACCAACTCACAGAACATCATGTTGGCCCAAGAGAACCATTCACGAGAGTAGAGGGTCGGATCATCTACGTGGAAGCTTTCGTGCATGACACCTGTGCCCCCATCGCAAGCAACCAGCTGATCCAGCAAGAATTTCTTCTCTGCCTTATCTGTCGTTGTCAACCCTTGGATAGACAGGGCGATTGGCCAGATATAGCGATAGAAGGTATGAGAACTTCCGAGACCGCTAGCGTATTCTCCTTGGTAAAAATATGGATTTTCAGGGCTCAGAATGGTACGACGAGTTGCTTGATAAACTTCATCATCGACCGAACAGTAACCCAGATAAGGTGCAGCCAGCAGACTTGGTACGTTTGGATCATCCATGATGCTAGCATTTCCCAAACCGTCTACTTCAAAGGCATAAATCTTTTCGCCCTTGCTGTTGGTGGTGTAGGCGTAGTTTTCAATTCCTTCTTGGATTTCAGACTGGAGGCGCTTGGCGTCTGTGGTAACACTCTGGCTATCAGCTAGGTCCAGTTCTGCAAAGATTTCTTGGACATACCCCAAGACTACTACAGCAAACATATTTGACGGTATCAAGTAGCTATACTGGCAACAGTCATCACTCGGACGAAAGGCTGACCAAGTCATTCCTGTCACTGCAAAATCAGGGCCAAATCCATCATTTACCAGTGTATCTTCCTTACGGTCCGTATCTCGGACAAAACGATAAGGAGAGTTCTTGTGGTCTTGTTCTACTGTCCACAGATGAAGAATTTCCTTAGTCGCTGCGACAAAAGTCTCATCAAACTGACTAGTCTCGCCAGTCTCTTTCCAGAGGAGATAAGCCAACTGCAAAGGATAGCAAAGCGAGTCCACCTCATACTTGCGTTCCCAAATCCAGCCATTAAGGTCGGTGTGATCGGTCTCGTGGTGCCCCTTCCAGTTTTCCTCAATGTTGAAGGAGTTGGCATAAGGATCCTTGAGCACCAAAGTCATCTGACGTTTGACTAAACCTGCAATGGTCTGACGCAGGAGGGTATCTCTTTTAGCCACATGCAGGTAGGGTCTGAGTTGGGCTGTCGAATCCCGAAGCCACATTGCAGGAATATCCCCAGTCAAGACAAAAGTTGAAGCATCTTCTAGGATTTCAACCGTATTGTCCAAGGTATCTGTGTAGCAACGCTCGAAAACATCCACCCACTCTGGATGGTCCTTAGCCCGCTCTGCTACTTCATCTAGCCATTCTCTAACAATTTCTTTTGAATAAATCATCGTGCAGTATCCTCTTTCAAACAAGTTTCATTTTCAGTATATAGCTTTTGAGACAGAAAATACATACACAAATGATAGTCATTTTTCTACAAAATAGTTATCTTTGAAGCTCCTTTTCTAAAGGCTATCTTTTTCTGATATAATGTAGAAAAACAGCTAAAGGAAAGACTATGAAACCACTACTTGAAACCATCGATACCCGCTTTGGAACTGCCAGCAAGCATGCTTTTTCTCGGGGAAATACCCTGCCATACACAGGCGTGCCTTTTGGGATGAATTACTTTGTACCCCAGACCAGTGACCAGGAGGGCTCTTGGTTTTTCAATCTGCATCTGCCTATCTTTCAGGGGATTCGATTAACCCACCAGCCCAGCCCTTGGATTGGCGACTACTCTTGGCTCCTTCTGACACCTGTCACAGGCCAACTGGGTGGAGACAGCCTCTTCCATCGCCAGTCTTCCTATGATATGGATAAGGCCTCTTTCCAACCTCATTATCTGAAGATTTTCTCCCTGCGCTATCAGATTGAAAGCCAGCTCACACCGACTTGCTATGGTGCTTCTATTCGTTTGAAGCAAAAGCAAGGCAAAGCCCTCTCCCTCTATCTTCACGCAGCAGATGAACTGACCGTGGAGCAAGTAGATAAGCGAACTCTTGCCCTGCGACAAGAAAGAAAAACTGAGACCAACAAAAATCCACTAACTATGTTCACTGCCCTGCAAATGAATACGGATATTCTTGCTATCAGCCAAGAAGGCGAAGACTGGCGAATCGACCTGGCAGATACTCATGCTGAAATTCAGCTAGCGACTTCTTTCATCTCGCCTTCTCAAGCACTGCTTAATCTACCCCAAGAAGATTTTGATAACTGTAAATCAAGTGCCCAAGCGGATTGGGAAAATCTCCTCCATCGTTTTGACATTATAGAGACAGGAGAAGCTGACCGAACCTTCTTTGATCACTGCCTTTACAGACTCTTCCTATTCCCACAGACTTTTTATGAGGTTGATGAATCAGGGCAAGCCATCCACATGGATCTGGCTACTGGAACTGTAAAGCCCGGTGTTCTCTTCAGCAACAATGGTTTCTGGGATACCTTCCGCACTACCTTCCCCCTCTTTGCCCTTATCATACCGGAACACTACCACCGCTTTTTAGAAGGCTTTCTCAATAGCTACCGCGATACTGGTTTCCTTCCAAAATGGTTAGCTCCAGATGAACGGGGCATGATGCCCGGTACACTTTTAGACGGTATTATCGCAGATAGCGCCTGCAAGGACATGGCTCCCGACTTGGAAGAAGAATTCCTTCAAGCTATGCTCGAAACAGCCAGCAAGGTCGATCCTCTCGGCATCAATGGTCGCCACGGACTAGCCCAATACCAAAAACTAGGCTACCTCTCTACCGACCACCACGAAAGTGTCAGTCACACCCTTGACTATGCCTATAGCGACTTTTGTATCGCCAGCTGTGCCCAAAAACTTGGTCAGAATGACATCGCGGAAACCTATAGGACTGCTTCACAAAATTACCGCCATCTATTTGATGCTGAAACAGGTTACATGAGAGCGCGAGACAGCCAAGGCAACTTCCGCCCTGACTTCTCTCCTTATAGTTGGGGACGTGATTATGCCGAATGTTCTGCCATTCAAGCGACTTTAGGCGTCCTCCACGACATTCCAGACTTAATCCAACTTATGGGTGGAAAAGAAGCCTTCAGCAACTATCTTTTGAGAGCCTGTCAAGATGCTCCCCTCTTTGAGACAACAGGCTATGGTTACGAGATTCACGAAATGAGCGAAATGGCCACTGCTCCTTTTGGACAACTCGCCATTTCCAACCAACCGAGCTTCCACATTCCTTATCTCTTCCGCTACAGCAACTACCCTGACTATACTGCCCTTCTTATCAAGACGCTCCGTCAGAAAGCCTTTCACCCAAGTTGGCAAGCCTATCCTGGCGATGAAGACAATGGTAGTCTCTCGGCTTGGTACATCTGGTCGGCTCTCGGATTTTATCCGACCTGTCCAGGCAAGCCCAGCTATGATCTCGGAATCCCTCTCTTTGACCACCTCCGTATCTACCTAGCTAAAGAAAATAAATGGCTAGATATTCATACTGAGCAAAACCACAGCCATTTTAACTTTGTAAAAAAATGCCGACTGGACAAAAACCTAGTATCAACTATTCAACACCAAGACCTCTTAAAAGCTGAGCAACTAACCTTCACCCTCAGCTGGTTACCAAGTCAGCCGTCCACTTCCTGAAATGCAAAAATCTCCTAGCAGACTTTCCTGCTAGGAGATTTTCTTATAAGAGGTACTTATTTAAGCTTTGAAAATCGGATTTATTATCTGATGTTTATCAAACAATCTACCAATTAAGCTTCTTCGTCTTCTTTACGACGACGGCCTGCAAGACCAAGACCAAGTAAGGCACTTGCGGTTGCTGCTACCATAGCTACAGTAGAATCTGCTGTACCTGTATTTGGCAATTCTTTAGCTGCTTTACGCGCGTTTGCTGCTGCTTGGTTGGCATTTGCTGCTTGAGCAGTAGCTGGAGCTACAGCTGATGTTTGAGCAGCTTGGTCCTTAGCTGGGCTTGTAGGGTCAGTTGATGGAGCAACTTTCGCCATAAAGTCTTCGATACGTTTAACCATTGCATCCACTTCATCTTGGCTTGCTTTCGGATCTGCAAGTACTTTCTTAGCGTCTGTCAATAAGTCAGTCGCTTCTTTTGCAGTTTCTGCATCAAGCTTAGCTGATTCTTTAATGATCAATTCATCTAATTGATGGATAGCACCTTCCAACTTCGCTTTATCTGCTTTTGCGTCAGTGTTAGTAGCTCCGTTATTACCAGAAGTTCCATTTCCGTTATCGTTACCACTGTTATTGCTTCCACCATTTGATGGTACATATGGACGTTGTTTAAACGCATCATCTCTTGGAATTGCTAATACTTGACCTTCTTTTGTAACGATTGTTACATTTCCATCTTTGTCAATTTTAACAGCTGCTTCTGTCTTACCATCTTTTTCAACTGTTGCTGTTGCGTTACCATCTTTATCAATCGTAATTTTCACTTTACCATCTTTAGATGTGTAAACTGTATTACCATTATCGTCTGTTTCTTTCAAGAAGGCATCAAGATCAAATTCTGGAACGTCTGTAATAGCACCTAGAACTTTGAATTGGAATTTCGCTTTTTCTTCTGGAGTAATATTAGCAAGGTCTGCTACCGTTACTTTACTCAAGTCGAAATCAAGATTATTACCACCGTTTTTAGCTTTCGCTTCTTCTGCATTCTTCACTAGTTGTTCTTTAGAAATTGTTGCTGTAGAACCGTCTGGCATTGTTACTGTTGCGTTTCCTTTATCGTCTACTACTACAGTTGCACCTGGGTTAACTGCTTCAATTGATTTCTTAACAGCGTCTTTTTCGTCTTTTGTTAAGTTTTCTTTATTTCCAACTAATGTACGAATAGCTGGTGTTTTCACTTTAGCGTTCTTAGCTTCGTCAGCTAATTTTTCTGCTGGGATGACTAAGTCTGAAGCTGGAATGTTAAGAACTGTGCCGTCACCTTTGGTTACTGTTGCATTGCCTTGGTCGTCTACCACTACAGTTGAAGCTGGGTTGACTGCTTCAACAGCTTTCTTAACAGCTTCTTTCTCTTTGTCTGTAAGTTTAGTTGAATCTGCTACTACAGTCTTAGCTGCTGGTGTGTTCGCATCGTTACCACCATTATCTTTCTTAGCATCATCTTCAACTTTAACTAAGTCTGTTGATGGGATAACTGAAACATTACCATCTTTGACTACTGTTGCATTTCCTTTGTCATCTACTACAACTTCAGCACCTGGATTTGCTGCTTTAACTTTATCTTCGATGGCTTTCTTCTCAGCTTCAGTTAAGGCATTTGGATTTGCGACTTTTGTCTTAGAAGCTGGTGTAACTGCGTTGTCTTTAGCTTTTCCATCGTTCACATCTTTTTCAGATTTTGTTAAATCTGATGCTGGAATAACTGCTGTATTTCCGTTTGGAAGAGTTACTGTTGCGTTTCCTTGGTCGTCTACGACTACAGTTGAACCTGGATTGACGGCTGCTACTTTAGCTGCAATTGCATCTTTCTCATCTTTTGTTAATGAGTCTGGATTTGCGACTTTTGTCTTAGAAGCTGGTTTAACAATGTCATTTCCTGCTTTTGGTGCCTTTTCTGCATCTGACGACTTAGTTAAGTCCGCCGCTGGAATGACCGCTGTCTTACCTTCTGGTGTTGTTACTGTTGCGTTTCCTTGGTCGTCCACTACAACTTCAGCACCTGGATTTACTGCTTCAACTGCTGCTTTAATTCTAGCAAGTTCAGGGTCTGTTAATTGCTTACTGTTATCAACACGTACTCTGTCAGCTGGGTTGTTGATGTTGTTACCAGCTTTGGCAGTTGATGTTTCATTAGGTTTTTTAATTAAATCATCTGCGTCAATAACTGCTGTTTTACCTGCTGGTGTTGTTACAACTGCATTTCCTTGGTCGTCAACTACTACAACTGCACCTGGGTTTACTGCTTCAACTTTCGCCTTAATCACGTCTTTTACTTTAGTACGTTCTTCTGGGCTTAATGCTGCAATATCTTCTACAACTGTTTGGGCATTCGGTTTGTTGATGTCATCTCCACCGTTTGCTTTCTTAGCATCTTCTTCTGTCTTGAATAAGTCACCTGCTGGAATTGTCGCAATTGTTCCGTCTTTAAGAACTACTGTTGCATTTCCTTCATCGTCATATTTAACCTTAGCATCTTCACCATTCAATTTTTTCAGTTTTTCAGTTGCTTTTGCTTGAAGATCTGCATTTGTTGCATCTCCAACCAACTTATCTGCTGGCTTACGAACACCTGCATTACCTGAATCATCTTTTGCTGCATCAGCTAAAGTACGCACCAATTCTTTGGCTGTAAATCCTGCTGTATTTCCTTCTGGTGTTGAAACAGTTACTGTACCATTATCATCAATTGTCACAACAGCATTAGGGTTTACTTCACGAACAGCTTTTTTGATGTTTTCTTTATCTGCATCTGTCAAACTTTCAGGATTTCCAACAATCACTTTATCCGTTGGACGGTTGATGTTGTTGCCACCACCATCTTTTTCTAAATCGGCTTCAGATTTTGTTAAATCTTCTTGTTTTAATGTTTCAGGTGCTTGCTTCCCTGGTAAGGTTACTTCAGCACTTCCATCATCCTTAACAACTACCTTAGTTCCCGGAGGGTTTACCGCTTCAATCGCTTTTTTAAGTTTTTCCTGTTCTTCAGGTTTTAAGTTTGTTGGATCTTCAGCAATTACCTTGTTCGCTGGTAAACGAGCAGAGTTGATGGCTTTAATCGCTGCTTCTGCTGATTTCTTAGCTTTAGCAACATCATCATTTTTCTTAGCACCATCGATTGCCTCTTCCGAAGCTTTCTTAACAGCATCTACCTCATCTTGAAGTTTCTTCTTAGCTTCTGGTGACAATGCTCCATCTTGCTCAATCTCTTGCTTTTTAGCAGCGGCTGTAGTTTCTACCGCTGTTTTAGCTTCTGGTTTTTTAGCCGCAGGTTTGGTAACACCCTCTACCTGTGTTTTTCCAGTATCGCCTGCTGTATCGATTTCACCTTGAATCGTTTCAGCTTCTGCTTCTGTATCCGCATTATCATTTTTAGCCTTAATTTCAGCTTTTTTATCATCAGCAAATTTTTTAGCTTCTGCCTTAGCTTCTGCCTTTTCTTCCTCTGTTAGGTCAGTGCGGGCATCCATTTCTGCTTCTTTAGCTTTTAAGGCTTCATCGATTTTGTCTAATGCTGCTTGTTTACCGATTGGGTTGATTTTAGCAACTTCTTTGGTTCCTTCAGCTTGTTTATCGTTTACAGTAGTTTGAGCTGCTGTTGCCGCAGCTGCTGTTTCTGCTGTTGCTGGTTGTTTTTCGATTTCAGCAAGGGCTGCTGCTGCCTTGTCTTCAGCATCTTTTTTAGCTTTTTCCTTCTCGGCTTGTGTTAAGCTATCATTGTTCTCAATAGCCTCCTTCTTAGCTTCCAAAGTCTTAGCGATTTCTTCTTTAGCTTTTTCTTTACCGATTGGATTTACTTTCGCTACAGCACCAGTACCATCTGTTTGAGCTGTTGTTATCGCAGTACTATTAGTAGCATCAGCGATTTTTTCTAATGCTGCATCTTTACCTGCAGTTACATCTGCAATAGCTTTATCTTTTTCAGCTTGTGTTAAGTTATCATTACCATTGATAGCTGCGATTTGATCTGTCGCTTTGTTAGTAACTGCATCGATTGCTGGTTGCTTGTCTAATTTAGCAACTTTATCTACTGGAATAGTATCTTTAGAACCATCTTTATATGTTACTACTAAGTTATCTCCATCTTGTTTTACAGTATCTACTGCTTTCTTAACGTTTTCTGGAGTAACTACTTCATCTTTATTGATGTTCTTATCTTTATTTTTCTTAGAGTATTCTAATTGAAGATTTTCTTTAACAGTTGCTAAGTCTTCAGGAGTCAATGTTGCAGTATTACTTACAACAGTTTTGTTTGCGTCGTCTAATTCTTTAACATCATATTTAGCTGTTTGAGCTTTTAAGACAATTCTGAATGAACCTGGGTCAGTTGCATATGAAGAACCAGTCGCATGATTGGAAATATCTTTTCCATCTGTATCTGTTGCTGTTGCATAACGAGTTACGATTGGAAATTCACCATTTTCATCTGTTGGGAATTTATTAGCAGCTAATCCTGGTGTTGCTTTAGAATAATTTCCTTTAATATGAACAACTGCAGGATTTGCCTCTGTTGCTGTTGTTTCTGTAGAGATTTTTTCTACTGTTGATTCATATTCGTTATCTAAAACGTTAGGATTTGCTGCGTCTTTAGCTGGTTGTTCAACATTTCCACCACGATTTATTGTCGCTGAAGCTATTTTTCCACTATCATCTGTAAACTTAACAGGAATATCGAAGTCTTCATTTGCATATACATATACATCTTTTTTACCGTCTACAGAGTAAGGAATTTTCACTTCTGGAGCATTATTTGTACGTGCAAAGTCAGTCAATGGTCTAGTATCTGTTGAACCATCTTTATAAGTTACAACTACGTTGTTACCATCTTTTTTTAATGCTTGCGATACGGTCTGCTTGATTTTCTACAGCTTGACCTTTTTTATCAGCTAGACGAGCATCCATATTGTTTTTAGAGTACTCAATCTTAAGCTTTTCTTTGATTTTATTGAATTCTGCTTCAGTTACTTCCGATGCATCATCCACTGCTACTTTATCAGCTTCTGCTGGTGTTTGAATGTCGTATTTTTGAGTTTGAGGTTTAAGCATGACTCTAAGTGACATGTTATTAGCAGTTTCTTTTCCAGACCCTACAAATTCTTTTCCTTCAGAATCGACTACTTTTAAGTAACGCCATCCTAAAGCTACGCCTGGAGGGTTCTCTCCTTTGGTTGCAGCCTCTAATTTAGCTTGTGTAAATGACCCTTCTGGAGCTGGGGTGCCTGAGTATGTGATAACCGCTGGCTTAGCTTCTGACGCTGTTGTTTCAGAAGAAATAACATTAGCTGTATATCCATATTGTGTATTGACTTTATCTGTTTCACCTGCTACAGGTTTAAACGGATTACTTCCCCATTGTAATAAAGTCGCACTTTTAATCTTATCCGCATCATCTTTAATTTTGATGTCGAATGAATTTTCTTCTGCTCCATAGACATAGATTTCTCTTTTTGGCGCATCAGAGAACGGGAACTCTACTACAGGATCCAGATCCGTACGTGCCACATCTGCAACTGGGGTAGTGTCTACTGAACCATCTTTATAGGTAACAGTGATAGTTTGTCCATTTACTTCAATACTTTTCACTACAGAAGCTTGATTATCTAAATCTTGACCTTTTTTAGATTCAAATCTAGCATCTTGGCTTGTTTTAGAATATCCAATTTTGATTTGGTCTTTAATTTTCTGAATATCAGTTTCTGTTAGGTTGTTAATATCTGAAACAGCAATTTTATTAGCGTTATTTTCTGGTTGTTGGATGTTGTATTTGTATGTTTGAGGTTTAACGACAACATAAAGAGCACCTGGTTTGTTGTCTCTTTCATCTATAGCTCTTAAATCATTCCCTGCTTTATCTGTCGCCTTAACATAACGCCAACCTAGATTTAGACCTTTTGTTCTAGCTTCTTCTAATTGTTTTTGATTTAATGTACCACCAGGAAGACCTGTATAATGAATAACAGCTGGATTAGACTCACTCGCTGTAGTTTCTGTTGAAAAGACATTTGCTTTATAACCAAATTCCACGTCAAGCATATCTTTTTCACCTGAAACAGAAGTAAATGGCTGATTACCTCCTCGTAAAATAGTGGCATTTGCAACAACTCCAGAATTATCTTTGATTTTTATATCAAACCCTTCTGATTCTCCACCATATACATATACATTCCTACCCTCGGAATATGGTATTTCTGCCACTGGACCTTCCGTATCAGTAGCTTCTGTTCTAAACGGATTATCTTTACTAATCTCTTTATCGTTACGTGAATCATGAGATCCTGAGTTTTCGATTGCGTTAGATTCTGATTTTTTCTCAGTGTTTTCTGCTTTTTTACCTACAGTTGGTTGTCCGTTAGTAGTATCTACTTTCGGAGCGTCTTTTGAATCCTTTGGTTTGTTTTTTAATTTTGAGCTTACTGTAGTGACAAGGTTTCTGTAAGCTACGTTCAATTCATCTTGAGTAGTTGCAGAAGCGAGTGTAGACTCAGCAGAAGCCAATTCACCATTCAAAAGAGCAAGGCTTTCCTCTGTTTTATTAGCATACGTACCTGCAGAAAGTTTTGATTTAACTTCTGAAATGTAGTTTTCAAGTTGCTTTTTGTCCAAAGCTGGAGTTGTTACTTCTGGTGCAGCTGGTTTTGCTGGTTCTTCTACGACTGGTTGTGCTGCTGGAACGCTTTCTGCTGGAGTTGATGGGGCATCAAGGGCTGGCGCTACTACCGAAGCACTTTCTGCTTCTTGTGGTCCCTCATGTTCAGAGGCTAGCCCTGGAGCTGCTAGAGATGTCTCTTGTTTGCTTAGCTCATTAGCTGATACAGCTCCATTTCCCAAGAACATGAACAGGGCAGCAACTGCTACGCTGGCTGCTCCAAAACTATATTTACGGATTGAGTAACGTGTGACCTTTTCACGGTGCAAGCGTTCAACACGACTCATAGGCGATTTTTTCTCCACTTATTGTGTTCTCCTTAAAAATATTTTTTTATGTCCATATCTACATGCAAAGATTCCTCGCCATGGGCGAGGTTTTACATATGATACTTTACTTCTTCATTGTACATGATAAGTGATATATATGCAAGCTAAATGCTCATCAAATTTACTAAAAAAAAAAACATTTTCAGACAATTTTCACAATTTGTTCGTTTTTATAACCAAAATTATGAATTTTTTAACTTCAAAATCAGGAAAATATTTTGATTTTCTTCATGTTATTATATTGTATTAAAACCCGAAATTCGGAAATGAATTTGGATAAAATCTTTTTATTTTGAAAAGCATATAACTTTGATATCTAAAAGGAACTATTCTACTATTTTTAAACAAAACATTCGTAAAATAAATATACAAAAATTTTTAGGTTTTTAGCTTTTTTTCTTCCAAAAAAGAGAACCCTGTCAGTTAAATGACCAGATTCTCTGATAGCTTTCTAGCAGAGCCCAACAGAACCAGACCCTATCTCTCATATGCACTATTCTCTTAAAATTCAAAGGCAAAACACGCCAGAGTCGCCTCACCGTAGAAATATGACTGACTTCCACATCCTAATTACGACCTAAAAGTGTTAGCAGTCTCTTGATCGTCTGCCTGTTGCAACTAACAACTAAAACTAAAATAAAACATGCTACCTCATTCTGGCAACATGTCATCTGTTCCTATTTACAGCAATGCCTCAAACTCAGCGACAGTCATGCCTAATTGCTGACTGGCAACCTCCGAAGTCAGAAGACCTTGACGGACCATATCCAGAAAGGCAAAAAGTTTCCCACGTTCTAAACCTTGTTCAATACCTTCTGCCCTAGCAGTTTCCAAGGCATAGTCATGAGCCAATAATGCTTGTTCTTCGCGCATACGTAGTTGACTAAACATCTCTCTGTCCTCCTCGGACCAGCTCTTGTAGTCCAGCAGTTGATCTGCCTGGCTGATGGCTCGCTCGGGTTCTTGGGTAAAGGGCTTGTTGCCGAAAAACTCCAACCATGGTTTACGAACCTTGTCTTTGCTGGTTTCTCTGTATTTTTTAGGTCTTATTTATGATGGTCTTTCAGCAACGCTTCAAACTCCGCGACTGACATACCCAGTTGCTGACTCGCAACCTCCGAAGTCAGAAGACCTTGACGAACCATATCTAGGAAAGCAAAGACTCTTCCTTCAACTTTCCCACGCTCCAATCCTTTTTCTTCGGCTCGTTCCAAGGCATAGTCCTGTGCCAACAATGCCTGTTCCTCGCGCATACGTAGTTGACTAAACATCTTTCTGTCCTCCTCGGACCAGCTCTTGTAGTCCAGCAGTTGATCTGCTTGGCTGATGGCTCGCTCGGGTTGCTGGGTAAAGGGTTTATTCCCGAAAAACTCCAACCACGGCTTGCGAACACTATCCTTGCTGGTTTCTCTATATTTTTTTAATTCCAAGAACGCCATCTTAACCAGATGGTTTTCTTGACCGTTATTGGTGATGGTTAAAACCTCACCTGTAGTGTCCTCTCGCATGCTAAAGCTATGAAAAGCCAGGTCATCTGAGAAATAATTGCTATCTACAATTGCGATAGCGTATACTGGTGCGATGTGTTTATAGCTCTGGTGAGTATCACCTTCACGTTGACGAATTTTTTCGAGGTTTTGATTGACCTGACTACACAGGTAAGCCCATAAACGATTGATGAAAAAATTCTGATGATGTACTTGAATCTCAATGATTACTTGAGTGCCATTATCTAGTTCAGCTAAAACATCTATACTGGTATAGAAGTCCTGGGCCGAGTAGGGCATGGAAGGCAAGACGTGAATATTACTTCCCTCCAAAATGGTTACATTTTTGGCTGGCAAGTCCAGCATATCGCGGATAAATTGACAAGTGATTTCTGGGTTGCTAAAAATCTTCTTAGCAACCAAATCATTAGTTGGGCTAATGCCCGGATGACGCACAGTCATATTTCTTCTCCTTTCATTATAGCACATTTTTAAATCTAGGTTTACTAGATTCACTGCTACTATCTATTTATTCGGAAAAGAAATGAATTGTGAAGATATTTTATCTCGTTTCAACTAAAATATGAGCCTGATCCATCAGTTGTCCATCAACAGTCAGATTTAGATAAAAATCTAAAGTCTTATCAGCAGCAAAATACAGGGTTGGTATGCTCAAGTCTTTTTTGCTTTCCCCTGCTTGGAATTGAAGGACTTGAATCTCATCCTGATAGGCGACACCATGGACACCTGTCCCCGGTTGAATCGAAATCTTAGCCTCCAAAGGAGTGTCACTTTCGCTACGTTCAACCCTAAAATGAAGAGTCTCTCCCTTTGCTACAGCTAGACTTTTTTCTACAAATGCTAGTCCCTGAACAACTTCTTTTTGTGATAAGCTAGGAGTTTTATAGAGAGAAATCTTGGTCAGTACAGGTAAATCCTGTGCCTCTGTAATCATCACGCGCACCTTCTGCGCTTCTACTAGCGAATCTCGCAAGAGACGCTTATGACCAACTGTAAAGCCTGTACCAAATTCTTGCCAGACGCCGTCCACCTCTACTTGCACATGAAAAGCAGCGATTCGTTGCCCTAGCTTCAAATCTTCTCTTAACTCAATGACATCAAAAGTTTTAGGAGATCCTAAGTCGAGTTCTAGCTGGATGGGCAAGTTTGCATCGCTTGCCCATGAACTAGTCTCAAGGCCATCTGTCAAATGGTGACAGGCAAAGTCTGCGGAAAGAGCAGGACCAGATACCTTAGCTCCCAGAGCCAAATCTTCTTTATAGAGCTCATTGCGATAGGCCGCAAATTCATAGAGGCGTTCAATATCCTTTGCATCAAAGAGCCCAGCTTGATTCGGCGGAATATTAAGCAAGAGTGGAGTTCCTCGCCCTACTGAGTGAAAGTAGATTTCGACCAACTCCTCGAGAGACTTAGGATCCTGATCCTCATGGTAGAACCAGCCTGGCCTGATGGAAACATCTGCCTCACCGATTGAAAAAATAGTGCCTGAAGAATCTCCATGCTGAAGATAGTCCAGCTCTGCTTCTGTTCCTAGTTTGTCAGGATTCACCTTTTGCCATAGGGGATCACCTGCATACCCTCGTTCATTGCCAATCCAGCGGATACTGGTGCCTTCTGTTGAAAAAATTAAGCAATCGCCCTGCAGTTCACGAATGGTTTCAAACCATTTTTCAAATTCATAATTGACCTTTTGAGCGCCCTCTCCTCTGGCACCATCCATCCAGACCTCAGCAAATTTCCCTCCATTTCCATAGGCAGGATTTGATAAGATTTCCTCCAGCTGAGCCAGATAATAGGCATTATAGTCCGCTTCTCGGTCCACATGATAGAGTGGGCTGTAGGCATCCCAGGGTGATAGGTAGACCCCCATATCCATATCAAACTCTGTGGCAGCTTGGGATACTTCAAGGAGCAAATCCCCTTCTCCATTCCTCCAAGGACTGGCCTTGACCGAATAATCTGTGTGAGCTGTCGGATAGAGGACAAAGCCGTCGTGGTGCTTGACCACCAAAATCAACTTTTTAAAGCCCATTTCCTTGAGCACGCGAACCCACTCACGCGCATCTAACTGTGTCGGGTTAAAGTGTTCAGGATCCTCCTGACCTGTCCCCCATTCCTGGTCATAAAAGGTATTAGGCCCAAAATGGATAAAGGCTGCTAGTTCATCCTCTAAATACGCTAACTGGGCCTGACTAGGCAAGGGGCCATGCGGTTTTATTTCTCTTACCATACTACTTCCTATCTACATTTTTCTTTACTTTTTTGGCATGTACTTGCAATTCTGTTAAGGCTAGGGGACTGGTCAAGCCTTCAAATCGAAGACGAAGAGCATAGGTTTCCACCTTGTCAAATTCAAAACGAAGCTCTTCAGCCTTGTCTCTTGAAACTTTTCGGATAGCTGATACAGGCCGCCAATTTTCCTCTTGCTTGAGCAGGGAATCCTTATCCAAATGATTGGGAGTCCGAGGTAAAGTAGGTTCATTCCCCACATAATAATCAATAAAGGTCGGCTCAACAGCCACATATTCTTGATTTTCAACATAATACAAGGTCACGTTATCCACAAATCGCGGTTTTAAAATCCCTGCATCTCCAAAAAGAATGCCCACGCTGGCTTGCTCTGACTTGGTAATCCAAGTATTGGCTGTCGATTTTTTCCGAGCAATGACCTTGTCATTGAGGTAAGAGGCTGGGTGATTCGGCTCTGAGTGAGAAGCAAAGACCAGAGGTAGGGTGGAACCTGTCCACTGATTGGAAATAACTTCCCCATCTATACTGCCATCTGTCACATGGATGGTGACTGTTGCTGATAACTCACAGCTCGCTACTTGTCCTGTCAGCACACATTCTCCTACCTGAGCATAGACTTGAGGATCGAGTTCATCCCAAGCCACCTTGGCCGTATCTCGTCTACCATCTGATAAGACTAGCTTGACTCGGTCTGGTAAGTGTGGGACTTCCTTGACAAGCGTCCAAACCTTTTCAGGCTCAATAGCGTAAATCCCTTGGACAAAAACCTGAGCAGAAGCCTTTAAATCCAAACCCTCTAGCTGGCCAGATACCGTAAATTCATGAAAGCTTGCTATATCTTCTTCCGAGATTGCCTCCCAAACAACCTTGACTCGTTTTGCATCGCCAGACTCATAGTCCACCAAGACTGAAGATGGCAGCTGTGGATAAGTTCCCTTAGCTGTATACAAGCGAAGTGGTCGTACAAAAACTGCCTGCCCTAGTGAGGTATTTTCTGCGACCTGCAAATGAGTTTGATAGGTCTTCCCTTGATAAAAGGCGTGAATCGCCAAGTCCCCTGCAGACAAGCAATGAAGCACTCCCTGCTTGATAATGGCGTGGGCACTACCACTCGTCTCCCAAATCACTTCACTATTCCCCACCTTGTTCACAGGGTTATCCACAGTTTGTGGATAAAGTCCAATAGCTGAGGAAGCTCCTTCTTGTAAACCTGTCTGCTTGTCCATTCGAATCTCAAACAAGCGCTGATTTCTCACTGATTGGGTAGCCAAAGCCTCTCCCACTAAGAGATCAAAACTTGCTGGCTCTAGCCCTCTGGCACTGGTCTTTACTCTGACTAGACCTGCCTGCTCCAAGCTCTGAACTAAGAGGACACCTCTACCATGAAAGGCTTTCCGCTTAAAACGACCATTTTTCTGAGCCTGATAGCGTTCACGACTAGCCTGCCTACCATTATCCACACCTACAATACGAGCAGGGCCTTCAATTTCAAAATGAAGCTGATTGGAAGCAGTCGGCACCCAATTTCCATCCTTGTCCAATACATCAAAATAGAGATATAGGAGGTCTTGCCCATCTGGCTCCAGTTTTGTTTTCTCGGCATATAAGCCGATTTTGGCTGGCTTACCTGCAGTCACCACCCTATCTTCTGCTACAATCTGACCTTGACGGTCATAGGCTACAGCATTCAACTCTCCTGGTTGATAAGCCAAAGGCCATTCGAGATAGAGTTGGTCAGAACCTTGTCCCTCTTGGTATTTTCTACCGTCTGAGGTCCATTTTTCCTGAAAAGTCTTTCTGCCTTGGGATTTGCCATTGAGAAATAGCTCTACAGAACGGGCATTTGAATACACTCTAACAGGGATATCCCCATACTTATCCACAACTTGTTGATAACTCTTGTGGATTTCCCAATTCCAGTGGGGTAAGATATGAACCATGGGATGCTGATCTAGCTCCAACCACTGACTTTGGTAGAGATAATAGTCATTTTTTGGAATTCCTGCCGTGTCCACAATCCCAAAAAAGGAACTCTTGACAGGTGTGTCATTTTGGTTGTGCCAAGGAGTCGGCTCACCGATATAGTCCACTCCTGTCCAGATAAACTGACCCACATAGTCTAGCCGATTTCTATCTGCTATCCAAGAATCCGTCGCTGTCTTCCCCCAAGGAACTCGATCATTGCCATAGTCTGACTGTTCAAAATTCCGCACGCGGCGATTATCCCCAACCCATTCCTTAGCTGGGCGAAAATAGCTGTCACGCGTTCGGGTAGCCGATGAGGTTTCAGACCCGTAAAGTCGCCACTTAGGATGTCTTTTGCGAATCCCATCAATATTGTCTTCCGAGTAATTCAAGCCTACCACATCCAGTAAATCAGCAATCTTTTCATGACCTCCAGAACCATCTCCGAATCGGAACTGGTCCATTCCCATGGTCACAAAACGACTATCATCAACCTCCTTAACCCTTTCTAGCAAGCGTTTGATAGTCATCAATGAATGAGCATCGCCATTTGCTTCGCTGACTTCATTTCCCAAGGACCACATAAAAATCGCTGGATTGTTCTTACCACGTTCAATCATAGTGCGCAAATCATAATCTGACCAGAAATCGCCTGCTTTCGCTTCTGGATGAGTCGCTTCTTCCTCAAAAAAGCGACCATAGTCATATTCTTTCTTGCCTCCATACCAGGTATCAAAGGCTTCTTCTTGAATAAGTAGCCCCATTTTAGCAGCCACATCTAGCAAGATACTACTAGCTGGATTATGGGTGATTCGGATAGCATTGACGCCCATTTCCTTCATCTGACGCAATCGTCTCTCAGCAGCTGACCTATTTTCCACAGCTCCCAGCGCTCCATAGTCATGGTGCAGACAAACCCCATGAATCTTTAACCAGCGACCATTTAGAAAGAAGCCCTTATCCGCTTGCCAATCCATATAACGGTAACCAAAAGTCTCCTCTTCTTCATCAACTAAAATACCATTTTTGTAAAGGCGAGTCTTCAATTGGTAAAGGTGAGGATGATCAATATCCCAAAGCAAGGGTTGAAAAATTGATATTGCTTGTTGGAAAGAATATTTGTCCCCAGACTCAATCACTAGAGAGTCTGTCGACTGCCAGTCTGACAGCTGTTGTCCATCATACCAGATACTCTGCTCCAAGTACACCGACACGGACTGAGGTCCATCATTTGAAACCTTACTTGTAAGCTGAGTCTCCACCCATCCATCTCTTTGTTCCTTGAGCTTGGGACTTTCTATCTTAATCCCATATAAATCCAGATGCACCGAATCTGTAATCAATAATTTTACTTCTCGGTAAATACCGCTACCAGAGTACCAACGACTGCTAGGTTGCTGATTTTCCACAAAAACCGCAAGCTGGTTGGTCGTTCCATCATTTCTTAGATAAGGCGTGATATCATAAGAAAAGGGCGTATAGCCACTGGGATAATAGCCCAGCACTTGCCCGTTGATATAGACTTGGGCATTCATGTAAACTCCATCAAACAACAAACGCACCGATACAAGACTGACATCTTCTTCCAAGTAAAACTGCGTCCGATACCAGGCTTGACCCCCGTTTAGTTGACCACCCTCATTTTGCGCTGGCGAATACTGGTCAAAATCATTGTAAATACTCCAATCGTGTGGCACCTGAATAGCCTGCCAATTTTCCCTCTGAAAATCCAGTGCCAAGGCATCTTCTTTCCCCACCTCTTGACTAAAAAACCAGTGATTTCGTAAAACTTCTTCTCTTCTCATACAGATACCCTCTTTAAACAGCTCGATTTACTTGACTATAGCACAAAACAAAAGCGCTTTCAAGACTTCCTCCATCACTCCCTAAATCCTCAGAAAAGATTCTATAATTTGTGGAAAAGTCTGAAAATCACTCCATGTTCATATAAACTGTCATTTTCAAGAAACAAGGTCAAACCTTACAAGAGCGCAAAAAACACCTCTCTGAATGTTCATTCCAGAGAGATGTCCCTTTTGTCTTAGCTATTGTAAATCGATTGTCTAAAGTCATCTGAATCTTTGAGATAAGCTTTATAAATCGCTTTTTTCAGTTTTTGGACGGGTGTTTCGATAAAGGTATAGGTGCGAGCAGTTGTATTGCCTGCCTTAATCTGTTTCAATTCCTCTTGGACAGCTTTCTGCATCAATTCACTTAACTTCTGACTTGTCAGACTTATTTGCTGACCTTCATATTGGATTGTCAAAGGTTTCAATTGATTGAGCCTATCTACTCTTTCCTTGAACTGTGCTTTTTTGAACTCAGCATAACTCTTACCATTCAAAATGTTATTGAAAATGTAAGTATCAGATAGAGGCTTGTTCTCAGCCTCTGCTGCTTGTTTGTATTGATTTGACACATAAGGTACAAATCCTTCATAATAGCCCAAAGCAGCCATCAATTCAAATGCTTGTTTTCTAAAGGTGATGTCCCCACTCATACCAGAGTCATTTTGACTAACACCATAAATGGTATCAAACATATCCACTAAATAATATCCATTAGCTTTTATATCACCTGTTGCATAAAATCCATTTATGATATAACGATTAACTAAAATATTATTGTCAATTAGACTATTGATATCAGTTAGTTTTTCCGCTTCTGCCAGTGTGATTTCTGAGATTTTTTCACTCTTGTGCGTAGCTTGAACTGCTGGATTTGTGTATGTTACGGGTGTTCTAGTCCCAGTTGAAGTAATCGGAGTTATTTTCTTGAAGTATTTAGTTTTATCTGCCGCTGAAAGTTGTTTTGTTGCTTCCGCTTCTAAATAATCTAAACTATATAACACATCAAAACTTCCATGCATATAAGATTTCAAGTCTACAGCTGTTTTGAATCTATCTGGCGTTTTGTTGTAGAAGCCATTTTTCTTACTTTCGTCAAAAACAAAGTTTAGGTTAAAATACGTATCTTTTTCTGGTGTGTATGAATTCTCGAAGATTCCTCTAGCATAAAACTCTGCAGCTGTACCATCTCGACGACCATGATTATTAAACAGAACTGTTCCGTCTAATAAGTGCGTCATTTCGTGAGAGTAAGTCGCTGAACCCCTATCATCCAGAACTCTATCTATGAAGTAACGGACACCCACTCCATTGGCTTCTGCACCTACATTTTGCGATGGTGAATACAATCCTAGAGGTGTCATAAAGTCTTTAACCCCTTTATCTGCTGTTGGTCCTGATTCTTTAGACCATGTAGTATTTATTCTAGCATTTACGTCTGCAGTATATTGTTTCATCGTATCTACAATTACTCTATTTGTAATTAGTTTCGGACGATTTTCTTCTTTTGTTATTCTGTATAAAGTGTCAACATAATTAGCCTGTCTTGTCGCAGTTAATTCTATCAATGCTTTAACTTTTTCTAATTCTTCTTTATACTTAACTGGATTCGTTTTCTCTAAAGAAGTATCCATATACGTTCCAATGTTTCCGTAGGTTACCGTCGCTATGTTAGTTATAGCATACACGCTTGGTTCTTTAATATTTACCAAACCTAATAATGTAGCTACATTTTGTTGTCTTCTACTTTCAATTTGAAGATTTTCAGCTCCATATTTCTCAGGAGGAGTAGTTAATTTTGTATATAAGTCTACTTTTTCATCAGTTTTTTCTTTCGAAGCTTTTTCAACTACGATAGCTTTAGTCGCCTTCTTCAACCACGTATCGCCATCCATATTAGTGAATGTAGTTCTGTTGTAATCTAGGAAATCTAATAATGTTGGTTTATCTGTAATTTTACCAAAGTATTTCTCAAATGTTTTTGGACTATTGGTTAATCTTAATTCATCATAACTCATAGACCCAAGGTGTGTTAACCAATCTAAAGAAGTAAGATCTTTTTTACCGAACGAGCTTGGATTATAAGCTAGAATATCACGGATATTGGTATCTCCAAAATCAATATTATAAAAACGATTGATATAGGATAACCCTAGTAATATTTTCTCTTTATTAGCTTCAATATCACCTTTTACTTTTTCTCTATTTTGTTGATTGTCACCTAAAATACTCAAGGTATGCGCCGCAACTTTTTTCAAACTAGCTTCTAAATCTGTTTTAGTCGCATCGAGTGTTTCTTTAATCGATAATTTTTCAAGATATTCTTTTCGTAGAATTTCTCTTACCTCTTCATCAGTTATTTGAGGTTTAGTTTTCTTCAACTCTATTCGTTTTAAAATTACAGCACGATTCATTTCTACGTCAGGTGGTGTTAGCTGTGCTTTAAAGTTTTCATCTGTTAAGAAGTTTATAGTTTTCATTTCCGTCGTGGCTTTTGTTACATTTACTGCATTTTCTAACTCGCTATTTTCTGGCAACAGATGTGGTTTGTCTTCTTTAGTACCAACCCAGATTACTTTTTGTCGCATAGCTTTAGTTGTCTCAGTTTTCTCAGTTGGATTTGTTAACTCTCCTGTCTCCGGATTAACTTCATAAGTTTTAGTTACGGTTGTTTCCCCTTGTTCACCTGCATCCTCAACTACTTCTTTTCCTTTCGGAAGTTCAGGAACGTCTTTTTTCACCTCTGTAATTTCTATAGGTGACACTATCTTTTCTACATTCCCTACTTTTATTACTTTATCTTTAGCTGGTGTGTTTTCTGTTGTAGTTTTTCCAGTAACATCTCCTGTTTTTTCATTTAGCGTATATTTTGTAGTTGATGTCACATTACCATTTTCTCCTGAAGTTTCTTCTACTTTTTCTCTGTATTTTAGAGTTGAATCGGCTTTATAATGTGTTTCAAATGAAATTTCTTTTGATTGGACTATTGGTTTTGTTCCTACTGCAGTTATTTTCGCTTGCATTGCTTTGGCTACTTTTGTTGAAACTTCTGGCTCCGTCAAGTCTCCTGTTTGTGCATTTACTTTATAAACACGAATAGTAGTCGTTTCTTCGTCCTGACCTTGATTTCTGACTTCTTTGACACCTTTATCAAGTGACTCATCCGCGACAAACTGTTCACCTCTTTTGGTTGTTGAGGTTGTTTCTTCTACATTCCCAATCTTAACAATTCTATCCACCGGTTGTTTCTCTATTTTTGTTGAAGTGTTTTCTACTATTTTCCCAGTACTTTCATCAAAACTGTAAGAAGTAGTTGTCACTTCCTTACCATTTTCGCCTGCTACTTCTACTTGTTGCTCTTTGTAATTTAAAGCTGGCGATGCTGTATAGATTGTTTTATAATCCAATACTTTTTCTTTAGTTACTGGACTCGGGACAGTTGGTTGCACTTGTGAATCTGACTGCTCTTGGGGAGCTGAGGGTTCAGGCTGAACAGCTGGAGCTGGTTCGTTTCCTTGACTTGGGTTGACCTCTGGAGATGGAGCCGTTTGTTCTGGTTGTTTTTGGGATTCTTGTGGGGCAGATTCACCAGCATCTTTTGCCCCCTCAACTGAGTTCCCCAGCTGCTTCTCCTCACCCTTTTGTTCCGCAGGAGTTTGATTCTCCTCGCCCCCTGATTCCACGGCTGGGGTTGCTAGTTCAGAATCTTTAGTCTCAGCAGTTTCTTTAGATGGCTGATTAGACTCAGTACCTTGTGGAGCATGAGTCTGATTTTCCTCACCCCCTGATTCCACGGCTGGGGTTGCTGGTTCTGGTTGCTTCGGCTCGGCTTCGGGTTTGTCAGGTGTTTGTTTCTCGTCTGGTGTTGCTTCTGTACCCGGCGTTTCTTCTGCTCCTGGTCTTGGTTGTCCTATTCCATCAACTGGTTTTGTCTCTGTTTCATTCTCTACTATTGGAGTTTTTTCAGGTTGAACTGGTTTAACTTCCTCTGGCTCTGGAGTTACAGGTTGTGTTGGTTTTGGTGCAACCTCTTCCTTAGTCCCAACTGCAATCACCTTGTTCACTGGTTCTTTTGTGATTATATTTTCTATAACTTTGCTAGATTTTTCCCCGTTAACGATAGTGACTTCCGTATAGATGGTGCGTTCACCAACAACACCTTCTTGAACAACTTTAGTTTTCCCTTTAGCTAAGGTTGCATCTTCTTGTTCTATCGTTTGGAAAGCAACCTCCTCTGTAGTGACTAGCAATTCTGGTTTCTCTACTGTGGCATTTAACACACCTTCCTCAGGACTTGTTTTATAATCACTATTATTTTCTGCTTTCGGTTGTTCTACTTGGGGATTTCCTGCAACTTCTTCCTTAGTCCCTATAGGCACAATTTCATCAGGAGCTTTTTTGCTTGCAGGAGCTTCAACAATTTTCTCAACTGCGTAGGATGGTTGAGAAGATTGCACAAGATCTTCAGTCGAGCTAAAATGAGATGCAGTCTGTGGTACAATCTTCTTAGATTGAGGTTCTGAACTGTCCTCCTTTTGAGATAATGCTGGCGACTCTACTTTATCAACAGTAAGTTCCTTGCTAGCACTATCTCTTACTAAATAATATCCCGTAAATTCATATCCTTGTACTGTTTCAGGACTTGGTAAAAACTGACCTTCTACTCTCTTAACAAGGGCTGGTTGCAATTCTACCAGATTTTCGATAGCAGAGATGGATGCTCCCCATCCACCAACAGCAAAGACGGTTACAAGGAAGTATGACGCTCCCCTTTTTCTCTTGATTAAAGTGAAGGAAAGCAATAATAATCCTGCTCCCAAGATAAACACCCCATCATTAGAAAACAGACCTGTTTCTGGTAATCTTGTAGCCAATTTTCGATAGACAAAATAGTATTCTTTTCCCTCTTTTACCTCAATCTTATTTTCCTCAAACCATTGCAACTCAGATTTCAGCTTTTCAGATAAATCCTGCTCATCCAAATAATGACTTGAAATTAGTGTTGAACTCATTTCTGTAGCCTGTACAGGCTGAGCACCCATACCAACAAAAAATAGACTCGTTCCTAGCAAGACTGAGCAAGCTCCTATTGCATATTTCCTCAAAGAAAAACGCTGCTTTCTCTCGAATTGATATTCTTTCATCCCATCTCCCATCATTCATTATTACTGTATATTTAGTATATCAGAAATAGTCTGTATTCACAAATCTTTCTAGTTATTCCCTTATCATTCCTAATTAAAGTAGACAATATACAATAATTTTTAGTTAAATGTATATCAATGTTTTTTGTTTTTCTTAACAAATGCAATACAAAAAGAGCCTGTTGCCAAGCTCTTTGTACTCAATGAAAATCAAAGAGCAAACTAGGAAGCTAGCCGCAGGTTGCTCAAAATACCATTTTGAGGTAGTAGATAAGACTGACGAAGTCAGTTACATATATCTACGGCAAGGCGACGCTGACGTAGTTTAAAGAGATTTTCGAAGAGTATTAGTCTATTATTTCTTCTCAGCGCGGAGGGCTGACAAGATTTGTGTACGGATATCATCAACACCATTTGGCGTATTTGGTAAAAAGATGGTTTGATTGCCTTTTGCAGCAAAAGTATTCAAGGTATCCAAATACTGGTTGGTCAAGAGGATGGACATGATTTGTTCTTCTGTCATACCAACATTGGCTTCCTTGAGTTCTGTGATAGACTCTGCTAATCCATCCACAATCGCCTTACGTTGTTGGGCAATCCCCACACCATGAAGGCGGTCTTTTTCTGCTTCGGCTTCAGCTGCAGTGACGATTTTAATCTTGTCGGCTTCCGCCAATTCTTGTGCTGCGACCCGCTTACGTTGCGCCGCATTGATTTCATTCATGGATTGCTTAACTTCTGCATCAGGTTCGACCTTGGTAATCAAGGTTTTCACAATAATATAGCCGTAAGTGGTCATTTCTTCTGCTACTTGGTGTTGAACTTCAAGGGCAATCTCATCTTTTTTCTCAAACAATTCATCCAAGGTTAATTTTGGAACAGAAGAGCGAAGGGCGTCTTCGATATAAGATTTAATCTGAGATTCTGGACGCATGAGTTTATAGTAAGCATCTGTCACGCTCTGCTCATTGACACGGTACTGAGTCGCTACATTCATCATAACGAACACATTGTCCTTGGTCTTGGTCTCAACCACAATATCGCTTTGCAGCAAGCGCAACTGAATCCGCGCTGCAATCGAGTCAATCCCAAAAGGCAAGCGAATATGAATACCGCTATTGGCAACCTTTTGGTATTTCCCAAAGCGTTCAATAATCGCCACCGACTGCTGACGAACCACATAAACTGTGCTCAGTGTGACTATCAGCAATAGGAGCACACAAACAATCAGAAAAATCATGAAAAATATTGCCATAATGGAACCTCCACAAGTATTTTTCTAGTATTATAGCACATTTAAAGAAGGCTGTACCGTTTTTACTGCGATTTTTCCTGAAATGTCAATAATTAGAGGTGAATTGTCACATTGTCGTCTAATCTCTTGCTAAAACAACTCTTTATAAAAGGCAATCGTTTCTTCTAAGGTTGGCATAAATGGATTTCCTGGTGCGCAGGCATCAATCAAGGCATTCTTAGAAAGGTATTCAAAGTCAAAATCTTTTTCTTCAATACCAAGTTCAGTCAATTTCTTAGGAATACCTACTGTCTCAGAAAGCTTCTCAATCTCAGCAATTGCATAATCGGCACATTCTTGATCTGATTTACCTTCTACATGAAGGCCCAAGGCTTTAGCAACATTGCGAAAAGCTTCTGGTACACGTTTAGCATTTTCACGTTCTATAACTGGTAGCAACATAGCACAGCACACGCCATGAGGCAAGTTATATACTGCACCTAGTTGGTGAGCCATTGAGTGAACATAGCCCAGACCTGCATTGTTAAAACTCATACCACCAAGGAAGATGGCATTGACCATACCTTCACGCGCTTCAATATCGTATCCATTTGCTACAGCACGAGGAAGGTATTCCTTGATAAGCTCAATTGCTCCGATAGAGAGTTTCTTGGTCACATCATAAGCACCAGGTGTTACCAAAGCTTCAACAGCGTGAGTCAGAGCATCCATACCTGTCGCAGCAGTCAAAGCTTTAGGTTTTGAAACCATCAATTCAGGGTCATTAACAGAGATAAGAGCAAGGCTATTCTTGTCAACCATTACCATCTTAACCTTGCGTTCTTCATCAGTAATCACATAGTTAATAGTAATTTCTGCAGAAGTTCCTGCCGTTGTATTGATAGCCACAACTGGCAAGCCTTTTTTAGCAGACTTATGAAGTCCTTCATAATCCTGTGGTTTTCCACCATTTGTAGCCATGATAGAAATACAACTAGCTGCATCCTGTGGAGAACCCCCACCAAGACTGATGATAAAATCACATCCATGTTCTTGCAAAGTAGCTACCCCATCTGTGACATTCTTACAAGTAGGGTTTGGCTCTACATCGCTAAAGATGACATATTCGATTCCTTCTGCATCTAGCGGTTTTAAAACCTTAGGCAAAATGTCACTTCCTTCGATAAACTTATCTGTCACCAAAAGTGCCTTTTTATAGCCAAGTTCCTTGATATAAGGACCCACTTCATTTACAACACCTTTACCAATAAGGTTGACTGCCGGAACATAAAATGTAGCCATATAATTTTCCTCCTGCGCCTCCGCGCTATCTATTTAACATCATTATATTACTTTTTGTATTCGTTTTCAATTATTTGTGAATTGTTTAACAAATAATTTTAAAAGGATAGGAGGGACGTAAGCTCACCTCCTATACAAACAAGTTTTACTTATGTAGTGGTCCCAACAACTGACATGCACGATAGTCTGCTGATTCTAGATCCTCTGTTCCAAATAAGGACCAATTTTTAGGTCTAAAGATATCTTCCTCAGGTACATTATGCATATTGACTGGAATTCTCAACATAGAAGCTAAGGTAATCAGGTCTGCTCCAATGTGTCCATAGGTTATCGCTCCATGATTGGCTCCCCAATTATTCATGACGTCATAGACAGACTTGAAAGCACCTTTTCCTGTCAAACGTGGAGCAAACCAAGTAGTTGGCCATCCTGGATCTGTACGATTATCTAAAGTATGGTGAACATCTTCAGGAAGTTCAAGTGTGTGACCTTCTGCAATTTGTAGCACTGGACCAACTCCTTTTAAAAGATTGAGACGTACCATTGTTACTGGCATATCCCCCTTCGTCAAGAAACGAGTTGAGAATCCTCCTCCACGGAAGTATTCACGGTTTGCTGGTGGGAAGTCTGTGTTTTCAAGCATAGCCTGCACTTCACTTTCTTCCAACTCCCAGAATGGTTTCATAACAGGTTTTCCATCACGAGTAGCTTGACCAGTACCATCCAATGTACAAGAACCCGAGTTGATTAGATGTAAGAATCCATCTGCGGCATTACCTTCTAGAGTATGACCTGTTACACGTTTAACAGCCTCTGGACTCCAATAAGTACGCACATCAGCAAAGATTTGTGGAGTATTTGTTAATAGATAATTAAAGAGCATAGACACACCATTTAGTGAATCATTCTCTGTCGCAAATATAAATGGTTTTCGAATACCATTCCAGTCAAACTGAGTATTGAGGAAAGTTTCCATAAAGTCCCCATTTGGGAAATGATCTGTCCACTGACGTTGACCTTGGAAACCAGCTACTAAAGCATGGTGACCAACTGCTTCTTCCTCAAAACCAAGCTCTGCTAAACGAGGATTCCCCTGCATAAGATCTCGACCAATCATGAACATTTTTACCACAAATTCCCATTGTTTTTCTTTCTCTTCTTTAGAAAGAATCAAATCCTCACGATTTCGGTCAACTCCTTCTTTAATATGTTCTTTTACCCAAACCATAGCACGTTCAAACTCTTCTGGGTCATAAATACCACGGTCAATACGGCGCGTGAACTCCGTCATATCTACCGATTCATTTCGCATTCCTAAGTATTCTTGGAAGAAATCTGGATTTACAATAGAACCGCCAATCCCCATCGAAACACTACCCATTGATAGGTAAGCAGTGTCTCTCATCAAGCCAGTTGCAAGAGCTGCACGCGCATAACGTAAAAGTTTTTCTTTGACATCTTCTGGAATATCTGTATCATTAGCTTCCTGAACATCTCTTCCATAAATCCCAAAGGCTGGAATCCCTTTTTGAGCATGTGAAGCTAGAACAGCTGCAAGATAGACAGCTCCTGGGCGTTCTGTCCCATTAAATCCCCAAATAGCATGAGGAATATCTGGAGACATATCCATAGTTTCACTACCATAACACCAGCATGGTGTAACTGTAATTGTTGCGCAAACATTTGACTTTTTAAACAACTCATGTGAAGCTGCAGCCTCTGGAACACGACCAATAGTAGATGGAGAAATCACGCATTCCACAGGTTCTCCATCTGGATATTTCAATGTACTTGAAATAAGATCTGCCACACTTTTAGCCATGTTCATTGTCTGTACTTCAAGTGATTCGCGTACACCTTGACGACGACCATCAATAGTCGGACGAATACCAATACGTGGATGTTGGATCATAATACTTTCCTCTTATTTTTCTGTTTCTTTTATACTACCGATGATAATTTTTAAAATTACTTATAAGTATAAACCTCTACCTCTGCCAAACTTAAAGGAATTCCTGCGTTTCTCAAAGAAATTCTAACCTTTTTTCCCTTCAGTCCTTTTAAGTCTATGGATAGATTATTGCTTTCTAAACTGTCAATATGTTGTTTAAAAACTTCATGATTATTTGAATCATATATAATAATATCAAAATTTGATAATCTCTGAATTTCAGCATCTGTTCTATTATAAATAATTAACTTTTCTAATTCTTCGGTTTGTGCTAAATCTATCTCCCACCATGAAGGAGAATCTCCTTTGGTATGAGTCACCGAATGATGACCATAATCTCCGTTTTTATTTCCATCAACTGCTAGACGAGAAAAACCATTGTAATCCGTTGAACTCTGTCTAGTTTCTTTTGCTAACGCAATATTGGAAAGTTTCTTCGGAGTTCTCTTTGAACCATAGACTTCAACTTCCGCTAAACTTAACGGAATAGCTGATGATTTTAATTCTATTTTGACTAGCTTAGCCCCTACAGAAGGTACTTTTAAAGATAACAGACCATCAACTACTTTATCAAAATGTCTTCTAAAAACTTCTTCTCCTGATGAAGATAGAAAAATAACATCAAAATTAGATAAACGCTGAGGTTCGGCGTCTGTTCTATTATAAATATCAACTTTAGAAACTGTAAACTCTTCTCCCAGATCGACCTGCCACCAAGCATTAGAATCTGCCTTAGTATGAGTCACCGAATGATGTCCGTAATCTCCGTCTTTATTACCATCAACTGCTAAGGCAGCCACACCTTCATAATTAGTTGAACTTTGAGTAGCTACCTTATTTGTAGAAACTACTTTATCTTCTGTTATTTTATCTATATCTTCTTCAGATTGCTTACCATCTGATTCTCTAAAAACCTCTACTTCTGCTAAACTCAAAGGTACACCACTCGTTAGTAATTTAACTTTAATATACCTTGCTCCTTTTTCTTTGAAATCTAGACTAACAGATTCACCCGACAAGCTATTAACATGTTTCTTAGCAACTTCGTTTCTATTATTGTCATATAGAATCACATCAAAATTAGATAGTCGTTGAGTCTCAGCATCTGTGCGATTATAAATTTTAACAAGCCCAACTTTATCCATTTTTTTCAAATCGACTTCCCACCAAGAGGGATTATCTGCCCTAGTGTGTGTTACCGAACCAGAGTTAAAATTACCATTTCTGTTACCATCCACAGCTCTATTAGGGTCTCCATTGTAATCTACAGAACTTTGTGTTGTTGGTTTTGCATATGCTATATTCAAATTACCATCATTAAATTTATCTGGTGTTGGGAAAGAAACTGGGCCTGTCCCCTCAGTATTTATAGACATCTCTACCATTCCATTATGATTAACCGTAATGGTATAAACATGGGTATTCTCATCCCAATTTTCTGTATAAGTATAATGATTTTTATCGCCACTTATATTTATCTGAGGTTTATGACCAGTATGCCCTTTTAATGTAAGTGTTGTTGTCCTAAAGTCATTATCTACAGGATTGATAGAATAATTTTTGCTTATCCAGTTCGCTAACTCTAATTCTTCTTTCTTCCAACTTTTTGATGCATCAAAATTTCCTGATAATGCCCACATAGCTGTCTTATCTGTCCTGTAATTATTCAATAAAATATGTAAATTATTTGGATTTTCTTTAACAACAGCGTAAGTATGTGGCGTCAAATCTAACGATAACGACTTTGTATTATTAGTATACATAGGCAACATTACTTGCTGATTTTTATTGATATTAGCATTACTATTATAAATATACCAGGAATTACCTACACGCTGAGCATACCCATCTCCTTCATAAAGTTTTGGATAAAGCGAGTTTAAATAGTTGACTTTACTAGACAATTCCTCACTATTTTTAGTCAAAATTTTTGCATTAGGGAATATAGATGAAATCTTTTCCTTATCAATTTTCTCATGTATTACAGGAAGAATATGATATCTCCCATTATTATATAAAGGCATTGTTTCATCATTCGAATAAAGTCCTTGATAAAATCCATTTAATGAACTAATCCTACCTTCTCCATTCCAAAATACAGCTTTTGTTCTATTTACAACTTCTTCCTTACTTGGAGCTGGATTTTGTATAGCATGTCTAAAGAAAGGAATAATACCTTTAGTAAATGCTGGAGTTGGTACATCATTTGTCATAAATGTATACGCGGCACATTCGAAATTATAAACTGTGCCTCCCCCAGTATATACATTCATCATTTCCATAGCAATCATTGATTCTGGTTCCGATGCATAGGATCTCATATCTCTAGCTCTTCCAGTTTCAAATGTGTTTGTATAATGTTTTTCCCACCATTTCCATGTATCTGTTGACGAGCCCCAGTTATCACATAAGCCACTCAACCAAAATCCACTAACGATAGAATCTGTACCCGCATCATCTCTTATTGGCGTGTTTTTAGTTGCCAACACCAAATTTTTATGATATTTTTGACTCGCTGCAAAGAATGTTGGATCATTCATAATAGTTTCCCAGAACCATTTTTCATGATCATGCCATATAAAATGCGCTCCATATTTGGCACAAACTTCCAAATATTTAGCACTATGCGGAGCTAACTGGTTATTGTAAATCCAATAATTCTCAATATTTAAAACACCTTTTAACACACTATACTTTTGGAATTGTTCATCTAACCACTCTGGAGGAACTGTATTACGCTCTCCAGCCGACATAATAACCAAGAAAACTGGAATGTTTAGACTTTGAGCTTCCTCCAACATCTTGACATACCATTCTCTCAATTCTTTCGTATCTCGTGGAATACAACTTGTTGGTTTACAGACTTTTGCAGGATGAAGTTCAATCGCTGCATATGGCTTTACATCTTCAGGAATAGCTTCCCATGCTCCCTTCAATGTATTTCCCCACCATAATCCGTTACCATTATCATTGCCATACAACGGAGAAAGCAACAATGGCGATTCATTATTAATAGTCGTTCTCATTTGAACACGATTATCAGCCTTAACTCCTGCTAACAATCCAAAACATAACATCCCAATACATACAAACAGTATTGTGATTAATTTTCTTTTTATTTTTTCTTTATTCATGACTTATACCTAAAAATTTAACTCAATAATTTTTTCTGAATTAAATACCAATTCAATATTTTGTACATCAGTATTTTTGCCATATATTCTTACTCTTACTTTTTGATCTTTGTTTCCTCCTTCCAATTTTAGGAATGTTATATCCCCATTTTTCCAAGCAAACGATACCTTATACCCTCCTCTTACTCTGAAACCTTTCACTTCTCCTTCTGACCAAGCAGAAGGTAAAGCTGGAATTAGTGATATCCAATTATGATGGCTCTGTACTAATAATTCACAAATTCCACTCACCAAACCTAAATTACCATCAATTTGAAATGGTGGATGGTCAAGAAATAAATTGCCAAGAGTCGCATTATTTAACAAACCATTAATCTGGTTATAAGCAGGCTCACCTTGATATAGTCTCGCAAAAAAATGAATCAGCCATGCAGCGCTCCAACCTGTTTGTGTACTAGCATGCAAACCACTTACTAACCAATTATTAATCGCTTGTTCCCTATCCTGCGAAGATAAGAAGTTAGCATTTGATAATCTCCTATCTATAGTGATTTTCGCTGCTTCTGCTAATTCAGGAGTTTTATGAATATCAATCTCATTATAAGGATAAAGCCCAAATAGAGGTGAAATGTGTCTATGACCAGGCTCTACTTCTTCATAATCCTCTAGCCATTCTTGTATTTGCCCATTACTACCTATTTTTGTTTTAGGTAATTTCTTTTTTAACTCCTTCACACGACTAATAAAATCCGAATTGTCTCCTAATTGTTTTGCGATTCCAATGCATGAATCACAAAAATATCTTAGAATTTGATTATCAATTGTAGATGATAGGCAAGCATTTCCTTCAGTACCATTTTTTAAACGATATTTATTTTCCGGTGAAACACTTGGACCTGTCATCAAGTAACCATCCACCTCAAATAAATAATCTTCAAAGAAAAGAAATGCTTCTTTTATCATTTCAAAATGTTCCGTAAGAATACGCTCATCTTGGAAATATAAATAGTGTTCCCAAATATGAGTACATAACCACGGAATAGTTAATACCCAAATTGCAGCGCCCATAGCATGAGATTGGGGAGCCGTATCGCCAAAACCATCCGTATTATGATGTGCTGTAAAACCTCTAGCTCCATACATTTTCGCAGCGGTTAGTCTTCCCGGTTCTCTCATTCTTTCGAGCATATCAAATAATGGATATTCTACTTCTGGTAAATCACATGGACCTACCATCCAATAATTCATTTGAGTATTAATATTAATCGTATATTTAGAACCCCAAATTGGATTTAATTCATCACACCATATTCCTTGAAGATTGGCAGGTAAACCATTCGGTTGACTAGACGATATTAACAGATATCTTCCATAATGAAATAACAAGTTAGTCAAGTAGTTACTATACTTTTTAGTGTTTTCAAGAAGTAAATTCGTTGGAATGCTAAGACAATCTTTACTATAGTCTAGTTTAAAATCAACTCTATTAAATTGCTCCTGATATTTTTTTACATGTTCATCTTTTTCTGTAAAGTAATCAATGCTACTAAATTCTCCTTGAAGAGAAGAAATATCTATGTCTCCCCAATAATCCGTCATTGATTTGAGATAAAGAAATACCTCTGTAGCATTCCGAATAACTATTGTCTCTCCCAATACACTTACTTCACCATCCGTAACCTTAGAATGACATACTACTTTAAACTGAACACCTTTTCTACCTCCAGCAGAGGCCGACATTAAAATTGTACTTGAATCCAGTTTAGATACTTCATCATTAAACCGTTTATTTCTACCCAAATTAATGTTTAAATTTAATGTGTTTTGAACTGATGACACTATACGGCAACATAAAATATTCTTATTAAAACTCGTAAAATATTCTCTTTTTATTTGTAAATTACAACTATTAGGTTCAAACATAACATTCGAAATAGCTGTATCTAAATCTAGCTCTCTTTCATACAATGAAAGAGCAGAAGGCTGAATATCTATATGCTCAATGTAAAGTTCCCCAAGTAATTCATAGTGACTTTGATCTCTTGGGGTAGCAAACATTGTTAATTTTATCAATTCTTCGGCTTTCTGAATTTCTCCATCTAAAAGGTATTCCCGAATTTTTTTAAGATGCAATAGTGAGTCTGGATTATTTCTATCTGACTTTCCTCTATACCAAATAGTCTCATCATTTAGTTGAATACATTCTTTTGTAGCTGAACCATAAATCATACCACCTAAATGACCGTTCCCAATCGGCAAGGCTTCATTCCAATTTGAGGCAGCTTTTCTATACCATAATTTCACACTTTACCTCTCTTCCAAAATAGAGGTGATATCCCAAATACCACCTCCACACTTTCTACTACTTCAAAATTCCTAAAACAACTAAGATAACTCCAATAGCCATAACACTAAAGATTAATACAACCGGATTCTTTCCTTTTCTAATTAATTTACACATTAATAAAGTCAAAGCCATAGGGATAAATCCTGGAATTAATTTTGTAATCATTTCCTGAACAGAAATAACAAGTTCTCCCTGCTTAAATTCTAATCCAAAATTAATACCAACCATTGATGGAATCAAACCACCCACTAGTACTAGCCCTAATGCTGTCGCCATACTCGTAACGCGATTCAATGTCCCTTTTGTATTATTTTCTTGGATAAGACTAGAACCCTTAGTATAGCCATATTTCAAACCGAAATATTTAACAGGAATATTAATAACATTAAACAATATTAAGGCGATAAAGATACCTAAAGCACCGCCGTCTTTAGAATAAGATGCACCAATACTAAAACAGATAGGAACTAGTGTCAGCCAGAACAAACTATCTCCTAGACCAGCCAGTGGCCCCATCAAGCCAACTTTAATACCAGTAATTGAATCTGCACCTTCATTTCCTTCTTGTTCTTCCATAGCGGAAGTAACTCCAAGAATAAATGGTGCCGCTGTTTGATGAGTATTGAAAAACTCAAGGTGACGTTTCATAGCAGGAGAAGCTGAATCTTTATCTGGATATAGTTTTTTCAATACTGGAAGAATTGTATATAGAAAACCTAGGTTCTGCATTCTCTCATAGTTCCATGAAGAACCATACATAAAACTTCGTTTGAAAACTTTTTTAAGTTCAACTTTAGTTACTTTATTATTCATCATAGATCAAGATCCTCCTCAACATCATTATTTGAAGTTGTTTCTTGTGGTTTACTTCCAATCATATCGTAGAAGTATGCTACCGCAATACCAACTAGTGAGATCCCAATGGTTGACATTCCTCCATACACAGAACAAATGAATCCAATCAACAAGAATACCCACATATTTTTCTTGAGCATCATGTTTAAAAGCATACCAAAACCAATTGAAGGTAGTAAAGCACCTGCAGAGTTAAGCCCCTGCATAACGATTGGTGGAACCTTAGCAAACAAGTCTGCCACATATTCCCCTCCAAGCATAATAGCTAGGAAAATTGGCACAATTTTAAATAACGTGATTAAAACCAAACTTGAATAATGATAAAAACCAATCTTTGAATAATCTCCATTTTTAGCATCATTATCAGCTTTTTTCACAAAATAAACATCTAAAGTTTTTGCAAGAACATCCAACTGTTGGGTAGCAACTGCAATTGGAACTGCTATAGCGATACCAGCAGTTTCTCCTTGACCAGATAAAATACCAAATGCAGTACCAATAATCGCACCTGAAATAGTATCTGGCGGAGTGTAGCCTCCAATACCTGTTACACCGAGCCAAGTTAATTCAAGAGCTGAACCAATAAGAACACCTTGGGTGAAATCTCCTAAGACTAAGCCAACCATTGCACTTGTAACTAACGGACGGTGAATCATAAATAACGGTCCATTATAGTCAATAGTGGCAATAATCCCAACTAATGTCACCAGTAATGCTTGTGTGAATAGCATATACTGTACCTCCTTAAATTATTTTTATAAAAATTTTTCCAACATTGTAACTTTATCATTGGGAACCATTTGAATTTCAACTCTCGTTCCCTTATCAACTATTTTCTTAAAATAATATTTGTCTTCTTCACCTAGAGCTACACCTCCAGTTACCTTTTCATTTTCCTCCGTTTTACTCATCTGTCCTACATTGAGGTACTCCAATTTTAAATTTCCTTCAATAGAATCATACACATCTTTTGGATTTGTATATATTAGCATTGTTCTCTTTTTTATTGGCACAGAGTTTAAAACTTCCACAAACCGTTTTACACTAAAGAAAACAATTTTTAAACCTACCGGTGCAGAAATCTTTAAAATAGATTGTCGTGTTTTATCTTCTGAGATATGATCGTTAACAATGATAACTTGCTCAATATCATACTTTTTTAGCCATGTAGTGACAACTTGACCATGCACCAGACGGTCATCAATACGAACAAACTCTATAGACATAAATCCTCTTCCTCCTCTACGTTAAGTTGTTGTTTAACATTAAACAAACTATTTTGAGCATTTTGAACAATTTCTTCTAAATTGATTTTTGAATCATAACTTGATATTAATTCCACTAGGAGAGGGATATTAAACCCTGTTACAATATCAACTGAATCCAAATTTAAAAACCGTGACAAAGCCACATTATTAGGACTTCCTCCAATCAAGTCAGTCAAAACGATCACCTCTTGATTTGAGTCTAACAGTTCATTTACTTGATTTTTAAAATAATGTTCAAACTCTACAATATTCTCTCCAGGCATCAAACCTAATGTCCTAACTCTATCATTTGTTGTCTCACCAACAAACATTTCTGCGGTCATGAGAGCTCCGCTAGCAAAATTACCATGACTGGCAACTAAAATTCCTCTATTAAACATTTTCTCTTTCAATAACTACTCCTTTCTTAAGGATAATATTAGCATAAAGTGAAGTTTCTCCTGTAGCAACAATAGCATAAGCTTTCTTACTACGTTCATAAAAGTCTTCTCTTCTAAGATAAGTAATCGTTTTAAGATCTGTACCATGACCTTCAATCATCTGTCTATAGGTACCCCATATCTTAGGAATATCATCACCCGAAACAACATTCATAAACTGAATTGAACTATCGACGTAACTATCTAATGGCATTAAATACAGAATGGAATCTAATAATTCTGGAATATTTACACCATCACAACGAATTAGCTTATTTGCACATGAGGCAGAAGGATAATTCGCGTCAGCTAATACTATTTCATCTCCATGTCCCATTTCCATTAAAGTCTTCAATAAATCTGGAGAAATATTTTTCGGTATATGTTTTAACATTAATATCCCCCCTATTTTCTCTGACCGTATGTTTTAAATTTTTCTGCCATCAATTCCATCTCCTCATCAGGAAGGACTACTGGCTCTCCAAAATTCTTAGCTAAACAATAAATTTTTGCACAATATTCAACTTCTTCAACAACATTAAATGCATTCAATAAATTTTGTGCACCTGCTAAAATTCCATGATTCGCTAGTAAAACTGCTCTACGACCTTCCATTGCTTTAGCCGCATTCACAGCCAATTCTTTCGTACCATATGTTGCATACTCAGCTACCCGAACATCTTTCCCTGCCACTGCAATCATATAATGACTCGCCGGAAGTGGTTCTCTGAGACAAGCTAATACTGTTGCATAAGTTGTATGAGCATGGATAATTGCATCGATATCATCACGAGTTTGATATTGAATCAAATGCATATACCACTCGCTAGATGGCAAGCGTTCTCCCTCTACAACATTTCCATTAATATCCATCACTACAATATCGGATTCTTTGATTTCAAAGAAATCAATACCCGACGGGGTAATTGCCATCAATTGTTTTTCACGATCGAAAACACTGAGATTCCCACCTGTTCCTTTCGTCAAATCTGTTTCTACTAGCTTCTTACCATACTTAATTAATTCTTGTTTTACATCTGACATTCTTGTCCTCCTCATATCAAAACACTAAATATTTTTCAATTCACCAATTATCCCCCCTTCTTGTACAAAACTTAAGAAGGGGGAGGGAGGCAAATTTATAAACTCTCAATCTTTTTAATTCTTTTGGGAGTAATAACTCTCTAATTGTAGGAACTTCTCAATAACATGGTGAGCTTCTTCCATCCCTTTTAATTGTCCCATAGCTATGAGCTGCACAACAATATTCCCCACAGCTGTAGCCTCAGTTGAACCTGTAAGAACTTCTTTACCAGTTCTATCAGCAATCATTTGATTAAAGTAACTGGCTCTAGCACCTCCTCCAATCACATATATCCTTTTATAAGACTTATGAGTTAGTTCTTCTAGTAACTCTATCGTTTTCTTATACGTTTCAGCTAGACTTTCATAAACGATCTTAAATAGTTGTCCATCTGTCCACTCTCTAGTTTCATGATGATAAGCTAGATATTCTGTCAAAGTCTTGTACATATCAGATTCTGTTGCAAATTCAGTTGATTCAGTATCAATCAGAGGAAGATTTTCTTTTTCTTTCTCCACCATTGTCCTAATATCATCAAAAGAATAGGCTTTCCCTCTTCGTTCAAATGAACGTCTTAGTTCCTCTATGATCCATAGCCCTGTACAATTCTTCAAAAATGTAATCACTCCATCTTTACCGACTTCATTTGTAAATCCATAACTGAAGGATTCGGTACTAAGAATAGGTGAAGAAAGCTCCACTCCAACCAAAGACCAAGTCCCTGATGAAATAAACAAACTATCTTCTGTCTTAGGAACTGATACAATCGCGCTTGCTGTATCATGACTACAAACATTCACAACAGGGATATCGCCTAAACCATACTCGTCCTTTATCCTACCAAGGACATTTCCCTCTGAAACAATTTCAGGAAGTAAAGATGACTCCAATTCAAATAATTTTAAAATATTCTGATTCCACTTTTGACTTCTCGGATCAAAGAGTTGGGTTGTTGAAGCAATGCTTTTTTCAGTTGCAAACTTACCTGTCAACAGATAATTAAACAAATCTGGCATTAAAAGAATCTTATTGGTCTTATAGAAAGAGTCAGGAGATTCTTGACGTGCCTTAAAGAGTTGAAACAAGGTATTTATCTCCATAATCTGATTTCCTGTCTCTGAATACAGTTTTTCTAATTCAGTAATTTCAGATATTTCCTTTAACACTCCCTTTGTTCTTTCATCACGATAATGAACAGGTTGTGATAACAGCTTACCTTCATTATCAATCAGTCCAAAATCAACTCCCCATGTGTCAATACCGATAGATAAAATCTTGTAACTAGTATTAGTCAAGCGGATACTTTCAAGAATTTTAGCTAGTAGAAAGTCAACATCCCAAGATAAATGCCCTTTTACTCTAATAGGTAGATTAGAAAAGCGATTTATTTCTTCCATTACTAGTTTATTTTCAGAAAGATAACCAACGATTGCTCTTCCAGAAGTCGCACCTAAATCTATTGCTAAAACCGCTTCCATTTTTCTTCTCTCTTCGTCCTTGATTAAGTTTATTATAATCCCCACATTTTATTTTTTCAATATGTGAACGATTACTTGAATAAAATTCATATATTTGCTCCGTAAACATAAAAATAATTCAAATTCCTCCAATTTGTGCTATAATATAGTTGAAATGATAAATTGGGAGGAGCTTATGATAAAAGATGAACGTGTACTTGAATTGATTGAAATTATCAAAAAGAAAAAAAGAATTGCCGTAAAAGAGCTGGCAGAAATCACTTTCTCCAGCACAAGTACCTTACGTCGTGATTTAATTTTCTTAGAAAATCAAGGTCTTATCAAAAGAAAGCACGGATACGTGACGCTGTCCTCTATGAACACAATTGAACTTTCTCATCAAATACGTGAAGGAGAAAGTACTAGGCAAAAAAGACTAATCGCTAGTCTCGCTAAAGACTTTATTCGGTCAGGTATGTGTATCTATCTAGATTCTAGTACTACTACCTACGAACTTTGTCCCTATCTTTCTGAACTTGATAATTTGATTATTTTTACAAATGGTTTACATACTGCACAAACCCTATCTGAAACTGTTAAAGATAGCTCCAAAATCTTTATCACATCTGGCGAGGTCAAACATCAATCCTGTTCCGTGGTCAACTATGATAAGGAAAATTCTTTATTAGATCATTTTAATATCGATTTAGCATTTTGTTCAGCAAGAGGTATTGATGATCAATATGTTTATGAAGCTTCTCTCAGCCAAGCTATTTCAAAAAAGAATATTATTGACAAAGCCCATGAAACTATCTTACTGATTGATAGTTCTAAATTTTACAAGACTGGATTTTTTAAAATTAATCCCCTCTCCAAATACACAACCTTTATTTCTGACACCTTGCCAGATCAAAAATTATTAGACGCAGTAGAATTATTTGATGGAGAATGGGTTTCTGATAGTCAATGAAAATCAAATAGGAAGCTAGTCTCAGGTTGCTCAAAGTACAGATTTGAAAATTGATCAAGTCAGCTCGAAACACTGTTTTGAGGTTGTATATGGAGCTGACAAAGTCAAGTCCCCCATGGACACGGCAAGACAAAGCTGACATGATGTGAAGAGATTTTCGAAGAGTATTCGTTCTGTCTGCTGACTGATTTACAAATACTCACCACATGACATTATTTTCTCAGTCACCCCAAAAACAGAGGCTGGGCAAATACCCAATTTCAGGAGAAAATGGAGTAAACCTTCCCACAATAAAACGCATAATATCAAGTTTTTGCACACCTGATATTATGCGTTTTTCTGATTTTAAAGACTTTTTCGCCTAGACCCTATATTTCAAGAATTAAGTGACCTTGATGATCTAAATTTATTATGGTATACTATTTTTGTCATCGGTTACCGATTACGTTCCTATGGGTTCGTGAGAGGAGGTGAAACTAATGAGCCTTATCATAGAGCTCGCTCTTACTATTATAGCGGATGTTATAGCTGGAATTATCTTGTATTTCGTCTGCAGATGGCTAGATAGTAAGGAGTAGACCGACTGACTAGCCTATAAACACCCGTTAAATCGCTAAGATACGTCAAAAAAGCCCTTAACTATCGCACTAGTTAGGGGCTTTGGTGTTCTAATGAACCTTATCAATTAACTATATTCTAGCATATAATCTACAATAGTTCAAGCATTAAGTGACCTTGATGATCTAAATTTAGTGTGGTATAATACTTTTGTCATCGGTTACCGATTACGTTCCTATGGGTTCGTGAGAGGAGGTGAAACTAATGAGCCTTATACCAGAGCTTGCTCTTACTATTATAGCAGATGTTATAGCTGGAATTATCTTGTATTTCGTCTGCAAATGGCTAGATGGTAAGAAGTAGACCGAATGACTAGCCTGTAAACACCCGTTAAATCGCTAAGATACGTAAAAAAAGCCCTTAACTACCGACATAGTTAGGGGCTTTGGTGTTCTAATGAACCTTATACACTAACTATATTCTAGCATATAATCTACAATAGTTCAAGCATTAAGCAATGTTGATGATCTAAATTTAATGTGATATACTATTTTTGTCATCGGTTACCGATTACGTTCCTTACGGTTCGTGAGAGGAGGTGAAACTAATGAACCTTGCCCCAGAGCTCGTTCTTACTATTGTAGCGGACGTCATAGCAGGAATTATCTTGTATTTCGTCTGCAAATGGCTAGATGGTAAGAAGTAGACCGAATGACTAGCCTGTAAACACCCGTTAAATCGCTAAGATACGTCAAAAAATCCCTTAACTACTGCAATAGTTAAGGGATTTGGTGTTCTAATGAACCTTGCCTATCAATTTTATTCTAACATACAGGTCCAGATATTTCAAGAGTTTTATTTATTGTTTAAAGTTCTGAAAGGTCTATAATGAAGTTTGCCATCTAGTATCCAAAAACCGACCAGCTCTTATGAACTAGTCGATTTTCTCATCAATGCGCCAACATTTCTTGGGCGATTTCTTGGCCAGATAGGTTATCTGGGTAGTAGGTTGGCCAGTTATCCATTTCTTCAAAGAGAGCTTCTTGGCTTGTGCCTCCAAAGAAGATATGGAAATGTTCTGCCTTAACTGGGGCGATATTGTGGTCACTAAACTGAATATACTTGAACTGTCCAGCGTCCGCATCTGTGGTTTCAAAGAGGAAACGCACGCCACGATTGCCTTTCTTGTAAGTCAAGATTTTCTTACCAACATACTTGTAAGTATATTTCTTGCTTTGTCCACCTTGAACAAATTCCATAGTGTTATCAGTGATGTTAATCTTAGTCACATCGGTCTGATAGCCTTTTGTATAGTAGGCCTTGTACTCAGCCTGAGTCATCTTACCAGTCAGCTTAGCCTTGTAGTCAAAGACTTGATCAAAAGTTCCATCTTCAAGGAAAGGATAAACTGATTGCCAATTACCTGCATAGTCACTCAAGGTGCGGTCCTTGACGTCTGCATCCTCAAAGTAACCATTTTGAACTGTCTTGGTATCCTCTGCCTTTTCAGGCTCGATTGCTGGGCCTTCTTGATCCGTTGTTTGTTTTAGAGCCTTGAGGTTTTTCTCCATCACAGAAATGTAGTTTTCTCCAGCCTTGGTATCCTCTTCTGTCAGACTTTCTAAAGGATTGAGGACATCTGTTTTGACACCTGCTTCTTTTGAAAGTGTATTAGCAAGGGCTTGTGAAGCATTTTCTTCAAAGTAGATATAGGCAATTTTATTTTTCTTAACGTACTCTGTCAATTCTGCCAAACGAGCAGCTGATGGCTCTGCATCTGGAGAGAGACCTGAGATTGCGACTTGTTTGAGTCCATAGTCCAAAGCAAGGTAGTTAAAGGCTGCGTGCTGAGTCACAAAGCTCTTTTGTTTGGCTTGAGACAAACCTTCTGCATAAGCCTTATCCAAGGCTTGCAATTTTTCGATATAGGCAGCCGCATTCTTCTCAAAGGTCTCTTTTTTATCAGGATAATCTGCTGACAAGCTATCACGAATGTGCTCTACAAGTTTAATGGCACGAACTGGTGATAACCAAACATGGGGGTCAAACTCGTGGTGATGACCTTCTTCTCCATGGTCATGGTCTCCCTCTTCTTCCTCACCACCTGGCAAAAGCAACATATCTCCTGTCGCCTTGATGGTTTTGACCTTTTTCTTATCCAAGGTATCTAGCAATTTAGGGACCCATGTTTCCATGTTTTCATTTTCATAAACGAAGGTGTCTGCGTCTTGGATTTTGGCAACTGCCTTGGCAGACGGTTCGTATTCATGAGGTTCTGTACCGGCACCGATGAGGAGTTCTACATTAGCAGTATCTCCTGCGACTTGCTTGGTAAATTCATAGACAGGATAAAAGGTTGTCACGATATTGAGTTTGCCATCTGCCTGCTTTTGATTGGAACAAGCCACTAAAAACAAGGCACATAGACTGGCTAGTAATAAGCTAATTTTTTTCATGATATTCTCCTATTTGATAAAACGTCTTACTAAACTGATTAGCAAGAAAACAGTTACAAAAATAATGGTAATACTTGCACTTGCAGGTGTTTCTGCATAGTAGGAAATGTAAAGTCCTGCCACCATTCCCAAAAAGCCAATCGCACTGGCAAGTAGCATAACCGATTTAAAGTTTTTCCCCAGACGCAGGGCAATACTAGCTGGCAAGACCATAATGGTCGATACCAGAAGAGCTCCTGCAGCTGGAATCATAAGGGCAATGGCCACCCCCGTCACCATGTTAAAAAGAATGGACATGGTACGAACGGGCAAGCCATCCACAAAGGCCGTATCCTCATCAAAGGTCAAAATGTACATCGGACGAAGGAAGAGGAAGGTCAAAATCAAAACAACTGCCGCAATGACAAAGAGGGAAAGCACCTGTTCTTCACTAATAGTCACGATTGAACCAAAGAGATACTGGTCCAAACTCATAGAACTCGAGCTTTTCCCCTTGCTCATGACAATCAGAGAAACAGCCAGACCTGTTGACATGAGGATAGCTGTCCCGATTTCCATAAAGCTCTTGTAAACCGTACGGAGATACTCCAGAAAGACCGCCGCAATCAAGACAATAGCAATAGTTGAAATAGTCGGAGAAATCCCCAGAACCAGACCAAAGGCTACACCTGAAAGTGAGACGTGGCTAAGGGTATCGCTCATCAAACTCTGACGGCGCAAGATAAGGAAGGTCCCCAATACCGGCGAGAAAAGACTCATGGCAATAACGGCCAGAAAGGCACGCTGCATAAAGTCATAAGATAATAAACTAAGCATGGCCCACCTCCTGATCATTCTCATGAACGTTGAAACAACGCCATGGCGAGTCTTGGTTACGGACTAGATGAATATTGCGGTCCGCATAGTCCTTAACTTCTTCAGGGTCATGGGTAATCATCAAAACAGCCTTGCCATGATGATGAGCGCTGTGGTGCATGAGTTCGTAAAATTCATTTTTACTTCCTGCATCCATTCCCGTTGTCGGCTCGTCTAGGATAAACACATCAGGGTCAGAAGCAAACATACGCGCAATCACCGCTCGCTGCTTTTGGCCCCCAGAGAGAGAACCCAAGCGTTTGTCTCGGTGTTCCCACATACCAACTGAATCTAAACTGGCCTTGATATGCTCCTCATCATGAGCATTCAAGCGACGGAACCATCCTTTTCTCGGATAGCGACCCGACTTAACAAATTCATAAACCGTACTTGGAAAACCAGCATTAAAACTAGCAATCTGTTGAGGAAGGTAAGCTATTCTCAATTTCTTACCCTGCGTATTTGTCTTTGAAATGGTCACCTTTCCAATGCGTGGCTGAAGAATCCCAAGACTGGCCTTGATTAGTGTCGTCTTAGCAGCCCCATTCTCCCCTGTCAAGGTAACAAATTCCCCACTATCAACACTATAATTGATATGTTCAAGAACGGGCTCTTTATCATAATAGAAGGATAAATCCTCTACCGTAATGTATCTCATTATTTGATTTCTCCTACTAAAGCAGTCAAAAACCGCTGGATCACTTTTTGTTCATTTGGAGTAAACTGAGTTGCCACTTGTTCATAGGTTAAAAGCGTATGCTCATGGTGATGGTGGTGCTCCTCAGCGATTGGACGAGCCAAATCAGTCAACTGATAAAAAATCACACGCGCATCCTTAGGATCTTTAGACGTTTCCAACATCCCTTCCTTGACCAAAGACTTAATGGCCTTGGTAACTGCCGCCTGACTGACATTGAGGCGACGCGCCAATTCTGAATTGGTTAAAGATTCCTCTGACAAGAGCATGAGAATGTGCTCCTGAGTATTGGTCAGGGCCACCTCGCTAGTACAATGACCTATTAGGATTTCATGTTGGTTTTCTGCCTGCAAAATCACCTCATTCAAAAAAGCATCAATATCCTTCGCTAGCTGTCTCATATCTGACTCCTTTCCTTTTGAACTTCTCTTTTTTAAGAGAAAAATACTATTCTGTAGAATTTTATTTACCAGTTAATTATATCACAAGCAAAAAAAGAGTCAAGAAAAAACGTGAAAATAGGCTTCATTCTTGAACTCTTCTATATTATTTATTGAAATTCTTTGACATCTCCATCATAAGTCGCCCAATCTTTGCTGAAAAAGCGCTCATTCAGATGGTAAGTCGGAGCTGGTGTGGGATTGGATAGGAAAGGATCAACTGCCTTGTCAAAAGCCAACCAACCCAACCAACCAAGGTGAATGGTGTCCTTCATAAAGAAAGGCTCCCCGCCATCCTTAGAAAAATCTGCTATATTGGTAAAGCCTTGACTCTCTAACTGATAGCGAATCTTCTGCACCGTTTGTTGGTACATATCCTCTCGTAGACCAGCATAGTCCATCCATTTTTTATTAACAGGTGGAATGATAAAAATCGGGTTTACCTTAGATTTAGAAAACTGTGTCAACACTAACTGCAAGTCATTATACTCTGGCGACTTGAGATAGGTAAAGTTTTTCTGAGAATCCTTTAATTTCTTCAAATCCTTCTTGATCTGCTTATTATAGAAATCATTTTCCATTCCCAGATCATTATTGGAAGTATTCTTTTCAGCATCTGCTTTAACAATATCTTCTATAGTTTGATAAGAAAACTGGTCTGGCAAGGTCTTTAAATACTTAACTACATGTTTATCATAATTGACATAGCCTCTAACTGAAAACTGACCAAAAAAGGAAGCTTGGCGCTCATTAAACCGAGCCAATAATTCAATCATTTCATTGTCTGCCGTCGACAATTCTTCTTTGCTCGCCAACTTCTGAACCAGATCCTTCATAGCTACGTTTGGAAACTGCTGTAGTAAGCGAGCCGCCGCATATTGACTAGCCTGATCTCCAGATTGATGTTCCAAAAAACTAGTCAACTGGTCTCCATTAAAATACTGCTGAAAGGCTGCTGGCTCATAGCCATTTTTACTGAACCACTGAGGTGAGATAACATACACAACTTGTTTATTCTCCAGCTGTGGCAACATCTGTTGCATTCCAAAATACTGGTTAAGCGATGCAGCTCCCCTCTGTCCTAAAAGATAAGGACGGTAGGAGCGATTGTATTTCTCAGCTAATACCGCAGGATGAGCACCGTCAAAACGAAGCCATTCACTGGATCCAAAGAAAGGAACAAAACGCATATTTGGATCAGATAGTGCTCTGACCTTTTGACTTCGCTCCTTAAAACTATCGATAGTAGTAGCCACTGCTGAACGCTTTTCAGCTCCTAGATTATGACGCATCTCAGTAGGATAAAAGAAAATGAGCAGAAAAACCAACAAACCAGCTATCAAGACTGGTCCGAAGATCATCCATAAGCGTTTAAGCATTTTGTAGCTCCACAATACCAGCTATAATTTTATTAGCCGTATTCCAGTCATCACGACCAAACTCTGTCACAGGGACACGAATGTCAAAACGGTTCTCAATCTCCACAATCAATTCAACCGTTCCCATACTATCCAAGACACCTGCATCAAAAAGATCTTCATCCATCATGTCAGAAACATCTTCCATAAACAACTCATCAATAATTTCGATAACTTCTGATTTGATATCCATATTTTATTTCCTTTTATTTTTTAAACCATAAATCATTCAAAAATCCAGAAAAAATTAAGAATGACAGCATGACGACATGGAAGGTGACAACCATGCCAAGCAACTGAATCCAGCGATTCTCAGGTAGAGCAGGCTTCCCTGCTTTTTTCCGTTCCTTATTGAGCGTTTTTTTCTTGCGAACCCAAGCATCATTGATGACCAAGCCCAGTCCATGAAAGAGGCCATAGGCGATATAGTACCAGGTCACTCCATGCCAAAATCCCATAATCAGCATATTTACAATATAGGCTACACTTGAGGTTACATTGCGATTTTTAAAGACCTTCTTTCTGGTCAATACCATGACCATTCGCATAAAGACAAAGTCACGGAACCAGAAAGAGAGACTCATATGCCAGCGATTCCAAAATTCCTTTAAATCCCTTGATAAAAAGGGCTTGTTAAAATTGATGGGACTACGAATTCCCATCAAATTTGAAATGGCTAAGGCAAACATAGAGTAACCTGCAAAGTCAAAGAAAAGTTCCAGACCAAATGTATACATAACTGCCAAGGCATAGAGGTTAAAGAAGCCACCTGACTGCAGGGCTAGATTCTTCAGAGGAGGGAGTAAGGTCTCTCCTAAAACGTGAGCCAGGATAAACTTATACAAAAAGCCCCACATGATATAGCGAACAGATTCATCCAGCATATCCATCAACTCATCCCGCTCAGGAATGGTCTGATAATTTTCATTGAAACGTTTAAAGCGATCAATTGGACCACTCGAGAAAGTCGGCATGAAGAGAAGGAAACGGAGGAATTCCCAGAGGGTAAAATCCTTAATCACTCCATCTCTCAGCTCGATGATAATTCCAACCGAACGAAAGGTCAGGTAAGAAATTCCCAAGAACCCAAGCAAAGACTGCGTTCCATTGATAGCCGGCTGCACCTTGACAAAGATAATCGGAAGTAGGGACAGAAAACTAACTAAGTAAAAGACCCACTTGCCATCCTTGCTTTTTCGATAATGCTTGTAGAAAAGCAGAAGCAATATTTCCCAGCAAAGGTAAATACCCAAGGCAACCAATTGATTGGTCTTTCCCCCCACCAACATGGTGACGATAAAGAAGAGACTTACCAGCACTTCATACCAGGCAAAGCGTTTCTTGAAAAAGAGGCCGATAAAGATGGGCAAGGTTGCAGCAATCACATAGACAAAATACTGAGGATTGCCATATGGCTCTAAATGAGGAAGCTGTTGAAAGAACTCCATCATCTCTTATTCACCTCGTTAATCAATCCTTTGATGTCAATCTTTCCATTTGGAGTCAGTGGCAAACTGTCTCGATAAAGGAATTTAGACGGCATCATGTAGGACATCATGATGTCTGTCAGGTCTTCCTTGATAGCCTTGGTAATATCAATATCTCGCTCAAACTGCTCACGAACACCGTCTTTCAAGATGACATAGGCCAGTAGATTTTGCACCTTGTGGTCCTTGTTATAACGCGGTACTGCGACAGCAGACTCGATAAAGCGAGACTTATTGAGGTTTTGAGAGACATCTTCTAACTCAATGCGGTAACCGTTGAACTTAATCTGGAAGTCCATGCGTCCGCCGTAGAGAAGCAAGCCTTCATCTGTCATGGTTCCCACATCGCCTGTGTGATAGGCTGGTAACCCTTCAAATTCAAAGAAGGCTTCCACTGTTTTTTCAGGATTGTTCATATAGCCTTTTGAAACAGCTGGCCCAGAAACAATGATTTCTCCCTGTTCACCATTTGGCAGTTTATTTCCTTCCTCGTCAATGATAAAGGTTGGAGAATCAGCCTTGGTATAGCCGATTGGTAGACGTTTGAGAGTCGCTAGCATCTCGTCTGTCACGGCAACTGCTGACAGGGCTACTGTCGCTTCTGTTGGACCGTAAGCATTGATAATACGGGCATGTGGGAAACGCTCGCGCAGTTTTTGAGCCGTTTTAACCGTCAATTCTTCGCCATCAAAGTAGAAATGCGTGATTCCAGGCATTTTCTCGCTATTAAAGTCTTCTGATAACATGGCCATATCCGCAAAAGAAGGGGTTGATGTCCAGATAGCGATTGGCAATGAAAAGATGGTCGCAAAGAGTTGCTTAAAGTCCTGAGTGATGGCTGAAGGAAGAGCGAAAAGCGTACCACCAAGTGCCAAGGTCGGTGCCCAGTACATGACAGACAGGTCAAAAGAATAAGGTGGCTGAGCCAGCATTTGCGGACGACTCGGTGTCGCAAATTCCTTGTCCGTAATCATCCAGTTGGTAAAGCTGAGGAGATTATCATGTGAAATCTGCACTCCCTTTGGCTTACCAGTCGTACCAGAAGTAAAGATAATGTAGTAGTTATCATCGCCCTTGACTGGATGCGTGATCTCATAGCTTGTCCCTTGAGCAAAGGCTTCTTGAACCTGAGCTAGAGTCATCATCAGTGTAGAAACCTGCTCCAACGGAAATTCTGAAATGGCAATAATCAAACTTGGCTCCGCTACTTCTAAAATAGCCGAAACTCGCTCCAAGGCCGAATGACTATCAATTGGAATGTAGGCATGTCCTGACTTAGTCAGCGCTACAAAAGTTGCCAACATTTCATATTCTTGGCCACCAAAAACAACCACAGGAGACTTCTCAGGCAAGCCTAGTTGGTCAATGGCTGCAGCCAAACTATCCGAATCAGCCTTCAAATCGCCATAAGTGTGTTCCTGCCCCAAAACATTATAAACAGGATAGCTAGGCTGGGTCTGAGCAAAATGCTCAATGGTTTCAATCATATCTGCTATTGGTTTATTTGACACAATAGGGATTCTCCTTCAAGTTAAAATTCATTATAGATAAAGCTTCCTTGACCCTGACCAAGATAGCTAAAGAAGTAAAGCAGCCCCAGAAAGATAAGAAAATACAAGGCTGTCCGACCAAGAAAGAGGTACAATTCTTTTCTCTGTTTCATCAAGAAAAACCATTCATTTCTGTAATTTTTTCACTAAAATAAGAGTGATTCTTACTAGCTTATTTTTCTACCATTGTACCACTTTATATAGTATTTTTTCAATTGTTTACCGTACATTTTCACTAGATTTCAGCTTATTTTAAGGATTATGCGGTTTTTCTATGTATATTTTAAAAGAAAAGAACCCGAGATTTTCATCTCGAGCTCTATCAACATAATTGTTTTCTAAACTAGAAAAGTGAAAATACAAGCACGGCCAAGGCTGCACCAATAACAGGTCCCACAACAGGAATCCAAGCGTAAGACCAGTCTCCATCTCCCTTGTTTGGAATTGGCAAGATGCTGTGCATGATGCGAGGTCCAAGGTCACGAGCTGGGTTCAAGGCATAACCTGTTGTCCCACCTAGTGATAGACCGATACCGACAATCAAGGTACCTACTGCAAAGGTTCCGATACCTGCCTGAAAATCGTAAAGACCCAATGCAAAGATTGTCAATACCAAAACAAAGGTTCCAAGGATTTCGCTAATCAAGTTTGACACAGTATCTTTGATAGCTGGTCCTGTGCTGAAAGTAGCCAAAATATTTCCTGCATTTTCTTCTGCCTCATAATGCGGTTTGAATTGCAACCAAACCAAAATCTGACCCAGCATAGCCCCTGCGAACTGGGCTAAGATATAAGGGAAAACGGAAGCCCAAGGCAGACCACCTTTTAAAGCCACACCGATGGTCACAGCTGGGTTTAAATGAGCTGGACTGAGCTTGCCAGATACAAAGACTGCAACCGCAACTGCAATCCCCCAACCCATGGTAATCACAATCCATCCTGCACTGTTGCTCTTAGTTTTTGGAAGAACCACACCAGCAACAACACCATTTCCTAGAAGAATCAGGATTAAAGTCCCCAAAAATTCTCCAAATAATTCATTCATCATCTTTCTGTCTCCATTAAAAAGGAGGAGAGGGTAGGCTAGGAGTCCTGCCCTCCGCCTCTTTTATTTTTTCTTAATTTTTTAATTCTGCTAAATCATTATTAGCAAGAGCTGATTCGACATCCGCACGGTAAGTTGCTTTTTCTTCTTCTGACCAGTCATAGAATCGTCCCATTTCATCCAAAACTGGCTCAACGATGCTATCCAAACTATCACGCATAAAGAGCATGTGGTTGGTACGACGAAGGAGGAAGTCAACTGGGCTAAGAGCCAACTCATTGCGCATTGCATAGTGAAGTGACAAAGTGTCTGCCAAGCTGAGTCCTGGTGCTTGTTCCAAGCTGTGAGCGAGAGCAAAGACCTTCGGTGCATTTGAACCATAAAGATTTGCCAGATAGTGAGCTTCCTTGCTATCCAAACCACGTGATACTCCAAGTTGCGCAAAGGCTTCGATTTCTGAATCCACATTTGCTGGATTCAATTCTCCACCTGAAACAGGGTAAGTCTTAGAGTTGATGAGTTTAAAGCTGCGATCAAATTCTGCTTTGAGGATGTCAACCACGCGCTCCATAGCTCCTTCAGCCATCTTACGGTAGTCTGTGATTTTACCACCAGCAAGGGTCAAAAGGCCATTGTCATCTCGGTCTAAACTAGAACCACGAGAAACTGCAGATGGATCCAAATGTTTCTCAGATGTGCTGCTCTCAAGTTTGCTGACAGCAGACTCAACATCTTCACGCGTTTTTTCTTTAGAGAGATAAGATTCAACAGTCGCAATCAAGTTGTTAAAGCTTTCATCACTGATGGTTCCGTTATTTCCTCCATTGTAGTCAGAAGCGCTATTGCCTGCGATCAATGGACGAAGACCTGCCCAGCTACTTTCAATATCTTGAACAGTAATATTTGCTTCTGGGAAGCGGTTGTTGACAATGCCAAGTAGGTAATCTACATCTTCTTGAGTTACTTTTGGATGCTCCAAATCACCTGTGTAGTCTGTATCCGTTGTACCAAAGTAAGTCTTGTTTTCACGTGGGAGAACAAAGACCATACGGCCATCACCCAAACCTGTATCAAAGTAAACTGGCTGAGAAACCTTGACCTTACTTGAGTCCACTACCAAGTGAACTCCCTTAGTTGGACGCATTTGTGAAAATTGCGTTCCCTTATTAGACAAATTACGTACTTTATCACTCCAAGGACCTGTTGTATTGATAACCAGACGAGCCTTGATTTCAAAGACTTGGTCTGTCAAGAGATCACGAGCTACCACACCTGTAATCTTGCCACTTTCATCAAAGAGGAAGCCTTCTGCCTTCACGTGGTTGGCAATGAGGGCACCGTCTTGGTTAGCACGTTTGATGTTTTCAATCACAAGACGCGCATCGTTGTTACGGAAGTCAAGGTAAACCCCACCTCCTACCAAGCCTTCTTTCTTCAAGTTTGGCTGGCGTTCCAAGACTTCTTCTTTGCTCAAAACCTTGTTTGCAGCAGACGTATTGCTGACACCTGCCAAAAGGTCGTACAAATCCATGGCTACTTTGAGACGGAAGAGGCTAAAGGTCGCTCCATCTTCATCGTAAACTGGCAAGAGCATTGGGTCTGGTTTTGGAATGTGTGGAGCAATTTGTTGTACTACTGCACGTTCTGAAACAGTATCTGAGACCACTTCTACGTCAAATTGTTTGAGGTAACGAAGACCGCCGTGAACCAATTTTGTTGAACGGCTGGATGTCCCTTCTGCGAAGTCCTGCATTTCAATCAAACCAGTCTCAAGACCACTGGCTGCCGCCTGCAAGGCTACACCAGCCCCTGTGATTCCTCCACCGATAATCAAGAGGTCCAGGGTGCGTTCCTGCATTTTTTTAATTGATAATTCACGTGTTTTCTTTGAAAATTCCATATTTACACACTTTCTAACTGAGTCGCTTTATTCTGCCAGTATTAGTCGTCTACTTCCGCAAAGACTTGCGTTGCTTTTACAGCTTTCTTCCAGCCCTTGTAGAGTTGTTCCTTGCGCGATTCGTTCATAGATGGTTCGAAAAGTTCTCCTGTCTCGTTCAAGAGTTTCAACTCATCCAAATTCTTCCAGTAGCCTACTGACAAACCTGCTAGGAAGGCTGCCCCTAGAGCTGTTGTTTCCAAGTTTTTGGCGCGTGCGATGTCAATTCCCAAAATGTCAGCTTGGAACTGCATGAGGAAGTTGTTCATGGCTGCACCTCCATCCACTTTCAAGACTTGGATAGCTGTCTGAGCATCCACTTGCATCGTATCGATGATGTCACGCACTTGATAAGCAATAGATTGCAAAGTCGCCTTAATAAAGTCTTCCTTACTTGTTCCACGAGTCAAACCAAAGACAGAACCGCGAGCATTTTGGTTCCAGTATGGTGCTCCTAGTCCTGTAAAGGCTGGAACGACATAAACTTCATCATCATTGTGAGAATCACGAGCGTATTTTTCAGATTCTGGTGAATTTTCTACCATGCGAAGTCCATCACGAAGCCACTGAATGGCACTTCCTGCGATGAAGATTGAACCTTCCAATGCATAGTAAACCTTGCCGTTAATTCCGTAACCAATGGTTGTCAAAAGGTTGTTCTCAGACAACTGCATCTCTTCCCCAGTATTCATGATGATGAAAGAACCTGTTCCATAAGTATTTTTAACCATACCAGGTTCAAAGGCCAACTGTCCAAAGAGGGCCGCTTGTTGGTCCCCAGCCATACCTGAGATTGGGACTTGTCCACCGTAGAAATGGAATGGAGCTGTCTTGCCGTAGATTTCAGAGTTAGAACGAACTTCCGGAAGCATAGCCTTCGGAATGTTGAGGATTTCCAGAATCTCATCATCCCATTTAAGTTCTTTAATGTTATAAAGCATGGTACGAGCTGCATTTGAGTAGTCCGTTACGTGAGCCGCACCGTCTGTCAATTTCCAAACCAACCAAGTATCGATGGTACCAAAGAGCAATTCCCCTTTTTCAGCTCGCTCTTGAGCGCCCTCTACATGGTCCAAAATCCAACGAACCTTGGTAGCAGAGAAGTAAGCATCGATGATCAAACCAGTCTTTTCATGGAATTTTTCCACATAACCTTGGCTTTTTAGTTGTTCAGCCAGGGGTGCTGTCTGGCGTGACTGCCAAACGATAGCATTGTAGATAGGAAGTCCTGTTTTCTTATCCCAGACAACCGTTGTTTCACGTTGGTTGGTAATCCCGATTGCCTCGATTTGATTTGGCTTGACACCACTTTCTATGAAAGCACCCGCAATAACTGACTGAACAGAGTTCCAAATTTCATTGGCATTGTGCTCAACCCAACCTGCCTGAGGAAAAATCTGAGTAAACTCTTTTTGACTTGAGCTAACCTTTTCTCCTTTTTTGTTGAAAATAATGGCACGAGAACTTGTAGTTCCCTGGTCAATGGCCATGATGTATTTTTCTTGTGACATGTGCTGTCCTCCTGATAAAGATCTTGAGGTGTTTCCTCTTTACACTTACTAGTATACAAAATAAAGCGCTTTCTTGTTCATCAACTTTTTTTAATTTTTAAAAAAATGTGAGGAGATTGTGTGAATTTCACAAAAGAGATGAATGATTGTAACCGCCCAATAACGAAGTATATTGAAAAATCTCCAGACTAGAGAACTCACGGATAGTTCCTAATCTGGAGCCATAAAAAGGCTCTTTGTCAACTGTAGTGGGTTGAAGAAAAGCTAAGCTCGAGAAAGGACAAATTTCGTCCTTTCTTTTTTGATATTCAGAGCGATAAAAATCCGTTTTTTGAAGTTTTCAAAGTTTCGAAAACCAAAGGCATTGCGCTTGATGAGTTTGATGAGATTATTAGTGGCTTCTAATTTGGCGTTTGAATAAGGGAATTGAAGAGCGTTGACGATTTTCTCTTTGTCCTTTAGAAAGGTTTTAAAGACAGTCTGAAAAAGAGGATGAAGCTGCTTTAGATTGTCCTCAATGAGTCCGAAAAATTTTTCCGGGTCCTTATTCTGAAAGTGAAAAAGCAAGAGTTGGTAGAGATGATAGTGGTGTTTCAAGTCTTCTGAATAGCTCAAAAGTTTGTCTAGAATCTCTTTATTAGTTAAGTGCATGCGAAAAGTAGGGCGATAAAAACATTTATCGCTGAGTTTACGACTATCCTGTTGAATGAGCTTCCAGTAACGCTTGATAGCCTTGTATTCATGGGATTTTCGTTCAAACTGATTCATGATTTGGACACGCACACGACTCATAGTACAGCTGAGATGTTGTACAATATGGAAACGATCTAGAACGATTTTAGCACCCGGAAAAAGTTGTCTAGCCAAGTCATAATAAGGACTAAATATATCCATAGTAATGATTTTTACCTGACAACGAACGGTTCGATTGTATCGCAGAAAATGATTTCTTATGATAGTTTGTGTTCTTCCTTCAAGAACAGTGATGATATTGAGTTTATCAAAATCTTGCGCAATGAAACTCATCTACATCTCCCGATTGAAACAGTCACTCCCCTGACTGTTTCAACGTCCCAGGACATAATTTCAGGGAGGTAAGAAAAATCAGGCTTAAACCGGAAGTCATTGAGCTTTCGAATGACAGTTGAAGTTGAAATGGCTAGCTGATGGGCAATATCAGTCATAGAAATCTTCTCAATCAACTTTTGCGCAATTTTTTGGTTGATAATACGAGGAATTTGGCGATTTTTCTTGACGATAGAAGTTTCAGAGACCATCATTTTTGAACAGTGATAGCACTTGAATCGACGCTTTCTAAGGAGAATTTTAGTAGGCATACCAGTCGTTTCAAGATAAGGAATTTTAGAAGGTTTTTGAAAGTCATATTTCTTCAATTGGTTTCCGCACTCAGGGCAAGATGGGGCGTCGTAGTCCAGTTTGGCGATGATTTCCTTGAGTGTATCCTTATTGATGATGTCTAGAATCTGGATATTAGGGTCTTTAATATCGAGTAGTTTTGTGATAAAATGTAATTGTTCCATATGATTCTTTCTAATGAGTTGTTTTGTCGCTTTTCATTGTAGGTCATATGGGACTTTTTTTCTACACAAAAATAGGCTCCATAATATCCATAGGGGATTTACCCACTACAAATATTATAGAGCCCATAAAAAACGCATAATATTAGGGAACAAAATCCTTGATATTATGCATCTTATTATGAAAATAGAGAAGACAGACAAAGGCTGTCTTCTCCAAATATCAGCTTTTTATCAACCCACTATAGTTGATAAAAATTTATAGAAATTAGTTTTTGCGCTTGGCAAATGGAAGGGCACCAAGGAGTAATCCTAGAAATCCTAATGATGCAATTGCAACATTATCTTTTCCACCAGTATTTGGAAGTTCTTTCTTATCATCTGCTTTTGCAGCTGGGGCTTGATAAGTGTTATCTTGGCTAGTACCTGCTACTGCTGGAGCTGCCGTTGCTGGGGCTTCAGCTGCTGGTGTAGCTGGAGTTGGCGCTGGTATTTCAGCTGGTGCTGGCATTGGATGCGCTGGAGTAGCTGGAGCTGGTGTTTCACCTGTTGGTGGAGTTACAGGACCTGTATATTCTGGAAGTTCTGGCTGAACTAATGCATCCCCATTTGAAGGTTCTAATCCTTTAAGAGCTTCTTCAAGTTCAGCTTCAGCTTTTTCTAAGTCAGCTTTTTTCTCAGTAATAGCTTTCTCTAAACCTTCTTTAACGTAGTCTTCTACATTGTTTTCTTCAGCATCTTTTAAATCACTTTCAAGTCTAGCTACTTCTTTTTCTAAGTCAGCTACTTTATTTTGAAGTGCTTCGATTGCAGCGTCTTCAGAAGGTTTAGCTGGTTCAGTCGGAGTTTCTTCAGTATCTTCTCCTTCAGGACCTAAAACATCAAGAGCTTTTTCTAATTCTTTTTTAGCTTCTTCTAAGTCAGCTTTCTTAGCTTCTAGTTTTTCTTTAGCTGCAGTAACATAGTCAACTGCAGCTGGATTATTTTCATTATCAGCTACTAATTTTTCTAAGTCAGCTACTTCTTTTTCCAAATCAGCTACTTTGTTTTGAAGAGCTTCGATTTCAGCATCAGTATCAACTTTTTTAGATTCTTCTTTTTTCTCAGAATCGTTATTGAATTTATCTACTTCAGCTTTAGCTTCTTCTGCAGTTAAGCTTTCTTCGAAACGTTTTTCGAAATCAGCTCTTTTTGCAGCTGCTTCTTCTTTTAATTTCTTAATTATAGCAGCTTTTGCTTGTGCTTCTTCTGGACTATTAGTTTCAGCTTTTTCTAATTCTTTAACTGTTTCTTCTAACGCTTGATCAAATTCAGCTAAAAATGATTTTTGAGCAGCCAGTTCTTCAGCTTCTTTTTTCTCAGCTTCTTCTTCAGCTTGTGCATCTTTTTCTATTTCAGCATCTGCTTCTTCTGCAGTTAAGCCTTCTTCAAAACGTTTTTCGAAATCAGCTCTTTTTGCAGCTGCTTGTTTTTTCAATTCATCAATAAATCCTTGTATTTGGTCTTTTATTTCAGGATTTTCTTTTGCTTTCTCTTCTAATTCTTTAACTTCTTGTTCTAAAGCTTTATCAAAATTCTCTAAAAATTCTTTTTGAGCAGCTAATTTTTTAGATGCTTTAGCTTCGGCTTCTTTAACTTCGTTTAAAAGAGCTTCTTGTTCTGCAATTTTTTTCTCTAACTCAGCTTTTTGGCTATCATCAGTTGTTTTTTCTTTTTCTTCTTTAAGTTTGTTAATTTCTGCTTCTAACGCTTGTGATGCAGTTGGCAGAGCATCTACTTTTGGAAGTAAAACTGCATATATTAATGCATCCGGATTTTCTTTAAGATCTTTTTCAGCTCTTGCTAACGCAGAACGCATTGCATTTAATTTATCGCTAATTTCCTCATTGTCTTTGTCTTTAGCAAGCTCTGCTTCTAAATCTGCAATTTCTCCTTTTAAAGAATCTACTTTCTTCTCTGCTTCAGATTTTTCAACTGGTTTAGCTGGTGTTTCAGCAGCCGGAGCTGGTTTTTCGTCAGTCGGTTTAACTGGAGTTTCTGCTACTGGGTTTTCTGGTTGAACTGCTGGTTCACCTTTATCTGTTACTACATCTTTTGGTTTATCAGCTTCTTTTGCTTTAAGTAATTTTTCGTATTCTTTTTCAGCTTTATCAGCTTCTGCTTTTTCTTTAGCTAATGTTTCTTCAGTAGTAGGAGTATCTAGTTTTTCTGTTGATGCTTCTTTTGCTTTAACTGCTTCTAAATCTTTAAGTGTTTGATTGTACTCGTCAGTTAGCTTGTTGATTTGTTCTGTGTAAGCTTCCAATGGCACTACAACTTTAGCTAGTTCTTGTTTTGCAGTGTCACGATCCAGTTCTAGATTGTAAACAACTTTCTCCAATGCTTTAAGAACTTCAGGATTAGAATTAGCTTCTTCTGCTGCTCTTTTAGCTTGTCTAGCTTCTAGTAATACTTCTTCAGCATGATTGAATTTTTCTAACAGAACTTCAGCTGCAGCTTTATCTTTTTCAGCAATTGCTGTTAAGTAGTTGATTTCTTTTAGTAATTGATCAGCTCTATCTTGAATTTTTTCTGATTCAGGACGTTTAGCATCAGCTTCTTTAGCTTCATTTTCAGCTTTATCTACTGCAGTTTTTTCGTCATTAGATAATTCTTTAGTTTTGCCAACGACAACAGGATCAGAGTCTTTTGTAGCTTCAGAGTTTTCGAAATCTTTAGCAGCTTGAGTTGCAGAAATTTCACCAGCTTTGATAGCAGCTAATAAGTAGTCTTTACCTATTAGAGATTTAATTTCTTCGATAGCTTTTTCTTTGTCTGTAATATTTTTATTTGCGTTTATTTTAGCAATAGCATCATTTTCAAGTTCAGTTAAAGCAGATTCAATATCTTTAAGGTCTTTAGCTTCTTCTTTTTTAAGCTCTTCAACTTTAGCTTTAGCTTTTGCTGCTTCTTCTTTAGCTGTAGCTAATTCAGCTTCTGCATCAGACTTAGCTTTATCTGCTGCAGTTTTTGCATCTTCAGCAGGTTGAACATCCGCTTCTTCTTTAGCAGCTTTAGTTGTAGCTTCTTCAAGAGCTTTAGTTGTTTCGTTAACTTTTGTATCAGCTTCTGCGACTTTAGCTTCTGCAGCTGCTACTTTTTTATCAGCTTCGGCTTTTGCTTCAGCAGCTTTTTCAGCTTCTGTTTTAGCTTTTGGTTTAGCAGGAGTTTCTTCTTTTGCTTTAGGATTTTTAGCTTCTTCAGCTTTTTTAGTTTCTATAGTAGAAAGTAATTCCTTGTACTCTCTATCAAGTTTTGTTCCTTCTTCTGCGTAGTATGCAGTAGCTGTATCAGCTTGGTCAAATTCAGCTTTAGCTTCGTCATGAGTTTCTTGAATCTTTGTTACGACATTTTTTAATGGGTTAACGATATCATCTTTAAGTTTGTATTTTTCAGCGATATCAGCAGCTTCTTTAGCTTCTTTAAGAGCTTTTTCTTGTTTTTCTAAAACAGCAGCTTTTTCATCAGTTACTTTTTTAGCTTCGTCATATTGTTTTTCTAAACGATCAAGTTCATCTTCTAACTGATCTGCTTTGTCTTGAAGTTTCTCTGATTCTGGACGAGCAGCATCAGCTTTTTCAGCTTCATCAATTTTAGCTTTTAGATCTTCAGGAAGAGCGTCTGTTTTCCCTTCTTTTCCAGCTGTAGCTCCAGCATCAGCTTTTTTAGCTTGGTCTTTATTTCTTAATTTTTTCTCAACTTCTTTATTAGCATCAGCTTTTTCGTTATCATCTGCAAATTCTTTAAGAATATCACCAGCTTTTAAATCACCAGATTCTACAGCGGCTAGTAAATCCTCTTTACCAAGTAATTTTTTTGCAGCTTCTTTATCTTTAATATTAGAATCAGCGTCGATTTCTTTTTCAAGTTTAGCAAAAGCTTCTTTTAGAGCTTCTTTAGAATCAGCTTCTTCTTTCTTAGCGTCTTCTTCTTTTTTAGCTTCTTCTTTAGCTTTAGCGTCAGCTTTTTTAGCTTCTTCTTGAGCTGCAGTTAATTCACCGTCAGCAGTTTTCTTAGCTTCGTCAGCTTTAGTTTTAGCTGCTTCAGCTTCTGCTTTTGCTGCTTTAGCAGCAGCAGCTTCTGTTTTCTCTGCTTCTAGTTTAGTCGCAGCAGCAGTTGCTTCTGTTGTTTTATCAGCTACTTTTTCCTCAAGTTCTTTAACTTTAGCATCTGCTTTATCAGCGTCAGCTTGAGCATCTTGAATCACTTTTGGCGTTGCTGGTTTAGCAGCATTTTCGTCAGCTTTTACAACTAACGGTTGAACCGTAGTAAAACCTGCTCCTAAGACTGCCGCACTTGCCAAGCTCGCCAATATCATTCTTTTCTTATCCATTTGGACACCTCTATTTTTATATTTGTAGTGCATAATGTAGAACACTCCTACCGTAATTATACCCCCCCCCCCTAAATCCTTGTCAAGCATTTCATATTAAATTTTTGTTACGTTTTTGTTCGGAATTTTATTTGTTTTATCAAAGTTTTTATGAAAATTGTTTTGAAAATTTCTTTTTCTCCTTACATTTTTATAAGATTCTATTTTTTGGATGAGGGGAGCGGAGCTTTGGATTGCCCTTGACATTTTCTTGCTAAGGATAGACGCATGCCTACCGCGCGGTTGACGTGTTTTTGAAGAGCATATCGCCTGCTTCCTGGATGATATGCTAGAGGATTATAAAAGGGAAAATTCATTTTCTAGACTGTGGCTAACCATTGTAAAAAAACAGATTTCTCCTTTTGTATGAAGGAAAAATCTGTCATTTTTTTAATTAATTACAACAGCGCCTCAAACTCAGCGACTGACATACCCAATTGCTCACTCGCAAATTCGGAAGTTATAACATGTTGGCGTACTAAATCTAGAAAGGTAAAAATTTTCCCTTCTTCCCTAGCTGTTTCCAAGGCATAGTCCTGCGCCAACAAGGCTTGTTCTTCACGCATACGTAGTTGACTAAACATTTTCCTGTCCTCCTCGGACCAGCTCTTGTAGTCCAGCAGTTGGTCTGCTTGGCTGATGGCTCGCTCGGGTTGCTGAGTAAAGGGTTTATTCCCAAAAAACTCTAACCACGGCTTGCGAACCTCGTCTTTGCTGGTTTCTCTATATTTTTTTAATTCCAAGAATGCCATCTTGACTAGATGGTTTTCTTGTCCA